>JACPOA010000042.1 GCA_016185205.1 Hyphomicrobiales bacterium | reverse complement strand
GTGGGCCCGAAGGGCGACACGCTGAGTCTGGTCTTTCGCCGCAGCCACTCCGCCGCCGTGCGGCAGGCGGTGCGCAACGTCACGAGCATCCTGAACCTCGATCCCGAGGCCAAGGAGTTCACGGTCGTCTTTGGCGCGGTGCCGTCGAACAACAAGGAAATCGCGATGGTCACCCGGTCGATCTTCGAGGTTCTCCTCGACATCGCCTCGACCATCGCCGTGCCCGAGGCGCATGTGACGGAACGCCGGGTGCAGTCGACGGCCGAGGGTGATCTCGGTCCGCACGGAACGATCCCGCCGCTCATCAAGATCACGAGCTCGAACTCGCCCGAGAAGCCGGGCGACGCGTTCGTGGCCATCCCCTATCGCAACCAGTGGTTCTGGATCGACGACCGCGATCCTGCATCCAAGAACCTTTTCTCCTTCATCTTGCTGCTGTTCACCTTCGTGGAGACCGGCAGCAAGGACATCGTCCCCGTCCTGTCGATACCGACGACACGATGAAACGCCTGGCGGCACGGCCTTCCCATCCGATGCGCCGCCAGGTCTTCCGCGGCGGCACCGGGCTGGTCGCGGCCCTGCTGGCCGGCGGCGCCGTCGCTGTCCGCCCTGCCGCGGCCCAGGCCCGTCCGATGGTCATCGGCTATCAGGAGCAGCCCGACTGGCTGTTTTTCGTCGCGCGCGACCTCGGGCTTTTCGAGAAGGCGGGCCTGTCGCCGACGTTCGTGAAGTTCGACTCCGGACCGCCGATGATCGAGGCGGTGCGCCAGGGCAGGCTCGACCTGGCCAGCGTCGGCTCGGTGGCGTTCCTGATGGGGCTGTCGCAGGGTCTCGACTGGACGATGATCGGGATCAACCCGGAAGGCGCCTACGCCCAGGGGCTCGTGGCGCACAAGGACGGCAAGATCCTCACGCCGACCGATCTCAAGGGCAAGCGGGTCGGACTGGTCCAGGGCGCGACCGCACAATTCGGCTTCCTGATGATGATGCGCCAGCACGGGATACGGGCCGAGCAGGTCACGGTGATCAACATGGCGCCCGAAACGCAGCTGCGCGCGCTGGAGGCGCGCCAGATCGATGCCGCCATGGTCTGGGAGCCGTGGATGCACCGGATGATCCGGAACGGCAATGCGCGGATCATCGAAACCGAGGGCAATCTCGGCATCTACACCAACGTGGACTGCTACAGCGTCCGACGCGACTGGCTGAGCACACATCGCGAAACGGCGCTGCGCTTCCTCCGGGCACTGGTCGTGGCGAACGACGCCGTCAGCAAGGACCACAAGGTCGCCTTTCAAGCGTGGGCCCGCGACGTCGGACTCAACAATGCCGACGCCGAGGCGATCTACAACGCGGTCCCGCCGCCCCTGATCTACGAGTGGACCAACCCGCGCTACACCTATTCGCTGGTCAAGGGTGCACCACTCTATCGGCGGCTCGGTTACCTCGCGGCCTACCTGATCCGCGAAAAGATCATCTCGGGGCCGGTGGACCTGGACAATGCCATGGACATGTCGCTGATCGCCGAGGTGCTGAAGGGCAGGAAGCCGCCTTGATGGCGCTCTAGTGCCGGCAGAGCAGCGGCAGCCTGGACAAGAACTCGATCGAGCAGACTTCGGTGGGAAAGAGCGCCCACACGCCCAGCAGGACGATCACCAGGAAGAGGCCCGGCCGCAGCATCCGCAGGACGGCGGGCACGACCGACCGCAGGGCGAAGTAGGCGGCGAGCAGGGCCACGATCACTGCCAGCACACGATACTGCGTGGTCCACGAGCCCCAGGTGGCCGACAGATCGGCTCGGCTGGCCAGTTCCTTGAGGTATTCCACGATCAGGGGACCGGCGACACAGACGACACAATTTCTCCGGACCGCAACACGGCGAAGATACCCTGGATGTCTAAACAGGCTTTCGTCACGTCAGGCGGGCTCATCCCGCATCTGATGTGACTTCGTCCGCTCTGGACAGTGAAGCTTGATCCGAAAGGGGAAGCAGAAATGTTGCACATGAATCGCCGTATGAGTTTGAAGATGTTGGGTGGTGCCGCCCTCG
>JACPOA010000003.1 GCA_016185205.1 Hyphomicrobiales bacterium | reverse complement strand
TGGAAGGTCAGCATCTCGCCGAACACCGAGGCGGTCTCGGCCAAGGTCAGCGGCGTGTCCGCCATCAGCGCACCCTGCCGCGCCGCCAGCACCTGGTGCACGCCGTGGCCCAGCTCGTGGGCCAGCGTCATCACGTCCCTTACCTTGCCCTGGTAGTTCAGCAGCAGATAGGGATGCGCCGACGGCACCGTCGGATGGGCGAAGGCGCCCGGCGACTTGCCCGGTCGCGCCGGCGCGTCGATCCAGCCGGTGCCGAAGAATTTTTGGCCGACATCGGCAAGATCGGGCGAGAAGGCCCGGTAGGCATCGAGCACGATCTTCTCGGCCTCGGCCCAAGGGATCACGCGATCGTCGTGCTCGGGCAGCGGCGCGTTGCGATCCCAGTACGGCATCTTGTCGACGCCGAACCACTTGGCCTTGAGCCTGTAGTAGCGGTGCGCCAGGCGCGGATAGGCCGCCTTCACCGACGCGGCCAGCGCATCGACCACCTCGTCCTCGACCACGTTGCCGAGGTTCATGGCCGACTGTGGGCGCGGATACTTGCGCCAGCGGTCTTCGATCTCCTTGTCCTTGGCCAGCGTATTGGTGACCAGCGAGAAGATCGCGATGTTGTCGCCCTGCACCTTGCCGAACGACTTGGCGGCGTCCTTGCGGACGTCGGCGTCCTTGTTCGACAGCTTGTCGAGGATCTGCGGCTCGGTCAGCACCTCGTTGCGGAAGGGATAGCGCAGCCGCGCGATGGTCTCGTCGAACAGGCGCGACCAGGCGGCGCGGCCGACGACGTGCTTCTCGTGCAGCGCCTTCTCCATCTCGTCGGAGAGCTGGTGCGGACGCCAGACGCGCAAGTCGCGCAGCCACGGCGCGTACTTGGCGAGTGCGGGATCCTTCTGCTTGGCTGAAAGGTCGGCATCCTCGAGCTTGTTGAGCTCGAGCCGGAAGAACACCAGCTTGGTGCCGATGGCGGTCAGCGCCTCCGACACGTTCGGCGAAAACCGGCCGCGCTCGGGATCGGCCATGTTCTGCGCGTAGTAGAGCGAAGCGTAGGAGCCGATGCGGCCCATCAGGTCCGAAAGCTTCTCGAAGCGGGCGACCGCCGCGCCCAATGCCTTGCCGTCGAGCGACGCGATCTTGCCTTCATAGTCCTTGGCGAAGGCCTCGGCGTCAGCCGTGGCCCGTTTGAGGTCGGCGTCGAGATCGGTGCCCGTGGGACTGGAATAGAGGTCCTCGAGTTTCCAGGTCGGCAGCTCGCCCAGCATCGCGGTCATCGACTTGCTCCCTACTTCTTCGCGATATCGGGATCGGCGGCGATGGCGTCAAGGAACGGGCCGATCATCAGGGCGGCGAACGGCTCGAGCTTGGCCGGATCGCTTTCCTTGTAGTGTCCCTTGGCGTCGAGCAGGTTCATGGTGCCGAGCACGCGGCCTGCATAAACCACCGGCTGGTTGATCGCCGATTCGCA
>JACPOA010000086.1 GCA_016185205.1 Hyphomicrobiales bacterium | reverse complement strand
TCCATCTCGAGCTTGAGCTTCTGGTCGGGATAGAGCGGGGTCAGCGAATCGAAGTTGATGCGGTGGCGCAGCGCATCGGGATCGTCGAAGTTGATCTTGTTGATCTGCACCATGGCGAAATAGCGCTCGCCGTCCTTGGGGGCGCGGATCTCGCCTTCGACCGTGTCGCCGGTGCGCAGGCCGAATTTGCGGACCTGGGTCGGGCTGACATAGATGTCGTCGGCGCCCGGCAGGTAGTTGGCTTCCATCGAGCGCAGGTAGCCGAAGCCATCGGGTGCAACCTCGATGGTGCCGACGCCGAAGATCGCCTGGTCGGCGGCCGCCACCTTCTGGAGGATGGCGAACATCAGTTCCTGGCGGCGCATCATCGCCGCGCCTTCGACGCCCTGCTCCTCGGCAAATGCCAGCAGCTCGGGAGGTTTCTTGATCTTGAGTTCCTGGAGGTTCATGGGTCTTCAGTCTGAAGTGGGGGATGACGCACGCGCCTCGACCACCGGGAGGCGGTCATCGTGAAAATCGGCAGCGTGTCGTTCGTGAATGGGTCCCGTCGATCACCGCCGGGGAGGCAGCGCCAGGGACCCTAGGTGGCGGCTATTTACAGGGACGGCCGCCGCCTGTCAAAGGCCGTCCTGCCTGATATACGCAGCAAGTCGCCAGATCATCTCCCGATCATGTCTTGCCGGCTCGTGCTCGGTGGTGGCGCCGGGTGTGACGAACATCAGGCGGCCCTGGTCGAGATCGTGGCGCTCGGCGATGCCTTGCCAGAACTTGGCCAGAACTTGGCCAGAACTTGGCCAGAACTTGGCCAGAACTTGGCGCCGCCTTCCATGGCGAGCGCGCGCTCATCGGGCCGCAGATGGATATTAGGGGCTGTCGAGCGTGAAGGCGGGGTTCATGACTCATCCTCCGCAAGCATCTCAGCATAGCGGAAAATCTCGGTGTGGTCCGCCGAGCCGCCGAGCTTGCCGTTGGCGTCGGCCCAGTAGGCCACCGCCTGCTTCAGCCCGGGCATGTTGAGCTCGAGGTGGGCCGCCACCTCGCCCGCGGTGCGCAGGTCCTTGGCCATCAGGCCGGTGGTGAAGCCGGCCGCGAAGTTGCGCGGCACAACGAACTGGCGGCCTTTCACCTCGGTGGCGTTGCTCTTGCCGGTCGAGCTGTTGAACACGTCGACCATGGTACCGGGATCGAGCCCAAAGGCCTCACCCACCACCAGCGCCTCGCACATGGCGACCAGGCCCGCGGCCGACAGGTAGTTGTTGAGCGCCTTCAGCGCATGGCCGGCGCCGGCCGGGCCGCAGAGCGTGATGGTCTTGCCCATGGCGGCGAAGGCCGGCCGCGCGCGCTCGAGGTCGGCGGCATTGCCGCCCACCATGA
>JACPOA010000085.1 GCA_016185205.1 Hyphomicrobiales bacterium | reverse complement strand
ACGCAGCAACCTTACGCCATGTGGGTTTGTGGACAACGCAAAGCGCGTTGCCCACAAGCCCCACAAGGCCAAAAACAGCACAAACAGAAGCGGACAAATGATGTGCTACCAAAACCGGACAACTTGATTAGCTACCGACAGAAAGCCGGAATGACCGGCGGTTGGGGCCTATTCGCTGGCCGAACTGGCGCCCTTCTTGGCCGGCTTATCGGCCGGCTTATTGTCAGACTTGCCCTCCAGCACCGCGATGCGCACCTTCAAGGCCTCGTTCTCCTCGCGCGCCAGGCGGGCCATTTCCTTGACCGCCTCGAATTCCTCGCGCTGGACCACGTCGAGATCGCGCAGGATGCGCTCGGCCTGGGCCCGGAACAAAGTGTCGAATTCGCGCCGCACGCCTTGCGCGACGCCGGCGGCGTCGTTCATCAGGCGCGCCATCTCGTCGAATATGCGGTTGCTGGTCTGGGTCATGAAATTAGCCTCTTCGGGATCATGCGCCCAACAATGGCGATCCGGTCATCCGGCCGCAAGACCCGGCGTGCTACGAACTGCTAGAATCGCGCCCGGTTCATCATACGGAATTTCGCATGCCCTTGTTCGTCATCCCCTTTCCCGCCTTCGATCCGGTGCTGGTGCATATCGGCCCGTTCGCGATCCGCTGGTATGCGCTGGCCTATATCGTCGGCATCCTGCTCGGCTGGCTCTATGCCCGCGCCCTGATCCGCTCCGAGAAACTGTGGGGCGGCAAGCCACCGCTGACCGTGCTCGATTTCGACGACTTCGTGCTGTGGGTGACGCTCGGCATCATCCTCGGCGGCCGCGCCGGTTATGTGCTGTTCTATAATTTCGAGTATTTCGCCGCCCACCCGCTCGAGATCTTGCAGCTCTGGCAGGGCGGCATGTCGTTCCACGGCGGCTTCACCGGCTGCGTGCTGGCCGTCATCTTGTTTGCGCGCAAGCGCGGCATACCGATCCTGTCCCTCGGCGACATCACCTGCGCGGTCGGGCCGATCGGAATATTCCTCGGCCGCCTCGCCAATTTCATCAATGGCGAATTGTGGGGCCGGCCGGCCGACGTGCCCTGGGCGATGGTGTTTCCCGGCGGCGGGCAGCTAGCCCGGCATCCGAGCCAGCTCTACGAGGCGGCGCTAGAAGGACTGCTGCTGTTCGCGGTGCTGGCGCTATTGATGCGCGCCGGCGCGCTCAGGCGGCCGGGCCTGATCGTCGGCGCCTTCGCGGTGGTCTATGCCGTCGCTCGCTCGGCGAGCGAATTCTTCCGCGAGCCCGATGCCCAGCTCGGCTTTCTGTGGGGCGGCGCGACCATGGGCCAATTGTTGTCGGTGCCGCTGTTTCTCGCCGGCGTCGGCTTCATCGTCTATGCGCTCAAACATCCGTTGCAGCGGAGCGAATAGTGGCCGAGAGCGCGCCGCTGGAAGCCGAAATCCGCCGGCGCATTACGGCAGCGGGGCCGATGCCGGTCGGCGAATACATGGCGCTCTGTCTCGGCGATCCGACGCACGGCTATTATATGACGCGCGATCCGCTCGGTGCGCGCGGCGATTTCATCACCGCCCCGGAAATCAGCCAGATGTTCGGCGAGTTGATCGGTCTGTGGATGGCGGCGGTCTGGAAGCAGATGGGCGCGCCCGACCGCATCCGCATCGTCGAGCTCGGTCCGGGGCGCGGCACCCTGATGAGCGATGCACTGCGCGCCGTGCAGGTGATGCCGGGCTTCCGCGACGCCCTCACGCTGCATCTGGTCGAGATCAGTCCGGTGCTGCGCGCGCAGCAGGAACGCACGCTGAACGCCTTGCCCCTATCGGTGTCATGGCATGCCGCGCTGGAGGAGGTGCCGAAAGGCCCTGCCATCATCGTCGCCAATGAATTCTTCGACGCGCTGCCGATCAACCATGCGGTCAAAATCGATGGCGGCTGGCACGAGCGCCGGATCGGGATCGATGCGAACGGCAATCTCGCTTTCACCGTGGCGCGCGAACCGCTGCCGCACTTCGAGCGGTTATTGCCGCCGGCCGTTCGCGAAGCGCCCGAGCCGTCGATCTTCGAATGGCGCGCCGATTCCGTGGCAATGGAGTTGGGCCGGCGGATTGCAAACGATGGCGGCGCCGCGCTGGCGATCGACTACGGGCACGTCGAAAGCGCCACCGGCGAAACCTTGCAGGCGGTCGGCCAGCACGCCTATGCCAATCCGCTGACGGCGCCGGGCACGATCGATCTGACCGCGCATGTCGATTTTCAGGCGCTGGCGCACGCCATCGAGGCGATGGGCGCCAATGCTTTCGGGCCGATCGAGCAAGCGGACTTCCTGTGCCGGCTCGGCATCGAGACCCGCGCCGCCGCGCTCAAGGCCAAGGCCACATCGCGCACCGCCGCCACCGATATCGATTCAGGCCTGGCGCGGCTCATCGGCCGCGGCCGCACCGGCATGGGCGCGCTGTTCAAGGTCGCCAGTTTCGCCCATCCATCACTTGGCGTCACGCCAGGGTTCGAGTAGGGAGCAAGCCGATGCTGCAGGCCCTTTCACTCGCCGAACTCGACGGACTCCACCACGCCTTCTTCACGCGCGCGGGCGGCGTGTCGCAGGGTGTCTATGCCACGCTCAATGGCGGCACCGGCTCGAATGACGCGCCCGACAAGATCGCGGAGAACCGCGCCCGCATGGCGACCATCCTCGGCGTCACCCCGGAGCGTCTGCTCACGGCCTACCAGATCCATTCGCCCGACGTGGTGGCGGTCGAAGAGCCATGGACGCATGACACGTGGCCGCGTGCCGACGGCCTCGTCACCCGCGTGGCGCGGCTGGCCATCGGCGTCTCCACCGCCGACTGCGGACCGTTGCTGTTCGCCGACAGCCAGGCGCGCGTGATCGGCGCGGCGCATGCCGGCTGGCGCGGCGCGCTGAGTGGCGTGATCGAAGCGACGGTGGCGGCGATGGAAAAGCTCGGGGCCAGTCGCGCCCGCATCACCGCCGCGCTCGGCCCCACCATCAGCCAAGCAAACTACGAGGTCGGGCCGGAATTCGTCGCACGCTTTGTCGCCGCCGATGCGGACAATGCGCGCTTCTTCGCAGCCTCGCCCAACGCCGGTCACGCCATGTTCGACCTGCCCGGCTATATCGCCATTCGGGTCCAACGCGCCGGCATCGCAGATTTCGAGGATCTCGGCCTATGCACCTATGCCGAACCCGACCGGTTCTACAGTTTTCGCCGCGCGACGCACCGGAACGAGCCGGATTACGGCCGACATATCAACGCCATCGCGCTCGCCGGTTAACCGTTGCCCGTGGTGGACGGTTACAGACTACCGCCTCGGCTGGACTCAAGCGGGGGCTTGCGGCTACGGTCCGCGCGCCCAGGGGGGACTGCCAAGACCAAGAACAAGGCGACGCAGGGGTGTCTATGGAATTGGGATGGGGCCGTCGCGCCTTGCGCGCCACGGTTTGTTGCGTGTCGCGTCCTGGGAGTGTGTTGACCGTCGCCTGCGCACTGGCGCTCGCGGGTTGCACCTTTGACGGCCAGCCCAATCTGTCGGCCGCGCAGCCGCGCGGCGCCACCGTCGCCTTCGAATCCATCGACGGGCCGCCACAGGCACAATTCACCACGCTGGTGCGGAGTCTCAATGACGAGGCGCAGACCCGCCGGCTGGCGGTCATCTCGCGTGAAAGTCCGTCGGCCTACCGCGTGCGCGGCTATCTCGCCGCCAAGGTCGTGAAAGGCCGCACCACCATCGCCTGGGTCTGGGATGTGTTCGATGGCGACAAGCACCGCGCCTTGCGCATCACTGGCGAGGAGACCGCCAATGTCCACCACCGCGACGCCTGGAGCGCCGCAGACGATGCGATGCTGAAGCGAATCGCGCACACTAGCATGGAGCAGCTCGCCGCCTTCCTGACCTCGCCCGAGATCGCGCCCGGCACGCCGATCGCCGCCCGGGAGCCGCAGGTCATACTGCTCGGGGAACGCGGCCCCTCGCCCGAGGCCGCCGGGATTTTCCGCATTTTCCGCCCGCAAGCCGATCCAATTCCGGCGGTGAGCGCGGAAGCACCCGCGGACACCGGCGATAGCGCCAATCCGGTGCCGCTGCCGCGCCGCCGGCCGGCACCGCCGGCGGCAATATCGGCCCGGGAAACGTTGTTCCTGGCGGCCGCGGGCCAGTAAATCAGGCTTCGTCCATCCTGCCGGAAAAAGCTTCGGACAACGATTCCGACTCGTATTGCCGGCCCCTCCCCGCCTTGTTATGACCACGCCGCCCAGAGCGTGATCCCGAAAAGTGGGCACCGGTTTTCGGAAAAGATCACGCTCAAACAAGCGTGACGCGTTAACGCAAGGATCCTGGGGATGGCGGGCAAGAACGGGGCGATCAAGCTCGTCGCCGGCAATTCCAACCCTGCCCTGGCACAGCAGATCGCCGAATACCTGAAGACGACGCTGGCCAAGGCGGTGGTCAAGCGCTTCGCCGACATGGAGGTATTCGTCGAAATCCAGGAAAACGTGCGCGGCGCCGACCTCTTCGTCATCCAGTCCACGTCGTATCCGGCCAATGACCACCTGATGGAATTGCTGATCATCATGGATGCGCTGCGGCGCTCATCCGCGCGCCGTATTACCGCGGTGATCCCCTATTTCGGCTATGCCCGGCAGGACCGCAAACCCGGCCCGCGCACCCCGATCTCGGCCAAGCTGGTGTCCAATCTGATCACGCGCGCCGGCGCCGACCGGGTGATGACGCTCGACCTGCATGCCGGCCAGATCCAGGGCTTCTTCGATATTCCGGTCGACAATCTCTACGCCTCGCCGGTGATGGTGCGCGACATCAAGGAGCGCTTCCAGCTCGACAATGTCATGGTGGTGTCGCCCGATGTCGGCGGCGTTGTGCGCGCGCGCGGCCTGGCCAAGCGCATCAATGCGCCGCTCGCCATCATCGACAAGCGGCGCGAACGCGCCGGCGAATCCGAGGTGATGAACGTGATCGGCGACGTGGCCGGCTTCACCTGCGTGCTGGTGGACGACATTGTCGACTCTGGCGGCACCCTGGTGAACGCCGCCGACGCCCTGCTCGGGCAGGGCGCCAAGGCGGTCTACGCCTATATCACCCACGGCGTGCTGTCGGGCGGCGCCAGCGCGCGCATCGCCAAGTCGCGGCTGAAGGAGCTGGTGATCACCGACTCGATTCAGCCGACCAAGGAAATACTCGCCGCCGGCAATATCCGCGTGCTGCCGATCGCCACGCTGATCGGCGAAGCGATCGGGCGCACGGCAGCCGAAGAATCGGTGTCGAGCCTGTTCGACTGAAGCTCGATTCAAAAAGTCACATTGGTCGCGCGGACCGCAGATAAGTTTACGCAATCTGCGCAAGCTTGATTGCGCGTCGCAAACCCGGTGCCCGCTTTTGCTGGCCGCGCTCCTGACTTTTCCACCGCTGATTCATCTTGACGCAGTATTGGCTGTGGAGAGTCGATTCCGACCAGTTGCCTAACTCCCCCAAATCACTGCTCATTAGCGCTCGACGATGCCTTTGGCGGGCGGAATCGAGAGGGATATAGTCAACTCGCCCAGTGATTCGTTGTCGCCGTCAAGGCACCCGGTATCCCCTGCGTCAAATAGCTGTTCGGGCCCATTCCGGGCAGGTGCGTGCCGTGCGCGTGCGGTGCCGTGCGTTTCCCCTCGCTCCAATCGGCAAAGCGGAGACGTCATGTCCCTAACCAGCTACACGGACGAACAACGCATCAATCCCCTCGACGTGGTGGAACGCCTGGCGGCCGGCAATGACTGGTCGTTCGAGCGCGCCAGCGACGACGAGATCACCATCCTGGTCACCGGCAAGTGGACCGACTATCAGCTGTCCTACACCTGGATGGGCGACATCGAGGCGCTGCATCTGGCCTGCGCCTTCGACCTCAAGGTTCCCGAGCGGCGGCGCGCCGAGGTGCAGGCGCTGATCTCGCTGATCAACGAACGGCTGTGGGTCGGCCATTTCGACTTGTGGACCAAGGAAGGCATCGTCATGTACCGCCACGCGCTGGTGCTGGCGGGCGGCGTGGAGGCCTCCGGCAAGCAATGCGAATCGCTGCTCGGCACCGCGCTCGACACCTGCGAGCGCCATTTCACCGCCTTCCAGTTCGTGGTCTGGGCCGGTAAAGGCGCGCGCGAGGCGCTCGACGCAGCCATGTTCGAGACTTCGGGCGAGGCGTGATCGCTTAATTCCGCGAGCGACGATATGATGTCGCCATGAAGCGACGCGTCACAAACGAAAAACCGTTGAGCAAGCTTTCCGGCCATCTTCTCCTTGTCGGCGCCGGCAAGATGGGAAGCGCCATGCTCGACGGCTGGATCGCGCGTGGCTTAGCGCCGAAGCGGGTCGCGATCATCGAGCCGCAGCCGGGCAAGTCGGTGAAGGCGCTCAGCCGGCGCGGGCTCAAGCTCAATCCAAAAGGCAAAGCCGCCGCGGCCACCGCCATTGTCATCGCGGTCAAGCCACAGACCGCGCCTGCCGCCGTGCCGCCGCTGGCGGCGCATGTCGACAAATCCACGCTGGTGCTGTCGATCATGGCCGGGCGCACGATCGGCTTTCTGCAAAAGGCGCTGCCGCCGGGCAGCGCGATCGTGCGCGCCATGCCGAACACGCCCGCCGCTATCGGCCGCGGCATCAGCGTCGCCGTCGCCAACGCAAACGTCTCCGCCCGCCAGCGCAAGCTCGCGACCGATCTGCTCGCCGCCATCGGCAAGGTCGAATGGGTCGGCGACGAGGCGCTGATCGACGCGGTCACCGCGCTGTCGGGCTCCGGGCCGGCCTATGTGTTCCTGCTGGCGGAGGCCATGACCAAGGCCGGCATCGCCGCCGGGCTGCCGGCGGATCTGGCGGCACGGCTGGCGCGCGAGACCGTCGCCGGCTCCGGCGAATTGCTGCATCGCTCGGAGTTCGATGCCGCCACGCTGCGGCAGAACGTGACCTCGCCCGGCGGCACCACCGCCGCAGCACTTGAGGTGCTGATGGGCCCGGGCGGCTTCGACGACCTGCTCACCAAAGCCATCGCCGCCGCCACAAGGCGCTCGCGAGAGCTGGCGGGTTGAGGGACCTCAAAATAGTTCCCTGCCCTAGAACGGTCGCCTTTGCGGCCCTAGATTAAGGGCATCCGAACAGCCCGGGGAGGCGGTCATGGCCCGCAAGACCAAGCGTCAACGCAAAGCCCAGCCTGCTCTACCGCGCGGCACCAGTGACCGCGACAAGGCGATCGATGCGCTGATGGCGCTGCTCGCCGAGCATTCCTTCGAGGAGATCGGCCTGGCCGAAGTCGCCGGCCGCGCCGGCCTCAAACTGTCGCAACTGCGCGCCGAGTTCGGCTCCACGCTGGCGATCTTCGCCGGCCATATGAAGGACATCGACCGCGCCGTGCTGGCCGGCGGCGACGCCGACAAAGGCTTCGAAGATTTGGCGGAGGAGCCGGCGCGCGAGCGGCTGTTCGATGTGCTGATGCGCCGGCTGGAGGCGCTGGCGCCCTACAAGGAGGCGGTGCGTTCAGTGATGCGCTCGGCCCGCCGCAACCCCGGGCTCTGCTTCGCGCTCAATGCCATGGCGGTGCGCTCGCAGCGCTGGATGCTGGAGGCCGCCGGCATTGGCGCGTCCGGCCCGCGCGGCGCATTGCGTGCGCAAGGCGCGGCGCTGATGTTCGCGCGCGTGCTGGCGGTGTGGGTCGATGACGACGAGCCCGGCCTCGACCGCACCATGGCGGCGCTCGACCGCGGGCTGGCCAGCGCCGAACGCTGGGTCGGATTCCTCGACGACCTGTGCGCCATTCCGAAATGCATCCTGCGCGGCCCGCGCCGGCGCCGCCGCGCGCGCGACGAGGAAGAAGCCGAAGCCGCGTAAGTTTAATTACACCGGCACCCGCACGATCGCGCGCAAGCCGCCGAGCGGGCTGTCGCCGAGCGTGATGTCGCCGCCATGCGAGCGCGCAATGTCGCGCGCGATCGCCAGCCCCAGGCCGGTGCCACCCTCGTCCTGATTGCGCGCATCGTCGAGCCGCAGAAACGGCTTGAACACCTCCTCGCGCAGTTCCGGCGGAATGCCCGGCCCGTCGTCGTCCACCGTGACGGTGAGATAGCGATGGTCGCTGTGGCCGGTGATCGCGATCGAGGGCGCGAAGCGCGCCGCGTTCGACACCAGATTGGCGAGGCAACGCTTGAACGCGGCCGGCCGCACGGTGACGATCGGCGGACCATGGAACACCACGCTCGCCTTGTGGCCGTGGCGTTCGGCATCCACTTTCAGTTCCTCGAGGAATTCCGCCATGTCGGTGGGCGCCGACGGCTCGCCGAGATCGCCGCGCGCGAAGGCGAGATAGGCCTCCAGCATGCGCGCCATTTCGTCAACGTCCTTCTTCATCGCCTCGGCTTCCGGCGACTCGTCGATCAGCGCCAGTTCGAGCTTGAAGCGGGTGAGCACGGTGCGCAGGTCGTGCGAGACGCCGGCCAGCATGGCGGTGCGCTGCTCGATGGCGCGCTCGATGCGCGTCTTCATCTCGATGAAGGCCTGCGCCGCGCGCCGCACCTCGCGTGCGCCGCGCGGGCGATAGTTCGGCACCTCGCGGCCCTTGCCGAAACTTTCGGCGGCGTCCGCCAGCTTCAGGATCGGCTTGATCTGGTTGCGCAGGAAAATGACGGCAACGATGAGCAGCACCGTTGATGTGCCGACCATCCAGATTAGGAAAATTTCCGAATTGGAGGCGTAAGCCGCGCTGCGGCGCGCGAACACCCGTATCACGGTATTGTCGAGCTGCACGCGGATTTCGACCAGCGCCGACTTCCCGACGGTATCGATCCAGAACGGCCGGCCGATCTGTTTGCGCAATTCCTCCGACAGCGCCTGGTCCAGCAGCGAGAAGAACGGCTTCGGCCCGGGCGGCGGCATCTCGCTCAAAGGCAGGAAATCCACCACCAGCCCGAGCTTCTCCTGCGCGATCTTCCGGATCTTTGCCTGCTCGGTATCCTGCGGATAGCCGCGATAAACCTCGATCAGCGCCGAGATGTCCTGCACCACGCCGGCCGACAGCCGCTGGGTGACGACGTTCCAGTGCCGCTCCATGAACACGAAGGCGATCACCGATTGCAGGATCACCATCGGCGCGATGATGATGAGCAGCGCGCGCGCGTAAAGGCCCTTCGGCATCACGCTGTTGAGCCAGCGGCTCATCCTCCGCCAGCCTTCCGGGATCTGACCGAGCGCGGCGTGGATGCGGCGGACCGCCGGGATCGCGTCGTACCAGCGCCAGGCCTCCGCGAGCCGCACGAGCGCGGTGCGGATGGTGCGCATGGTGGCGACGCCGATGTCGAGGCTGGTCATGTGGTGACCACCAGCCGGTAGCCGATGCCGCGCACGGTCTGCACGAACATCGGATTGGCGGGATTGCGCTCGATCTTGCGGCGCAGTCGGTTGACCTGCACGTCGACGGCGCGTTCGCTGACCGTTCCGCCATTGCCGGCGAGCGCCATGCGCGACACCGTTTCGCCCGGCGTACCGGCGAGGATGCGCAGCATCTCGCGCTCGCGGTCGGTCAAGCGGATGATCTCCTCGCCGCGGCGCAATTCGCCGCGCGCGAGATGATAGACGAACGGCCCGAAGCGCACCGATTCCGCCGGCGGGTTGGCGGCCGGCTGCGCGCGCTTGAGGATATTGGCGATGCGCAGCGACAGTTCGCGCGGCTCGAACGGCTTCGACAAATAATCGTCGGCGCCGATTTCGAGGCCCTTGATGCGGCTTTCGGCGGCGTCGCGCGCGGTCAACATCAGGATCGGCACGCTGGAATTGCCGCGAATCGCCTTGGCGAGATCGAAACCGGACTCGCCCGGCATCATCACGTCGAGGATGAGCAGATCGAAGCTCAGGCCGCTGAGCTTGGTGCGCGCGTCGGCCGCGGTCTCGGCCGTGCTCACGCGGTAACCCTCGCCGGCAAGGAAACGCGACAGCAGATCGCGGATGCGGCGGTCGTCGTCGACCACCAGCAGATGCGGGGCGTCATCCGGAAGCTTGGCGGGCAGGATCATTGGCCAAGCTGCTCCTCTGTGAGATTAGCCACGCTTGCTGGCACGGTCGGCGCGCGCGATCAGGCGCAGCACGCCCTCGCGATTGTCGGTGTCGATCATGGCGGTGAGAAAGCGCCGCGCCGCTTCATGCGCGCCAGGCCCGAGTTCGCCGAAGGCGCGGGTGATGCGCGCGGTCTGCAAGCCGGCGAGCTTGAGCGCCAGCGCCTCGCCCTTCGGCGTCACATAGAGCAGCCGCTGCCGGCGGTCCTGCGCGCCTTCCTTCTGCAGTATGAAGCCCTGATCGACCATCTGCTTGAGCACGCGGCCGAGCGACTGCTTGGTGATGTTGAGGATGTCGAGCAGGTCGGCGACCTTCATGCCGGGATTGCGGTTGACGAAATGCAGCACCCGGTGATGGGCGCGGCCGAAGCCGAGCTTGGAGAGCACCTCGTCGGGATCGCCGACGAAATCGCGATAGGCAAAGAACAAGAGTTCGATGATGTCCCAGGTCGGCTCGCCGGCCGCGGCGGTCGGCGCGGCGCTGCCGGCCGGACGTTCAGAGAGCCCGGCAGTGGCGACAGTCTTGGCACTCATATTTATGTCAGCCATGTTGACATATTTTGATTTTATGTTACAAAAACACCGCTAAGGACGAAAGGATCGTGCCGAAACGGCCCTTTCTTCCGGCAGTGCGGCGGCGGGACGGCGATAGGACCGGTCCGGACCCATTCATACCGGGTGTTGCCCCCAGACGCAAAGTATTGGAATTGGCGCGAAAAATGCGCCATCACAACGGCAGAAGCGGCCGGCAAGGCTTAGTAAACTAGGAGGAACCCATGGCTGCGCAATCCTATGACCGGCTCGAAGGGGTCATCTGGTACGACGGCAAGCTGGTGCCCTGGCAGGACGCCAACCTGCATGTGCTCAGCCACGGCCTGCATTATGCGAGCTGCGTGTTCGAGGGCGAGCGCGCCTACAATGGCAAGATCTTCAAGACCGCCGAACATGCCGAACGGCTCAAACGCTCCGCGCAGATCCTCGATTTCGAAATCCCCTATTCGGTCGCCGACATCGTCGCCGCCAAGCAGCAGGTGGTCGACAAGAACGGCAAGAGGGAAGCCTATGTGCGCCCGGTCGCCTGGCGCGGCTCCGAGATGATGGGCGTCTCGGCGCAGAGCAACACAATCCATCTCGCCATCGCGAGCTGGGAATGGCCGAGCTATTTCGACCCCGAGCAGCGGCTCAAGGGCATCAAGCTCGACCTCGCCGAATATCGCCGGCCCGATCCGAAGACAGCGCCCTGCCGCGCCAAGGCCGCCGGTCTCTATATGATCTGCACCATCTCCAAGCACCGGGCCGAGCGCCGCGGCTATGCCGACGCCATGATGCTGGATTGGGAAGGCCGCGTCGCCGAATGCACCG
Source organism: Hyphomicrobiales bacterium (assembly GCA_016185205.1). Taxonomy (GTDB): domain Bacteria; phylum Pseudomonadota; class Alphaproteobacteria; order Rhizobiales; family Xanthobacteraceae; genus Pseudolabrys. The sequence goes on along the minus strand of JACPOA010000085.1, from coordinate 120,473 downwards.
GCGCCAATATCTTCTTCGTCAAGGACGGCAAGATCCACACGCCGCTGGCCGACTGCTTCCTCGACGGCCTCACCCGGCAGACGGTGATCGGCCTGGCGAAGAAGCGCGGCTTCGAGGTGATCGAGCGCCGCATTTTGCCCGACGAGCTCACGCAATTCTCCGAATGCTTCATCACCGGCTCGGCGGCCGAAGTCACCGCGGTGTCGGAGATCGCGCAGTGGAATTTCAATCCCGGCGGCATCACCAAGACGCTGATGGACGACTACACCGCGGAAGTGAACGCGCTCGGCAAGGCGGCGGCGGCGTAATATCAGCCGGCGGCCGCCGGCTCCTGCGGCCGCAGCAGCGTGACATAGCGCACGCGATAAACGCTCAGAAACCGCTCCAGGCTTTCGTCGAGCACGCGGTGGCGGCTTTGCGACGCATGCCGCAGCAGTAATTCGCCTTTATCGCCAAAGGCGATGAAGCCGACGTGGAAATAGTCCATGTTCGGCCGCAGCGTGACGAAGCCGATAATATCGCCGTTCGCGAGTTGCGCCTTGTTCGCCAGCAGCGCGGCACGCGGGATAACGGTCATCGCAAACCGCCGCCGCCCGAGTTCGCGGTGCCAAGTGACCGTCTTGATGAGTTCGACCGCGCCGTCCATGACGATGGCGCGGCAGGTCTTGTTCTCGATATTGTGCCGGCCCCATTCGAAGAAATAATGGTTGCGCTCGCGCCAGGTCACTTTGCCGTTGTGGTAGCGGATGGTGCGCAGGACCTGCTCGAATTCGCCGAGGTCGTGGGCGTTTGCCGCCGCCAGCACGGTTTCGCAGAAGGTGACGCAATCGAAGGCGTCGTCGCGCACGACGAATTTTTCCGCGCGCCGCGGCCCGCCGATCAGCGTGTATTCCTGGTAGGTCGTGCCGCGCAGCGCGCGCGAGATGAAATCGATGCGCTGCGCGACGGTTGGCAACACTTTCGCCTCGCCGATCAGGCGGCCGATGCGCGCTTCGCCGGCCTCACTCGGGGCCACAGCAAAAGCCGCGCCGCCTGCCAGGATTTGCAGCATTGTTCGGCGGTTGAGAGAGCCTTTCATCTCCCCTCCCCCCGCGAGCTCTTGCGAGTGGTGGGGAGGGGTTGGGAGTGGGGGGCAGCATGAAATGATCTTGTCGGCAAAGCACCCCCCACCCCGATACGCATTGCTGACGCAATACGTATCGACCCTCCCCACCGCTTCGCAGCTACGAGATTCACACATCTTCATCTTGAGTCTACTTCCGAAGAATGTCGCACGACTCGCGAAGACTCAAAAATTGGAGAGAATGCAGGACAGCGAGCAAGTAGAGCGAACGTATAAGAAAAATCGCGCCATTTCATCGCGTGCAACTCATTGATTTGACTCCGAAAGATGTGTGAATGCGGTAGACCGCTTCGCGGGGGGAGGGAAAAAGCAGCGACCGCTATCCATCGGCATGCCTCCGCTCAATCCCGCACCACCACCAGCCGGTCGGTGCCGGATTCGGCGCCCCACAATTCGCCCGGCCGGCCGAGAATCTGCCGTACCGAGGCGCCGCGCCGGTCGCTCGGGAAGCTCTCGAACTTCTCGGTCGTCGGATCGAAGCGGACGATCGCGTTGGCGCTGAAGTCGGTGAGCCAGACCTTGTCCTTGTCGTCGACATAGACCGCGTAGCAGCCGGACTTGGCTTTCGGCAGGCTCCAGACTTTCCAGGCTTTGTTCATCGGATCGAAGCGGGCGACTTCGCCGGTAAGCCAGAAGCTCACCCACAGCAGTCCCTTCGAATCCGACCAGATGCGGCGCGGGCCGACGCCGGGCTTGGGCGGCGGCACCACCAGCGCATCCCCGCTCACGGTGTCGATCTTGGCGATGTGATCGCCGGCGAGCGAGACGTACCAGACCTCGCCGTTCGGCGTGGTGGCGATGCCGTAGGGGCCGTAGCCCTTGGGCGCCTTCCAGACCTCGACCTTGCCGGTGGCCGGATCGACGCGGCCATAGACGCCGCTCTGGCCGGTGAACCAGAGAATGCCTTTGCGGTCGAAGGTCGCGGTGTTGAGATTGGCGCCGGGGAATTCCTTCGGCAACGGGAAAAGCTTCACCGCCTTGGTCGCCGGATCGTAACGCGCGATCGCGTTCTGCCCGCTATCGGTGATCCAGGCCGCGCGGTCGGGCCCGGCGATGACGCCATGCGGCGACGAACCGGGCCCGAGCGAGACCTGCGTCACCTTGCCGGTTTTCGGATCGAGGATGCCGAGCGCACCCTGGTGCTGCGCCGTGTACCAGACGTTGCCGTCCGGCGCCGGCGCCACATCATGCGGATGCGCGCCGCGCGTCACCTCGTAATACGACACCTCCGCAGCCGGCGCCCGATCGATACCGAGCGCAATGACCGCGACCGTCGCCACCACGATGGGAATCATGCTGCCCTCCAACACACGCTATCGCATTGGCGCATGATCTTATCCGACCTTCCTTCGCCCGCCAAAGCGGGCTTCGCGAAGGCGGGAAACCGGTTTCCACTTTTCGGGATCATGCGCGTGTAACACTCATTCCGCCGCGTCGCGGCCGGGCGCAGCCCAGCGTTCGGCCGCCGCATCGTCGGTTGCCTTGGCGTCGACCCAGGTTGTCCCGCCCGCCTTCTCGACCTGTTTCCAGAACGGGGCGCGGGTTTTCAGATAGTCCATCAGGAACTCGGCCGCCGCGAACGCCGCCTGGCGATGCGACGACACGGTGACCACCAGCACGATGTCCTCGCCCGGCACGATGCGCCCAAAGCGGTGGATGACGGTGACGCCGAGCAGCGGCCAGCGTTCGGTCGCTTCGGCGACGTGGCGTTCGATCTCGGTTTCCGCCATGCCCGGATAATGCTCGAGCGTGAGCGCGGCGATCGGTTCGCCGGCTTCGGCACCGCGGCAGATGCCGGTGAAAGTCACCACCGCGCCGGCATCGGTGCGGCCGCGCGTGAGCATGGCCGCCTCGGCGGCGGCATCGAACGGCTCGCGCTGCAGGCGCACGGTGGCTGTTACGGTCATGGGGATAATGTAGTGCATTCCCAGCGCGTCGTCATTCCGGGGCGCGGCCTTTAGGTCGCGAGCCCGGAATCCATAACCCCGGCGCTGCGGAGTATGGATTCCGGGCCCGCTCGCTTCGCTCGCGTCCCGGAATGACGGCAATTATCCGCCAGTCATCGGCGGAAAAAACGCTATTTCGCCGGCATTTCCGATGGCGGTGTCAGGCCGTACATGCGTGCGGTCGATGGCGGCGCGGATCACCTTGGGATTGGCGAAAGCATGGGCATATTCCTCGCCGCGCGAGGCCAGCCACACCATCAGCTGCGCCACCGTGGCGACGCCGGGGGGAACTTCGATGTCTTCCTCAGGCTTGCCGACACGCTCGCGCACCCAGGCGAAATAACGTAATTTAATGATCATTCGTCGATCATATAGCGCAGGCCGGCGCGCAGATAGTCCCAGCCGGTGTAGAGCGTCAGCAGCGCCGACAGCCACAGCAGGGTGATGCCGATCTGGGTGGTCGCCGGCAGCACCTTGTCGCCGGCCTCGCCCGCGATCAGGAAACCAATGGCGACCAGTTGCCCAACAGTCTTCCACTTGGCGAGCTTGGTCACCGGCACGCCGACCCGCAGCTCGGCGAGATATTCGCGCAGGCCCGACACCAGGATTTCGCGGCAGAGAATGATGACGGCGGCGAGCAGCGTCCAGCCGCGGATGGTTTCCTCGGCCGCCAGCATCAGCAGGCAGGATGCCACCAAGAGCTTGTCGGCGATCGGATCGAGCATGCGGCCGAGCGAGGATTGCTGGCCCCACATGCGGGCAAAATAACCGTCGAGAATGTCGGTGACGCCTGCGGCGATGAACACCGCGAGCGCCACCCAGCGCAGCCACAGTCCGCCGTCGAAAATACTTTGCCAATACATCAGCGCCACGACCACCGGCACGGCGGCGATGCGCGCATAAGTCAAAAGGTTCGGAATCGCGAGCGGGCGCGCCGGCAACGATCTGGAACTGAGGGCATTCATGCGGCGCTAGATGAACACCCGCGCCCCGGCAAGGTCAACCGGGCCGCGCCCGTCCATCCCCCGATGATTCCGCCGGCTTACTGGATGGGAGGCTTGGGCAGCCGGCTTTTGCCCGGCTCCATCACGAAGGTCTGATCGAGCGAATACCATTCGCCGGTTACGTCGCCCGCCGGCGCCGGCCCGTCGTGGTGGACATAGTTTCCGACCAGCGCGCGGGTGACGCCGAACTGCACGTCGGTCTCCAGCCGGTCGTCGTCATTGACGTAGATCTGCGAGATCAGCGTCTTGCAGCCGTCCTTGAAGATCAAAAAATGCAGGTGGGCGGGCCGGTAATGATGCCGTCCGGTGGCGCGCACCAGATCGCCGACCGGCCCGTCGATCGGGATCGGATAGCCCGCCGGCTTGACGCTGCGGAAGCTGAAGCGGCCCTGCGCGTCGGTCGTGAACTTGCCGCGCAGATTCATCGGCGCCTGCTTGGGGTCCTGCTGCTCGTAGAAACCTTCCGGCGAGGAATGCCAGACGTCGACCTCGGCGCCGGCGATCGGCGCACCGTTCTGGTCGCGCACGACGGCATTGACGAATAGCGCCGGCCCCGGCGTCGGCGAGCGCACGATCGAGCCGCCGTTTTCGGTGCGCGGCGAATTCATCCGCCAAAACGGGCCGAGCAGATTGGCGGTGGTCTCGGTCTGGCCCTTGTTGCCGTTGTTGAGCAGGCAGATGAGCGTCGAGAAGCCGAGCGAGCCGGACATCAGCACCGCTTCATTGTGGGTGTCGGTGGTCTTCTGCCCGAGTTGAACGACATATTGCACCGCAGTTTGGAATTCTTCCTCGGTCAGATGCACGTCGCGGGCGAACGCATGCAGATGCTTCACCAGCGCGATGAGGATTTCCCGCACGCGCGGGTCGGCCGCGTTCTTGAACGCGTCCAAGACTACCTCGGTAACGTCTTCTTGTTTCTTAATGAGCATCGCTTCTTACCCCGCCTATCGCGCCGCTTGTTCATGAAAGAACTCATATATCTTTCGCGCGGTTTCCGCATTAATTCCCGGCACCTGCGCCAAGTCTGGCAACGAGGCGCGCTCGATGGCTTTCACAGTGCCGAAATGGCGAAGCAGCGCGCGCTTGCGCGTAGGCCCGATGCCGGGAATTTCCTGCAAGCCGGCCTCGCGGATGTCCTTCTTGCGCCGCGTGCGGTGCGAACCGATGGCGAAGCGGTGGGCCTCGTCGCGCAAGCGCTCGACGAAATACAGCAGCGGATCGCGCGGCGGCAGCTTGAACGGCGCGCGGCCCGCCATGAAGAAGGTTTCGCGGCCGGCATCGCGGTCCGGTCCCTTGGCGATGGCGACCATCGGCAGATCGGTGACGCCGAGCTGGACAAGCGTCTCCTGCGCCGAGCGCAGCTGACCCTGCCCGCCGTCGATCAGCAGCAGATCAGGCCAGGGGGAGTCGATTTCATCTTCGTCGGGGCTGTCATCCTTCGAGGCTCGCTGCGCGAGCACCTCAGGATGACGGTCAAACGCCACGCCAACCCCGTCATCCTGAGGTGCCGGCCGCAGGCCGGCCTCGAAGGATGGCGGCCCCCCGGCTTCCCGCGGACTCTCTTCGAGCAGCCGCTTGAAACGCCGCTGCAGCACCTCGCGCAGCATGCCGTAGTCGTCGCCGGGCGTAAGCTCGCTCGATCGGATATTGAACTTGCGATACTGGTTCTTGCGGAAGCCTTCCGGGCCGGCCACCACCATGGCGCCAACCGCGTTCGTGCCGCTGATGTGGCTGTTGTCGTAGACCTCGATGCGGCGCGGCTGGCGCGGCAGCGCGAACGTCTCGGTCAACGCCTTCAGTAATTTCTGCTGCGAGGAGGTGTCGGCAATCTTGCGCGCCAACGCCTCGCGCGCATTGGCGAGCGCATGTCCCACCAGTTCCTTGCGTTCGCCGCGCTGCGGCACGCTGACCTCGACCTTGCGGCCGCTCTTGACGGTGAGCGCCGCGCCGAGCAGCGCGCGCTCCTCGAACTCGTGCGACACCAGCACCAGCCGCGGCGGCGGCTTGTCGTCGTAGAACTGCGCCATGAACGCGCCCAGGACCTCGGCCGCGCCCAGCGTGCGATCGGCTTTGGGAAAATAAGCGCGGTTGCCCCAGTTTTGCCCGGTGCGGAAGAAGAACACCTCGACGCAATTATAGCCGCCGGCCTGATGCAGGGCGAACACGTCGGCTTCCTCGACATTGCGCGGATTGATGCCCTGATGCGACGTGATGGCCGAGAGCGCGGCAATGCGGTCGCGGTAGGTGGCGGCGCGCTCGAAATCGAGTTGCGCCGAAGCCTTGTCCATTTCACCGGCAAGCTGCTTCTGCACCGAAACGCTGCGGCCGGAGAGAAATTCATTGGCCTCGCGCACCAGCTCGGCATAACCGGCGAAGTCGATCTCGCCGGTGCAAGGCGCCGAGCAGCGTTTGATCTGGTAGAGCAGACAAGGCCGCGTGCGCGCCTCGAAAAATGAATTCGAGCAGGAGCGCAGCAGGAACGCGCGCTCCAGCGTATTGAGCGTGCGGTTGACCGCGCCGGCCGCGGCGAACGGCCCGTAGTAATGTCCCTTGCCGGTGCGCGCGCCGCGATGTTTGAGCAGTTGCGGCGCCCAATGGTCGGACGTGATCAGGATATAGGGAAACGACTTATCGTCGCGCAGCAGCACGTTGAAGCGCGGGCGCAGGCGCTTGATCAGATTGGCTTCCAGCAGCAGCGCTTCGGTTTCGGTCTTGGTGGTGACGAACTCCATCGTCACCGTGCCGGCGATCATGCGGATGATGCGGCTGTCGTGCCCGGTCGGCCGCGTATAGGCGATGACCCGCTTCTTGATGTTCTTGGCCTTGCCGACATAGAGCACCTCGCCCTTATCGTCGATCATGCGGTAGACGCCGGGCGCCGACGGCGCGTGCTTGATGGCGCGCGCGATCGCTTTGCCGCCGGCGGCGAGCGTGCCGGCCGGTGCCTCATTGGGCTCCAACTCGGGCAGCGTGGCCTCCTCGTCCTCCTCGCGGAGTTCGCTGGCCGGATCGATGTCTTTAGGCGTGCCGCTCATGGGAGCAACATAATGCGCACAGTGAAATACGCTACTCCGCGACGTCGCTGTCGGCGGTGCGCCAGGCGAGATGCTGGCCGCCGTCGACCGCGATGGTGACGCCGGTGACGCTTTGCGCCTGCGCCAGATACAAGACCGCGGCGGCGATGTCCTCGGGCGAAGGCCCGTGCTTGAGCGGCAAGGCCGCCGTCTGGGCGGCGAATTGCGCGTCGGTCTGCCGCGGGCTCGGCAGCGTCGGGCCTGGCGCCACCGCGTTCACCCGCAGCTTCGGCGCCAGCGCCTGCGCCAGCGTGGTGGTGGCGCTGTGCAGCGCGCTCTTGCTCAATGTGTAGGACAGAAACAGCGGCGTCGGCTTGAGCACGCGCTGATCTACTACGTTGACAATGGACGCATCGGCGCCATCGGGCGCCTGCGCCGCGAAAGCCTGCGTCAGGAACAAGGGTGCCGTCAGGTTGACGGCCAGCGTGTGCTCGAAATGCGCGCGCTCGAGCGTCCGGATATCGTCGGGCTCGAACTCGGCCGCGCTGTTGACCAAGAGCGTCAGCGGCCCGAACGCGTTCGCGGCCGGAATGAGGCCGCGCACCGCGTCATGATCGGCGAGATCGGCCAACACCACGCTGGCGCGCCCGCCGGCGCTGGCGATCTCGGCGGCGAGCCGCTCGGCCTCGGCGCGTGAACGATACGCATGCAGCACCACCGCGTAGCCCGCGCGCGCCAGCGCCAGCGCGATGGCGCAGCCGATGCGCCGGCCGCCGCCGGTGATCAGCGCCGCGCGCACCGTAGACTGTCGGGTGTCGTCGGTCATGCGACAGCTATAGTAAATAGAAGCTGAGCCGACATGGTAAACTCATCCGAAGTATTATAATGCGTCGATAACCATTCTTTAGGGATAACGACTACTGAGTACTTAGGGATTCATGACCGTTTAACCTAAAATACCCGATAAATCTTCCACGAAAATGTCGAACTTTCGCCGATTGGCCGGCACGTCCGCTCGATCTTTGCGTCATCGCTTGGCGCAACAGGGGTCCGCCGGCGAGCCACGCGAAAGACGGACAAGGAAGTCCCGCCCGGCGCTTTGCGCGCCGCCGGCAGGAGCAAGTGGAGGGGTTACGATGAAGAAAACGATCCTGGCGATGACTGTGGCGAGCCTGGTGGCCGCCGCGGGAACGGCCACCGCCGCCGACCTTCCGCGCAGCTCAGCGCCTTATTATTCGCCGGCGCCAGCCGTCTATAACTGGGGCGGCGGCTATGCCGGCCTCAATGTCGGCTATGAATGGGGCAGGATCACCAACAGCAGCATCTCGCCGAGCGGCCTCGAGGGCGGCTTGCAGGCCGGTTACAATTGGCAGAGCGGCCAGTTCGTGTTCGGCGGCGAGACCGATATCCAGGTGACCGGCGCCGACGACACCTTCGCGCCCTACAAGTTCGCCAATCCCTGGTTCGGCACGCTACGCGGCCGCGCCGGCTACGCGATGAACAACATCCTGTTCTATGGCACCTTCGGCCTCGCCTATGGCCAGATCAAGGGCACTTTCGCCGGGCTCGACGAGTCCAAGACCCATGCTGGCTGGGCCGGCGGCCTCGGCATGGAAGTCGGCTTCACGCCGAACTGGTCGGCCAAGATCGAATACCTCTACATGGATCTGAGCAACCGCGCCTATTCGATCACCGGCACAACCAATGGCTTCGAAACCAACATGGTGCGGTTCGGCATCAACTATCACTTCTAAAATCAGCTGCGCCGCCGACGGCAACGAACCCCCGGGTGTCATAGCCCGGGGGTTTCGTTTGCGAGGCATGCGGAAAGTTTCGGCGCGCCTGTGTATAAATTCCGTCGTCGTTTTAAGTCTTAAGTATTACTTTACGATTGCGATCAGATTCGGTCAGTGTAGATTACGGCAACGCCGTGGCATTTCGTCGGCATAATTAAGACAATACCTTCAACAACTTATTTCGTGGTGTGTCTTTTACACACTAGACGCAGAAACAATTCTGAATACTGTGCGGGCAGGTTTTGGGGGTCCACAGTTACGGAGGTTTGATGATGAAGCGGGTAATTCTGGCGGGCATCGGTGCGCTCACCGTGGTGACGATGATGGGTGCGGCCAACGCGGCGGATATTCAGCGCCGGCAGGCCATGCCGGCCAAGGCGCCGGTCTATGTGCAGGCCTATAACTGGACCGGTCTGTATGTCGGCATCAACGGCGGCGTCGGCTTTGGCAATTCGACCTGGAGCAATGTCGGCGGTTCGACCGGCTTCAACCTGTCCGGTGGCGTCGTCGGCGGCACCATCGGCTACAACTACCAGATGGGCCAGGCGGTGTTCGGCCTCGAAGGCGATCTCGACTGGAGCAATATCCGCGGCAGCACATCCGCCGGAATTTGCGCCGGTGGAACCTGCGAAACCCGCAATAACTGGCTCGGCACCGCGCGCGGCCGCATCGGCTACGCCTTCGATCGCTTCATGCCTTTCATCACCGGCGGCGCGGCCTTCGGCGACATCAAGGCCACTCCGGTCGGTCTCGGCAGCCAGACCACCACCAAGGCCGGTTGGGCTCTCGGCGGCGGCGGCGAATTTGCCATTGCCGGTCCATGGACCGCGAAGATCGATTATCTCTATGTCGATCTCGGCAAGGGCAACTGCGGCGTTGCCGTCTGCGGCGCGGAGACCGACGTGAACTTCCGCACCAATCTGGTGCGCGGCGGTATCAACTACCGCTTCTAATCCGACGCGGATAACATTTACGGAAAAGCCCCGGACCGCGGTCCGGGGCTTTTTTATGGAACTTTAACGGCGCCCTTGCCCTGGAACGTTTGTGCTTGGCACGGCGTTGATCGGGCAATCGGGGGACGGCGCATTCGCGTCCGTCCATATGATCCATATGATCTGGAAGTGAGGTGCGTCATGAAAAAGCTTCTGCTGGCCAGCGCCGGCCTTCTCGCGCTCGGCATCGCTGCGGCTTCGGCCGCCGACATACCGCGCCGGCAAGCCATGCCGGCCAAGGCGCCGCTCTATACGCCTGTGCCGGTCCACAACTGGACCGGCTTTTACGTCGGCATCAATGGCGGCGGCGGCTGGGGTCGTTCCGACTTCTCGGCGCCGTTTTCGTCCGGCGCGTTCGATCTGTCGGGCGGACTGGTCGGCGGCACGCTCGGTTACAATTATCAGATGGGTCAGGTCGTGTTAGGCCTCGAAGGCGACATCGACTGGAGCAATATCCGCGGCAGCGGCACGTGCGCCGGCTTGAGTTGCTCGGTCCGCAACAATTGGCTCGGCACCGTGCGCGGCCGTCTCGGCTACGCGATCGATCGCGTCATGCCCTACGTCACCGGCGGCGCCGCCTTCGGCGACATCAAGACCTCGGTGGCTGGGTTTGGCGACTCGAGCACGACCAAGGCCGGCTGGACGGTCGGCGGCGGGATCGAGGCTGCGATTGCCGGACCGTGGACCGCCAAGGTCGAATATCTCTATGTCGATCTCGGCCGCGGCGGCTCGGTGCTTGGCTCCGACGCGGGCTTCAAAACCAACATCGTGCGCGCCGGGCTTAATTACCGGTTCTAATCGAAAGGCTGAAGTTGCCCAAGGCGAAGCCCCGGAGCTCGCTCCGGGGCTTTTGCGTGGCGCGGTCACGGTTCGATTTTTGTCGCCGCGAATGCCGGGACCTGCGCCGCGAACTTGTCGTGCCAGGCCAGCAGCAGCGGATAATCCTTGCGCCAGGTTCCGCCAAACCGCAGGTCGCGATAACCGAGCAGGCAGGCCAGTGTGATCTGCCCGACATCGGGCACCGCTGTCAGCTGCGGCGGCGCTGCCTCCAGTACCGCCATTCCACGCGTCACCTTGTCGGCCTGGCGATCGAGCCAGCTCTGCACATGCTTGTCGGCCGGCCGGTAACGGTTCTCGTAGACGATCAGCAGGCTGGCATCGAGGATGCCGTCGCACAGCGCCTGCAGCCGCTGCGCCTCGAAGCGCGCCTTGGGCTCGCGCGGAATGATACGGCCGGTGCCGGCGAGATGATCGAGATATTCCAGGATCACGCGCGAGTCGTAATAGGCGGTGCCGTCGTCGAGGATCAGCGCGGGAATTTTCCCGAGCGGATTCTGCGCACGGATCGAGTCGGCCGGATCGTTGAGATCGGTCTCGCGCACGTCGATCTTGTCGGCGAGGTCGAGCACGCCCACGGCGATGCGCACCTTGCGGGCGAACGGCGAGGCGGCGGTGGAACGGAGGATCATCATGGCAAATGCGTCGCCTCGGCAGAAGCGGGATGCGAACCCGCGGCTGGTGAATGTCGACTTGAGAGATGAGCGCGCGCGAGCAGCGCGCGCTGTTGTCAGTTGCAAATGTCGCCGCTCAGGTGACGACGAGGTTCACGGCCTTCGGGCCTTTGCCTTTCTTGTCGGGTTCAACATCGAAGCTGATGCGCTGTCCCTCGTTCAAGCTCTTGAGCCCGGCCTGTTCGACGGCAGTGATGTGGACGAACACGTCGCGTCCGCCATCGTCGGGCTTGATGAAGCCGTAGCCCCGCTCGCCATTGAAGAATTTAACGACTCCGGTTTGCGCCATAGGGAAAACTCCTCTCCCCGTACTGCTCCGCCGCCGGCCCCACGCACGGCGGCTCGGCCGACATTCACATTCGGGGAAAGCGTCGGCCGCGCGCGGCCTCAGTCACTCCGCCGGCCCCCACGCACCGGAGGCGGAACGTCATTGCCAATAACGGAACTACACACCAACTGGCTGCCGGTGGAAAGGGGCTCCACGGTCAGCGGGGCGCCGGCTCGCCTTCGCCGGACAGCCAGTCGAGCTTGAAGCTGCCCTGGTCCTGGCGCCCCAGGACGCCGGCCAGCGCCGGCAACAGCATGGAAAGCTCGCCATGCAAGGTCCAGGGTGGGTTGACCAGGATGAGGCCGCTCCCGTTCAGCCGGGTCGGATCGGTGAGCGGCGCGACGCTGAGTTCCGCCCGCAAGGTCTTGGCCGCCCCTAGCCGACGCAGGCGTTTGGCGAGGGCGTCCGGCTCGCCGCGGTCCTTAATCGGATACCAGAGGGCAAAAATGCCGGTTGCCCATTTGCGGTGCGCGCCGGCGAGGCCGTGCGACAACCGGTGGAAGTCGCCGTCCTCTTCGAACGGCGGATCTACCAGCACCAGACCACGCCGCTCCGGCGGCGGCACATAGGCCGACAGCGCGGTCCAGCCGTCGACGGCAAGCGTCTTGATGCGGTTGTCGCCACGCAGATGGCGGCCGAGCGCGGCCGCCGCCTTCGGCTCCAGCTCGCAGGCGATCAGGCGGTCCTGCGGGCGCAGCCAGGCGCGCGCGATCGCCGGCGAGCCGGGATAGACGCGGAGGCGGCCGTGCTCGTTGAGCGCGCCGATCACCTCGAGGTAGGGCGCCAGCAGCGCGGCGACCGGCTCGGGCAGCCGCGCCGCCAGCAGCCGCTCGATGCCGTCATGCCACTCGCCGCCTCGGCTCGCTTCCGCGCCGGCGAGATCGTAAAGCCCGGCGCCGGCATGGGTGTCGATCACGCGGAAGGCCGCGGGCTTGCCGCGCAGATAATGCAAAATGCGGCAGAGCACCGCGTGCTTGAACACATCGGCGAAGCTGCCGGCATGGAAAGCGTGGCGATAGTTCACGGCTTGATTCTCGGCCCCACCGCGCGCGAGCGACATGCCCGCGACGGGATGTATTGCGCTCAGCGCGGCATGCCACGCAAGCCGAAATGCGTGCGCGGCTTGACCGGCCGAACTGCCCGCACCGGTTTTCGCCGCGGCGGCGGAACCGCGTCCGGCAGTTGCGTCACGAGCGCGGACATGTTGGCGGCGCGTGTGCCGACCGCGCGCCGCGAACGCTTGAACGCGCGCAGCAGCAGCCGGACGGTGACGAACAGTGCCGACAGAAAACCGAGCATGTGCAAGTTCGGCGGCAGCTGCAACGGAAGCGCCGAATTGCACAGAAAATCAAGCACGCGGAGCGAGGCGTCGCGGCAGAAGATGGATGCCCCGAACGGTCTGCCGCCCAAATCCGGCGAGGTCACCGGCCACAGCGCGATATAGCCGAGGCCGGCAAACCAGATCGCAAAACCGATATAGTCCTTGATACGATTCATCGCAGCGCTCCCCCGCGCTTGATCGCGCGAGGAAGATTGCGGTTTTCCCTTACGAGAATCTTGCGCCAATGCGCGACACACCGGGGTTATCCCCGATGTGCCTGCGGCCATCGTTAGTGCCGGCTTAACGCGATCGCAGACTCACGAGAACAATTATACCGCATCATTTCAGCCGCCACGCACCGCCGGCATGGCGATGCGGTCGCGCCGGCAGGCGCGGCGCGTCACTTCGGCGCAGTCGCGGAAGGAAAAATCCTTGCCGAGACAAATGCGCACTTCGTTGAGCCGTTTGCTGTCGCAGGCCACCGCCAAACTGGCGCGCGACAGTCCGGGATTGACCTTGACGAAAGCCTCGGCGACGTCGTCCGGCGTCACCATGATCGGCTTGTCGAGGACAAGATAATCCGGCGGGATTTTCACCACCGCGCGCGCCTTGCGCACGGTTTCGAAATAGGCGTGCGCCGACAGTCCCGAACAGGTGCCGTGGCGGTCCCATTCATGAAAGATCAGCCGCGGGCTCGGCATCAGGTCGAGCATGCTGCCGACGATATTGCGGTCGAGCCGCGGCGCCGGCACCTGGCAGAAGGACGGAAAGCCCTGCTCGTATTGTGGCCACAGCCCATGCACCACGAAGGAAAACGGCCGCCCGCCGCATTGCTGATCCGGCACCCGGTTGGGCGCGCGTTCTTGCGCGGCCTCGCAATAGGACGGCGACCAGGACAGCGCCAGCACATAAAAATCGAAGCGGCCGGGCTCGTTCTGCCGCAGATCTTGCGCCGGCAAGTTTTGCGCTGGCTTGTCCTGCGCGAGCGCGACGATGGCGAACAGGAAGATGAAACTGACGGCAATCGCGGCGGTGCGCGCCGCCTGCTCGAAGCGATGGCGAAGCATAGAGGTCCCCCGGCCCCGTTGAGAACAAATGGGAAATTGACCTGGCTCAATGGTTCCGAAAGATCGTACCGAAAGGATGAGAACATTTCAAGAACAAACTGGCAATGAACCGGAACTGGCCTTTATCAGGGCCGCGCCATCTTGCAGCGCGGGTTATAGCTCCAGTCGCGGTCGAAGCCGTCCACGCACCATTCGACGCCCCAGCTCATGCCGATCATGGCGGTGTCCTCGCCGATCCAGTAGCTCACCGCGTGCTTACGCCCGTCGCTGACCAGCGCCGTCGCGGTGCAGAACCGGCGCGGAATGGTGCCGGGCGCCCAGGGGCGGAACGCGATCTCGCGCACCCGCTCGTAGCCGAGGATCCGCAGGCCGGAGTTCCAGAAGCGGCCTTCCTTCTGGGCAAAGCGCGAAGCGATGGTGTCGAGCGCAGCCTCGCAGGCCGGCAGCACGGCGTCGTAGCGCGGCCCGGTCATGGTGATGGTCTTTTCCAGCCAGCCCGCCGCCTGAGCTGGCGCTTGAGCGAAGAGGCCGAACAAAATCGTGCCAGCCATGAACCGAATGCAATGGAACGCACGCACGACGGCGGACCTCCTTGGGACCGGTTCCGACTTTATCACAGCTTTTTTTCCGCCACAGCCCGATTCGTACACAGCTTTGCGGCCCCGGGGACTCGTGACTCCGTTTGCGGTACTGCATCATTTCCCGCGCGAATCGGACCGGCGTGCGGCTAGGCGCAACGGCCGATGACGTTTTGTGCCGTGTTGTGAGTTGCGTAGTCCGTGGTGTTCCTTCTGCATTGTCACGGCGCTGGTTGCCGGCCGGTTGCCGGCAACCACGCCGCAATAGGCCCCGGGCTGATCGGCACAAACCAAGGAAAGTTCAATCCCTGGTGACCGGTCAGCCGGGAGTCCGCCAATCGCCCAGCACCGCCTGCACCAGCGCGAGCGCGGCCACGGCCGCGGTGTCGGCGCGCAGGATGCGCGGCCCGAGCGAGATGCGCACCACATTCGGCCGCTGGCGCAGAGCCTCCCGTTCGTCCTCGGCGAAGCCGCCTTCCGGGCCGATCAACACGGCGAGCGGTATAGCCGCGCGGGCCGCTTCCGCCGGTAATAAGGCCTGCGCCGACGGCCGCGCCGCCGCCAGCGCGGCCACCGGATCCTTGACCTCGGCCTCCTCGTCGCAGAACACCAGCAGGCGGCCGGCGTCGATGCTGCCGGCGATGGTCTTGAACGCCACCGGCTCGGCCACCTCCGGCAATGTCAAAATGCCGCACTGCTGGGCCGCCTCGATGGCATTGGCGCGCATGCGATCGAGATTGACCCGCGCCACCTGGGTGTGCCGGGTGATCACCGGCTGTAGCCGCGAGGCGCCCATCTCCACCGCCTTCTGCACCAGGTAATCGAGCCGCGCATGCTTGAGCGGCGCGAACAGGAAATGCAGGTCGCGCGGCCGTGGCTGCTCGCGCAGCCGTTCGCCCACGATCGCGGTCAGCGCCCGCTTGCCGGTGCCGGCGAGCCTAGCCTGCCATTCGCCGTCGCGGCCGTTGAACAGCAGCAGGGCGTCGCCACGCTTAAGCCGCAGCACATTGAGCAGGTAATTGGCCCGGTCGCGATCGAGCGCGACTTCGCTGGCACCGGCCAGCGGAGCATCGAGGTAAATGCGGGGGGTGCGGATATCGTAAGCCGGCATGAGGTCGTTTCGTCGCAAATCTGGCCTTAACAAGTCTGGCCGTTAACCGTCCAAGCCGGCCGCAAGGGCCCTGCCGGAGGCGATTTTGGGTGGTTTGCCGCCTTCCCGACGCATTCGGCAGCTTGTTATAAACGACCTGCCGGCCACCCGCCTGTATTATAATGCGCCGGGGGCAACCGAGGATTCGCTATGAACTTGCGCCGGGCCGCATCGATCGCCGCGTGCATGTTTGCCGTTACCGCTGGCCCCACGGCGGCGCAGGCGCCGTGGCCGCAGCAACAGCCGCAGCAACAGCAGCCTGCCACGGCGCCGTGGCCGGGGCAGCCGCAACAGCAGCTACAGCAGCCTGCTGCATCGCCATGGGCGGCGCAGCCGCAGCAGCCGCCACCCTGCGTCCAGGAATTCGGCAAGCTGCGCGATGAGGCGCAGAAGCGCGCGAATGCGATCCGCGTCGCCAGCGAGCGCAAGGCGGCGCCGAAAGAGGCCTGCGCGCTGTTCAATGCGTTTTCCGCCGCCGAAATGAAGATGATCAAATTTGCCACCGACCAGGCGGTATCGTGCGGCATTCCCCCGGAAGTCCTGACCAACATGAAAAAGGGGCACGCTCAGACATCGGAGATACGCAGCAAGGTCTGTCAGGCGGCCGCTCGGCCGGCGCAACCGGCAGGCCCGAGTCTGAGCGACGTGCTGACCGCCCCGGTGGCCGATTCCAAAAACATCCGCAGCGGCGGCGGCACTTTTGACACCCTGAGCGGCACGCCGCTCGGCAACAAATGATCGAGAGCAGCAAGTGACCGGAAGCGGGCGCGTCGCCGATGCGACCGGTAACTGGGTCGACGGCCTCGCGCCCGCGGTCACCCGGCCTTATCTGCGGCTCGCCCGTCTCGACCGTCCGATCGGCTCCTGGCTGCTGCTGATGCCGTGCTGGTGGTCGGCGGGACTTGCCGGCATGCAGGCCGGCCAGCTGCCGAGCCTGTGGCACATCGCCCTGTTCTTCATTGGCGCCTTCGCCATGCGCGGCGCCGGCTGCACCTGGAACGATCTGGTCGATCGCGATCTCGACACCAAGGTCGAGCGCACGCGCTCGCGCCCGATCCCGTCCAAGCAGGTGACGGTGCTGCAAGCCACGGTTTTCATGGCGGCTCTGGCGCTGGTCGGCTTGCTGGTGCTGCTGCAGTTCAACCGCTTCACGGTGATGACCGGCTTTGCCTCGCTGCTGGTGGTGGCGATCTATCCGTTCATGAAGCGCATCACCTACTGGCCGCAGATCGTGCTCGGCCTCGCTTTCTCCTGGGGCGCGCTGATGGGCTGGCCGGCGGCGTTCGGCCGGCTCGATTGGCCGGCGCTGGTGCTCTACGCCGGCTCGATCTCCTGGGTGATCGGCTACGACACCATCTACGCGCATCAGGACCGCGAGGACGATCTGACGATCGGCATCAAATCGACCGCGCTGCTGTTCGGCGAGAACACGCAGCCGATCCTGGCGGCCTTCTATGCCGGCGCGGTGTTGCTGATCGGCTTGGCCGGACTGATGGCCGGCGGCGGCTTGATCTTCCTCATCGGGCTGATCGCCTTCGCCTCGCATCTGGCCTGGCAGGTGATGCGGCTCAATATCGATGATCCGGCGCATTGCCTGATGCTGTTCAAATCGAACCGCGACGCCGGGTTGATTTTGTTCGGCGCGATGTTGCTGGAGGCGGCATTCTGAACCGCATAGGAGGCGAAGCGACGGCTTAACGAACGCGGCTGCCGGTTTTTTTCCCCAGCGTGAAGCCAAGCAGAGCAGCCTCAATGAGCATGGCCATCTGCGCATTGCGTGGGGTGATCAGAGCGCCGTCAACCTGATTCTCAAGCAGCGGCTTGGTTCGCGTCGCCCACAGCACAATCAGCGCAATCAACGACGCGGCGGTATAGACCGCGGCCACAATCAGACGCGCGTACAGCAAGCCATATTCGGCTTCCAAGGCCAGCGTGCCCGCGACGGTGAAATGGTAGATGGCGATGAGAGCGCATAAGACAAACAGCGCGACCACAATCGCGCGACGCAGCAACCGGCCGAATACATAATCGAGCGCGATTTCAGTGATGTGAGCGAACCGCATGGCTCTGATCTTCTAGCGTCGCGTCAGGCCGAACAGGAAGCCAAGACCCGCAGCGATGGCCAGCATGGCAAGCGGGCGTTGCTCCACCTCATCGGTTAGTTTCCTGACCGCATCGCCGCCGAGGTGGGCAGCCTTATCGGTCGCTGAATTCGCCCCCTCGCGTACGCGATCCATGATTCCGGCGAGCGCGTCGTTGACAAATTCGTTGATGTCGCCGGACGCGCCGGAAAACTCACGCTTGGTCGCGCCGGTGAGGCGGCGCAGGCGTTTCTCCAGGTCGCTCATCAGTTCTTGGATTGCGGCGATCTCTTCGGCGGTGGACGCAGTTTTACTACGGACTGTCATGCTTGCCTCGATTAGGAGTGAGAATGCTGTCGACCGACAACCCGGCCAGCCGAAAAAAGTTCCATCCCTTCAAGAGGATCAATGACAGATGGCGCAATCGGCGGCTCGCCAGCGCGTCTATCCGGGGAGAACCCGTTCGTCTTGCGGAAATAGATGGCTGCTGGCGACGAGTGCCACGATCAATAACGGAACCGCCAGAAATGCCCCCACCGGCCCCCACAGCCAGGTCCAGAAAATCAGCGACAAGAATACCGTGAGCGGGTTGAGCGTGAGCTGCCGCCCCATAATGCTAGGCGTCACGAAGTGCCCCTCCAGCGTCGTAAAGCCGAAATACAGCAGCGGCGCGACGAGCGCCTGGGTCAGAGACGGAAAGGTCACCAGCCCAACCGCAAACAGCACCGCCTCCATGATCAAGGCGCCGACATAAGGAATGAAATTGAGGATGAACGCGAGCACGCCCCAGGCGATGGCGTTCGGGAGCCCGACGAAATAGGCGATCAGACTGGCGGCCAGTCCGACGACGAAATTGATGATCGCCACCACACTGAGATAATTGGTCAGGTTGCGCTCGATGTCATTAATGATCTTGAGCGTACGCAGACGCGAGCCATGATCATCGAACAAGACGACGAGAACGCGTCGCAACCGCGCCCGCCCGAGCAGAAAGAAAAACAGCGTCCCAAAAAAAATGAAAATCTGTCCAATCGCGGGGGTGATGATGGTGAGCACCGGTTGCACGAAGTTGGCGATATCGAATCCGAAACGGGTATTGCCGCCATGCGGCAGGATGGCATTGCGCAGGTCGTGCAAAGCCGCCAGCGGCCGATCAAGGACCTGAAGTTTTTCCTTGATGTTACTGCCAATCTCCGGCGCCTTGCCGATCCAGTCCAATGCCGGCGCGGCCAACAGCAAGATGACACCATAGAAGACGCCAATCACCAGCAGCCACAGCACGATCGCCGTGATCAGCGACGGGATTCCGTACGCTTTTGCGCGCGCGGCTAGCGGCCCCAACATCAGGCCGATCACGAAGGCCGATATGACCGGCAGCAAGAGTCCACGCGCCAAATCGAGCGCCATGATGAAAAGAATCAGGAATATGCCGATGGTGGCTGCCCGCGAGGCGGTGTGCCAGACGGTAGAGACGTGTGCAATCGGTTTGGGATCGTCGATTGCCAGAAGATAGCGGCGCTCGTTCGCGGCTTTGCGAATGTCTACGCGCGCCTCTGTAAGTTCAACCACCGGACCCCCTTGGCGCCGCAAAATCTCATATGGGGTAACGGCGGAAGCGGAATTTGGTTGCGTGCGGGCGCAAACCTTTCGGTTACGCAGAGCGTTAATCTGGTCCGCCGCGGCCAACGCCCGTCCTTGGCGAAGACGGCGGAACAGGTGAACCTCCTCGACGCCGTAGGCTATCGGCCATATCATCCGGTCGCGCCGGGCCTATGGCGCCGATCCAAGCACCAAAAAAGGTGGACGTCGCAATCAGGGAGGTGGAGATGAAAATCCGGAAAACGGCGGCAACGCTCGCTGTCAGCCTCATCGTTGGCATGAGTTGTTCGGTGACCACAACACAGGCCGACGAATATCCGTCGCGCACGATCACGGCGATTGTGCCCTATCCGGCGGGCGGGCCGAGCGACGTGGTGGCGCGCATCGTCGCCGACAGCATGAGCCGCGTGCTGAAGCAGACGATCGTTATCGAGAACGTGGGCGGCGCCGGCGGCACGCTGGGAACCGCGCGCGTCGCTACGGCCACGCCCGACGGCTACATGCTGCTGGCCGCCAGCATGGGCTCGCATGTCGCGGCACCGGCGCTCACGCCCAATCTGCGCTACGATTCGACCAAGGACTTCGAGCCGATCGGGCTGACGTCGAATGCGCCGGTCGCCATCGTGGCGCGCAAGGACTTTGCGGCCAAGGATCTCAAGGAGTTCCTGGCCCAGGTGAAGGCGCAGGGCGACAGCGTGAAACAAGCCCATGGCGGCATCGGTTCGTCGTCGCACATGGCGTGCCTATTGTTCACCGCGCAGTTCGGTCTCAAGCCCAAGTTGATCCCCTATCGCGGCACCGGACCCGCGCTTAACGACCTGATCGGCGATCATGTCGATTTCTTCTGCGAGCAGGTGGTCAGCGTTGCCCCGGCGGTGAACGGAAAAACGATCAAGGCCTATGTGGTGTCGGGCGATACGCGCTCGCCGGCCTTGCCGGATGTGCCGACGGCAAAGCAAGCAGGCCAGGCCGAATTCCAGCTCAGCATCTGGAGCGCCATGTTCGCGCCGAAGGGAACGCCGAAAGACATCGTCGCCATACTTGCCGGCGCGCTCGACAAGGCGCTCGACGATCCGGCGCTCGCCAAGCGGCTCGGCGAACTCGGCGGCACCGTTCCAGCCAAGGCGGAGCGCGGCCCGGCGCATCTTGGAAACCTGCTCAAGACCGACATTGCGCGCTTGGACCCGATCCTGAAAGCCGCGGCGGCAGAATCCAAATGACCAGCGCATGATCCCGAAAAGTGGGAACCGGTTTCCCGCCTTCGCGAAGCCCGCTTCGGCGGGCGAAGGAAGGTCGGAAAAGATCATGCGCAAACAAAACGTACGGGCACGGGCCGGGCGGTGGCCCGGCTCGCGTTCTCAATCCTTGGCCAGGATTTCCGCGACCTCGACGCGGCGGCCCTCGCGCGCGGACAGGATGCCGGCGCGAACCACCGCGAGCGACGTCGTTGCGTATTCGCCGCCCACCTCCGGACGCCCGCCGCCGCGCACCGCCGCCGCGAACTCCTCAAGCTCCTCGACGAACGTATCCTTGTTCGCGCACGCGACATCGACCGGCCGTTGTTCGCCGCGCTTGAGCATCCGCAGGCCGCGATGCATGTCGTAAAAAGCGGTGGCTTCCTTGCCGTAGATATTCATCAGGTAATATTCGGAAGCGGAGGCGTAGCTGGCATTCAGTGTGGAGAGCGCGCCGTTCTCGTGCTCCAGCACCAGGCTTGCGACGTCCGGGTTGTCGCCCGGCAGGACCAGCCGCACGAATTGACCGCTCACCGCCTTGATCGGCCCCATCAGATATTCCAGCACATCGGTGTAGTGGATGCCGATCTGCAGCATGACGCCGCCCGGCATCCCGACGGCCTGGTAGCGCCATGAACTCAGATCGATCTTGCCGAGACGATCGCGGCTGATATTGGCCTCGGCATTGACCAGTTTGCCGAACACGCCGTCGTCGATCTGGCGCTTGATCCAGCGGAACTGACTCTCGCGCCGGCGCTGATAGCCCAAGGCGAGCACGACGCCGGCCTGGCGGCAGCACTCGGCGATGGCGCGGCCTTCGGAGACCGTGTTCGCGATCGGCTTGTCGAGAAAAACGTGCTTGCCGGCCGCGGCCGCCGCGCGCGTGGTTTCGAGATGCGCATCGTTCGGCGTTGTGTTGATGATGGCCTCGACGTCCGTGTCGGCGAGAATGGCCTCGTAACTCGGCGATGCGCGACCACCATATTTGCCGGCGAAGGCCTGACGCTTTGGCTCGGAGCGCGAATAGCAGGCGACGATCTTGAGCTTGCCGGAACGCTTGATCGCGTCGGCCAGCACGTCGGACCACCAGCCCATGCCGATGCAGGCAACGCGTAACGGTTCGACCATGACCATCACTTCGAATCCGTGCGCCAGCTGGTGCCGATCGACTCGACCGCCTGTTGCGCGATGCGCTCGTCGGTGGCCCAATCGCCGCCGGCGATGCCAATGCCGCCGACGCATTCACCGTCGGCGATGACGGGGCAGCCGCCTTCCATCGCGGTCCATCGTTCCGGGCCGGCAGCCAGCGCCAAGCCGAGCGCGTGAGCGGCATCGAGTTGCTGCGCCTGCGCGCCGCGCGAGGAGGTTGACCGCTTGTTGGAAGCCGCGCAGACGGCTTTGGTGGTGGCCGAATGCACGGTGTGAAAGCGGCCGCCCTCCATGCGTTCGAGCAAGATAAGATGGCCGCCGGCGTCGGTAATGGCGATGGAAACCGCGATGCCGGCTTCCTTCGCCTTTTCGATCGCGGTCACCATCATCTTTCTGGCGCCGTCCGTCGTCAGGCGCTTGGTCGTCGTGACATACATGTGAACCGACATTCCCCCTCAAACCCCAGGATCGGCGGGAATGATAGAGCATTTTCCGGCGGAGGGGGAACTGGTTCGCGCGATCAGTGAAGCGCGTCCCGGTGTTCCTGGGCGCGAATAGTCTCGTCGCTGGCGTTGCGTGACGGCGCACGCGCCGGCTGCACCGGCGCCGCGATCGAGCCGGTGACCGCGTCATCGTCGTCCTCATCCTCGACATGACCGTCATCGCCGGGCACGGCGCCGGGCACCTTGCCGGTTTCAATCACGGTCGCGATCGAGCCGGTATAGGCCGGGCCGCGCTGCTTGCTGGCATAGACCGCGCGCGCCTTGGCGGCCACGACGTCGCCCGGGATCGCATCCGGCCGGCACGGAGTCCGCCCGCTCGAGCGCCGCATCAGGTCGACGTGGATGTGGTCGTAGTGCGCGGCGTTGTAACCGGGCGCCAGCACGGTGGAGAAGGTGTTGCAGGCGGCAAGCTGCACGTCGTGCAGGAAGCCCTGCTCCTCCGGCGAGCCGCGCCAGCCGTCCTTGACCGTGATCTTGCGCCCATCGGCCAGGATGAAGCCGGCGATGTCGAGCGCATTGCCGTAGGCATGCTCGGAAATCTTCGAGGTTCCGGCGCCGACCATGCTGCGGCAGGAATAAGCCGAGATCTGCTTGATCTCGCTGACCGGCGCGCCGAACCAGCGCAACGCCGCCGGCTGCACGCCTTCGCTCACCCAGCGGTCGAGCGCGGACACGATCGGACAGGCGAGCGTCGCCGGCGGCGTCACCACCGCCGGCATGATCGCGGCGGTCGTGCGCGGCCCGCGCGTCGGTCCGAGTTGCGGCAGCGCGCGCTGCTGCGGACGCGGCGGCTCGTAGACCGGCGCGTGAGTGGCCGGCGCATTGCGCGGATAACTGGTGGTGCCACGGCCCGGCGGCAGAATGGCGTCGTCGGGAATATCGTCGGGCAAGGCGACGCCGGGCGGATTGAGCGACATCGGCCGCCCGGCCGGCGCGGCGGACATGGGCGCATCGATCGGTGGCGCATAGCGCGGCTGCTCGATCGCGGGCGGTCCCGGATTCCAGCGCAGTGTTTCACCCCGCACCGGCTGCGTTTGCACGGGCTGGACTTGCACCGGCCGCGCATAGGACGGCTCGCTCGCCGGCCAGCGCGGCATCTGCGCCGAGGACGCATTGGGGATCGCGCCGGGCGGACGCGGGTCGTCGGCGTAGCCGATGACGGAGCTTTCGCCCAACGCCGCCACCTTGAGCGGGAAATCGGCCCCGCACATGCCGGGGCCTTCGATCGGCTGGATCTGCACGACGCCGGCGCCGATCTTGACCGCGCCCGACTTCAGGCACGCGACCTCGGCCTGGTGCCGCCAGGACGCGCGCTCGCCATAATGCAGCATGCCGCGCCCGCAACCGGCGAGCGCCAGCAGCAGCACGCCTGCGCCGGCGAGATAGAAACGAGCGCCACCCTTCATGCTCGCGAAAATGCGAGCAGTTTATTTAACGGGGCTTCAACGCTGGGCTTGAGGAATTCGTTAAGGATAAGGAATCGTTGCTACGTCCCTCTTGCCGGCTATCGCGATTGATCGACGGCCAGCGGCCCTCACTGCGCGGGTTTGATCCCGAGGTTCTTGCCGATCCCCGCCACGGTGGCGCGCTGATCCTCGATCTCGGCGGCGAATTCAGCCGGCGTGCCCGGGCTGATGACCTGTCCGGTCAGGCTGAGCCGCTGAATGATCGCCGGATCGGCGGCGATCTCGCGGATATCGGCGGCGATGCGCTCGCGCATGGCGAGCGGCATGTCGCGCGGTCCCAGCAGACCGACCAGCCCGTCCATCGACAGCGACTTGAAGCCGGCTTCCTCCGAGGTCGGAATATCCGGCAGCGCCGCCGCATGCTTGCGATTGGTGATCGACACCACCTTGACCTTGCCGGCCTGCACCTGCGGCCGCAGGATCGCATAGGCGGCGACGAAGGAATGGATGCGCCCTTCGGCGAGATCGTTGATGGCCTGCACCGTGTCTTTATAAGGCACCTTTGCCATCGTGAGACCTTCGGTCTTCAGGAAGCTGGCGAACAGCAGATCGTTGGCGCCGGTCACCGAGGCATAGTTCAGCTTGCCGGGCTCGGCTTTTATCTTCTGGGCCAAGTCCTTCACCGTGCTGACGCCCAGCGACGTCGGCACGCCGACGCCGATCAGCGTGTTGGTGACACGCGCGACCGGCACCAGATCCTTGATGTCGTAGGGCAGCTTTTCGTGCAGATAGGGATGCGCGGTGAACGTCGAGGTGGGCGCGAACAGCAACACATGATCGTCCTTCGCTCCGATCACCGCATTGATCGCCACGATGGCATCGCCGCCCGGCCGGTTCTCGACCACCACCGGCTGGCCCCATTTCGCCGTCAGCTTGTCGGCGAACAGCCGCGCGGTGATATCGACGCCGGCGCCGGGCCCGAGCGGAATGATGAACTTGACGGACCGCTGCGGCCAAGCCTGCGTATTTGCCGGCGTCTGCGCCGAGACCGGCGTCGCCGGCATGGCAAGTGTTGCGATGAGACTAATGGCGGCAATCAATGACCGATGGCTGAACATGTTTCCTCCCGACGAAGTTTCTGTTTTATGCGAACGGACGCGGACGCATTTTGTAATGGCGCGACGCACTACCGTCATAACCGATTTCGAACCGGAATATCGAATCTATAAACAATTTAAGTCAACAGTGCCTCGAACGGCGCGAACGCCGAACGAGCGCGCACTCGCTCATCACATTGTGGAAGCTGCATGCAATCTGCGCGATGGCGTAACATTCCACCTCCCCACCTCCGGAACTGCGGCGATTTGCCCTGGTTTTCGCTCAAATCACGAACGAATTTCTTTGCGAGTCGATATTGCACTGCCGCATTTTTTTACACCGCGTGGTTTTGTATCGGGCGATCAACCGGTTGCCGTCGCCATGTCCACAATGCATGACGCGGCATGCAAAATTCGCCGCTTCGGTGTATATCCATTTTCGAGCCTTGCGAGACTTGTGCTAGTCTGCCGCCTTAGCAACAAGGGAGGCACGAACCGTGGACCTTTCCTTGAGACTGAATGTGCTCGCTGTGTGCGCCGCGTTCGTTTTCGTCGGCGCGATCATATTAGGGGCATTCTGACTTCAAGAGGCCGACGACGACGCCATACCAATCAATACGGCCGGCCAGCCCGGTCTGATTGATACGACACCGGAGAGCGACAAGCTTTCCGGTGTTTGCATCTCAGCGATGGCTTAGGACGCACGCTGGACCCGACGCAGCTGACATTGGCATATCGGTTGACAGCATGCCTTCGCATCCAAGGCCCTCAGCGATCTCTTACAAGCGCAAAGTCTAATTGCGAATCTCGCCTCATGCGTAGAAACTCAATCCATCATCCAATTTCAAACTGCGCTGAATCGTTGAACATACAATGATCATTACTAAAATTAGAGGGGGTCTGGGCAATCAACTTTTTCAGTATGCACTAGGCCGGAAGCTTGCAATTCGAAACAAAACGACTCTCAAGCTGGATGTGGATTTCTATAAGGAAGCTCGCCTGAGGCGCTATGAGCTTGACCAGCTGGCAATCAAGGCGTCGCGGCAGAATTTCTTGGACAAATTGGTATTGCTGGCATCAAACCGACCAGTGCTACGCCGATTCGAGCCTATAGCGCGGCTGCAAGAGCGTATGATGTTTACGACCGTCAATGATAAGATGGGGGGCTTTGACGGCGACGTGTTCCTCGCCAAGGGCAATGTGTATTTGAAGGGATTCTGGCAGAGTTGGAAGTATTTCAGCGACATCCGATCTGTTCTGCTGAGCGAGTTTTCGTTCACCTCACCGCTCGACCCCCCCAACACCTCAATGATGTACCGCATTGAGGAGTCGTGTTCGGTTTGCGTCCACGTGCGCAGGGGCGACTATTGGAACGAACCATATATAAACAAGCTCTTCGGCGTTTGCCCGATCGAATACTATGACGAAGGAATTCGATTAATGAAACAGAAGCTTTCAAAGCCGACCTTTTTCGTATTCTCAGATGATTTGGATTGGGCCCGAGGGAATTTGAAACCTGACGCGTCATGCATCTTCGTCGATTGCAACAAAAATATATCGGCCGTCCACGACATGCGCCTCATGATGGCCTGCAAGCATTTCATCATTGCAAACAGCACTTTTAGTTGGTGGGGAGCCTGGCTCTCGACGTCGCCGGGTAAGATCGTCATCGCTCCGGAAAATTGGTACAAAAGTAACTGGCTCCCCATGCATGACCTGATGCCGCAGGACTGGATCAGGCTGCCGCACGATTTGCTTTTAAACGAAGCTCGTTGAATCCACCGCGATCTTCGCAAACGTCATGCCGCCACGATGCTGGGCGCGGCATGCGGAGTGTAATTGAGCAACGGCGCCAGCCAGCGTTCGCACTCGGTAATGCTCCAGCCCTTGCGCCGGGCGTAATCCTCGACCTGGTCGCGCTCGATCTTGCCGACGCCGAAATAGGCGCTCTGCGGATGGCTGAAATAGAGCCCGCACACCGCGGCGCCCGGCCACATGGCGAAGCTCTCGGTCAGCTTGACGCCGATGCGCTCGGCGGCCAGCAGCTTGAACAGCGTGCCCTTCTCGGTGTGGTCGGGCTGCGCCGGATAGCCGGGCGCCGGACGGATGCCGCGATATTTCTCGGCGATCAGCTCTTCGCTCTTGAGCGCCTCGTCGGCCGCGTAGCACCAGAATTCCCGGCGCACGCGCTGGTGCAGGCGTTCGGCAAAGGCCTCGGCGAGACGATCGGCCAGCGCCTTGACCATGATGGCGGAGTAGTCGTCGTTGGCGCGCTTGAAGCGGTCGGCGACCTCGTCTTCGCCGATGCCGGCGGTGACGGTGAAGGCGCCGATGTAATCGGCCAGCCCGCTGTCGCGCGGCGCGATCAAATCGGACAGCGCGGTATTGGCGCGGCCCTCGCGCTTGGCGAGCTGCTGGCGCAGCGTATGCAGCACGGCGACCGGTTTCTCGCGCGCCTCGTCGGCATAGAGCAGAATATCGTCGCCCTGCGCATTGGCCGGCCAGAAGCCGGCCACGGCACTGGCCTTGAACCAGCGCTCGGCCACGATCTTGTCGAGCATGGCGCGCGCGTCGCCGTAGAGCGAGCGCGCGACCACGCCGTATTTCGCATCGTCGAGAATGGCGGGAAATTTGCCGGGCAGTTCCCAGGTCTGAAAGAACGGCGTCCAATCGATATAGTCGATCAGCTCGGCGATGGGATAATCAGCGAGCACTTTGGTGCCGAGAAAGCTGGGCTTGGGCGGCAGGTAAGCGCCCGACCAGTCGAGCTTGAGCGCGTTAGCGCGGGCAGCAGCCAGTGGCATCCGTTGTTTGTCGGCCTGCGCGCGCGCGTGCGCCGCGGCCAGCTTGCTGTATTCGCCGCGCAGCGTGTCGACATAGCCGCCCTTCTGCTCCGCCGACATCAGCGCCTGCGCCACGCCGACCGCGCGGCTGGCGTCGTTGACGTAGACCGCCTGGCCGCGCTTGTAGTTCGGGTGGATCTTGACCGCCGTGTGCACGCGGCTGGTGGTGGCGCCGCCGATCAGCAGCGGCAGCTCGAAGCCCTGCCGCTCCATCTCGGCCGCCACATGGCACATCTCGTCGAGCGAGGGCGTGATCAGGCCGGACAGCCCGATAATGTCGGCCTTCTCGGCCTTGGCGGTCTCCAGGATTTTCGCCGCCGGCACCATGACGCCGAGGTCGATCACCTCGTAATTGTTGCAGGCGAGCACGACGCCGACGATGTTCTTGCCGATATCGTGCACGTCGCCCTTCACGGTCGCCATCACGATTTTGCCGTTCGAGCTGCGCTCCGCGGCGCCGCCCGCCAGTCGGCGCTGTTCTTTCTCTTGATCCATGAATGGCATCAGATAGGCGACCGCCTGCTTCATCACGCGCGCCGACTTCACCACCTGCGGCAGGAACATCTTGCCGGAGCCGAACAGGTCGCCGACGATATTCATGCCGTCCATCAGCGGGCCTTCGATCACGTCGAGCGGACGCTTGGAAATCGTGCGCGCTTCCTCCACGTCGGTCTCGATGAAATCGGTGATGCCGTGCACCAGCGCATGCGCCAGCCGCTTTTCCACCGGCCGCTCGCGCCAGGCCAGATCGACGTGCTTGGCCTCCTGCCCGGCGCCGCGGAACTTGTCCGCCAGCGCCAGCAGCCGCTCGGACGCGTCCGGGCGGCGGTTGAGCACGACATCCTCGCAGGCCTCGCGCAATTCGGGATCGAGATCGTCGTACACCGCCATCTGTCCGGCATTGACTATTCCTAAGTCCATGCCGGCCTTGATGGCGTGGAACAGAAACACCGAATGCATGGCCTCGCGCACGCGCTCATTGCCGCGGAACGAGAACGACAGGTTCGACACGCCGCCGGAGACGTGCACGTGCGGCAGGTTCGCCCGGATCCAGCGCGCCGCCTCGATGAAGGCGACGCCGTAGCCGTTGTGTTCCTCCATGCCGGTGGCGATGGCGAAGATGTTTGGATCGAAGATAATATCCTCGGGCGGAAAGCCGACCTGACTGACCAGGATGTCGTAGGCGCGCTTGCTGATCGCGCATTTGCGCTCCAGCGTGTCGGCCTGGCCTTTCTCATCGAAGGCCATCACCACCACCGCGGCGCCGTGCCGGCGTACGACCTTGGCGTGCTCGATGAAGGCCGCCTCGCCTTCTTTCATCGAGATCGAATTCACCACCGGCTTGCCTTGCAGGCATTTCAGTCCGGCCTCGATCACCGAGAATTTCGATGAGTCGACCATCACCGGCACGCGCGCGATGTCCGGCTCGGCCGCGATCAGATTGAGGAAGGTCACCATCGCGGCTTCCGAGTCGAGCAGCCCCTCGTCCATATTGACGTCGATTACCTGCGCGCCGTTCTCGACCTGGTCGCGCGCGATGCTGAGCGCGCTGGCGTAATCGCCGGCGGTGATCAGCTTGCGGAACTTGGCCGAGCCGGTGACGTTGGTGCGCTCGCCCACGTTGACGAAGGGAATTTCCGGCGTGAGCGTGAACGCCTCCAGCCCCGACAGGCGAAGCTGCCGGGGAATTTCGGGAAGCTTGCGTGGCGGTTTGCCGGCAACGGCCTTGGCGATGGCCGCGATGTGGTCGGGCGTGGTGCCGCAGCAGCCGCCGACCACATTGACCAGGCCGGCCTGCGCGAATTCACCGAGCAGCGCCGCCATGTATTCCGGGCTCTCGTCGTAATAGCCGAATTCGTTGGGCAGGCCGGCATTGGGATAGGCGCACACGAAGGTGTCGGCGAGCCGGCCGAGCTCGTCGATATGCGCGCGCATCTCGCTGGCGCCGAGCGCGCAATTCAAGCCGACGGTGACCGGATTGGCATGGCGCACCGAATTCCAGAACGCCGCCGGCGTCTGCCCCGACAACAGGCGGCCGGAACGGTCGGTGATGGTGCCGGAGATCATCACCGGCAGGTCGCGCCCAAGCTCGTCGCCAATTTCCGCGATGGCGTAGATCGCGGCCTTGGCGTTGAGCGTGTCGAAGATGGTCTCGATCAGCAAGAGATCGGCGCCGCCCTCGATCAGGCCGCGCACCTGCTCGCCATAGGCGGTGCGCAGCTGGTCGAAACTGATGGCGCGAAAGCCGGGATTGCTCACATCCGGCGAGATCGAGGCGGTGCGGTTGGTCGGCCCCAGCGCGCCGGCAACGAAGCGGCGGCGGCCGTCTTCTTTCTCGGCCAAGGCCGCGGCCTGCCGCGCCAGCTTGCTGCCTGCCTGGTTGAGCTCATAGGCGATGTCCTCCATGCCGTAATCGGCCTGCGCGATTTTGGTGGAGGAAAACGTATTGGTGGAGACGATATCGGCGCCGGCGCGGAAATAGGCCAGATGAATATCGCGCACCGCCTCCGGCCGGCTCAAGTTCAGCAGGTCGTTATTGCCGCGGACTTCGCGGTTCCAGGCGTCGAAGCGCGCGCCGCGATAGCCTTCCTCGTCCAGCTTGAGCGCCTGGATCATGGTGCCCATGGCGCCATCGAGCACCAGGATGCGCTGCTGCATCAGCTCGAGAAAAGCGGAGCGGGTGTTTGTAGTGTTTTTGTTAGGCATTGGAATCGCCACGCGTTGCAGCCTGTTCCCTCTCCCCGTTGGGGAGAGGGTTAGGGTGAGGGGGGACCGGTCTCAACGTATTGACGATACTTTCGACAACACCGTCGATGTTCCGGAGCACATCGTTGTTCCAAAAGCGCAGCACCAAATAGCCTTGCGCTTCGAGTGCAGCGGTGCGCTTGGTATCCTCTTCATTACGCTCAGCGTGCTGTCCGCCATCGAGCTCAATGATCAAGCGCGACGCCTCACAGCAGAAATCGACGACGTAAGAAGCAATAGGCATTTGCCGACGAAATTTTAGCCCATTGAGTCGACGATCGCGCAGCCGAAACCACAACTTGCGTTCAGCGTCAGTCTGATTGCGCCGCAGCTTTCGTGCGATGGGTACGCGAGACGCCATAACCCCTCACCCGCCCGCGCTTCGCACGGGCACCCTCTCCCTATGGGAGAGGGAAACAAGAGGCACCGCTTTGCAAAAACTCACCATCACGCCGCCTCCTGCGCCACCGGCCGCAAACCCAGCAGATGGCAGATCGCGTAGACCAGGTCGGCGCGGTTCATGGTGTAGAAGTGAAAATTGGTGACGCCGCGGTCGAACAGGTCGATCACCTGCTCGGCGGCCACCGCGGCCGCGATCAGCTTGCGGGTGGTCGCATCGTTGTCGAGCCCCTGGAAACGTTCGGCCAGCCACACCGGCACCGAGGCGCCCGCGCGCGCGGCGAAATTCGTCGCCGCCTTGAAGTTCTGCACCGGCAAAATCCCCGGCACGATCGGGATATCGATGCCGCGCGCGCGCACGCGGTCGAGATAGCGGAAGTAGAGATCGTTCTCGAAGAAGAACTGGGTGATGGCGCGCCCGGCGCCGGCGTCGACTTTCGCCTTCAGCATGTCGATATCGGCCGCCACCGTCGGGCTTTCCGGATGCTTCTCCGGATAGGCCGACACCGAGATCTCGAAATCGCCCAGCCGCTTGATGCCGCCGACCAAATCGGCGGCGTTCTGATAGCCGCCCGGATGCGGCGCGTAGCGTGTGCCGGCGCCGCCGGCCGGATCGCCGCGCAGCGCCACGATATGGCGCACGCCGGCTTGCGCATAGCTGCGCACGATGCTGTCGACCTCCACGCGCGTGGCGGCGACGCAGGTGAGATGCGCGGCCGGTATCAGCTTCGTCTCGGCCAGGATGCGCCTGACTGTTGCGTGCGTGCGCTCGCGCGTTGAGCCGCCGGCCCCATAGGTGACGGAGACAAATTGGGGGCTAAGCGGCTTGAGCCGCTCAATCGACTCCCACAGGGTCTTCTCCATTTCCTCGGTGGCCGGCGGAAAGAACTCGAACGACACCGCGATGCGGCGATGACCGGCCGGCATGAAACGGCTGAGACGCGGGCTCTCGCTCATCACGCCACCTCCCGTCGCGGCGGTGACACCATCAGCGCGCGGGCATCGCGCGCCAGCCACAGCGACACCGCGATCGTGCCGGCGCTGCCCGGCTCCGGCGCCAGGCTCTTGTGCATCAGCGGCTCGAGCCCGGACGCCGTCATCCATTGCGTCACCGTCTCGGGCGCGAATCCCAAACGCCGATGCGCGTGTTGCTCGCGCAGGAATTCCAGTTCATGCGGCGCGAAGTCGACCACCAGCAGCCGCCCGCCCGGACGCAGCACCCTTGCCGCCTCTTTGATCGCGCGCGCGCCGTCGTCAAGAAAATGCAGCACCTGGTGCAGGATGACGACGTCGAAGGAGGAATTAGCGAGCGGCAGATCGTAGATGTCGCCCTGCCGCACGCTGCAATGTTTCAGGCCAGCGCGCTCCAGCCGGTCGCGCGCCAGCAGCAGCATGTCGAGCGAGAGGTCGAGGCCGAGCCCGCGCTCGATCTCATGTCCGAACAGTTCGAGCATGCGGCCGGTGCCGGTGCCGAGATCGAGCAGCGAGCGAAACGGCTGCTCCGACAACGCCGCGCGGATCGCGCCCTCCACCGCCGCATCGGAGACGTGCAGCTTGCGGATGCGGTCCCATTCGGCGGCGTGCACGCGGAAATAAGCCTGCGCGGCGGCGGCGCGGGCTTGGCGCACCGAGGCGAGCCGGTCGCGGTCGCGCGCGATGGTTTGATCAGCCGGATTGAGCCGCGCCAGCAGCGCACGGGCGACCTCTGCCCCGCCGCCCTGTTCGGACAGGCGGAAAAAGGCCCAGGTGCCCTCGCGGAAGCGCTCGATCAGGCCGGCCTCGGCCAAGAGCTTGAGGTGGCGCGAAATGCGCGGCTGCGACTGGCGCAGGATGTCGGTGAGGTCGGACACGGTCAGCTCGGCTTCCGCCAGCAGGGCCAGCACGCGCAGCCGCGTCTCCTCGCCGGCCGCCTTGAGGGCGGCATTGAGCGCGTCGAAGCCGAGCTGGGTATTACCGGTCATGGGCTTGGGCCTGCTCCCACTATATAAAGATATCTTTATACGTTGAAACGGCTGCCGGCAAGCCCGCCGTAAGGCCTAACGCCGCCACGGTAGTGGGATAGGCCTAAATGCGCGAAAAATGTCGGCGTTCTCGAGCTGCCCGGGCAGCCCGACGCCGCGGTCTATTTCATCGGCCGCATCCGCACGCCCTGGAAGAGCCGCAAGGACTGCCCGAAAAACGCCCGCGAATCCGAGGCGGTCTGCACGGTCGAGCTCGATGCGCGCTGGCGCGAGGGCCTCACCGACGTCGAGACCTGCAGCCACCTGGTGCTGCTGTATTGGATGGACAAAGCCCCGCGAAACCTGAGCTTGCGCACCTTTGCCCTGCGATCGCCCGCCCGCCCCAACCCGATCGCCATGAGCGTGGTGCGGCTGGTCGGGATCGAGGGCGGCACCCTTTCGGTGGTCGGGCTCGACTGCCTGGACGGCACCCCGCTCATCGACATCAAGCCCTATTTCGCCTCCACCGACAGCTTGTCGAGTTGGTGCGATTTTGCCGAAGTCAACGTGATAAACCAGTCCCACCAACAATCGTCGGAGGTAGTTGTGGGTGCGGGAGCATCCTGGGGCGTCGCGTATCCCTATTGCAAACGATATCCGCCGGGCATTTACTATGCAAATTGGGCGCAGAAAATCGCGGTGGCGTTTTGGCGCCCGAGCGTGAGTGCGCTGTGGTGTGGTGTTGTTTGGGGGGGAATGGCCATGTGGCGTCAGTTCATTTGCACGTGCCTGGGCGCGTTTGGGGCCGTCGGTACAGCCCGTCGCATTTCAACAAACTGCATGCTGGCCGCGACGGTAATGATCGTCGTCGCCAGTTTCGGTCAAACCGCATTTGCCGATTGGATAGATACTAAAACTGGGCAACGCGTCGCGGATTGGCCAAGCATCGGCGGGCGCGTGATACGCGGCATGGATCGAAACCACGCCTATGATCCCGAAACGGGGCGAAACTTTGCTCGGAATGCCTGCGGCGATTGGATCGACACCAAGACAGGGCAACGCGTCGCGGATTGGCCAAGCATCGGCGGGCGCGTGATACGCGGCATGGATCGAAACCACGCCTATGATCCCGAGACGGGACGAAACTTCGCTCGAGAAGCCTGCCCTCCGCGCGCCGCGACCACGGCGCCAACCGCTCCGCAAGTGGGCATGGTGATTGAACCGAAGATTTCTGCCGGCCTTGGAGGATCGTCGGGCACGAGCACGTATGACAGCACTGGCGGACAAGCACCTTTCAGTGGTGACTGGTCGCATACAACGGGACAGCTCTGCGGCGGCGCGACGTTCTATCCAGGTTTTGCCGTAGGACCTGCGCGCGTCGGGCTCGATGTCAACGTGTGTAGCGGATCAAGCAATACGCTGTTTCAGATCAATCGCCATGGACCCGGCGGCGATGTCGATCTGCATGCCTCCACCAACGTCATCATCGACGTACTGTTCAAGGGTGAGGTGCCGCTCGACCCGCTGGCTGTGTATGATCCACAGACCCAACGCTGGTTCGTTTCCGCCGGTATTGGACCGACCTTCCGCCAGCTTGATCTTACGCTGACCAGCAACCAGAGCTTCTTCGTCGGCGGCGTTCCTTCGATTAGCGAGACGACGTGGCAGACGGGCCTTGGAGTAAGCGCCGGCCTATCGACATTCGTTTGCCCCGATTGTATCGCCGGCAATCCACTCAAAGTGGGCGTCGAAGGCCGCGCGCGCTTCTTCCCCTCGCAGTCGATCAGTCTCCGCTCGCCTGCGTTCGGCTTCACCGAAACAGGCAGCACCGGGCGGACCATAGACTACAGCGCATTGATCACGTTCGGCGTACCGTTCGCGTTGCCATAACACGACCGTGCATACGTCCGGCGAGCGGTCCGCCACTCAAATGCAGAGGAGAAGGCCCACCAGGGAGGCAGAAATGGCTTCAAAACGTCAGCGGCGGTCGGATGCCCCCGGAGTGAGGCTCAAGCCAAACGAGAGGTGTGGACCACCAAGCGTGAAAGTTACTGCCGAAGGTGAAGGCAGCAGTCCCGAGGAGGCAGTATCGAAAGCCGCCGAGAATGCACGCACATTCGCCGGCAAGCTATGTCACGGAAAGTGTGACAAGGGCGGTGAGAGCAGCGTGCCCTGCGAATATACTGAGACAGAATCGGTTCTCGCGAAGCCTCCTGCCAAGATTCCTGACTCGAATCCAGTCAAGTACAAGGCTGAGGTAACGAGCAGCGGCAAGTGCGAATGCCAAGCTTAGCGTTCACGAGGTGGGGCGATGAGCGATGCGAGCGCAGCCGAAATCAAAGAGATTGAGGGTACCATCCAAAAAGCATTGGACGTAAAGGACTCCACCTCCAAAGACGCCCGAGATTTGTATCAGAAGGCGATCGAGCTGGCTGACAAATACTTCAAAATAGACCGGCCTAAGGAAGAACTCAGCGAGCCCACATTCGATCCAAAGGAAAGACA
The DNA here is from genome assembly GCA_016185205.1 of Hyphomicrobiales bacterium. Lineage (GTDB taxonomy): Bacteria > Pseudomonadota > Alphaproteobacteria > Rhizobiales > Xanthobacteraceae > Pseudolabrys. The sequence goes on along the minus strand of JACPOA010000085.1, from coordinate 85,141 downwards.
AAGCGGTCTGACGATCCCCGTTGATGCGAAGGGAGAGGCGAAGGCAAAGACGACTCTTGGGCCTTCGGCCTTTGTCTGGGACAACAAGCCATCGGCTGTTTGGCTTGCCGCCACGAAGCTTCACGAATACCAGCACGCGAGCAATGGAGTACGGCTACGGGAGCTGACGGAAGCCGAGCGCGAACAACTCAAAAAAGCTGGTTGGAAGCCTGCAGATATCGATAAGGTTAAAGCCCCGCAATTCATCATCGGCGACGTAAACGAGGAAGAGGTGATTTGCTACGACGCGATGCTGAAGGCCAAAGACAAGCTCGGCCTGTCATCAGGGATGATCGATTGGATCAAGGAGAAGAAAAAAGAATTCTTCAAAAAGATGCCCGATGACAAGCAGAAGAAGTATAAGGCGCAAGTGCCGTGGCTCGGCTTCAACATTGCCGATGGAGCATTCCACGAAGCGGTCGGAATGTTCGCCGTTCCCGCAGGCACGGACGTGACGTTGTCAGACGGCAGTCCGATGGTGCTTGGTCGGGTTACGACAATCGCTGATCTGGTCGCTAAGTATTTTGAGGGCAACAGTGCGCTATTTTTAGACTGGAACAGAAAGCTGGTGCTGGAAGTAGACGCGCTCAGAATAGTTCTGCTCGGCCCCCATGAGAGCCGGCAAGCTAACGCAGCGCGATGTGCCGCCAGAATTGCGTTGGTATCGCCTCATCTAACGACAGACGGTGCACTCGATGAGATTGCAATGAATGGTATCCCTGAACCGTGGGAACATTCCCGGTAAATATAACGAGCGCACCAGCAAAAGCGCGTAGGGGAATTTTGAATCATAAGCTAGCGTTCACAAGCCTTAGCGTAAAATCGCGCGCCTCGAGCTGCCCGGGCAGCCCGACGCCGCGGTCTATTTCATCGGCCGCATCCGCACGCCCTGGAAGAGCCGCAAGGACTGCCCGAAAAACGCCCGCGAATCCGAGGCGGTCTGCACGGTCGAGCTCGATGCGCGCTGGCGCGCCGGCCTCACCGACGTCGAGACCTGCAGCCACCTGGTGTTGCTGTATTGGATGGACAAAGCCCCGCGAAACCTGACCTTGCAGGTGCCCGGGCATTACGGGGCCCCGCACGGCACCTTTGCCCTGCGATCGCCCGCCCGCCCCAACCCGATCGCCATGAGCGTGGTGCGGCTGGTCGGGATCGAGGGATGTACGCTCAAGGTAGTCGGTCTCGACTGCCTGGACGGCACGCCGCTGCTCGACATCAAGCCCTATTTCGCCTCCACCGACAGCGTGCCGGAGGCGGTAGTGGGCTGGCACAAGCGCGCTTAGCGAGCAAAAAGGCCCTGAATAGACTGCGCCGCTTTGGTTCCACCCAATCGCGAACATATGAGCAACTGTGAACCGGAACCATTGAACCTCCCGGATGCTTGCCTCGACGAATGAGCGTGAGGAATTTCGTCGGGAGGCTGCCATGTTCATCAAGTCCGTCACCACCGCCGCGCTGATCGCCGCCGCCGCTTTGTCGTGCAGCGCCGCGCAGGCCCAGTCGCTGTTCGCCTTTCTCAACGCCCCCGCGCAGAGCCAGATAGCGCCGCGATACGAAGCCCTGCCGGCCGAGCAAGATAATGCCGATGCGCAGCTCGATCCGCGCCTGCAGCGCCAGGTGGTCGCCTACGCCACCAACGAGGCGCCCGGCACCATCGTGATCGATACCCCGAATACCGTGCTCTATTACGTGCTCGGCGGCGGCAAGGCGATCCGCTACGGCATCGGCGTCGGCCGCCAAGGCTTCACCTGGTCGGGCGTCCAGCAAGTCGCGCGCAAGGCGGAATGGCCGGACTGGTATCCGCCGTCTGACATGATCGCGCGCCAGCCCTATCTGCCGCGCATGACCGCCGGCGGCCCGGGCAATCCGCTCGGCGCGCGCGCCATGTATCTCGGCAGCAGCGAATATCGCATCCACGGCACCAACAATCCGGCGACCATCGGCAAGCAGGTGTCGAGCGGCTGCATCCGCCTCACCAACGAGGATGTCACCGATCTCTACAATCGCGTGCAGCTCGGCGCCAAGGTGGTGGTGCTGCCGCAGACCAGCCCGGCGCAGGTCGCGCAGGCGCGTGCGATGAGTTCGTCCTATGCGCCGGCCCCGCAGAGCAAAGCGCAGCGCACTTGGGCCAGCATCCGCTGATCCGACCTTTCCAAGTTTCCTTCTGAACCTCCCCAAACTTGCCCGGCCATCGTGCCGGGCAATTTTTTTGAGAGCCGGTCATCGCCCTGTGTTCGCGCCAAACATTCGCCGCAGCCGTGCCGCGCGTCCGGGCCGTGACATCGTCGGTTTTCCCGTTAGGATAGGCGCGCAATAACGGGACGCGACAGGGGAGCGCCTCATGAAAATGATGCATGGCGCGACGGCCGTGGTCGCCTCGGTCCTGGCGATGATGCTGCTTGCACCGTCGGATGTGGCACAGGCGCGTGCAAGCGGCGCGCGCGGCTTGCATTTTCCGGCCCACCATCATTCGGCACGTCATTTGGCACGCCACCGGTTCCCGCACTATGGCGGCTACGTGATACTTCCGCCTTACGACCCTTACGTTACTTACGCCCTGCCTCAGCCAATCGGATTTGTGAGCGAGTCGCGCAGCTGCCGGTATGATCGGCAGGTCGTGACTGTCGCATCGGAACAAGGCGGAACGCGGCAGATCACCATCACGCGTTGCTAGCTCGGCAGCAGGATCGATTGCGGACATGCCAGTTGGTTGGCCGCCCATAGGAAGGCTATAACTTGCTCCCCTTCTGAAGGAGCGAGACAATGAAAATTGCGGCAATGGCGGCGGGCGCGGTCGGCGGCTATTTCGGCGCGCGCATGGCGGCGGCCGGGCACGATGTGTTCTTCATCGCGCGCGGCGCCCATCGCGCGGCCATCGAAAAGAACGGCCTCAAGGTCGAGAGCGTGCACGGCGACCTGCATCTACGCAACGTCAACGTCACCGACGATCCGACCAAGGTCGGCCCGGTCGATATCGTGCTGTTTGCCGTGAAACTCTGGGATACCGAGAAGGCGGCCGAGCAGGCGCGCCCGCTCATCGGGCCGCACAGCCGCCTCATCACCTTGCAGAACGGCGTCGACAGCGTCGAGCGCATCGCGCCGATTCTGGGCGCCGATCAGACCGTCGGCGGCATCGCCGCCATCGCCACCGTGATCGATACGCCCGGCGTCATCAAGCACACCAGCAGCTTCGCCATGATGCGCTTCGGCCGCGCCGACAAGCGCGCCGACGCGACGCTGCAGGCCTTCGCCGACGCCGGCAAGGCCGCCAAGATCGACGTCGCCATCGCCGACGATATCGAGCGCGAGCGCTGGCAGAAATTCATCTTCCTCACCGCCATGGCGGGCGCGACCTCGGCCTTGCGCTCGAGCATCGGCCCGATCGTCGCCGACCCCGAGCTGCGCGCTTTCTTTCGCCAGCTGATGCAGGAGGCCTTCGCCATCGGCAAGGCCAAGGGCGTGGCGCTCGATCCCGGCTACATCGAAAGTCGCATGGATTTCGTGCTCAACAAGGTCGAGCCCGGCATGAAGGCTTCGATGGCGCACGATCTCGAGCGTGGCAACCGGCTCGAACTCGACTGGCTGGCCGGCAAGGTGCGCGAGTTCGGTAGCGCGCTCGGCATCCCGACGCCGGCGAGCGACACGATCTACACCGTGCTCAAGCTGCACCGCTTAGGCACGCCGCGCTGACGCGCGTCGGCGCTATTGGACCGCCATCTTGGCTTCCTTGGTGACGCGGCTCCATTTGTCGATTTCTTTTTTGATGTAGTCGGTGAATTCGACCGTGCTCATCACGACGGTCGATGCGCCCTCGCGCGCGAACGTCGCACGCAGTTCGGGTGCCTGCAGCGAGGCCTGGGCCGCCGCGTAAAGTTTCTCGACCATCGGCGCGGGCAGGCCGGCGGGCGCGGCAATGCCCCACCAGTTATCCGCCACGTAGCCGGGCACGCCGGCTTCCGCGATGGTCGGCACGTCCGGCAGGACCGGACTGCGCTTGGCGCCGCCGGTGCCCAACGCCTTGAGCTGACCGGATTGGATGAAGGGCGTGGTCTGCACCAGCGACGAGAACATGATCTTCACATGCCCGCTGATCACGTCCTGCATCGCCGGCCCGCCGCCCTTGTACGGGATGTGCACGATGTTGACGCCGGCCATGAGCTTGAACAATTCGCCGCCGAGATTCTGGAAGCTGCCGACGCCGGCGGAAGCGTAATTGAGCTCTCCCGGTTTCTGCTTGGCCAACGCGATCAGTTCCTTCACCGAGGCGACCGGCAGACTCGGGTGGATGACCAGCACGTTCGGCCCGGTGGCGAAGATCGAAATCGGAGTGAAGGATTTGATCGGATCGTAATTGAGCTTGTGCAGCGACGGATTGACCGCGTGCGCGATCGATATGATGCAGAGCGTGTAGCCGTCCGGCGCCGCCGTGGCGCAGGCCTCGGTGCCGATCGTGCCGCCGGCGCCGCCACGATTGTCGACGAATACCTGCTGGCCCAGTTTGACGCTGAGCTGTTGGGCCACCAACCGGCCGACGACGTCGTTGCTGCCGCCGGGCGGGAACGGAATGATCAGCCGCACCGGCCGGTTCGGATAATCGTCGGCGGCGGCCGCCGCCGAGGTGAGCGCCAGCAGCACAGCCGCGGCCTTGGTCAATCGCGACAGCAGATTCGACATGGTCTGGCTCCCCATAATTGCAATCCGTTCAATGCCAATACGGCGGATAATCCGTGTTCTTCTGCTCGGCCTCAAGCAGGCGCAGCATGGCCGGCCATTCCAGCACGCCATAGGGCCGCCGCGTGCCCGGCTGATAGAGATGCGCGGTGTGCGCCAGCACGTTCTCGCCCGGCATGCTGAGCTCGATGCGCGCCGCCATGGCGTCGACCTGCGAGCGGCAGGACAGTTCCAATTGATACATGGTGTTGAACGCCTGCTGGATGGTCGCGCCGCAGGTAAGCAGGCCGTGATTGCGCATGATCATGGCGTCGTGGGCCCCCAGATCGCGCACCAGCCGTTCGCGCTCGTCGAGTTCGACCGCCGGCCCCTCATAGTCGTGATAGCCGATATGGCCGACGAAGCGGATCGAAGTCTGCGACATCGGCAGCAGCCCGCACGCCATCGCCGCCACCGCCATGCCGGCGCGGGTATGGGTGTGCAGCACGCAGGCGACGTCGGGCCGCGCCTTGTGGATGGCGCCGTGGATCACATAGCCCGACTTGTTGATGTCGTAGGAGGTCTCGGGCTTCCAGAGGATGTCGCCCTCCACGCTGATCTTCACCAGGCTCGAGGCCGTGATTTCCTTGTAGAGCAGACCGTAGAGGTTGATGAGCAGATGGTCGGGTGAGCCGGGAATGCGCGCGGTGATGTGGTTGTAGATGAGATCGGTCATTTCATATTTGTCGATCAACCGGTAGCAGGCGGCGAGCTCCAGGCGGGTCTGCCATTCCTGCGGCGAAACCTCGCCCTTGATCGACTTGAAATCGGTCGCGTAGTTCATGGCGTGTCCCTGGCATTGCGCTGTTATGGCGCGCTTTTGGGCAAGCATAGCCTTGGCCGCGGACCGGGCCAATGCCGGCTTGCGGTCGGCCGGCGGCGGCCTATGATCGTACCGGGGACGCAGACTCCCCCTCAGACGGAGCATGCCGTCCAAGCTCTGCGCATCGCTCGACCTGTCGAGGAGATAGCGCATGAACGACGGCTCCCGGTTCGACATCCTGCTGCTCTTCATCGCGCGCGGCGTGCGCGGCTTCGGCGACGGCTTCGCCATCATCATATTGCCAGCCTATCTGACGACAATCGGTTTCAGCCCGGGGCAGATCGGCGTCGTCGCCAGCGCCTCGCTGCTGGGCACCGCCTTGTTGACGTTGACGATCGGCTTCATCGCGCCGCGCCACGACTTGCGCAATTTGCTTCTGGCCGGCGCGGGTTTGATGGCTTGCACCGGTGTTGCCTTTCCGAATTTCGATGCGTTCGCGCTGATCGCGATTGTTGCCTTCGCCGGCACCGTGAACCCGTCGACCGGCGACCTGGGCGTGCTGGTACCGCTTGAGCACGCCATGCTGGCGCACGGCGTGCCCGACCAGGAACGCACGCGCACCTTCGCGCGCTACAGCCTGATCGGCGCGCTCTCGATGGCGGCCGGGTCCCTGGCCGCGGCGGCGCCCGATTTCATCGTGCTCGCCGGCATCGACCGAGTGGGCGCCTTCAAGCTCATGTTCTACGCCTATGCCGCGCTCGGGCTGGTGAGCGTGTTGCTCTACCGGCGTTTGCCGCATGCGCGCATGGACGAGGCGCGCCCGAGCGCTCCGCTCGGGCCCTCGCGCAAGGTGGTCTACAAACTGGCCGCGCTGTTCAGCCTCGATGCCTTCGCCGGCGGCTTCGTGGTGCAGTCGCTGCTGGCGCTCTGGCTGTTCCAGCGCTTCGACCTGTCGCTCTCGGCCGCCAGCCTGTTCTTTTTCTGGGCCAGCACGCTGAGCGCGTTTTCCTATCCGGTGGCGGCGTGGCTGGCCAAACGCATCGGCCTCATCAACACCATGGTCTTTACCCATATCCCGTCCAGCATCTTTCTGATCCTGGCGGCGTTCTCGCCGAATTTGTACTTGGCGCTCGGCCTGCTGCTGCTGCGCTCGGCGCTCTCGCAAATGGACGTGCCGACACGCACATCTTATGTCATGGCGGTGGTGACGCCGGCCGAACGCACGGCCGCGGCCAGCGTGACTGCGGTTCCGCGCAGCCTCGCCTCATCGATCAGCCCGGCCATGGCCGGCGTGCTGCTGGCCACGCCGTTCTCCGGCCTGCCGCTGATTCTGTGCGGCGTTCTCAAGATCGCCTATGACGTGGCGCTGCTGTACACGTTCCGGCACGTGAAGCCGCCGGAGGAGAAAACGCGCTAAGATTTCCGCTGCAACGGTGGCGGTGAGCGAATTGCCGATGCCGCCCCGCTTTTCCTCATAACTGTCCCCACATTGACACCCCCCGCCGTGCGCTTACATTAGCCCTGTTCCGAGGGGTGCCCGAGATGGGCTGAGAAAAACCCTTTGAACCTGATCCGGGTCATGCCGGCGAAGGGACAGGGACTTTGCCCTAAGCCACATAATCCGGGCCTCATCCTTCGAGACGGCGCTTCGCGCCTCCTCAGGATGAGGGTCGAAGCGTTATTGCAGCCTCATGGTGAGGAGCGCCGCAGGCGCGTCTCGAACCATGAGGCGAGAAGCGAGGAGCCATCCATGAACAAGCCGGTCACGTCCGCCGATCTGGTCACCCCGAAGGTCACCACCGGCCCGCTTGCCGCCTCGCGCAAGGTCTATTGCGCGCCCGATGCCGCGCCCGAGCTGCGGGTGCCGGTGCGCGAGATCGCGCTGGAGGCGAGTTCCGGCGAGCCGCCGCTCCCCGTGTACGACACCACCGGCGTCTACACCGACCCGAACGTCACCATCGACGTCGAGCAGGGCCTCGCCCGCACCCGCATCGAATGGGTGAAGGCGCGCGGCGGCGTGGAGGAATATCAGGGCCGTCCGATCCAGCCGGTCGACAACGGCAATGTCAGCGGCAAGCACCTGGCACGCAATTTCCCCAATACGCCGAAGCCGTGGCGGGCGCTCGATGGCAAACCGGTCACGCAATATGAATTCGCAAAAGCGGGGATCGTCACCAAGGAGATGATCTACGTCGCCGAGCGCGAGAATCTTGGCCGCAAGATACAGCTTGAGCGCGCAGAGGCCGCGCTCGCCGACGGCGAGCAGTTCGGCGGCGCGCTGCCCGCTTTCGTGACGCCGGAATTCGTGCGCGACGAGATCGCGCGCGGCCGCGCCATCATCCCGGCCAACATCAACCACGCCGAACTGGAGCCGATGATCATCGGCCGCAATTTCCTGGTGAAGATCAACGCCAATATCGGCAACTCGGCCGTCACCTCCTCGGTCGAGGAAGAAGTCGAGAAAATGGTGTGGGCGATCCGCTGGGGCGCCGACACGGTGATGGACCTGTCCACCGGCCGCAACATCCACAACACGCGCGAATGGATCCTGCGCAATTCGCCGGTGCCGATCGGCACCGTTCCCATTTATCAGGCGTTGGAGAAGGTCGACGGCGATCCGGTCAAGCTCGACTGGGAGTGCTACAAGGACACGCTCATTGAACAGTGCGAGCAAGGGGTGGACTACTTCACGATCCACGCCGGCGTGCGGCTGGCTTACGTGCCGCTCACCGCCAATCGCGTCACCGGCATCGTGTCGCGCGGCGGCTCGATCATGGCCAAGTGGTGCCTGTCACGCCACAAGGAGTCGTTCCTGTACGAGCGCTTCGACGAGATCTGCGACATCATGCGCAAATACGACGTGTCGTTCTCGCTCGGCGACGGTTTGCGCCCCGGCTCGAGCGCCGACGCCAACGACCGCGCGCAATTCGCCGAACTGGAAACGCTCGGCGAGCTCACGCAGATCGCCTGGCAGAAGGGCTGCCAGGTCATGATCGAAGGCCCCGGCCACGTGCCGATGCACAAGATCAAGATCAACATGGACAAGCAGCTGAAGGAGTGCGGCGAGGCGCCGTTCTACACGCTCGGGCCGCTCACCACCGACATCGCGCCCGGCTACGACCACATCACCAGCGGCATCGGCGCCGCCATGATCGGCTGGTTCGGCTGCGCTATGCTTTGCTACGTGACGCCGAAGGAGCATCTCGGCCTGCCCGACCGCGACGACGTCAAGGTGGGCGTCATCACCTACAAGATCGCCGCGCACGCCGCCGACCTCGCCAAGGGCCACCCGGCGGCGCAGCTGCGCGACGACGCGCTCAGCCGCGCGCGCTTCGATTTCCGCTGGCAGGACCAGTTCAACCTCGGGCTCGATCCCGACACCGCGCGCGCATACCACGACGAGACGCTGCCGAAGGAGGCGCACAAGGTGGCGCACTTCTGCTCCATGTGCGGCCCGAAATTCTGCTCGATGAAGATCACGCAGGATGTGCGGGATTATGCGGCGACATTGAATGATCCCAATTCTTCCGGCGCGTTGTCGTCGGGAACGCTGACGCAAAAGGGCATCATCGAAGACGGCATGGCGGCGATGTCGGAGAAGTTCAAGGCGCTGGGCGAGCAGGTGTATGTCGATGCGGAGAAGGTGAAAGAGAGTAATAGGGTGTTGTAGGCGGGTCGATACGTGCCTGAGGTCGTGATCATTGCTGGGCCAAACGGCGCGGGCAAGACCACCTTCGCGAGTGAATACCTACCGGCGGCGCGGAGGCATCTGGAATTCGTCAATGCCGACGAGATAGCACGCGCAGTATCCCGTCCGGGATTGCCTCAGCAACAATCAGATCGGCGCGCGGCCAGGATGATGCTCGAACGCATTGACGATCTCGTCCGTTCCGGCGCCGACTTCATGTTCGAAACCACGCTTGCAACTCTCACTTACGCCCGAAAAATTCCACTCTGGCGAAAACAGGGATACACCGTATCGCTCATCTATCTGCGTCTGCCATCCGTCGATGCGTCCCTCGCCCGCGTGCGCAAAAGAGTTGCGGCCGGCGGCCATGGCATTCCCGAGGTGACGATCCGCAGGCGATTCGGTAAAAGCGCTTCCTATTTCGAAACCACCTATAAATCCGTGGTCGATGAGTGGTATATTTGGGATAGCTTCGAAGGGGCCTTTGTGCTGACGGAATCATGGGACCGAGCATGACCCGCAAACTGGACGTCGAAAAGGTCGATGCGGCCTTGAAGCGTGCCGCTTATAGGGCGATTCATGGCACGCGCGCGGAGCGCTCAGGGCGCTTCCTACCGGCGAAGACGCATCGCGTCTTGCCGACTGCTGGTCGCCTATCGAAGCATCAAGCCGCTAGCCGGCAAAAAGCTTGAGCGGCAGGTCCGAACGATGCACTTGAGAGTGGATCACGCAGCGGACGCAATTTATCTCAATCTGACCGACCGCCCGATCAAGGACAGCGAGGAGGTGGCCGACGGCATCGTCGTGGATTACGACGCCGAAGGCCGCATTGTCGGAGTCGAGATTCTCGATGCCTCGAAAAGAACCGACGACCCCGAGGTTCTGAAGCAGTTCAGCAAGCGTAACCCGGATTGAGCGCAGCGAAATCCGGGGCCAGCGTTGGCGCCCGTCCCGGATGTCGCTTCGCTCCATCCGGGCTACTCGCTTATTTTTCATCCGACCCCACGGTGGCTTCTTTCATATTCCAAGCCCTGAAACTCCTTCGGAAAATATTGCCGCTGCAAATTATCGACGATTTCGTGCGGGCGGATCGTGATCCCCATGTCAGGCCAAGACTTTCCTGCTCCTTCGATTGCCACCGCCACCACAATTTCCCAGTCCGGAAATTCTGACAGGCTGGCCTGCAAGGCGCTGATGACCCCAGGTGCCAACATATTTAAGTTGTTGACGTAAAGCTTCTGTTGCCAGCAGCCCCAATCATCGTCCAAGAGCCAGTAGTCAGCGCGGCCGAGATAGTCCTCGTTGCCAAACCGACGCAGGACACTTTCAAGCTTTGCATATAAGGCGTCCCACTCACTCGCTTGCTTGGTTTCATCATTGTTGATGTGCATGACATCACTCCTCATTCAATTCTACGTGGAAGCCGGCGCAGATAAAATTGAAACTCCTGCATAAAGATTTTCACATTGAGGCTGCGAATCCGTGGATCGGTTGACGCTTTGATTTCCCCGACGAATTTCTTGGCCTGCTCCGGCGTCATGTCTTCCGACCGAGCAATTCCGTTTTTAACTTTGAAGTTGTCAATGGCTTCTTGTGCCGCCTTGTTATACTCCATGTGTTCTCGGCTATTGCCGTGCTTTTGACCGCGGAGTGGACCGGTCGTCGCATCCTCAAACACCTTTCGTGTTTCGGGCTTTAGCGGCTCCTTCTCAAATACTTGCCGGGATACCCAGTGATGACCACGCGACTTGGGATTCGCAGAAGGTTCCGTCATCGGCGCTCCGGTGCCGGCGCCGCCAGACCAGCGCCCGCCCGGTTTCGGTTCGCCCGAGGTACCTTGTGGCCACCTTGGCTGGTCGCGTCTGAACCCTGCCTTATGGCAGACATAGGCATACCGGATCAGCGCGGTTTGAAACCGTGCCGCCGCAAGCTGATACTTGATGTCCCGGCACATCCTTTCTGTTCGCCGGGCAGCGAGTATCTCTTCCAATTCGATCATCTCACGCCGCATGTGGCTGAGGCCGGGCTTCAGAGCAATGGCAGTTAGGAGGCTTTTCGGAGACATATAAAAAATCCAATTAGGCTATCCATCCTACTGTTTATATTCCTTTATATCAAGCGTTTATTCCTACATCAGCCTAAATAATTGATATCTTTCCTATATCGACATATGCTCTCTCGTATCCCTTCAAGCGAGGGCGCTCTTATGAGGTGTCATGACAGCAAGCGTAGCCCGGATTGAGCCAATGGGCCGGCGCGAAGCGCCGCCCGATGACGGGCTCCACGAAATCCGGGACGGACCTTTCCGCATGCCCGGATGTCGCTTCGCTCCATCCAGGCTACTCGCTCCTACAGAAAAGGTGAAAAGCATGGGCGTGAAAAAAGTCCTCGGCAGTCTTGCTCCAATTGCCTTTGCCGCATTCTTCTCTATCTCCCCTGCGGAAAATGCATTTGCGCTGTCGAAACAGGCGACCGACTTCTTGCTGTCGATCTCGATCGATCCCGCTTCGGCAAACGTGAAGCTGGCGGATCAGGACGGCATCATAAAAACCGAGTACCGCGGTGACCCCGAGGAATACAGCCTGGAATCGCTCGCGGCCGCCAAGAAAACGAATGGCGTCAAATGCTTCATCGAGACGCGCGCCTTCATTCGCAACCTGAAAGCGGATTTCAGCCGCACCGAAAAAGTCGGGCCCGGCCACCCGCTTTATAGTTGTTCTTATCTGCTTTACTTGACGGTGGAAGAACGAAAGCTGGCTGCAAAAAAATTCTAACCCGTAAGATGGGTTGAGCGCAGCGAAACCCATGGCTTTCGCCATAACCGCATCGATGGGCTTCGCTTCCGCCTGCGCGCTGGCGCGCTTTGGCGGACAAGTCGCTCAGCTCACCCTACGCGCTATCCCGGCGGCCTTGACGTATCCCAGGGCGGATTCCGCTCAGCGGTCAAAATCTTTTCATAGGACTATTGACCTGTTTTCCCTAATATGCCTATATTCCTGTCATCCCACCCACCGAGGGGCGTCTCCGGAGGGCGATTATCCCTGACTTGACAAAGTCTCTCAAACATGGCATGGTTCTCCTATCGAGGAAGGAAATCCGCCATGACCGCCAAGCGCCGCCCCAGGCCCGTCCATCAACTGACCAGCGCCCAATTCGAGGCCATGTTCCCGGTCGGGAACGAAGAAGCTTGCCAGCGTTATCTGGTCGCCCGCAGATGGCCCAAGGGCATCGTTTGTCCCCGCTGCGGAAACGCCGAGCTGTACGACCATTCCTCCTACAAGCCCTTTCACTGGCAATGCCGGGCCTGTGCGCCGCAGGGCTATCGGTTCTCTTGCATCGCCGGGACCATCTTCGAGAACACGAACAAGCCGCTGCGCGACTGGTTCAAGGTCACTCACTTGATGCTGACCAGCAAAAAGGGAATGAGTGCGCTCCAGATTATGCGGTTCATGGGCTTCGGTAGCTACAAAACGGCTTGGGGCATGTGCCACAAAATCCGCGCCGCGCTTGTCGAGCCGGAAATCAAACTTGGCGGTATCGTCGAGGTTGATGAAACTTGGGTCGGCGGCAAAGATTACAACCGCCACTGGGATAAGAAACGCGGTGGGCGCGGTGGCGCAGGCTCCGGCAAAGTTCCGGTGATCGGCGCGGTGCAGCGCAAGGGTAACGTCATCGCTCGCGTACTTGATCGCGTCACGACGGAAAGCGCCGAATGGTTCATCAAAGAAATGATTTCCGACAAGGTTAGCTTGATCGCGACCGATGAGGCTGGCGTCTATCATCGCCTCGCCAAGAATGGCCACCCGCATAAGAGCGTCAATCACGAAACTGGCCGCTACGTCATCGGCGCAGTTCACACGAACACAATTGAAGGCTTCTGGTCGATCTTCAAACGCGGCATCGTCGGCAGCTTCCACAAAGTCAGCAAGAAATATCTGCCGCTGTACGTCGCAGAGTTTCAGTTCCGCTACAACAATCGGTTCAATGACGACATCTTCGGAACGGCGATTGAGAATTGCTGAGGTCATTTAGGTATTTCTCCTACGACCTCAGCAGTGACGTTTGTATGTGTAGCCCCACCAATCCCACCGGGCATTGTGATAACGGAAATGCTGTCAGCTTTTAAAAACCGAAATTGATATGGCCCAACTTCAAATATCTCTCCTTCAAACATGCGTTCTGGAGATTGGATTTGTTTAATTATTACCGTTTTTGCGGACGTTTGCCGTATGCCGTAGGCATGTCCTGAAAGCGCGCCATATATGTAAACGCCGTTCGGCTCGCGAGGCGGATTAATAATCGCTTCTACTTTTTTCTTCGTCGTTTCCAGCCCTTCACTAATTGGTGCAATTCGTTTTATAATTTCATCTGCTAGAGTTTGGACAGATTGATTTGGATTAGCCCCTGCGGCACCAGCAATTTTTGTAATATTTATTCTTAATTCTGCGGTGTCCCGCTCCTGCTTTGCAGCCGTGTACCAAGCAAGCAGACCGAGATTCACGGCGGCAAATAGAAACACAAGAAAAATCTTATCGGAGATCATTTCTCTGATCCCAATAATGCCGACTGCAATTGTAAAAAGGAAAGAACCGGCCAAAAACAGTGCGGCCCCGGAAAACCAATGATCGATTGATGGCATCGCGCGCCCCCTTCTCTACCGGATCGTACTCCGGAAAGGGGTTCCCGTAGAACGGGTAAGCTGCCTTTGTCAAAAGGGGGATAATCGTCTTCCGGAGACAGACCGAAGGCGGGGCGGGAGGCGGCGCCCGCGGGCGGGGCTTGTAACCTCGCTCCCGGGAGGCCCCGGCCAGCCGTCCGGCCCCACGATGAGGGTCTGCCTTCAATGGCTGGACGCGGCCGGCCCCGGGGACTGAAATCGCCGCGTGTGGAGCGCCGAGAGGCGCCTCTCCGCTTCGCAGGCGGAGAGGACATGCCTCGATAAGGCGTGTCGGGCGGCTCGCCAGCCGCTCAGGAGGTTTCGCAAACCTCCGCGTTTCTCGGCGCTCCGCTCCCCTCATCGGGAGCGAAGGAAGCGATGAGACGGACGGCGGTCCCGGCGCCGCAAACAATCCGGGCGGCGGAGCGTTGGCTTGTCGCGCCGAAGCGCAGCGAAGGCGGGCTGTTTGATATTTGAATAGAAGAAGGCATTCGCCGCCCACTCCCGCGTTCGCGGGAATGAGCGGAAAATTGCCGCGCCTACCGCAGCGACAGCACAAGCCCGCTGAGATCGGCGCTGACGATCAGGCCAGTCTGCGCGCCGGACAAGGTGAGCACCGCGCCATTCTGGTTGGTCAGGACAACCCCCTGCGCGCCGCGGACGGCGGCGGCGCCGGCGCCGGCCTGGCCATAAACACCAGCGACATCGGACGGACGGCGGATGTTGGTGACCGTGCCGTGGAATCTCGTCTCGGACGCACCGAAGGTGAAGCCGTAGCTCAGGCCGCCGATCGACAGCGGATAGCGGCGGCCGTGGAAGGTCAGCGTGCCGCTGCCGGCCGAACCGCCGATCACAAAACCGGCCTTGACGATCCGGATGCTGACGCTGCCGCTGTCGGCATAGGCCGCCGACGACAGGCTGGCGCCGGCGATGGCGGTCAGCGCGATAAGACTTGCACGAAGACCTGTACGAAATCGGTGAGATAGACGCATGGGGACGTTCTCCTGGAAGCCCATTAAGGGCGTGCGGCTCGGCAGCCTGGAATCAAGCAGCCGCCGGAAGCCAAGGGATTGATCGCAGAGCGACAATCCGCCCGATGGAACAAAGTTCCATGCATCGGCGACGGCGTCCCCTCACCGCTTGAACAACCCCATGATCGCCGCCTTGGCCAGCGTGTTGAAATGCAGATTGAAACCGACCACCGCGGCGCTGGTGTCGGCCGCGACCGGCTGTCGGTGCCGACCGCGAACACCGTGAACAGATAGCGGTGCGGATGGTCGCCCTCCGGCGGACACGGCACGTCAAAGCCGCAAGGGCGGTTCAGCAAAGCTTAGTCCGCCCTTGCGCTAAATCGCAGATTGATGACGACGCAGCTCAATCAGCATTTCGAGCGGCAGAAATCACCCGCCGCATGAGCCGCCGCAACGCATATTCCGACAGCGGGCCCAGATAAAGCAGAACAGGCCGCGACGGCCGCGGCTTCCGCCACACCGCATGCTGCGGAGCAAAACGGATTGCCAAAACTGAAGGCGTGTACTTTCTGGCCTATGAGCGTCTTGGCTACCGCGGCACTCGAGTCCGGAACGATCTTGGTGCCCTGGAAATGCGAGGAAATGATCTGCTCAATTTTCTTGCGGTCTTCGGCGCTGACGCCATCCCACTCGGCCTTGTTCAGTTTAACGTCCATGATCCCCTCCTTGGTTGTATAATTGCATATTACAACTTAAAGGTGATACTAAATGCAAGCGAAAAATTGGCATCGCCGACGAACCGGCCATGACAGCATTGCGATAGATGAGGCCGGCTCCATGCGCGAGCCGCGCGCCTAGCGCTTAAACAACCCCATGATCGCCGCCTTGGCCAGCGTGTTGAAATGCAGGTTGAAACCGACCACCGCGGCGCTGGTGTCGGCGGCGACCGGCAGTCTGTCGGTGCCGACCGCGAACACCGTGAACAGATAGCGGTGCGGATGGTCGCCCTCCGGCGGGCATGGGCCGCCATAGCCGGGCGCGCCGAAGTCGGTGCGCGTCTGCAGCGCGCCCGCCGGCAGCGTGCCGCCTTTACTGCCGGCGCCGAGTGCCAGCTCGGTGACGTTGGCCGGAATGTTCACCACCAGCCAGTGCCAGAAGCCCGAGCCGGTCGGCGCATCGGGATCGAAGCAGGTGACGGCGAAACTCTTGGTGCCAGCCGGCGCGCCCGACCACTTGAGATGCGGCGATGTGTTGCCGCCGGCGCAGCCGAAACCGAAATCGGCCGACAGGATGTGATCCTTCGGCAGATAGTCGCCGTCCTTGAAGCTGTTGCTGCTGACCTGGAACGCCATGGTACTCTCCCTCAGTTGCGTTTGACGAATCGTATCGCGGATCGGACAAAGCGCAATGGGCTCCCTGTCGCTCAACCCCTTCGACGCCGCCATCTATCTCGTCGCGCTGGTCGCCGTCATCATGGGCTTCAATGCCGGCCTGCTGCGCAGCCTCGCCACCATCTTCGGCTATCTGGTCGCGGCGCCGGTCGCGGTGGCGGCGACGCCGCCGCTGTCGCAATTCTTCACCGAGCTGTTCCATCTGCCGCCGGACGTGACGGATTTCATCGACCGCCTGAAGCGCGCGCGCGGGATCTGAGCGTCAATCCACGGCCTGTGCAACCGGCCCGCCTTGCCGTACCTTAAGGGCAGGCAGCGTCCTTGAACGCGAAAGGTGCCCCCATGATCGAAGTCACTTACGAGATCGTCGAGCACGACGGCGGCTGGGCCTACAAGGTCGACGGCGTGTTCTCGGAACCCTACCCGACCCACGCCGCCGCGCTGCAGGCCGCCATCGCCGCCGCCGCCGAACAAAGCGTGCCCGGCGAGACCGAGCAGATCGAGTTCGAGGACGCCAAGGGCAAGTGGCACACCGAGACCGCGCGCGGCAGCGACCGGCCCGCCACCGTGGTCAAGGATAAAAACTAGCGCATGATTGCGCTCGCATGAAAAACCCGGCGGGACCCGCCGCCATCGCGGTCCTGACGCGGATCGAGGCGTCGCCGTAGCGTTCACGTCACCGCGACTGCAGGATCAGCGGATTAGGCTTAAGCACGCTCGTGATGATGTGGCTGGTGTTGATGTTCTTGCCCGGATACGAAGTGCCGTGGCCGGACGTGGTGTGGCAGCTGAAGCAGTTGGTGCCCACCCCCTGCACGAAAGTCTCCAACGTGTCGTTGTCGAGATCGATCGAACCGATCGCCTGCTCGGACATGTTGCCGTCGCCGGGCACGAGCGTATTGGGGAGCATCCAGACCGTGCCGGTGAGACGATAATTGGCGAATACCGGATCGATCACCTTGGGTGACTGGCCCTTGATCGTCGCCTGGAAGTTGGCGTTGATCGAATCGATGTCGGCCACGCGCAGGGCCGGCGTGGCCCCGCCGTATTGGAATTGCTGGAACACATTGGTGATCGGCGCGATCACCTGGGTGGCGGGATCGATCGTCATGGTCTTAGGCAAAATATTGCTGACATTGGCCGGCGTGCCGCCCTTGTAGAAAGTATAGCTCTGCGCGCTCACCGGTTCGGGCGAGTTCGGGGTCAGGTTGGCCGGCAAGTCGGGTGCGTTTTTGAGCTGTTCGAACGTCGACCAGGCGAATTCCGGGTGATCCTTGATCACACCCACCACGTGGATGCCGACCAGCGCGACCTTGACGCCGGATTGGGTCTTGCCGCTCGCCTTCAGCTTACCCTTGCCGTCGCTCTCGAGCAAAGCGATGGTCGCGGTCGTGGTGTAGGCGTCGGTGACGGTCTCGCCCGCCGCTACGATGCGCCAGGAGCTTTTGATCACCGTGGCGCCGATCGGATAGTTCAGCGTCGGCGCGGCTTTCTTGTAGTTGTTCGGACCGAAATAGGTCTGGGTGAAATTGAAATAGATCGGGTCCATGTGCGTGGCGTAGTACACGGAGCGTCCGTTTTGGTCGACCAGCACGCCGCCCGGACCGGCCTGCTTGAACGAGCCGAGCGATTTCGGCTGCTCGTTGCGCGGCCGCAGCGACAGTTCGCGAGTCTTCAGCAGAGCCTCCGGCTTCGCAATGGGACCCCTCGTCTTGTCCGACACCAAGTCGTCATAGGTCGGCAGCAGCAGGAACATCGGCGCGCCGCTCTTGGGATCGGGCTGCATGAAGTGCACGAAGGCGCTCCACGACCAGAGCTGGAAGTCGCAATCGGTCGTCGGCGCGTTGCCTTTGGGATTGATGAAGAACGGCATCAGGCCTTTTGATTCCCACCAGCCGAGCGGCGCGACGCAGGGTTTCGGCTGCGCGAAAGCGGGGACGGCCAGCACGATCAATAGGGCGGCGGCGACGAGCGGATGAAGCAGGCGCGCGGCGGCGCGCGCCGATCGGCGATACAAACGGCTGTTCATGACAATCTCCCTGCGTTGGGCGCGTTGGCCCTCAAAGGCGGTTGAACGGATGTCGGGCAGCCTGCGGCCTTGAAAATGCGGCCAGCCGCCGCCGAGCCCGTTTCGCTGGATACAACTAATATTATAGTACCGTTAAAATAACAATCACTAATTGACTGCGCCTTTGCTTCCCGCGCTGGTCACGGAAATGGGGCGCGCCGGCCGCAAAAACCCGCGCGCGCTTTGCCGGCGCGGTGCTGAGGATCGCCTGGTGTGAGATGCGGATGCGCGGACGCGCTACTCCGCCTCTTCTTTCTTCTTCGCCGCTTTTTTCTTCTTCACCACCGGCGGCGGCGCCGCAGCGGCGGCGGCCGCGAGTTCGGCGTCGCGCGCCAGCCGCAAGGCTTTCAACCGCGCGGTCTTGGCGCGGCTGGCGATAGCGGAATTTTCGTATTCCGTCATGGCGCGCTTGCCGTCCTCGGCCTGCCGCGCCTTCTTGAATTCCTTGTTCGCCGCATTCTTCTTCGGATCGTCTGCCACTGCGGCCTCCATCGCTGAAATGTCAAATTCGCGGGCGGCGCTCATGCGCGCCCTTCGTCACAGGCGGTGCCGCCCGCGTTACTTGCCGGCGGCTTTCCGGAGCGCGTCGTTGATGCGCTCCTGCCAGCCCGGGCCGTCCTCCTGGAAGTAATCCAGCACATCGCGGTCGATGCGCAGCGAAATCAGCTCCTTCACGCCGGGAAACGAGGCAGTTTTCGTCGGCACCGGCCCTGGCGCCGGCTTGGCAGTGGCCTGCTTGAAGGCCTTCTCGGCCGCCTCGCGCGAATCGGGAATGCGCCGTGTCATGGCGGCGTTCTAGCACAACTGCCGGTCATAGACCCGGCTTAAAGGCGAGGCCGCCCCGCCCTCACTGCCACAGGCCGAAACCGGCCCATTTGGTTTCCGGGATTTCCGACCCGATCGTATAGCCGAACGCGACCACCGCCATGCGGTCGGGCGTGGCGGTACAGCTATAGGACAGCACGAACCACTTGCCGCGGCTGCGGAAGGCGCCGCCCTTGACCTCGATGGTGTCGTTTAGCACGCGCGGCTCGGTCATGGCATTGGCCACCGTGCGGTCGGGACGAAAGCTCTTGTCGTCCTGGCGGATGCGCGTCATGGCGGTGTAGCCGCACAACTGCTCGAGCCGTTCGGCCGGCGCCAGCATCTGCAGGCTCCTGGCGAACCGCTCATCGGCGCCTGCGGCCTGCGCAACGACGATCGCGGTTACGGCGATCGCCAACCCCAGCACCCGCATGCAACCAGCCCCCGATCGCGCCCCTGAGCCTCATTAAGGCGGCTGCCGCTGGCCAATGCAACCGGTGCCGCCCGCTTGTCCCAAGCAATTACGACGGCGCGGCGACGCCCGCCCCTCACACATATTTCGGATCGCGGTCGAGCAGCTCGATCGAGATACCCTGCGGGCCGCGCAGAAAACAGATCTTGAGGCCGGGGCGTGGGATATGCGGCGGCTTGCTGAACTCAACACCCTTGCTCTTGAGTTCGGCGGCGATGGCGTCGATGCCGCTCACCGTCAGCCCGAAATGGTCGAGGCCCTGATAGGGCGTCGCCGGCGGCGGATTGACGCCATCGCCGGGCTTAACCTCCGCGATGAAGATATTGGCGCCGCCGAGCTTCAAGTCGATGCGCGGCTTGCCCTGCTGCATGCTGCGGATCACCTGCGCGCCCAGCATGCTCTCGAACCATTGCGCGGTGCCCTCCGGGTCGGCGCTGCGCAGGTGGACATGGTCCCAGGTACAGGTCGGCATGGCCCTTGTCTCCGTGTTATCGTGGCCATCATGGAGGGTCGAGATCGATCCGGCAACGGCAGAAAAAGGAGGAACTATCGGAAAAGCCGTGCCATCATAAGCAAGGCTCAATAACGCGACGCCGCAACGAACCGGCACGCACACATCGCATGGAGGATCCCGTGATGCCGAGCAATCGCCGCCGTTTTCTCACACTCGCCGCCGCCGCCTTGGCCACCCCGGCGCTGCCGCGCTTAGGGACCGCGGCCGCCTGGCCGGCCGACAAGCCGATCCGCGCCGTGGTGCCATTCAGCGCCGGCAGCAGCATCGACATCCTCGGCCGCATCGTGCTCGACCCGCTGTCGCGCCAGCTCGGGCAAACGATCGTGATCGAAAATCGCGGCGGCGCCGGCGGCAGCATCGGCTCGGGCCAGGTCGCCAAGGCCGAGCCTGACGGCTATACGCTGCTGATCAACGCCGCCGCCCATTCCGCCGCGCCGGCCGCCTTTCCAAACATCAGCTACGATCCGGCCAAGGATTTTTCCGGCGTCGCCATGTTCGGCGTGGTGCCGAATGTCTTCACCGTCAAGCCGGACTCAGGGCTCAAGACCTTGCAGCAGCTGGCGGCGAAGGCGAAGGCCTCCGGCACCATGACCTTCTCCTCCGCCGGCGTCGGCAGCGCCACGCATTGGGCGGCCGAACGCTTTTTGCTGAGCGCCGGCATCAAGGCGACGCATGTGCCGTTCCGTGGCGGGCCGGAAGCGCTCACCGAGGTGATGACCGGCCGCATCGATTTCTGCTGCATCGGCATCCCGGCGACGCTGCCGCTCATCAAAGACGGCCGGCTGCTGCCGCTCGCGGTGAGCACCCCGAAACGCTCCGCGGCGCTGCCCGACGTTCCAACCATATCCGAAGCCGGCTTCAAGGATGCCGACTACATCTTCTGGAACGGCATATTGGTGCCGGCCAAGACCCCGCGCGAGATCGTCGATCGGCTGCACGCGGAAACCCAGAAGGCGTTGGCGCTGCCGGAGGTGAAAGCAAAGTTCGCGCCGCAAGGCGTCGAGCCGCTGCCGCTCAAGCCGGCCGAATTCGACGCCCTGATCGTCAAGGAGATCGCCAGCAATGTCGCTCTCGCCAAGGCGGCCGGCCTGAAGTTCAACTGATGCCGCAGTCATTGCCGGTTCGCAATCGTCGCTTGCACGCCTAGGTTGATCCAGATCAATATCGCGTGCCGGCGCCGCGCGCAGACTGCCGCCACCCAATGGAGGTTGCCATGTGGTGGTGGAGCGACTACGGGCCGGCACCTTGGCTTCATTACGGGCCCATCATCATGATCGTGCTGATGGCCGGCGGCGGGCTCATGATGTATTTCATGATGCGCGGGCATCGCAGCAAATGGCGTGGCGACAGCGCGCTGCAGATCCTGAAGGAACGATTCGCGCGCGGCGAAATCGACAAAGCCGAGTACGAGGAACGCCGCCGCATGCTGGACGCGTAGGCGACGAGCGAACAGCCCAGCAGCGCACCGGTCTACATCTGTCCGATGCACTAGTGTCCCGATTCCGAAGTTCGCAATACATTGCGGCACACACTGATGCGAACTTCGGAATCAAAGGGACACTAGAAATTTAATGATTCTAGTGCGGTCTTGGATGGCGGCGGCGATGATGATGGGGAAGTAAACGGCTGAGCGAAGCCGCGCCTCGCTCCATTCGCCCCGTGCCTTGCCTAAACCCCGCTTCCGGCCCAAACTCCCCGCCAATCAACAAGTCGACCGAAGTCGACCAACAGGGAGCCATGCCATGAAGACCATCGTTGCCATCCTCGTGCTTGCCGGAGTTTGCGTCACGACCACTGCCGCCTTTGCCGTCACCACCGACGACGTCAAATGGATCAATGCCTGCGTGAAGGACAACAAGGGCGCCGCCGCCGACGCGGTGATCCTGAAATACTGCACATGCATGAACGAGAAGATGGACAACAACGAAAGCCAGTCCATCACCCAGTGGGAAAAGACCCATGTCGCCGAGCGCAAAGCCTGCGACAAGGAATCGGGCTGGAAGTAATCCACGCGGCAAACTCTCTTTTCCTTGTAACTCTCCCTTCCACGACTCGCCTCTCCCCTTGCGGGAGAGGATGGCGAGTACCGCAGACAAGTTTACGCAGTCTGCGCAAGCTTGACTGCGTGTGCCGCAATTACGCCTTGAATCTTGCCGAAATTTAATCCGCCAAACGGTCCGGAACGCCGTTCCCGAACGCCCTATTCACCGCGCATTCACGCGCAAAATAGGAACCTCGATAACAAGCCAAACGTTTACGCTGCGGATACAGATCGCAGGAAATGCACCGAACGGTCGTTGAATGGCTACGACCCTGCACATGATCCCGAAAAGTGGGAAACGGTTTTCGGAAATGATCGTGCGCCAGCAAAGCAACTTGAAGGAATGTGTGCCATGACCAAGATGACCAAGACCCTGACAGCTCTCGCGGCCGCCGCGACTATCGTCGTCGTGGCCGTGGCCGCCCCACAACCGGCCGAGGCCCGCGGCGGACACATCGCCGCCGGCATCATCGGCGGCCTGGCCGCCGGCGCCATCATCGGCGGGATTGCCTCGCAAGGCGGCTATTACGGTGGCCCCGGTTATTATTACGGCCCCAGCTATTACTACGGGCCCAGCCCGGTCTATTACGGCCCGCGTTGCTACTGGACCCGGCAGCGGGTCTGGGACGGCTATGGCTGGTACCCGCGGCGCGTGCGGGTCTGCGACTAACCCGCAACCGTGAAAACGAGATGGAAAAGGCCCGGATGCGCCGACGCGTCGGGGCCTTTTTTCCAATAAATCGTTGAACCTGCTTCATCAAATTTTCGACATATTCGGGCCTGCCTCTTTAACGAGAGCCGGGACAGGCTTTAACTTGGCCATCTTGCGACTCGGCCCCGGCCGATCCGCACCCTGGAGGGAAACGCCTATGAAGAAGACTATCTTAGCGATCGCGGCAGCGGCGACGATCGCCGTCGGCACCCTGGCCGCGCCGACTACTGCCGATGCACAACATTACGGCCACCACGGCCACGGCAGCGATGCCGCTATCGGTCTTGGCATTCTCGGTGGGGTCATCGTCGGCGGCGCCATCGCCAACGCCTACGGTCCGCGCTACGCGCCGGCGCCGGGCTATGTGTATTACGAAGGCTATGCCGAGCCCTACCCGATCGACTGCCCGGGTGGCCACTGGCGCCGCCGGCCGGTCGCCTTCGACGCCTATGGCAACCCGATCCGCTGGAGCCGCGCTCGCTTCGTTTGCCCGTAAAGGAACGCGTAACGGCCTTGGGTGCATGATCGGCGCCGATTTATATCGGCCCGAGAGGACACCCATGAAACGAACGATTATTGCGCTCGCCGCGGCCGCCCTAGTGGCTGCGGCGTTGCCGTCTCCGGCGCAGGCCGGCTGCCGCGGCTGCGCCGTCGGCGCTGGCGTCATCGGCGGACTGGCCGCCGGCGCCATCATCGGCTCGGCCATCGCCAACAGCCAGCCGCGCTATTACGAACCGGCCCCGGTCTACGTCGCCCCGCCGCCACCCCCGGCCTATGTCGAGCCGCCGGACTATATCGACGGCCCGGGCTGCCACGTGGAACGGCAGCGCTTTTGGGATGGCTATGGCTGGCGTCATCGCCGCGTCGAGGTTTGCGACTAGCGTCGCATGTGATCGAGCACGGCGGCGGTCGGCCAGCAGTCGACCTTCAGCCCGTTGTTTTTCTGATAGGCGCCGAGCGCGGCGCGCGTGAGCATGCCGGCCTTGCCGTCGATCTTGTCGCGGTAGAGCCCGAGCGCGGTCAGCCGCTGCTGCATCGTCTCGACTTCGCCGGTCTTGAGCTGCGCGTTCTTGCTCCATGGCGTCTCGAAGGCGCGCGCGCCGGCGATGCGGTCGCTCAGATGGCCGACGAACAGCACGTAGAGATCGGAAAAATTGTAGTCCTTGATCACGTAATAATTCTTCGGCGTCAGGAAGGACGGGCCGTAAGCGCCTTCCGGCTGCAATAACGACGCCGGCAACGCGCGCTCCGCCGCTGAGAGCTTGCGGCCACTGGCGGGCACGAAGCCGCGCTTGAGCCATTCGCGCATTGGCATGGTGATTTCGGGAACGCCGATCGAACAGTCGGCAGTCTGCGGGGCACGCACCTCGTAGGCCCAGCGCTCGCCCTTCCGCCAGCCCTTGCCGGCCAGCTGCTTGGCGGCGGAGGCGAGCGCGTCCGGCACCGAATGCCAGATGTCGGCGCGGCCGTCGCCGTCGAAATCGACGGCGTACTTGTAGAACTCCGACGGCAGGAACTGCGTGAGGCCGAGCGCGCCGCCCCAGGACGAGCGCATATCGGTGCGTGGGGTCCCGTCCTGCAGCATCTTGAGCGCGTGCAGAAATTCGTTGCGGAAGAAATCCTTGCGCTTGCCGACATAGCCTTGCGTCGCCAGCGTGCGGATGGCGTCGTGCGGCAGCGTGTAGCCGCCGTAATCGGTCTCGCGCGCCCAGATCGCCAGCACGACATTGCCGGGCACGCCGAATTGCTTTTCGATGCGGGTGAGCGTGTCGCGATATTGCACGGCCAGTTGCTTGCCGCGCGCGGCCAGACGCTCGAAGCTCGCCTCGCGCAAATATTGCCCCGGCGTCTGCACGAACTCGGCCTGCTGCGGCGCCTGCTCCGGCTGCCCGGGAATCGCGAGATCGGGCAGCGTGAGGTCAGGCTCGAGGTCGCGCACGGCGGCGTCGAAGGTGGCGCGCGAGACGCCGAGTGCTTGCGCGTCAGCCCATGTATCTTGCAGCCATTGCTGGAACGCGGCATCGGCGGCGTGCGCCGCCGGCATCAGCAACGCAGTCGCAATCAGAATGACCGCGATTATCCGCAATGGGCGTCCTAATGCTTACCCTTGACGTGATCCATCTGGCCCAAGCGTTCGACATAGGCGATGCCGATAGCCGACAGGACGAATAGTCCGTGGATGATGGCCTGCCACATGACGCCAGTTTCGGTATAGGGGCCGCCCTCTTTGCCCAACGACCCGGCGTAGATGAAGGTGCGCAGCAAATGGATCGAGGAGATGCCGATGATCGCCATCGCCAGCTTGATCTTCAGCACGCTGGCGTTGACATGGGACAGCCACTCCGGCTGATCCGGGTGCTTTTCCAGTTCCAGTCGCGACACGAAGGTCTCGTAGCCGCCAACGATCACCATGGTCAACAGGTTGGAGATCATCACCACGTCGATCAGGCCGAGCACCACCAGCATGATCTCCTGCTCGGTGAACTTCACGGCCCCGAGAACGAGATGCCAGAGCTCCTTGAGGAACAGGATGACGTAGACGCCCTGGGCGACGATCAATCCGAGATAGAGCGGTAGCTGCAGCCAGCGCGACGAGAAGATGAGCTGCGGCAGCGGACGCAACCGGCCTTCTAATTCCTTGGGGGGAATGGAATCGTCGGCAGCCATCGACATGGCGGGTATCCTTTGCGAGCGCGGCAATCGTCCGGCGCAGGACACGCCGATGCACGCTCACAAAGGCTTATATGTGATTCGGGATGCCAAAAGATGGCGCACCTCAAGCATCGCGAGCCAGAAGTGCCTCAGGCGTTGGTGAGATTGAGACGGCGTTCGATTCTTTCGACACGTCCGTCAAGCCGGTCCATGCGATTGGATAAGTTCGCATATTGGCTTTCAAGAATGCCAAGCCGGCCCTTGACCTCGCGCATATCGTCGCGCAGGCCGTCGACCGCGCCGCGGATGTGGCGCAGGTGCTCCAGCACGGCGCTGTCTGCTTCGGTCATGCAGACATTATAGCCGAAAAGCGTTACCGGCTGAACTTCTTAGTACTTCACCCGATGCGGAATGATGCTGTCCTGCCCCAGCCTTCGCATCTTGTCGGCTTCGTAGTCCTGGAAGTTGCCCTCGAACCATTCGACGTGGCTGTCGCCATCGAACGCCAGGATGTGCGCGCCGTGCAGCGTAGGCTGACGCTGCCCGGCTTGTCGCGCTCGGAAGGGCCGAAGTCCGCGTGGTCGCCTCGCTCGACGCCCTTATCCTGGCGCTTTGCAGGCTTGTGAATGTCGCGGCGCCAAAGGGCATTCATCGGCCGACCCACCGGCAGTTCTTTCGCAGCAAGCGGCTGCTCGCCCGCAACAGCGTCTTGGCCTTCGGCGCTGCGGACGTTGAAGTCGTGGGCAGATTGAGGGCTGCACGGCCCGTTGACAACCTTCACCGTAAGTATTACTTTTATAAAATGTATTACCGGAGCGCTCATGGCGACCACCGTCACCATCAAAGGCCAAGTCACCCTGCCAAAGCGAGTGCGTGACGCCGCCGGCATTAAGCCAGGCGACAAGGTGGAAGTGCGCGCGACGGGATCGGGCGGGGTCTATATCGAGAAGGCGGGGACGAAGGACAATTACAAGGCGCGCCTGTATGCGCTGGCGAAGGAAGGCCTTATCCGCGACAAGATGACGACCGACGAATTCATGCTGGAAATGCGCGGCGATCCCGATCTCGATCCCGGCTTCAATCCGAAGCTTCGGCGCAAGCGGGCATGACGCTCGTCGATACCAACGTCATCGCCGATATCCTTTCGAGCGGCTCCGAATGGCAGGCATGGTCGATCGAGCGGCTCGAAGAATGCCGGAGCAAAGGCCTGGTCTCGACAAACGAGATCGTCTTTGCGGAACTGTCGGCAAGACTGAGTAGCGAAGCCGACGTGCAACGGGTGCTCGACAATCTCGGTATCGCATTCGCGCGCATACCGGCGGCGGGACTGTTCGCGGCCGGGCAGGTCTATCGCAAATACCGCGCGGCCGGAGGCTCACGGTCAAGCGTACTGCCGGACTTCTTTATCGGCGCGCATGCCCGCGTGACGGATGCTAGTCCTGGAAATTGCCCTCAAACCACTCGACGTGGCTGTCGCCCTCGAACGCCAGGATGCGCGCTGCGGCGTTCGATCGCTTAAAGCCGCCCGTCAGTTAGCCTTCGCGCCCGAGGCCTTGACCACCTTCGCCCACTTCTCCGTCTCATTGACGATGAACTTGCCGAACTCCGCCGATGACAGCGGAAGCGGGACGCCGCCCAGTTCGATGATGCGGTTACGAATGGCGGGATCGGCATGCGCGGCGATCACCGCGCGGTTCAGCTTCTCGACGATATCGGCAGAGGTGCCTTTCGGCGCGCCGAGGCCGGCGAACGCGCTGGTCTCGTAGCCCGGCAGGAACTCGTCGACGGTCGGAACGTCGGGCAGCGCGTCGAGGCGCTTGAGCGAGCACACCGCCAGCGGACGCAGCCGGCCGCCCTGGATGTGCGCGATCGACGAGGGCAGGTTGTCGAATATCACCTGCAGCTGGCCGCCGATCAGGTCGCCCAAAGCCGGTGCGGCTCCGCGATAGGGCACGTGCTGCATCTGGACGCCGGCCATCATCTTGAACAGTTCGGCCGCGACATGGGCGACCGAGCCGACACCGCCCGATCCGTAGTTGACCTTGCCCGGATTGGCTTTGGCGTAGGCGATGAACTCCGGCAACGTCTTGGCGGGGAAGGCCGGATTGACCACCACGACCTGCGGCACGCGGTAGATGCCCGCGATCGGCACGATATCGGTCAGGAAATTGAAGCTGAGATTCTCATAGAGCGTGGTGTTGATGGCGTTGTTGGCGCCGATGACCATGAGCGTATAGCCGTCGGGCGGCGCGCGTACGACCGTCTCGGCGGCGAGGTTGCCGCCCGCGCCGCCCCGGTTCTCGACCACGAACTGCTGGCCGAGCTGGTCCGACAGCGATTGCCCGAACAGACGGGCGAGAATGTCGATGGCCTGGCCGGCGGCAAAGCCGACCACCATGCGCACCGGCTTTGCCGGATAGGCCTGCGCCCGCGCCGCCTTTGGCAATAGCGGCAGAGCCGCCGCGGCGGCAGTCAGGTGCAGAAATTCACGACGGAATAGTCTCATAGCGCCCTCCCCTATGGCGGTGCGAGGCTAGCGCAGCATCGATCCCTAACGCGAGAACTTCTTGTACTTCACCCGGTGCGGGATGATGCTGTCCTGCCCGAGCCGGCGCATCTTGTCGGCCTCGTAGTCCTGGAAGTTGCCCTCGAACCACTCGACGTGGCTGTCGCCCTCGAACGCCAGGATATGCGTGGCGATGCGGTCGAGGAACCAGCGGTCATGGCTGATGATGACGGCGCAGCCGGCGAAATCCTCCAGCGCCTCTTCCAGCGCGCGCAGGGTATCGACGTCGAGATCGTTGGTCGGCTCGTCGAGCAGCAGCAGGTTGGCGCCCGAGCGCAGCATCTTGGCGAGGTGCACGCGGTTGCGCTCGCCGCCCGACAGCGTGCCGACCTTCTTCTGCTGATCGGCGCCCTTGAAGTTGAACGACGAGCAATAGGCGCGGCTGTTCACTTCCTTCTTGCCGAGCAAAATGAGGTCCTGGCCGCCGGAGATTTCCTCCCAGACGTTCTTCTTGCCGTCGAGACTGTCACGCGACTGGTCGACATAGCCGAGATGCACCGACTCGCCGATCTTGATGGTGCCTTGGTCGGGCTTTTCCTGGCCGGTGATCATACGGAACAGCGTGGTCTTGCCGGCGCCGTTGGGTCCGATTACCCCGACAATGCCGCCCGGCGGCAGCTTGAAGGTGAGATCGTCGATCAGCAGATTATCGCCGAAGCCCTTGGTGAGGTGGTCGAAGTCGACCACGTTCTGGCCGAGCCGCTCGGCCACCGGAATGGTGATCTGCGCCACGGTGTTCTGCTTGGCGTTGGCGATCTGGAGCAGCTCTTCATAGCGCTCATAGCGCGCCTTGGATTTCGATTGCCGCGCCTTCGGCGAGGACGAAATCCACTCGCTCTCTCTCTCCAAAGTTCTCCGGCGCGCCTCGTCCTCGCGGCCTTCCTGTTCCATGCGCTTCTGCTTCTGATGCAGCCAGGAGGTGTAATTGCCCTCGTAGGGAATGCCGCGGCCGTGGTCGAGCTCGAGAATCCAGCCGGTGACGTTGTCGAGGAAGTAGCGGTCGTGGGTGACGATCAGGATGGCGCCCGGATAGTTGCGCAGATGGCCTTCCAGCCAGTTCACGCTCTCGGCGTCGAGATGGTTGGTCGGCTCGTCGAGCAGCAGCAGATCGGGCTGGTCGAGCAGCAGCCGGCAGAGCGCGACGCGGCGCTTCTCGCCGCCGGAGAGCTTGGCGATATCGGCATCGTCGGCCGGGCAGCGCAGCGCATCCATGGCCAGATCGACTTGGCTGTCCAGGTCCCATAAATTCTTGCTGTCGATCTGGTCCTGCAGCTTGGCCATCTCGTCGGCGGTTTCGTCCGAGTAGTTGGTGGCGATCTCGTTGTAGCGGTCGAGCAGCGCCTTCTTGGCGGCGACCCCTTCCATGACGTTCTCGCGCACGGATTTGCTCGGATCGAGCTGCGGCTCCTGCTCCAGGTAGCCGACGCGGGCGCCTTGCGCGACCCAGCCTTCGCCGGTGAACTCGGTGTCGATGCCGGCCATGATGCGCAGCAGGGTCGACTTGCCGGAGCCGTTGACGCCGAGCACGCCGATCTTGGCGTCCGGGTAGAACGACAAATGAATGTTATCCAGCACCTTCTTGGAGGGTGGATAGGTCTTGGTCAGACCCTGCATGTGATAGATGAATTGGCGACCGTTCATTGCGCTCTCAAAACCCTTTTTCCAGCCCGAATCGGCCCTAGCGCGAAAACACCACGCCGCCGGACGCCTTGTCGGGAAATTCGAGGCTGATGTAGCGAGCGGAACTCCAAAGGGCAAGCTAGGCCGGCCGTCTCGGCAGCCTTTCCTGGCCTCACGATGAGGCGGGCCGCGGGCCAATCTCGAGCATCGCGGTAAAACTTCAGAAAGGTTGATCTTAATTATCATTCTAGCGACCCCGTTAGGCACCGTATTTTTACGGGTGTTCACGCATGATCCAGGTCAAGAACCAAATCACCGGTTCGAACGACATACCATTGTACGGGCTTGGAGCCCGGCTTGCAGGAACAGTTCAATGGGTCGAGCCATAATGGCCATTTCGGGTTCCGCGGCGGCCTTGCTGCCCCGCCCGTTTGCCGGGTTCGGCCAGGCGCTCGCCACCCGCTGGCGCAAACTGAGCCGCCATATGTTCAACGACTACCGGCCCGAACTGCATTATATGCGCGGGCCCGGCCCGGCCTGGCGGGCCAAGCACGGCCAGCGCGGCTAACAGGGTAAACACCCCCTATCTTTTCGGCTTCCCGGCTCTAAATTCGGCGGCTCGGAACAATCCTGGGCAACGAAGGAGCCGCAAGCCTATGGTTCGGGCAGCCATTCTCGACGACTACCAGAATGTGGCGTTGAAACTCGCCGACTGGTCCCCCATCGCAAAAGACGTCGAGATCAAGGTCTTCGACCAGCCGTTTGCCAGCCAGGACGAGACCATCAAGGCGTTGCAGGGCTTCGCCATCGTCGTCGGCATGCGCGAGCGCACCCCGTTCCCGCGCAAGGTGATCGAGGCCCTGCCCGACCTGAAGCTCTTGATCACCACCGGCGCCAAGAACAACTCCTTCGACATCAAGGCGGCCAGCGAGCGCGGCATCACCGTCTGCGGCACCGGCAGCGCCGGCAACCCCACCGCCGGTATCGCCTTCGGCCTGATGCTGGAACTCACCCGCCGCATCGGATTCGAAAATGCACGGATGAAGGCAGGCAGCCCCTGGCAGGTGACCATCGGTCATGACCTCGAGGGGCTTACCCTCGGCATCGTCGGCCTCGGCAAGCTCGGCCAGCGCGTGGCCAATATCGGCAAGGCTTTCGGCATGAAGGTGATGGCCTGGAGCCAGAACCTGACGCCCGAAAAGGCCAAGGAGGCCGGCGTCGATTACGCCAGCAAGGAGGACCTGTTCGGCAAGGCCGATATCGTCAGCATCCACTATCAGCTCGGCGAGCGCTCGCGCGGGCTGGTCACGGCGGCCGATATCGGACGCATGAAGCCCACCGCCTATCTGATCAACACGGCGCGCGCGCCGATCGTCGATCAGGCGGCCCTGCTCAAGGCGCTGCAGGACAAGAAGATCGCCGGCGCCGGGCTCGACGTGTTCGAAGTCGAGCCGCTGCCGCTCGACCATCCCTATCGCAAGCTGGACAATGTCGTGAACACGCCGCATCTCGGCTATGTCAGCGAGCAGAACTACCGCAAGTATTTCCCCGACATCGTCGAGGACATCCGCGCCTGGCTCGATGGCAAGCCGGTCAGGGTGATCACGCCCTGACGGATTATAGCCTCAGCAGTTTCGCCGCGTTGTTATAGGCGACGTCCGCGCGCAGGCCTTCGTCAAGCGGCACCGTGTCGATGAATTCGCAGCCCGGCCAGTCAAATGGATAGTCGGCTGAGAACATGACGCGGTCGCACCCCAGTGCATCGATCGAGCAGCGCAGCGGCGGGAGATCGTACATGCCCGAGGTCGTCACCCAGACGTTCTCTTTGAGATATTGCGACGGCGGCTTGGGCAAATTCCAGCCATAGGGCGCCGAGCGGCTGTCGAAGCGCCAGAGCTGGAACGGCAACGTCTCGCCGAGATGGCCGAGCAGAAGCTTGGCTTTCGGGTAGCGATGGAACACGCCGCCGCAGATGATGCGCAGCGCGTGCGAGCCGGTCTCCACGCCCCAGCCCCACATCGGACGCGCCAGCACGTTGTAACCGGCGAGCGACGGCGGTTGCGTCACTGGATCGGCCGGATGCAGATAGATCGCCGCGCCTAGCGCGGCCGCGCGCTCCCAGAACGGATCATAGGAACGGTCGTCGAGATATTTGCCGTTGGTGTGGCCGTCGATCATGGCGCCGCAGAACTTGAGATCGCGCACGCAGCGTTCCAGCTCGTCGGCGGCGGCTTTGGCGTCCTGCATCGCCAGATGGGCGAAGCCGGAATAGCGGTCCGGCCGTTTCTGCACTTCTTTGGCGAGGAAATCGTTGGAGGCGCGCGCATTGCGAATGGCGGTCGCGGTGTCGCGCTCGGCCTGCACGCCCGGCCCTGCGATCGCCAGCACCGCGCGCGCAATGCCGGTCTTGTCCATCATCGCCAGCCGCTGCTCGCCGAAGTCGGTGAGCGCGGCATAGAGCTGCGCCGTCTTGGCCGGCGCGACATCGACCATGGTCGGCCGCCAGTAATCCACCGTTGCGGGATCCAGGAAATGCTCCTCCAGGGCGATCTTCTTGACCATGGCGTGTCCTCGACAAACTTGGGGCGGCGCACCGGCACCCGCCTATTTTTTCGCTTTTACCTGTACCGCATATTGGGCTAACGTGTACCATGATGCAAGGCGGCCTGAAGGCCGTCCAGCACCCAAGTGTCGAGTCGTAGCCGATGAACCGTCACGTCACCAACGACAAGAGTCAGGTGCAGGTGATCGCGCGCGCGGCCACCATCCTGCGGGCGCTGGAAGAAGAAAACGCCGGCCTCAGCCTCGGCCAAATTGCTCAGCGGGTGAATCTGGCGCGCTCGACCGTGCAGCGTATCGTCGCCGCACTTGAAACCGAGAAGCTGGTGATCGCCGCAACGCCGAACGGACGCGTGCGGCTTGGCCCCACCATCCTGCGGCTCGCCGCTTCCGTGCGCAGCGACTTCATCGCGCTGGCGCGGCCACACCTCGAACGCTTGAGCGAAGAATTGCACGAGACCGTCGACCTCTCGACCGTAAAGAAAGATCACCTGGTGTTCATCGATCAGGTGGTCGGCTCGCAGCGGCTGCGCACCGCCTCGGCGGTCGGAGAAACCTTTCCGCTCTACTGCACCGCCAATGGCAAGGCCTATCTCGCACAGCTCTCCGATGCGGGCGTCGAGGCGCTGATCGGCCGCATTTACGAATCGCGCACGCCGAAGACGCTCACCCGTCTCGATGCCCTGCTCGCCGATCTCAAAGCAGTGCGCCGCAACGGCGTTGCCTTCGATCGCGAGGAGCATACGCTCGGCATCTGCGCCGCCGGCGTCGCCTTGCAAGATCCGCTCGGCAACTCGGTGGCCATCTCGGTGCCGGTGCCGACCCAGCGCTTCCAGAACCGGCAGACGCTGATCGCCGAACGGCTGCTGGCGACCAAGCGCGCGCTGGAGACCCACATGAATTCCGCCGCCGCCTGAAGGCGGCAGAACCCGCTCAACCGTCAACGAAGACATATCAAGAAGGAGGAAGCCGTGGCCAAGAGAATTCGCGGCGTCATGTTCGAAGAAAACCTCAAGAACAGCATGGGGCTTGAGTTCTATAACCTGTCCCATCGCTTCGGCTATCAGTCCCCGAACTGGCCGTATTTCGAGGACGTCAAGATCGAGCGTATCCACTACATGGCGAAGTCGGGCGTGCTGTCGCAGCGCATCACCACCTCGATGCACAACACCACGCATATCGACGCGCCGGCGCACGTGATCCAGGGCACCCCCTTCATCGACGAAGTGCCGCTGCCGCATTTCTTCGGCTCCGGCATCGTGGTGTCGATCCCCAAGAACAAGTGGGAGCCGATTACCGGCGACGACTTGGAAAAAGCCTGCGGCAAGATCGTGCGGCCGCGCGACGTGGTGATCGTCAACACCGGCTGGCACAAATACTACGAGGACAGCGAGGACTATTTCTGCCGCGCGCCCGGTTTCGTGCCGTCGGCCGGCGAATGGTTCGTCAAGAAGAAGGTCAAGGTGATCGGCCACGACACCCAGGCCAATGATCATCCGCTC
The DNA here is from genome assembly GCA_016185205.1 of Hyphomicrobiales bacterium. Classification (GTDB taxonomy): domain Bacteria; phylum Pseudomonadota; class Alphaproteobacteria; order Rhizobiales; family Xanthobacteraceae; genus Pseudolabrys. The sequence continues at coordinate 51,412 of JACPOA010000085.1, read as the reverse complement.
GCCACCGCCATCGGCCCGCAGCGCAACGGCCCGCTGCATCCGCATCTGGCCGAGGAATACAAGGAATGGTCGGGCGGACGCGACTGGAAGGACGATTTCCCGGAATGGGAGCCGGTGCACCGCATCCTGTTCAAGAACGGCATCATGGGCATCGAGAATGTCGGCGGCGACATCGACAAGGTCACCGGTAAGCGCTGCACCTTCGCCTATTTCCCGTGGAACTGGGATCGCGGCGACGGCTGCATCGTGCGCCTGGTCGCCATCATCGATCCGACGCAGAAATTCCGCATCGAAAGCGGCAAGTCATTCAAGCAGGGATAAACGCCATGCACGTCAAAAGATTTTCGGACGCCAAAGCCTACGACGCACCCAATCATCGCGCCTCCACCTCACTGCGCCTGTTCGGCGCCGAGGCCGGCGGCACCAAGGGTCTCATTTTCGGCTATTCGCACTTCCTGCCCGGCGGCGGCGCCGGGCCGGACGCTTCGCCGCCCGAGAAGGTCTATTTCGTGCTGCGCGGCGAGCTGACCGTCATCGTCAACGGCAAGGAGACGGTGCTGAAAGCCAACGACTCCTGCGTGATCGAGCCGAACGAAACGCGCGAGATCATCAACCGCGGCAACGAGGTCTGTAGCATCGTGGTCGCAGTCGCGATGCCGCCGAAGTGAGGGCGTGTCATGAGTGAAGCTTTCCTGAAGAATCCCCTCTCCCTGTTCGATGTCAAAGGCAAGATTGCCATCGTCACCGGCGCGTCGGGAGCGTTCGGGGCTTTGTCGGCCAAGACACTGGCAGGCGCTGGCGCGAACGTCGTGCTGGCGGCGAGCAAAGCGAACGAGCTCAAGAAGGTTGCGGCGGAATGCCAGGCGCTTGGCGCCAAGACCGAAATCGTCGCGCTGCGGCCGAGCTCGGAGGAAAACTGCGACAGAATCGTCAAAGCCGCCGTCGACAAGTTCGGCCGCCTCGACATCCTGGTCATCGCCTCCGGCCTCAACAAGGTGGCCAAGATCGTCGATCAGAAGGTTTCGGATTTCCTCGAAGTGATGGATGCCAACGTCAACCAGTCATGGATCATGGCGCGCGCCGCCGGCCGGCAGATGATCAAGCAGGGTCACGGCGGCAAAGTGATCCTGACATCGTCCGCGCGCGGGCTGCTCGGCCATCCGGCCGGCTATTCGGCCTATTGCGCCTCCAAGTCGGCGGTTGACGGCATCACCAAGGCGCTCGGCTGCGAGTGGGGCGATACCGGCATCACGGTGAATGCGCTGGGGCCGACCGTGTTCCGCTCGCCGCTCACCGCCTGGATGTACGAGGACACCGAACGGGCGCAGACCGTGCGCAAGGGCTTCCTCGCGCGCGTGCCGAAAGGCCGCCTGGGCGAACCGGAGGATCTCGCCGGTCCCCTGCTGTTCCTCGCCTCCAAGGCGTCGGATTTCTACACCGGCCACATCCTTTACGCCGACGGCGGCTACACGGCGGGCTGAACCATGGCCAAAGCGCGCATCGCGGTGATCGGTGCCGGCCTGATGGGTCACGGTATCGCGCAGGTGTTCGCGCTCGCCGGTCACGAGGTGACGATCTACGATTCGGTGATGGCGAGCCTCGACGGCGCCAAGTCGCGCATCCTTGCGAATTTGAAAGAGCTCGGCGACGATCAGAAAGCCATCGAGCGCGTGACGCCGGTCGCCAATCTGGCTACCGCCGTGCGCGAGGCTGACTATGTGGTCGAGGCGGTGCTTGAGGATTTGCCGCTCAAGCAAAAACTGTTTGCGGAGATCGAGAAACACGTGCGCGCGGACACGATCCTCGCCAGCAACACGTCGGTCATTCCGATCACGAAGATCATGAAAGGCCTCAAAAGGCGCGACCGTGCGCTCGGCACCCATTGGTGGAACCCGCCCTTTCTGGTGCCGCTGGTCGAAGTGATCGAAACGAAATGGACCGCGCCGCAGACCGTCGACTTCACCATGAAGCTGCATGCCGCCGCCGGCAAAAAGCCGGCGCATGTGAAGAAGGACGTACCCGGCTTCATCGGCAACCGGCTGCAACATGCGCTCTGGCGCGAGGCGATCGCGCTGGTCGAGCAAGGCATCTGCGACGCTGAGACCGTGGATAACGTGATCAAGGCGGCGTTCGGCCGCAGGCTCGCTGTGTTGGGGCCCTTGGAGAATGCCGACATGGTCGGCACCGACTTGACGCTGGCGATCCACAAGACCGTGCTCCCCGACATCGACAGCCGGCCCGGTCCCTCGCCTTATCTGAAAAAACTGGTCAAGACCGGCAAGCTCGGCTTCAAGTCGGGCGAAGGTTTCCGCAAGTGGAGCCCGCAGCAGCAGGCGGATTTGCGTTTAAAAGTGTTGCAGCATCTCAAAAAAGCGCGCGCGCAAGACGTTTGAACGGCGCGCAACGGAGGAGACGATGACCAAGCATACGACGATTACGCGCCGCACTTTGGTCAAGACCGGCCTCGGCGCCATCGCGGCGCCCGCCGTCCTGCGCGTGCTGCCGGCGCAAGCGCAGTCGGCAACGATCAAGATCGGCCATGTCAGTCCCAAAACAGGTCCGCTCGCCGGCTTTGGCGAAGCCGACGGCTTCATCCTGCAACAGGTGCGCGACATCCTGAGCAAGGGGCTCGTCAACGGCGGCAAGACCTACAAGGTCGAGATCATCTCCAAGGACAGCCAGTCGAATGCCAGCCGCGCCTCCGAAGTCGCCTCCGAACTGATCCTCGGCGACAAGGTCAACCTGATTATCGCCTCGGCGACGCCCGACACCACCAATCCGGTCGCCGACCAGGCCGAGGTCAACGAGGTGCCCTGCATCACCACCAACTGCCCGTGGCAGCCCTATTTCTTCGGCCGCAAGGGCGACCCGAAAAAGGGCTTCACCTGGACCTATCATTTCTTCTGGGGCCTGGAGGACGTGATCGCCTCATTCCTGGCGCTGTGGGACACATTGCCGACCAACAAGGTGGTCGGCGGCCTGTTCCCCAACGATGCCGACGGCAATGCCTGGGGCGATGCCAAGCTCGGCCTGCCGCCGGCTTTGGCGGCCGCCGGCTACAAGCTTGTCGATCCCGGCCGCTATCAGGTGATGAACAACGACTTCACCGCGCAGATTTCCGCCTTCAAGGCGGCGGGCGCGCAGATCGTCACCGGCAACATGATCCCGCCCGACTTCGCCACCTTCTGGTCGCAGGCGGCGCAGCAGGGCTTCAAGCCGAAGATCGTCACCATCGGCAAGGCGCTGCTGTTCCCCTCGGTGATCGAATCGTTGGGCGAGCGCGGCAACGGGCTCACCAGCGAAATCTGGTGGACGCCGAACCATCCATTCAAGTCTGGCCTCACCGGCCAGAGCGCCCGGGACCTCACCGACGCCTGGACCAAGTTCTCCGGCGGCCGGCCGTGGACGCAGCCGATCGGCTTCCAGCACGCGCTATTCGAGGTGGCGATCGACGTGCTCAAGCGCGCCAAGAACCTGAACGATCCGAAATCGATCCTCGAAGCGATCGTGGCGACCAATTACAATTCGATGGTCGGGCCGATCCGCTGGACCGGCCAGCCGGTGAAGAACGTCACCAAGACGCCGCTGGTCGCCGGACAATGGCAGCGCAAGGGCGGCAAATTCGATCTGGTGATCGCCGAGAACAAGACCGCGCCGAATATTCCGGTCGGAGGCAAGCTGCAGCCGATCTCCTGACGTAGTCCCATGGCCCCCATCCTCGCGCTGGACAATATCTCAAAGCGGTTCGGGGCCGTGGTGGTGGCGGACGGCATCGATCTCGCGCTCAACGAGGGCGAGGCGCTCGGCATCATCGGGCCGAATGGTGCCGGCAAAACCACGCTGTTCGGTATCGCCACCGGCACCGTCACACCCGACTCCGGCCGCGTGTTGTTCGCCGGCGAGGACATCACGCGGCTGGCGCCCGAGCGCCGCTGCCGGAAGGGCATCGCGCGCTCGTTTCAGATTCCGCAGCCGTTTTCCGGCATGACGGTGTTCGAGAACGTGGTGGTGGCGGCGGCCTTCGGCACCGGTCAAGGCGAGGCGGCGGTCTATGACGATTGCGCGGTGTTGCTCGATCGCTGCGCGCTCGCCGACAAGGCCAATAAGCGCGCCGGCGGCCTGACACTGCTCGACAGGAAACGGCTTGAACTCGCGCGCGCCCTGGCGACGCGGCCGTGCGTGCTGCTGCTCGATGAGGTCGCCGGCGGCCTCACCGAGCACGAATGCGCCGCGCTGGTGACGCTCATCAAGGACGTGCGCGCCGGCGGCGTGTCGGTGGTGTGGATCGAGCATGTGGTGCACGCTTTGCTTGCCACCGTCGACCGGCTGCTGGTGCTGCACGGCGGCAAGTTCATCGCTGCGGGCGACCCGCACAGCGTCATCCGCAGCCCGCAGGTGGCGGAAATCTACATGGGGATCGCCGCCGATGCCTGAGGCGCTCCTCGACGTGCGTGCGATCGACGCCTATTACGGCGACTTCCAGGCGCTGTTCGGCGTCTCGCTGCGCGTCAATGTCGGCGAGGTGGTGGCGGTGATCGGCGCCAACGGCGCCGGCAAGAGCACGCTGCTCAAGACCATTGTCGGACTGATGTCCCCGCGCCGTGGCGACATCCTGTTCGACGGCGCGCCGGTCGGGGCCGCGCCCGCCTTCGAGGTCGTGGGGCGCGGGATCGCGCTGGTGCCGGAAGGCCGCCGTCTGTTCCCGTCGCTGACGGTGGAGGAGAACCTCAAGATCGGCGGCCAGTCGCGCCGGCCCGGCCCGTGGACGCTTGCCCGCGTCTACGATCTGTTTCCGGTGCTGGCCGAACGCCGTCATTTGCCGAGCACCTCGCTCTCCGGCGGGCAGCAGCAGATGACGGCCATCGGCCGCGCGCTGATGTCGAACCCGCGCCTGCTGCTGTGCGACGAGATCAGCCTCGGCCTGGCGCCGATCGTGGTGCGCGACATCTATGCGCGGCTACCGGCCATCGTGGCTGAAGGGTTGTCGCTGATCATCGTCGAGCAAGATATCGCACAAGCGCTTCATGCGTCCAACCAGGTCTATTGCCTGCAGGAAGGCCGCATCGCCCTGCAGGGCGCCGCGCGCGAGCTGACGCGCGAGCGTATCTCAGCGGCATATTTCGGGGTGTGACGATGACCGAATGGCTCAACGTCATCCTGCAAGGCGTGCTGATCGGCGGGCTGTACGCGATGTTCGCCGCCGGGCTGTCGCTGATCTTCGGCGTGATGCGGCTGGTCAACATCGCGCACGGCGATCTGATCGTGCTGGCGGCCTATGTGGCGCTGATGGTGACGCAGACGCTCGGCATCGATCCGCTCACGTCGCTGCTGCTGGTGACGCCGACGATGGCGATCATCGGCTACGCCTTGCAGCGCGGGCTGCTCAACCGCACTTTGGGCGACGACCTGCTGCCGCCGCTGCTGGTGACCTTCGGCCTCTCCATCATCATCCAGAACGGGCTGCTGGAACTGTTCACCGCCGACAGCCGCAAGCTGCAAGCAGGCGCGATCGAAATCCAGACTTTCCAGGTCATCGAGGGCGTCTGGGTCGGCCTGCTGCCGCTCATCCAATTCCTCGTCGCGGTCGCCGTCATCGCCGCGCTGCAAGTGTTGTTCTATCGCACCGCGCTCGGCCGCGCCTTTCGCGCCACCTCCGACGACCAGCCGGTGGCGCAACTGATGGGGCTCGATACCCGCCACGTCTTCGGCATGGCGATGGCGCTGTCGCTCGCCATCGTCGCCATTGCCGGCGTGTTCCTGGCAGTACGCGCCAATTTCGATCCAGCCATCGGCTCGGCGCGGCTGATCTTCGGCTTCGAGGCGGTGATCATCGGCGGCCTGGGCAGCATGTGGGGCACGCTCGCCGGCGGCGTCATCCTCGGCGTCTCGCAGGCGATCGGCGCGCAGATCGATCCTGGCTGGCAGTTGCTGGCCGGCCATCTGGCGTTCCTGGTCATCCTGGCCGTGCGCCCGCAAGGCCTGTTCCCGAAGGTGTCGGGATGAGCCGAATCGAGCACGCCACCCGGTCGAGTCGCATCGGGGTCATCCTGATCGCCGTGGCGCTGGTGGTACTCGCCTTCGCACCCTACTGGGGCGACCGGCAGACGCTCCGCCTTCTGGCCGAGGTGTTCACCTTCGTGGCGCTGGCCAGCCTGTGGAACCTGCTGGCCGGCTATGCCGGGCTGGTCTCGGTCGGCCAGCAGGCTTTTGTCGGGCTTGGCGGCTATCTGCTGTTCGCGCTCGCCATGCTGCTCGATGTGCACCCGATCGCGGCGATCTTCATCGCCGGTCCGCTCGGCGCACTGGTGGCGATCCCGGTGGCGGCGCTGATCTTCCGCCTACGTGGCGCCTATTTCGCCATCGGCACCTGGGTGGTGGCGGAGGTGTTCCGGCTGCTGGCGTCGCAGATTTCGGTGCTCGGCGGCGGCTCCGGCATCAGCCTGCCGGCCGCGGTGGTGATCGCCATGGCGCCGAGCCGGCAGATGCGCGAGTTCGAAATCTATTGGCTGGCGCTGGCACTGACCGTCATCGTGCTGGCGGCGATCGTGGCGCTGCTGCGCTCGCGTCATGGCCTAGCGCTCACCGCGTTGCGCGACAACGAAGCGGCGGCGCAGAGTTGCGGCATCGACGTGACCCGCATCAAATTCCTGGTCTATGTGCTGACCGCCTTCGGCACCGCCATGATCGGCGCGCTCATCTTTCTACAAAAATTGCGTATCTCGCCCGACACCGCCTTCAGCGTGAACGACTGGACCGCCTTCGTGATCTTCATCACGGTCATCGGCGGCATCGGCCGCGTGGAAGGGCCCATTATCGGAACCATCATATTTTTTGTGATGCGGCAGGCGCTCGCCGACCTCGGCAGTATGTACTTGCTGATAATGGGCGCGGTCGCCATCGTGGTGATGTTGTGGGCGCCGAAAGGCCTTTGGGGCCTGATCGCGGAACGATTCGGCTGGCAGGCTCTGCCGCTGCAGCGGCGCCTGGTGCCGGCGACAAAATTGAATGAAACGGAGAGAAAACCATGAGCCACCCGATCATCGACATCTATTGCCACATCTTTCCGGATCGATATTTCCAGGAAATGACCCGCGTGGCGCCCAAGCTGGAGAACATCGGCAAGCGTCTGCGCGGCGTCACCAAGCTGTTCGATCTCGACGCCCGCTTCAAGGAGATGGACCAGTTCGGCGATTACCGCGAGATCATCTCGCTGCCCAATCCGGCGATCGAGGATATCGCCGCCCCCGATGTCGGCTTGAACCTCGCGCGCATCGCCAACGACTCGATGGCCGAGCTATGCCGCAAGCACCCCGAGCGCTTTCCGGCCTTCGCCGCCGCGCTGTGCATGACCGATGTCGAAGGCTCGGTCGCCGAAGCGCGCCGCGCCGTCAAAGATCTCGGCGCGCGCGGCGTGCTGCTCTACACCAATGTCGCCGGCGAGCCGCTCGACCAAAAGAAGTTCGAGCCGATCTTCGCCACCATGGCGGAGTTCGATCTGCCGATCTGGCTGCACCCGGTGGGCACGGCGGCGATGCCTGACTATCCGGCCGAGAAGAAGTCGCGCTACGAGATGTGGTGGTGTTTCCACTGGCCCTACGAGACCTCCGTCGCCATGGTGCGGCTGGTGTTCTTCGGCCTGCTCGACCGCTATCCGAAGCTCAAGATCATCACGCACCACCTCGGCGGCATGATTCCCTATTACGACGGCCGCGTCGGCGCCGGCCTCAAGGTGCTCGGCCAGCGCACCTCCGACGAGGACTATTCGCAGATCCTGCCGTCGCTGAAACGGCCGCACATGGATTACCTGCACGACTTTTACGGCGACACCGCCATGTTCGGCGGCGGCGTGCATGCCACGCGCTGCGGGTTGGAATTCTTCGGCGCCGATCACGTGGTGTTTGCGACCGACACCCCGCTCGGCCCGATCGCGCCGACCATCGAGACCGTGAAAAAACTGGAATTGGCACCGGCCGAGCAGCGCAAACTGTTCTGTGGCAATGCCGAGAAGCTGCTGAACATGACGTTCTAGGCAGCCGCATGCCTTGAGTGCGTTTCCGCTATTGGAGATCGCGCCTTATCGGTATTAAGAGTGTGACGATCTTCCCGGCGTCCAACGACAAGGACTTGATGTAATGAAGACCAATCGTGTCCACCGCATTGCCGTCATCCCCGGCGATGGCATCGGCAAGGAAGTCATGCCCGAAGGCGTGCGGGTGCTCGAAGTTGCGGCGAAAAAGTTCGGTTTCGAGCTGCGGCTTGACGATTTCGACTTCGCCAGCTGTGACTATTACGAAAAGCACGGCCGCATGATGCCGGAAGACTGGAAGGAGCAGATCGGCAAGCACGACGCGATCTATTTCGGCGCCGTCGGCATGCCCGACCGCGTGCCCGACCACATCTCGCTGTGGGGCTCGCTCATTTTGTTCCGGCGAGAGTTCGACCAGTACGTCAACCTGCGCCCGGTCCGGCTGATGCCCGGCGTGCCCTGCCCGCTCGCCAACCGCAAGCCCGGCGACATCGACTTCTGGGTGGTGCGCGAGAATACCGAGGGCGAGTATTCGGCCATCGGCGGCCGCATGTTCGCCGGCACCGAACGGGAGGTCGTGGTGCAGGAGACGGTGATGAGCCGGGTCGGCGTCGACCGCGTGCTGAAATTCGCCTTCGAACTCGCCCGCTCCACCCCGAAGAAGCACCTAACCTCGGCGACCAAGTCGAACGGCATCGCCATCACCATGCCGTACTGGGACGAGCGCGTGCGCGAGATGGCAAAAGTCTATCCGGATGTAAAGTGGAATCAGTTTCACATCGATATCCTGACGGCGCATTTCGTGATGAATCCTGACCGTTTCAACGTGGTGGTGGCGTCGAACCTGTTCGGCGACATCCTGTCCGATCTCGGCCCCGCCTGCACCGGCACCATCGGCATCGCGCCCTCCGGCAACATCAATCCGGAACGCAAGTTCCCCTCGGTGTTCGAGCCAGTGCACGGCTCGGCCCCCGACATCTACGGCCAAGGCATTGCCAATCCGATCGGCCAAATCTGGTCCGGAGCGATGATGCTGGAGCATCTCGGGGAGACCGACGCGGCGAAAGCCATCGTCGCCACGATCGAAAAGGTGCTGGCCGAGCCGAAAATGCGCACCCGCGACCTCAAGGGACCGGCTGACACGGTCACCTGCGGCAAAGCAATCGCCGAGGCGCTCGATCGATAACGCGCCCCCCGGGGCGACACCAGGCCCGATCGCTCCGGCGCTAGGCTACGCCCTAGGCAACCGGCTTGGGCCGTCAGTGGGCGGCGGTCGGCTTCTTCTTTTTCTTGGTTTCGCTTGAGCCGACGCCGTGCACCGGCGTCCAGCTTGGCGGATCGCTGGCCGGGAAGCTCTCGTCGGAATTGATCACGACATCGTCTTCGTCGTGCTCGATTCGTTTGCGCTCTTCTTCCAAGTATTGCTTGGGTTTTTCAATCATATGGAACTCCAAATCCCTATTCGGCTGTCACACTATTAACCGCCGATTGGGCTGGCCGGTTCCATGGTCCGGAACCCTCGCCGTTGACGCCTGCCCCTGCCTCCTGTTGGGTTCCCGGTCGTTGATGAGGGAACACATAAATGCTGCGCGCGGCACTTTGCGGAGCCGGACACTGGGGAACGCGGCTGATCGAGTCGGTACAGGGTAACAGCGGCAACAAAAGCACAAAGCTCGGCTTTGTCGCGGCGGTAACCCGCAATCCGGCCGACAAACGCGCGCTCGCCGAGCGCTTCGGCCTGACGCTGACGGATAGCTACTGCCAAGTGCTGGCCGACCGCGCCATTGACGCAGTGGTATTGGCCACGCCGCACTCACAGCATGCCGACGAGATCGTCGCGGCGGCCAAAGCCGGCAAACATGTGTTCTGCGAGAAGCCATTCACGCTCACGCGCGGCGACGCGCAAGCCGCCATCGCCGCCTGCCAGGCGGCCGGCGTCACGCTGCAAGTCGGCTTCAATCGCCGCTACGCGCCGGCCTATGTCGATATGACGCGCCGGATCAAGGCCAGCGAGATCGGCGTGGTGCGCCACATCGAGGGGCAATTCTCCGGCCCGCCGAGCTATCAGACCGAGCCGGGCAACTGGCGCTCAAACCAGATCGAAAGCCCGGGCGGCGCGATGACCGCGCGTGGCGTCCATGTGGTCGACAGCATGGTGCACATCGCGGGGCCGGTGGCCACCGTCTTCGCCTTCAGCGAGCGCCAGCAGCACGCCATCGACGTCGACGATACCACCGCGTGCCTGCTGCGCTTTGCGAACGGCATCACCGGCACTCTCGGCACGCTGCACGCTACCAGTCAGTTCTACCGCATCCATGTGTTCGGCTCGCAAGGCGCGCTGGAAATGCGCGGCGAGACCGAGCTGCTGACCAGCGACCTCGCCGGCAATGTCCAGCGCATCGCTTATGACGCCGTCGACAAGGAACGCGCCGAGCTGGAGGCCTTCGCCGATGCGGTGGCAAGTGGCGTGAAATTCGTGATCGCACCCGAGGAGATCGTCAACACGGTAGCGGTGACCGAGGCAGTCGCGGCCTCGGCGCGCAGTGGGCAAGCCGTGACAATCGGTTGACGCGAAAAGACAAAAAAATAGCCCGCACGGCAGCGGGCTTTCCAACAGCAACAACGCAATCGTTACGCGGTCAGCCCCAGTTCAATCTCCAGGGCGCCGCACAGCATCTGGCCCAGCGTGATGTGCATCTCCTGGATGCGGGCCGTGGTGTCGGACGGCACCACCAGCAGGTGATCGGCAAGCCCTGCCAGGTCCCCGCCCCCCTTGCCGCCCAGGGCCGCGGTGACGAGCCGCATGGCCTTGGCCTGCCGAAGCGCGGCGATCACATTCGGGCTCTTGCCGGAGGTCGATATGGCGATCGCGACATCCCCGGCTTTGCCGAGGGCCGTGATCTGGCGGGCAAAAATCTGCTCGAAGCCGAGATCGTTGCCCGCCGCGGTGAGCGCCGAGCTGTCGGTGGTGAGCGCGATCGCGGCGATCGGCGCGCGGTTCTTCTTGTAGCGGATAGTCAATTCGGTCGCGAGATGCTGGGCATCGCCCGCGCTACCGCCATTGCCGAACAGCATGATCTTGCCGTCGGCGCGGATCGAGGTGACACATGCCGCCACCAGACCGGTGAAAGCCTTGGACAATGCCGCTTCGGTGCGACGGGCAACGTCGTGATGTTCGGCAAATTCCGCTTTGAAAAATGCTGTCAGGTCCACGGTCATATCCTCAAGCCGCTTCGCCGCGAAATTCCGGCACCGCGTCACGCAGCACATTATAGATGGCCGCGCGCTCGTCGCGCGCCAAGCCTTGCTCAAGCGTCGCCACCCAGGCCCGGATCGCTTCGAGCGAAGGCCGCACCGGCTTGGCCGCGACGATGCCCGGAATTCCGGTTTCGGTCATCTCCTCTTCGCGCGCGAACAGGATCTCGTGCAGCCTCTCGCCGGGACGAATACCGGTGAAGGTAATCTTGATGTCGCGGCCCGGCTCAAGCCCGCTGAGCCGGATGATGCGCTCGGCGAGATCGACGATCTTTACCGGCTGGCCCATGTTGAGCACATAGACAGACACATCGCTGCGCGGTGGAGTCAGCGCATGGCTGGCGGCCGTCACGACCAAGTCGCAAGCCTCGCGAATGGTCATGAAGTAGCGCACCATGTCCGGATGGGTTACGGTGACCGGGCCGCCGGCCTCGATCTGCGCCTTGAATTTCGGCACCACCGAACCGTTGGACGCCAGCACGTTGCCGAACCGCACCGAGATCAGCCGCATGGCGCGTTTGTGCTGCCCGTCGCGGTGAGCGAATTCGTGATCGAGCGCCTCGCAATACATTTCGGCCAGTCGCTTGGTGGCACCCAGCACGGAGACCGGCTCGATCGCCTTGTCGGTCGAGATCATCACCATGGCGGTGGCGCCCGCCGCCGCCGCAGCGTCGGCGACATTGATCGAGCCGAGTACGTTGGTCTTGATGCCCTCGCCCCAATCCCGTTCGAGCAGAGGCACATGCTTGAGCGCGGCGGCGTGGAATACGATATCGGGCTTGAATTGCGCGATCAGACTTGTGATCCGCGCCCGGTCACGGATATCGGCAATCCGGCCGGAGATTTCCGCCTTACTTTGCATGGCTGCAAGCGATTCCTGCACGGCGTACAACGCGGGTTCGGAATTCTCGATGATGAGCAGCCGGGCGGCGCCGAAGGTGACAATACGGTCGCAGATTTCCGCGCCGATTGATCCGCCGCCGCCGGTGACAACGATCGCCTTGCCGCTCACAAAGCCTTCGAGCCGGTGGTAGTCAATCTTGACGCTGGGTCGCAGCAGCAGATCTTCGACGGCAACTGGCGTGAGGTGCACCGCCGGCCCGCCGGCCTCAAACGACGGCAACTGGCTCAGGCTCAGCCCGAGCCTGCGCGCGCGGATGAGGATCGCTTCCGGCCGCGCTTCCGGCGAAAACGCCGACGGCGCCAGCACAAGGCGTGTCACCCGGGTGTCGCGACCGGCGAGGTCGGCGACAACGCGTTCGAGATCGTCGATGTCACCGAGAACCGGAATTCCGCGGATCGACTGTCCGCGATCAGTCGCCGACGGCGAGAGAATGCCGACCGGCCATATCTTCTTCACCGCGCCGCTCTCGATCGAACGCAGCAGGACTTCGGCGTCAGCCGCGCGGCCGACCACCAGGGTCGGCGTTGCGTCGGCGATTTTGACGCGCTGGAGCGTTCGCGCGTAATGAAAATAGCGATAGGCGACGCGCGAGCCGCCCAGGAAAAAAATCTGCAGCAACCAGTACAATAGGATGGTGATCTTGCCGAAAAAGAACGTGCCGTAGAAATTCGGCGTCAGCAGGACATAATCGAGGGCGAGCAGAGATACCGCCAGCACGGTCGATGCCCGGAAGATATTGTAGAGGTCGGGAACGGACGTGAAACGCCATTTATTGCGATGCAGCTCGAAGATGAAATAGACCGCGGCCGCGTAGACAACGAAAAATGGCAGGAAAACCTTAAGTCCGCCGATGCGCTCGTACAGGCCGTTGCTCTCGAAGCGCACGAAGAACGTGAGAACGATCGCCGCCGCGGTCGCAAGCAGATCGTGCAACACGATCAAAATCTGGCGTGGGGTCAGTTTCGGCAACGATATCATTTCGCGATCTTCCAAGCCGAACGCTGCTTTACGCTATTTGCCGGCAGGCGCAAAAATGTGGTCGCGAAGGCGTACAAATACCACCGCAGATAGGCCGGTATCCAATTGAGCACCTGGAAACGGCTGCCGCCCTGCTTGCGCTCGAACCATTTAGCCGGCACATCGGCAACCGGCCAGCCGAGCCTGTGACACTTTACCAGCATTTCCAGGCTGTAGCAGAAGCCGCTGTCGGATTCGACCTCGATGCGCTCGATCACCCGCCGCGAAAACAGCCGGAAGCCGTTGGTTGCGTCCCGGGTCGGCAGGCGCGCCACATAGTAGAGCGTAAACGCCGCGGTGCGGACCAAAAAGGCCTTGAGCCAGCGGCAACCCACCATACATCCACCGGGGATAAAGCGGCTGGCGCAGACGACGTCCGCGCCCAGTTCACCCTTGGCGACCATCGCATCGATGATGCCGGCGTTGAAATCGTCGTCGGCCGGAAACACCAGCACGAATGGCGCCTGGCTTGCGGTAAAGCCGGCCATCACCGCGGCGTGCGCGCCGCGCGACCGGTTGCGAACGAATTCGATCATCTGCCCCTCGACGTGCTCCGGATGGGCTTTGATCGTCGAGAGCGTGTCATCGTCGGCGCTATCGTAGCAGATGAGGACGCGCGACGGCGTCGTGACCTGCCGGCGCAGCTCGGCAAGCGTCGCCAGGATGATGTTTCCCTCGTTGTAGACCGGGATGACGATATCGAGCCGCGGCGGCATGCCATTCTGCTCAAACCGGTCGCCACTTTTCCGGATCATGCGCTAGTACACGACGTTCGCGTTCTTGAGAAATCCCCACACGTCCACCACGGGTTTTCCATCAAGGGCGGCATCCGCATAGGCGGAATGCGGCGTGCACAGGATCAGCATGTCGCTCCGGTCAACGACCTCATCAAACGGCAGGAGCGTCGGATCGGTCGTCACGAATGGATCGGTGGTGAGGACCTCGCGGGCGAACATCTGCAAGGTGCGTTTGAGCTTGTAGCTCAAGGACGCACGTGTATCGTCGATCTCGGCTTTGAAGGCCATCCCCAAAAGCCCGATGGTCATGATCGAGATATCGTAGGAACGCCGCAGGTCGTCGACCAGCTGAAGCACGAGGCCTTCGTTCACCTGCATCGCCGCTTGGCCGAGCCCGAATTGATTGCGTGCGAAAGCTGCGAGCTGCATCGTATCCTTGAACAAGCAGGGGCCGGCGGCAAAGCCGGGCCGTGGCAGAGTCTTCAGGCGCGGATAATTGTGCTTCATCGCCTGCGTGATCGCCTGATAGTCAGCGCCGGCGGCTTTCGCGATCATGTAAAACTGGTTGGTAGCGGCAAATTCGATGTAGCGGTATGCGTTGCTGAACAGCTTGGCGAATTCGGCTTCGAGCGGCTTGATCACGACCAGCTCCGGCGCGATCCGTTGGAACAAGGCCACCGCTTCTTCTTCCGCTTCCCTGGACGTGCCGCTGACGATCTGCGGCATCGCGCCCAGTTCCTTGATGCCGTTGCCCTGCACCACGCGTTCCGGGCAGAACGCGACCTTGAGTTTGCGGCCAAGCCGCTTGAGATAGGCATCGAGCCACGCGGTCGTGCCGGGATAGACGGTCGAGCGCAGTATCAGCAATTGCCCGTCGTCCAAAAACGGCAGCAAGGCATCGATGCAATCCTGCACCGCTTTCTGCACCGGGTTGAGGAACTCGTCTACCGGTGTGCCGATGGTGACAATGACGGGGCCGCGGCGACTGATCGCACTCGACGACGAGGTGAAGATGAGCCGGTTATTCGCCAAGGCCTTGCTCAACAGCGGCGCCGCGCCATGCTCGATGAACGGCAGCTTGCCGGATCGCAGCGTCGCCAATACCGCCTCGTTACGATCGTTGACGTTGACGGTCATCCCGGCTTCGGCGAAGGCCAGCACCAGCGGAATCCCGACATGGCCGCCGCCGCCGACCACCGTGAGGTCGGCTTGCGTCGTCCTGCTTTGGGGCGCCGGGGTGGGCTTGGAAGACGGATTGTTCACGCTACAAGGTCCTTGAAGAATGAGGCTTATACCGAGAAATTGCCAAATGCGATGGGTCTTTTCCAGCTCAAATACCCGTTACGGACGAATACCGCAAACGTAATACTGACCGCCCAGCGGCAACCAGCCGAGCGAAGTCTCGATCGGACGCAGGAAGGCTAATGCCTTTGGAAAGAACAGACAGTACTCGGCCGCGACCCGGTCGAACCCGGCTCGCTTGAATCGTGCGACTGTCTCATTTGGCTTGAGCAGGATCGCGTCCCGATCGACCGGACATCTGGAGACGAGGTGACGGGTCAACGGATTATATGGATTATGTTCGAACACAAAGAGACGCCCGCCCGGCTTTAATCGTTCAAAGCAATAGCGCAGCGCGGCGTCGCGATCGGATGGTACGATATGATGAAAGACGCTGACGGCGGTGACAATATCGAACTGTTGCTTTGGCTCAATTGCGCTTGATTCCATAAATTCACAGTCTGGTTCACTTGCTCGCGCAAGCACCAAAGACTCTTGCGATGGATCGCATCCCACGATCCTGCATTCCGGAAAGGCTTCGCGGAGCGGGCGAATGCCAAGTCCAACTCCACAACCGAAGTCGAGAATATTTGCAACGTTGGCGCCGGATATACGCTTTACGATGTTGGACCGGTAACGCCCAAAATAACCATAGTCGGCGTCGAAAAAACTCGTGTTTTGGCTGGCGACATCCGCAAAGGTGTTCGCATACTCGTCGAATTCCGTCTTCGTCACGAAGACAATTCCTTTTCAACGATATAGCGCGGGCGTGATTTTGTTTCGAAATATGTTTTGCCGACATATTCACCGATAATGCCGAGCGCCAGCGTTTGGAAACTCGATACCAATAAAAATATTACCATCAGCGATGCCCAGCCCTCAATTGTCCTGCCCACCAACCAGGCCGCCAGCACCCAGATTAACGCAACAATCGATAGCGCAAACAGGATCAACCCCAATGTTGTCACGACCCGCAGCGGCCTGATCGAAAAGGATGTAATTCCATCCGATGCAAAAGCGAGCATCTTCGAGAGAGTATATTTTGTTTCACCGTAAGCGCGCGGCTTTCGCTCGAAATACACAAGCTCAGTCTTAAAACCCAGTTGCATCACGAGACCGCGCAGGAACACATGCACCTCGCCGAACTGCGCAAGCGCTCGCAGCGCGCGGTCACTTATCAGCCGGAAGTCGCCATGATCGAGAACGATTTCCACCCCCAGCCAGCGCAAGAAGCGATAATACCATTGCGCTGTTTTCCGCTTGAAAACTGTGTCCGTCGCCCGCTCGCTGCGCACGCCAAATACGATGTCCGCGCCGCTACTGACGAAGCAATTGATCATTTGTTTAGTGATGGCAACATTGTCCTGTAGGTCGGCGTCGAGCGAAATAACCGCGTCGGCCCTCCCGATCTGCCCAAGCAGGCCAGCCAACAGCGCGTTCTGATGGCCGACATTTCGAGAAAGCTTTAACCCACGCACACATTTAGGATTCTCGGCGTGCGCCTTTTCGATCAAGTTCCAAGTATCGTCCTGACTTCCGTCGTCGACAAAGAACAAATAGCTGTTTTCTGAAATCATGCCTTCCGAAACAAGCCCACCAAGCGTGGCTAACAACTCACGCAGCGTATGCGGGAGCACCGCCTGCTCATTGTAGCAAGGGACAACGAAGCTAAGGATCGGTTGCGGAGCCATTTCAATCAGGTCCAAGGCGGTTTGTTTTCGGACACCAGGAAATATGAGTAGTAATCACATCAGGTCATTCACATTAAATTCTTATAGTTCAGTTACCAAAATGCGCTGCTGAAGATGCATAAGTACATCTGCTCATTTCCGGTCCTTCATCATCCAATTCCAGGCATCGGCTATCTGGCTTTCCAGCGCTGAGCGAGCCGGCCGCCATCCTAGCAGTGCCTGAGCACGCTCTGCCAATCCGATGAGGATCGGGGGATCACCATCGCGACGGGAGGCTATTTTCACCCAAATCGACCGGTTGCAGACGCGCTCGGCGGCCCCAACCACCTCTTTGACCGAATAGCCGCGTGCGTTTGCTAGATTGAGCGCACAACTTGCGCCACCTTTGAGAAGATAGTCGAGCGCGAGCAGGTGAGCGCCGGCGATGTCTGAGACGTGGATATAATCTCGGATGCAGGTGCCGTCCGGCGTGTCGTAATCGGCACCAAATACATCCACCGGAGTGCCGTCGCGCGCTGCCGCCAAAACGAGCGGAATCAGATGTGTTTCCGGATTGTGCGCTTCGCCGATCTCACCTTCGGGATCGGCGCCTGCGGCATTAAAGTAGCGTAGCGAAACTGAACGCATACCGTAGGTAAGATCGAGGTCGGCAAGCATGCGTTCGACGACCATCTTGGAGAAGCCATAAGGATTGATGGGATTCTGCGGGTGGTCCTCGGGAATGGGAATGGTTTGCGGTATGCCATAGGTTGAGCAGGTCGAGGAGAATACGAACGGCAGCGGCCCGTAGTCGATGAGCGCCTGCAGCAGCGCCGTGGTGCCTCCAATATTGTTGCGATAATAAAACAGCGGCTCGCGCACAGACTCCCCGACATAGGCGAAGGCGGCAAAGTGCATCACCGCGGTGGGCCGGTGCCGATCCAGCACCGCGCGAACACGCGCGACGTCGGCAATATCGCCCTCCTCCAGCGGTCCCCATTTCACCACCCAGCGATTGCCGCGCGAGAGGTTGTCGTAGACGACCGGCTCAAAGCCCTTCGCGGCAAGCGCCTTGCAAACATGGCTGCCGATATAGCCGGCGCCGCCGGTGACGAGAATTTTCAAGGATTGATCTCCAGATCAGCGCGGCCGACTCAGCGATGTAAATATACTGTTTGTAGGCGAGAAATCTCGGTACAAAGCCCGAGGCGACCTTGCCTCCTTCACAATGGCGCAAACGCATCCGCGCGGGCTCGTTCTCATGCTTTTCACCGACCTACGCCAAAGGCTCGATCAAAGCCGGTTTTACGACCAAGCGATGCGCATCCCTTTAATTGTTTATGCCTTGTTTGTACTTTTTTTCGATGTTGTTGTTTTCCTCAATCAAGCCCTCGAGCGACCTAGCATATTGAACGCGCCCCATTTCGGCATCGTCATGACTGTACTCGCTCGAGTTTGTCAGTGGATTTTTATCGCCCTGTTTGCGATCTTGCCGATCTTCCGACTTCGCCCTATCGCAAAGTCCGACGGAATTTTTCCCAGATTAGCTCCGTTAGCCGCCATTGTTCTCTCTCCAATGTTTTTATTTTTGGATCGAGCGCCGTCGAATCTCGCTTTTAATTTCACATCGGTGACGGTGAGCTTGATCGCCGGTGCGATGGCAGCCGTGAGTCTCACCTTTCTGGGCCGCTCATTTAGCATCATGCCGGAGGCGCGCCGCCTGGTGACAGAAGGTCCCTACAAATTGGTCAGACATCCGGTATATTTGTGCGAGATACTGGTCGTGTTTGCTATGTTTGTGCAATATCGCTCGGTCGCCGCGGCGGCGCTGCTCATTCTGATTGCAGGCGTTGAAGTGACGCGGGCTATGTATGAGGAAGCGGTTCTGGCACGCACTTTCCCGGAATTTGAGGCATACCGCCGGCGTACGAGTTTCTTGATCCCAAGTAATCCCATTCGGTTTTTTACATTGTTTCTTGAAGACCGCACCGCTTTGCGCCGATTGGCGATGGTGATGATTTGCGCTTTCGGCTTGTTAGGATTGGTGATGATCTTGCCGATGTTGATCTGATAGAGTGACCTACTGTTACGTAATTGTTGCGAAACGAACTTAAAACGAGATCTCATCTTTGGCGCACCACGGTTGGTGTAACCAGCGTGCCCACTAAGCCATCGCTAACGACCACCTTAAGGTACCGGGCCATGCGCTACGCAGAAAAGCGGACTAAGAATCAAGACCTTGAAAATATCCAAGAAGACAATCGGCGCTGGTGGACAACGCATACCATGTCATACGATTGGCGCAGTCCAATTTCCGCTGAAATGTATTCCAGCGCATGGTTTGACGAAATTGATAGGCGTTTTATTTATAGCGCCCGACTCTTCGCTCACGATGCGAGCGCTTTCGACCGCATTATCCCATTTGAGGCCTTGAAGGATAAACGCGTTCTCGAGATCGGCTGCGGCATGGGTTTGCACGCGGAGCTAATGGCCCGGGCTGGAGCCAAAGTCGTGGCCATTGATATTTCGGAAACTTCCGTGATGGCTACACGCAAACGTGCGGCGCTAAAGAAGCTCTCACTTGACGTTCGGCAGATGGACGCGGCGAAGCTCGATTTCGAGGATCAAGGCTTCGACTTCGTGTGGTCATGGGGAGCCATTCATCATGCCGCGCAAACAGGTCGAATCGTAAAAGATATCCACCGGGTTCTCCGGCCGGGTGGAGAGGTGCGAGCCATGGTCTACAATCTGGACGGAATGCCTGCTTACATAACAATAGCAACCAAGCATCTTCTAAATTTCTGGCGTGGAAGATCACTGGACCAGAACCTATGGCAGAGCACAGGCGGTTTTTTAGCCCGCCATTATACTAAGGATCTCTTGGCCGATCTGTTCAACACGTTTTTCTTTGACACGCGCGTCGTGTCTTATGGCCAAGACGCCGATGCGGTACCGTTGCCGCGGTATTTCAGAAAGCCCCTGCTACGATTCTTCGATGAAGAAAGCTTAAAAAGATGGGCGAATAGCCGTGGGGCATTCCTGTTTGTTACCGCACGAAAGTGACGGACCATTAATTCGCGAAAATTCCTGGTAAGTGTAGTGAGACGCGCGCTGGTGCGGCACCTCGCAGCGCTCGAAAGATGGGCTAACGAACCAACGCCTCAAAATCGTCCAGCATTTTACGCGCAATAATGGGGGCCTGATAATTTTGCGCGGAGCTATTGCCGTTCGCGGCAAGCCGCTGAACGAATTCCGGATCGGCGATCAGCCGCGCCAATTTATCGGCAAGATCGTCTTCGGGACGAGAACCACGGTGGTCAAATTTCAGTCCACTCACGCCATCGGTGATGTAATCGTCGAAACACCGCAAATTTGAAACAATCGTCGCGCACCCGGCGGCCATGGCCTCGAGCGGCGCCAACGGCAAGGCCTCGCCGGTCTCTGCCAGGCTGGGATATACGAAAACCGATGCAGCGCGATATTCGTCGACCAGTGTTTGCTGGACGAACACCGGCCCGACCAGCTCGCAGGCAGCGCCGATCGCGTCGGCGATCTTTTTCAGTTCATCGAAATAGCCGTTACCGTCGCCGCCCTGGGTGATGTCGTACGGGCCTATTATCCGCAATTTCCAATCCGAAAGATTTGGAATATTTTCTTCTCGTGTCAGAGATAAGAACGCCTTCAGCAACAACTCTATGCCCTTCTCGCGCGCGATCCTGCCGACAAAAAGGATCGTCTTTTGTCGTTGCGGCTGCTCGTCGGTTTTGAAATAGGCGGGAGGAATAGCGTAGCCGATCATAACGACTTTTCTAGCCACGCGTGGCGTCTGCCGAGCGATTTCATCAGCAACTGCCCACGATACCGCCTGAATACGATCGGCACGACGATAAAGGGCCATCTGCCCTTTCGGGTATCGTCCAACCTGGACGTAAATCTTTCCGGCCTTCCGGCGAGCCAGCACAAGCGGCAAAAAAAAAGAATTTGTCACGGTAACGTCGGCTTGTGGCAAGCTGAACGAAACGCGGCAGGAATAAAGAAAGTCAAAGGCAAGGTTTACCAACAATGAAGCGGAACGGTTGAACGAAGGGATTCGCAGATATCTGATCTTATCGACGATTTCGTCAGCCGGAAACGTCCCATATCGCCTGGACACGATGGTCACGTCGTGTCCTGCTGCCTTGTAATATCGCGCCAACAACAAGTGTGCTTTCTCAACTGCGCCGCCGAGCACTGCTGGGACCGGAAGAAATGGGCCGAGAACGATATTTATGCGCACGGTGGATATCTTGTGTATTTCACTTTCGCGAAATCATCGTGTTACCGAGGACGAGTAGATCCATTTTGGTTCTGAGAAAACAATCCAACGCTTCCTCTGGCTGACACACAACTGGTTCGTTTTCGTTGAACGACGTGTTGAGCACCATGGGAATGCCGCTCAGCGTGAAAAACTCAACGATCAGACGATGGTAACGCGGATTTGTTCGGGCCGAGACCGTCTGCAACCGGCCTGAGCCGTCCACATGCGTCACTGCGGGGATGCGTGACCGTTTGTCTTCGCGGACTTGAAAAACCTGCATCATGAATGGAACCGCATCATTCTCTTCGAACCATTCCGCCACCGCCTCTTCAAGGACAGAAGGCGCGAAAGGTCGGAACGACTCGCGTCGCTTAATCTTTGCATTCAGGAGCTCTTTCATGTCCGCCCGGCGCGGATCGCATAGAATTGAGCGGTTACCGAGCGCACGCGGCCCCCATTCCATTCGGCCCTGAAACCAACCGACGACTTGGCCGTCCGCAATTGCCGCCGCTATGCGGCGGCAAAGCATGGCCTCATCGGCAATGTTCTCGATCGTGCATCCGGCTTGGGCGAGTGTCGACTTTTGAGTTGCGACAAGTGATGCAACGTCCTCGGTTGCAAAATGTGGCCCCCAATACGCGTGGTCCATCACAAAAGATCGACGGCCGCCGAGTTTGTGCCAGACCGCAAATGCCGATCCGATGGCGCCACCGGCGTCGCCGGCAGCCGATTGTACGTAGACATTCCGGAACGGGGTCTGCCGCCTTACCTTGCCGTTGGCGACAGAATTCATCGCACAACCGCCTGCCAGAGCGAGATTGGTGTCTTTGGCGATCCTGTGCACGGCGGTCAGGAGGTTGAAGAAAGCCTCTTCGTATATTGCCTGTACCGAGCGCGCGATGTTCCAGTGCCTCTGCTCGATGGGATCGGAAGGCTGCCGCCGCGGCCCGAGAAGCTGCTCGAGCACGGGCGTGAACAGCTCCGTCACCATCGGTACACCGTCGTTCCACTGGTAGGAAATTTGCTCGCGGTGATGACGAAAGTAGTCAAGGCTGAGCGTAAATCGGCCGTCTGTTTCCAACTGCACGATCTTTCGCATCGCAGGCAAAGCAGTCGGCGATCCGTAGGGCGCCAAGCCCATTACCTTGTATTCATCTCCATAGTGCGAAAAGCCGAGATATTGAGTCAGTGCCTGATAAAAGATGCCAAGTGAATGAGGAAAATACACGCGCGCATCGGCATCGATCGCTGTCCCACGGCCAACACCCCACACAGCGCTGGTGAAGTCGCCAAAACCATCGACCGAAACAACCGCCGCATCCTGGAATGGCGATACGTGGAAGGCCGACGAAAGATGTGCAAGATGGTGCTCGATATTGTGAAATTGTGCACGTAGGCTTTTTCCAGGAAAGCAATGTGCAATGAGGTCGGAAATACTGGCACGCGACCGGCGATTCTGAATTCGCTCCAGGATAAGTCCAAGATCCGGACGATGTGAGAACAAGTAGCGGAGCTTGGCGCCAAAATTGGCGCGATTATCCTGATTGATGGCTATGTGGTCCACATCGGCGATGCCTAGTTTTGCCTCATCGAGACAATAAGCAATCGCACGGCTCGGAAACCCCGCCCAATGCTTGACGCGCCGGAAACGCTCTTCCTCGGCCGCGGCAATCAGCTTGCCGTCGCGTAGCAAGGCCGCAGCGGAATCGCCATGAAAAGCATTCAGACCAAGAACGATCATTGCCGAATTACTTACGACTTTCTTGGCGACTAACGCTAGTCATGGTTACGAGATGTCGCCCCTTTCCTATCACGTAACCGCCGATCGATGATCTCGAGAGCAATTAGAATTTCGGCCAAAATCCGTTGCAGTGCGTAGTACCAGCCTGGCCATCCGTCTAAGATGACCCCTTTGCCGAACAACGTGTAGAATATTGCGGCGATAGGCGCTGGCCAGCAGGCGAGCCGCGTACGATCCATGAAGTTAAGCGTGCGGCGGTCCGCTGTTAGAAGAAATTGCGCCTCCTCCTGGGCGTAACGCCGCTGAGATTCCACCCAACGTGCCAAAGGTTTCCGGTCGTCGTGAAAAATCGGAGCCTTCAGGTCAACAACATCGCCCTCGATAACGACGCGGTGGCCATGGCCTTCCTTGCGATATTGCGCCTTGTCCGTCCGGTAAAGCACTGTGCGCGGAGGATAGAGTGAGCCGCGTAGTGGGCGGCCATGGATGCGATAGATGAAGCGGGCCCGATAGCCGGCGATCGTTTCGGATAGCGACAGCGAATTGAGTTCGGCTACCAGTTCATCGCTTAACTCATAATCCGCGTCGAAGGACAGCACCCACGGCGTGGTCACCTGACCAATACCGAAATTACACTGATCAGCAAAGTCAACGAAAGTTCGCTGGATCACCTGCGCCTGTGGGTAACCACGGATGATCTCGAGCGTCTCATCGGTGCTGCCGCTGTCGACGATTACGATGCGCTTCGCCCAGACAAGCTTGTCGAGTGTACGCCGGATATTCGGCGCCTCATTGAGTGAGATGATCAGTGGCGTAATTTGCTTTAGCACTTGTGCCCTGGCACCCTGATCTCTTCGTAGAGTTGTTCCATCTGGGCTGCAACGCTCGACCAGCTATAACGCTCCGCAACGTAATAGCGGCCTGTCTGACCGATCTGACGCGCACGCTGTGGATTTTCGAGCAGACCCGCGATGGCTTCTGCAAGAATATTAGGCTCGCCTTCAACAACAACTCCCCCACCCGACTGGCTTACAATATCTGCGGCGCCGACTTCTCTGGTTACGACAACTGGCACAGATCGAATCATTGCTTCGAGTATCGTGTTGCCGAAATTCTCCGAATAAGAAGGCAACACAAGTACTTGCGCAGCGGAAAATATGCGCTCTTTATCTAATCCGACGACTATGCGTGGGAGGAAGTGCACGCGTTCGGCGATGCCCAACTTAGTCGTCGAATGCAACAACTGCGGCAGCAAATTCTCGTAATCTGGACCGACAATTGCAAGTGTTCCCACCCGCGTTAGCGCAAACGCTTGCAATAGACGGTCGAGTCCCTTTACCCAACTCAGCCGCCCCAAGAAAAGAACGAGAGGTTGCTGCCTTGTGATGAGTTGAACGTCCGCGGCCGGCAAGCCGACGAGGTTCACGGGCTCGTCCACGCCATTCGGAATCACGGCAATCCTCGGCAAGTTCCAGCCAAACCGTTGCAGCTCGACCGCCTCCACCTTAGAAGTTACGTGAATTGCTGCCGCATGCTCGAAAGTAGAACGCTCGACCAGCGCGATCCAAGCGGTCTTAAGCAGTTGATTCCGCTTCCGCACAAGCTTTTTCACCAAGGCACCACGGGGACCGACGACGTATGGCGTTCGCGCCGTTCGTGCTGCGCTGGCTGCCGCGTAGGTGGGCCAGAGGAATACGGAGTGCAGGTGCATGACAGCGGCTTTGGCCGCCTCTTGCCGCAATACACCTTTCATTGTTGGCGCCCAAGCGAGTCGGCGCAAAAACGGCGAGGCAAAATAGTGGACTTTGACCGAATCGAGATTAACGGGAATCGCCAAGGGCACATTACTGTCATCCGGTCCATCGATCGTCGTGGTGAATACATCCACTTGATGACCGCGAGTCACTAAGGCTCGGCAAAGGCCATGCACAGCAAAAATCGGTCCGCCATAGCGGACGGCAGGTAAGTAGGTAGGTGTGACGTGGAGTATTTTCACAACAATTCGGGTGGCCCGCCTTACAAAAAACCGGACGCGAGCCGGAATCCAGGCACGATTACCTATATCTCGTGTGCCTGGCTCGGGTTCCGCTATAAAGTGGTGCGCCCTGTAACGAAGGTGTTGTTCTTCGAAACAGTTTCAGAAGCAAGAAAAACAAAAAGACGGAGACGACCGATTGTCCGATGTTCAGAAGTAAGTATCCAAAATTCGCTTCTATGTTCAATAAATTTACTGTTGTCGAAATAGCTATCAACATCGGGAATGAAATCGGCGATACACCGACGCTAATGCGCGTGAATAATGCGCATAAAGCGCCGAAAACAAGACCAGCCCCAATTATTCCGGAATAGCCGAAATTTGCAAAAGCTTCGGCTGGAATGCCCCATGCGATTGTCGTGTTTCGAGCCGATTCCTGCGTCTGTAGTCCATATCGAATGCTCAAATAATTCAAGCCTGATTGACTGGAAATCTTCTCCGAATCGACGAAGCGCGGCGTTAATGTCGACAGCATTAGAACGTAGGTTTTACCACCGAGGTAAGGGATCGATTCCGGCGTCGCGTGTTGCACATACAATAGCATATGCAGGAGCGAAGTGCGTTCAATTAACCCGCCTTCTCGTTTATTTCCAGAGACTAGTTCTTCTATGCCCGTTCCGATCCACTCCACAATCATCGAAGGCAAATTAGTGATCGAGCTTTCTATGCTCACCTGTGAATGAGCAAACCAATTATTTTTCCGCATCGTGTCCTTGCCGGCATGAAGGACCGTAGCCAGGGCGAATATCGTAACAATGGTAATCCAAGGAATTTTCTTCTTAGTAAGGATATATCCTAATAGAGCAGCTGCGATGTGAAGCACTCCACCGACGAGGAACAAGGACGCCCAGGCAAGCACAACAAGAATGATAACTCCCGATACGGCTACGATAAACAATGCGCCTTTAAGTGTGCCGCGAGCGCGAGCATAGCCGAGGAGATAGCAAGCCACGGAGGCGAAGGTTAAGGCGACGGAGCGGAGAACACCTATATAAAAACCTAGCCACCACAACCAGCCGGATTCTTGCGCGATATAATAAAATATGCCGGCGGACAGACCAAGGATCACTATCATTTTTACCTGTGGGTCAGAGGCCGCATCGTGCCCTCCACGCCTTCGAATGACTCTCCGTCCCCCGATTAAAAACCAAGCAAGCGTAGCGGACATCAGAAAGCCAGCGACCGTTACAGCTCCGCGCTGAATTTCCGCGCCGTCATAGTTATCTACCGCGCCCCGGAGAATAGGCAGGCCATAATACACAAAATAGAGAGCACTTACGGCGGGAAAAATTGGAATTCCCGTCGCTCCGAAGTTAAGCCAAATACCGATTGGTAAGACGGTGGCAAACAGGACAAACATGTAGGCAAGAGGGTTGCTGCTAAAAATTCCGAAAATGAAGAGCACGAGGACCGATAAGATAGCCGGTCCAATGTATCCCCGCTCGGTCGGCTGGGATACTAAGGCGGGAGACCTCATCGATCGCAGACCTGTAATATGCATTGGACCAGCGTAGCCTCTGTCACCCCAATGTCAAAATGCCACGCATGTTCCGAAGCCTCATCACTCATTTTAGCAAGATTTAGCTGGCTCATCTCGTCAAGCATCCGCTCAAGGGCGCCGGTGTCGCTCCAGGAGAAAACTCGGCCGCAGGAATCATCTATGAGGTCGGCCGCACATCCTACCCGATCACTTACCAGAACCGGGCGCCCACATGCCAGCGCTTCGTTCACGGCAAGACCCCAGCTTTCGCCATACGCCGAAGGCAAAATGAAAAAATTTCCAAGCCGATAGACAATAGGCATGCGACTCTGGTTTTGGAACGGCAGGACGACGAATCGCTCCGGATATGCCGCCGCCATCGTGTGGATTTCCGGTTCGAGTTCGCCGCCACCCACAAGAATGAGTACGAGATCGTCACTCTGTCGTATCTGCACCGCGCGCATCAGCTCCAGCGGCCGCTTATTGGCCTCGAATTTTCCAGCGAAAACGGCAATTCGTCGATGCGCACCCAAACCCAGCTGCCGGCGCCACTCCGCCGCCTGTTCTTCGTATAAATTTCCCGTGCCCATAAATCTTGCAACGTCAATGGAATGCGGACACTCGCACAGTCGAGCGGCCTCGACTCCAAAGGCTTCATAGTATTTTCTATTCGCCTGTCCCACGACTAAAAATCGAGTTGGTCGAGAGTAGACACGACGCAGCACAGTACGCTTCAGCCACCATCTTGGTCCGCTTGCGCCATCGAGCAGATGCGAATCACCGCGGAAGAGTACGGGAATTCCAAGCTGATGAAATTTGCGCAGCGCACTCAAGTGCGAATACCAGGCCCAGCCGGTTAGGTGAACGACATCAGGCTTCCACTGCCGGACCTGACGGACCAATGATGGATTTATGATCCCTAAGAAATGGTGCGTGCCCGGATTCCACGCGGCATTTGGCACCCGCTCATGTTCATATCCATGAGTGAGCGGGATATCCCAGGCAATAGAGCGCTTGAACCCCAGATCCTCCACTGGAGCCTCTCCCGCATGCCAAGTGAAGAAAACCTTGATTGCGATATCATCCCGCGCTGCAAGCCGCTGATAGAGAGGGACAAAATATTGGATCGGGTGAGATACGATAATCGCGAGTCGCGGCCTCCGGCGCGCTAAGCGCAGCCCGCCACTCGTGAAAGTGCCGCTCCCCTCATTTGAGGCAAGCATCGAACACCTCGATGTGTCGGCAAGCGGAATTGGCTGCAAGGTATGGCTCTAATATTGAACGCCGATCGAAGCTCTTGCGCGCAGCAACCTCACGCACAAACGTTCTTAATGTCTGCGTTCTTTCGCTGCAACCCGCCTCCTCTGCTTCGCCGAATTCGATAACATGCCCAAGGTTCGCAGCGCCTTGAAAAAGCGTAAAAGCCGCGCTCCCGGCACGCAGTGCAGCTAGTAGGGGCTTTCCCGACAGCACGTAGTTGAACAGCTTCGAGGGCATATATCCGCTGTCGTCGACGCCAAGGACTAGCGCGCCATCACTGCCGAGCAACAGCTCTAACGAACGGCGATACGACACGCGTTGCGGATACTCGAAGACCAAATCGGATACCGCATACGCGCGGGCAATAGCAGTAAATGTCGTAGTCTCGCCCTCGCGGTTGGAGGGCGAAGTACCGTAGAACTCAAACCGCAACGAAGCCAATAGCTCCGGTTCCTGCTCTTGCAAGAGAGATAGAGTTGAACAAAACACCTCAAAGGATCGGCGCATAATCGAGCCTCCGGTACCGACGTAGACAACACGCCTCGTGCGCGTATCGCCTATTTCCCGAACACTGCTACGAGCCACCTCCAAATCCCTTGGCGCGGCGGGAAATGGGATCACCGCAGTTCGGCCGACGCCAAGCCATGCCGGCTCATCTGCGGCGTAGCGGCGGTATAATGTGGCGATGTACTCAGGTGACACAGCAATCACACCAGCCGCCGCCCGTACGCATCGCGATTCAATGTACTGCGATAACCAGTGAGCGATCGCACGTTTAATGTGTCCTGGCACTAAGACTATCGCCTCGCCATTGAACAAGGGATCATGAAAGTCGAGTACGAACGGTACATTGTGCCGACGCCAGAGAATTCCGAGTAGGAACAAAGGAAAATGGGCGGTAGAGATATAAATCACATCGAAGCGGCGCTGTTTCAATAACTTTAGTCCGGCGCGATACAATGGAAGGATTGCTCTCCATCCGATGTTGCCGATTCCTAACAGACGAAAACATGCTGAACAGAACTCGGAAACCGAATGGTTGGTAACACCTGACGCAAATAACGGAGTGCTGTCTGAATCTATCCATGAGATCGGCTGAAACGTCGTGTCCGGGCTCAGTATTTCGACATCCCAACCCAATTTCGGCAGTTCCCACGTCAGAATACGTGCGCGGTGCATGTCGGCGGCCATCGCCGGCATGTAAGTACTCGTCACGATAAGAACGCGGCGCTTCATTCAGCGTTACGCCGTGTAGCGGGGCCGATCTTTTGCAGCCCCCGAGAAACCGCATCGAGAAGCGCTCCTTCCTGATACTCCCAGCAAAAGGTTCGTTGGGCGGCCGTCAGCGCTGCGCCTTTGGTGCGTCGCAACAATTCAGGTGACGCAAAAAGTTCATTGAGAATATTGGCAAGCGCCTGTGGATTTCCCGACGAATAAAGCCGTACGGCCTCCGGCGCCTGGCTCGCAACCTCGCGCTGGCCGATCGTATCGCTTGCGACCACAGCGAGACCACCCAGCAGATAATGCAGGATTTTGTTGGTGACCGTCAGATCCCGGCTGCGGCAATATTTCAACTCGCCGGCGAAACCAATGTCGTGCTCCGCAATCCGTGACAGCAAACGATCGTTCGTCACCAGCGGGTGAAAAAATATCATGTTGCGCCAATGATCGGAGACTCGTGTTCTGATCCAGTCCTCGAACCCCGGCGCGGGATTGCCGCGAAGGTGAATTTCCATGTCATGATTTAGAAGCGGAATGGAGGCTACGAGATCCTCAAGACCCCGGCCAGGGCCGAGCGTCTGCGAGTACCAGCAGATCGAAGGAATGCTCGTATCGCGGCGATCGTTCCGCAGGCCGTCGATCCCCTGCCGATCCACCCACGGGAAGGCATTATAGACGACGTGTGGGGGCGTACAGTCGTATGCCTCGGCGAGCGCCGCGCTCATGGCGCGCGAAGGACAGGACGCATACGCACCGTGCACGAGCAATTCCCGTTCCAGGGTCTCCAACAGACGAATCGGCCGCCGCCGGCGCGCCTCCGGTAGCAGATCTTGTGAGAACCAGTCCTCCATATCCACGCCGGCCCGCTTGCCGCAGCGTGACAGTTTCCAGGCAACGTACAGGCATGACTCCGAATGGGCGATATAGAGATCAGCCGGAATGTCTTGCGCGCACGATATCAACCGTTCGATGCCAAAACCGAGCTGAATGGAGCTTTCTTGGCCGGTCAGAGCGTGCAAGACGTTGGAGGACTTACGGCGCACCCGGCGCAACACGTGCGCGACCTCAGCACCGAAGCCACGAAGCGTGCAGTCGAGCACCGGCACGAACCGAAAGGGAGCGCTTTGGAGCAGACGCAGGTCGCGCGCCTTCAAGATCGAGTCCAACCATATCCCTAGCACCTGCACGTCGTAGCCGGCGCGCGCAAGCGCTGTCGCTTCCTTCATGACGCGCGGATTGTGGCACAGGCTGTTGCCGCTGAGCAGGACGATTCTCGACTTGCGCGTGCACGTCATCGCGGCGCTGCCGCCCGTTCGTGGAGCTTTCGCAAAGCGGACTGGCAACGCTTGCCGAACTTCCAGCCGAATATGTGGTTGAGAGTCTGAAACGCGCGGCCACCACCAGGCCGAAGCTCGCTTCCGCCCAACTCAATGGAGCGCCGTTCAGCTTCCGCGACCAGATCCGGCGCATACGGATACGCATCGTAAGCGAACCGCTGGTATTGGGTAGCGCAGGCTTTTGCGGCCGCGGGCGAGGTGCAATGCTGCAACAGGTGGCGGCAGGATAAATCAATAGCAATAAAGCCGGACGCGAGCGCGTCGTGATCGCATCGCTTACTGATGCTGGGGTGGTCTGTCGTACGGTAATAGCCCTGAGCATCGCCACAAAAGATAACGCTCGACGCAGCAAGAACGACGCGGCTAAAGAATTCGCCGTCATCGTTGAGACTCAAGCGTTCATTCCAATGCCCGGCCCGCTCGATCAGTGCGCGGGGCGTGAGCCAAGCGAAGCTAGGCATCATTCCGCCACCGAGCCACGAAGAGATCAAGAACTCGTGCGGCTCGAAATTTCGCCAGACCGGCTCGGGCACGAAGGCGGCTTCGCTTGAGTTGTGCCGGAAACGGGCCCACGCACCGGATGCAAGTGACGCATCGGGCGCGTGCGCCAATTGCTCGACCTGCACGCGGATCTTATCATGATCGAGCACATCGTCCGCGTCCAGGAATTGGATGAGGTCCCCGCGTGCTTGCGCCAGTCCCGCATTGCGCGCCGCGCTCGCGCCCTCCCGCGCGCACTCGAGAACAACAACCCCGCGCGACGCGTAGCGCTTTGCGAACTGCAAGCTGCCATCGACCGAACCGTTGTCGATGACGACGATCTGGACATTGCGCCACGTCTGGCCGAGGCAGGACTCAATGGCTTCGCCGAGCCAGGCAACGGCGTTACGGCAGGGAATGATGACGGATACGAGAGGGTTCGTGATCAAAATCGCTCACCAACTGCGGTCGTACAGACGCATGGCTCAATCGTGACAGTGAACACGCAAACGGTGTGATGCCACAATGAGACGCGTCCAATGAATTTTCTCGCCACGAGGCCGATCGCTCGGCTGAGCGGAACGGTGTCCAAACAGTCTTTTGTACATCGGTCGCAGGACCGATTTGATGGGGTTCTTGATCCGATACGGCGCAGCGCAAAGGACCTGGCCAGATTAAAGGCGTACCGTAGGTACACTTTCGATCCTGTCGCAATCGTGAAGACATATTTTCTTGTTAGTGACTCTGCGACAATTGGTGTTGGATTGTTATGCATCCCTAGCGAGTTCGGTACGCTAGCCGGAAGCTGAGCCAGATCACTCAGGCGGTTAAGGTGCTTGGCTGTCATCGCGGATTCGATGCATTTCCACGGCAAATTATCCCGATGAAATAGCCATTATGCCAGTCGCTATGCTGGCGAACGACCTGTGGATGCCCATTGTCCAAAGTCGTTCGAACTTCAATAGAACATTCGATTTTGCAATTTGCGTCTTTCAATGCTTGAAGGGTTCCAACGCGAACCTGAAACCAATTCTAATTGTCAACTATCAACATATGAGTGGCAGCAAGCGCTTGCTGTGGAAGCATGATGCCGTCGCACTGATCGGCTTCTTCGTGCGGTCCATCGAACAAATAAATATTAAAAGTACCTAAGGACCGGTAATCTACGGTGCGAAAATCTTGCTCGATAAATCTGAAATCTATGTCGCTGGATTGGATCAGCTCAATATTGGAAAAGAATTGTGATTTTGGCCCCCCCGAACTGCGACCAGTTGTCGATACAGAGAGCTTTGGCCTCGTTCCCATAGAGGGCGGCGGTAACTGTGGAGCCGGCCCAGGACCCAATTTCAAGGTAACGCGCGTCAACGAAGGAGCGGACAAAGTTATTGATGAAGGATCCATATTTTTGACCCGACATCCCCTCAATATCACGTATTACTTGGGGGAGGCAGCTGTCTTGTGTCAGCGCTTTTTCGAAGGCGTTTTTGCCAACCTACCTATCGGGGAGGCGGAAAAGTCTCCGGACAGACAAATTGAAGGCAAGCTCTCAGTCGCAATGAATTTCTGACGCAATGCTAATCTTAACAGCCGTTCCCTAATGACACGCGAGTACCTTTTGCGGATACCCGATATTACCCGACAATCTCTGATAGCAGATTTTAATCGAGCAAACATTCTTGAGATATTTCCCAAAGCTACAATGACTCGTCTTCTTCATCCGTTAGTTTCGATTCGAGATTCACATTCTGTTTCGACAATGCGCGCCGAATTGGCCGATAGCACAGATTCTAGTTTGCGCTTGCGCGCATGAGCGTAACCTATCTGCTTTCCATTCATATTTCAGCGAAAATATCGCCAGCGCGCGGTCCGCGCGGAGATCTCACGGTTTACTGTGGTCATCGACACCGTGCTCGACTGTTTAGGCGCAAGGGCCTGATGCTCGCCCTTCGATGCTGTGCTAGGAGTGAGATGCCGCATGGAGTTCATAATGCAATCCTTGATTCCGTCACTGCGTAACCACATCCTTCGACACGCCGCGCGCATCCTTATTAAGAGCGGCACCTTTCGACGGCATCTCGGGACGCTCGATCCAAATCTTGATCCGAATTTTCTCCGAGCCGCCGGCTTGATTCGAAACGCGACCGACGAGGAAGCGGTCTTCGTGCGCGATCTCGTGAACGCCACCAATGCCTATGCCCAGATATGGCAGGACCTCTGGGTCCTGCATGAAACGCGGCGCAAGCGAGATGGCTATTTTGTGGAGTTCGGAGCCACGGACGGAATAGACTGCAGCAATACCTATCTGCTTGAGCGTGACTTCAACTGGCGCGGTATATTGGCCGAACCCAATCCGGTCTGGCACACCGAGTTGATGCGCAATAGGACCGCAAAGATCGACTTACGCTGCGTGTTTAGCGGCAGCGGCGAGCGCGTCAAATTCGTGGCAGCCAAATATCCGGTGCTAGGAACCATTCTAGGTTTTGAGTCGGGCGATGGGCACAAGGCAGCCAGAAGCGAGCACAGCATCATCGAGGTCGAAACCGTGACCTTGAACGGTTTGCTTGAACAACACGATGCCCCTCACGACATCGACTATATCTCGGTCGATACCGAGGGATCTGAACTTGAAATTCTGGAATGCTTCGACTTCTCCCGGTGGAATGTGATGCTGTGGTCGGTAGAGCACAACATGACTCAACGGGAACAAGGTTTGGATCGGCTGATGCGGGAGCACGGGTACGAACGGCGGTATCCAAGCTGTTCTGGGATCGATGCATGGTACCGGCGCGTAACGTCGTGAAAAGCTGAGAACCGCGTTTTTTCTTCTGGAATTGGCCCGTCGTCCGCCAGCGACGCTCCACCCTCTCGATCGAAACGAGAAAATGGTGCGACATGTTTTCTTGGCCAAATGCCACTGTCAATCGACGAGATGCATGGATTCGCTGGGGATACAAAATATATCCGAGTCCGAATATTCTTCGTCGACGGATCGCAAGATCGTTGAATTTGAAAAACCGTACCGGCGTCGGTGCGCGAAGAAACGATAGTCGCGCGGGAGTTGGTCGCCAACACGGCTCATCGGCTTGTCTGTTTCGAGAAGGATCACAGGACGATCTCTTTCGATTGTTTGACGCAGTCCTGCAAGCACAGGAAATTCAAACCATTCCACGTCTATTTTGAGGAAGCCGATTCCTGAAATTTCGTGACGGGCAAGATAGTCGTCGCCCCGTCGAACCGGTAGAAGAACCGGGCCGTCGTTCGAAAAAACTCCCACGCCTCGGTTGTTTCCGGGCGATGGGGTAAATGGAAGTTCTTCATCGGCGGCACCAAGCGCGACGCCATGGACCTTGATTTGCAGATGGGCGTTCAACTCGATGTTGGCGAACAACCTTTTGAGGACATCGGGATCTGGCTCAAAGGCATGCACAACGCGGCTAAGGGGGGCGAGCGCGATCGAATAGTGCCCAGCGTTCGCACCGACATCCACGACGACAGGATGCCCAAGCCGGCTGACAATCTGCCTAGCAAGAACAAGGTCGCTTCCTCCGTGGTGCCCATAAAAGAGAGCGTACCAGTCAAGATAACTGGCCGCGTCCATCGCAAATATGCTCTCAAATATTTTCATTTTAAAAAAGAACGGCCGCTGCGTGTCTGGCGGGAACGCCGTACGAAATGCGCGCTCCCATCCGCGAACTGGAACCAATCTTCGCGCGGCCCGCAAGGCGTAAACGATTGGAAGTGTGTTGGCGGATATCTGCATCGCGCGATCATACAGAAGCGATCGTCGGCATCTGATTCTCTTAGTAACAACTAATGGCGCAGCCGATGAGCACGCCGGCCGCGCGGCTTACCTTAGGCCAGGTCCCGGGCCCACACGTTTTCTTCCGGAACAGGTCCATCGTCCGCCAGCGGGCCTCCAAACACGTCGAGCAGCTCGTAGCCCTTGGCCGCAAAGAAGGCCTTGAAGTTTCCACGTGACCCCCAAGCCGCAACAGAGAGCTGGCGGTCGCATTCCACCAGGATGTTCTTGGGACGAAATGGGCCGTCGAAATCGAGGCCGGCGAGAGCCTGCGGCTCAAAACCCTCGATATCCATTTTCATCAGCACCGGTCTTGCCCGAGGACGAACAAGCCGATCAAGCAGCGAGTCAAGAGTAACGGTTGCGACCCAGGTTTGGCCGAGTTCGGATGCAGTTTCACTGGGAGCCACCGCGGCCGTTCCGGAATTCCCGGCCAATCCCCTGACGATTGGGGCTAACGCCGAGCCGGGACCCGCGGCACCATTGAAGACGATGACGTTCTGCAGCCCATTGAGTTCAATATTACTTTGTAGACTCGTGCAGTTTGCGCAATCGGGTTCAATGCCGATGACTGTCGACCCCGCGATCCTCGCGACCGCGCAGGTGTATAACCCGAAATTCGCACCCACGTCGATGAATAATCCGGGCTCTGCCGTCATGATGCGCAGCGCCAAGCCGAGGCTCGCCGGCTCATAGTGCCCTGCGGTGAATATCGCCCATCCGATATAATCGGCCGGGTCTATGGCGATGACGGCGCCGCGGGCATACCGAACCTTGATCCGACCTGCGGCCAGCCGACGAATCAACCACCTGACGATCCGGAGCTTGCATGGATGCTCAAACAAACGGCCATACGCAATCAAAGCTCGATCGAGGGAGCGAGCCCCTGCGGCCCGCCCCATATGCGCAACGTCGGTTTTTGTTTGCCGCACTCGGATTTCAGCTTTCGATCAATGGATTTGTTGGCCTTCTAGGCGGCATGTCATCAGTCTTCGCGCCCGCTCGCTCACACTGACGCAAAGATCTCCCGCCACCGGGTCACCCAGGACGAGCGATCCAACGGCTTATTCCCGATCAGAAACGGCTCGTGTAAATGCTGCAGGTACAGCTCGTCATTGCGGTCGAGCGCGATCACCCGTTCCACCAGAGCATCGAATCCCGTCAAGGCCCAGGCCCTCTGCTCGATCTCGCCGACCACGCTATTGATCTTCCGCGCGGCCCGATCGAATAACGTCAGCCGGTCCTGGCTGCGCAGCGAATGCGGCGCATAGGGCAACCGCGGCATGAAGCGGCGCGGCTTGGGCAGATAGTCGTGCGCATTGATGAAACGCCGGACGTTGAATGAGCGACCGATTTCCGGATCGCCCCAGTAAATCGGCACACAATCGGCTTCGATGGCATGGGTGAGCTTTTCGGTGTTGTAGCCGGGGCGAGACCCGCTCTCGAACGCGATGACAAACTTGTAGGCGCGCAGGAACTTGACCTTCGCCTTCCAGTCGATCCGTCCCGGCACCGGGTCTATCCCCGGCATGTTGTTCATTGAACGGCCCGGCGCATCGACCGGCTTGTAGCGGGATAGCGCGCGAAAGAATGCCTCGCGATAGCTGACCTTGTTCGCATATAGGAAGGCGCAAAATCGCTTTTTGGAATTCAAAACTTCCGACCAATTCTTTTTTGACTGAATGAGATGCGAGTCGTCGCCCCACCGCATGAAGCGCATGTACCGCGGATGGCGCAGGTACTCTTCATGCAGGACCCCAAAGGCCCAATCGCATTCGCTCATCATTGGCCGCACGTTCTCGCAGCCGATGAATACTTTGATGAACCGGCCCTTTGGCATCTCTCCCGTGTAGGGTCCGTATAAAAGCACCTGGGGCACGGCCGAGACATCGAACTCGAAATAGGGCTGCAGATCGGGAAGAAGCGTATCGATGACTTCTTGCGCGGTGGCTCCTGCCCAGAAGCGGGCGATGGCAATGCGGACTTTCTGTCTTTGAGCTGGCGGATGCAATTGATCTCATCTCCGTGAGGCTATATTGCGTCGCCCTATACAGACGAACAGGCCGCCTTCGCCACCAGACGGAGACACAAGCATTCCAAGTTCAGCCACCACTCGATCGAGCGATGTGCCCGGACTTTTCGGCTTGAAAATTTGTTCGTCCTCGCCGAACGTTCCAAGAATCTTTGGAATCGAGGATACAAATGAAAAACCCTCCTCGTTGAACCACTGGATCACCTCTGAAATCGAGTGCTTGCGTTCCAGTGGGTGGAAATATTGGTCGCGGATCCACGCACGGCGCTTCTCCGGAGAAAGCCTCTTGCGAAGCTGAGGATCGAGGGCCAGCACCTTGTCGCCGAAAGTCTTCAACAGCAATCGGCGAAAGTCGGTGCGCAATCTGCCGATCCAATCGTAAAGACCAACTATGAAATGCCCGCCGGGCTTGACCAGTCGACTGATGCTCGCGAACGCCTTTCGCGTATCATAGGTATGGTGCAGCACGCCGTTCGAGATCACGACATCCATTGACTGCGGCCGGATCGCCGGCATGAACAAGTTCATTTGGATAAAACGGATGCCATCGATCTGGTTTTGTCGCGCGAATGCGCGCCCCATTCTCAGCGAGGCCAAGGTCATATCTGCGGCATACACACGCGACAGTGTCGTCGCCGCCAAGTAGTTGCTCAACTGCGCGGTCCCGCATCCCACTTCGAGCACATTAGCGTTGAGGGGCAGTTGTTTGCGCAGTAAGCGACCAAATCCGGCGTCCGCTTGCCGCGTGAACGCGGCCAAATTATCGAAACTGTTGTAGTTCGGAAATGGAGCGTCCTCATAGAAATCCTGCACGGCATGCGTCACCTGCCCGCCCGTGGAGCCCGTAACGGCCGCAATCGCGGGGGCGCCCTCGGTTTCGTCGACGAAAAGCAGCGGGATATTGTCCGAAACCTCATA
Source organism: Hyphomicrobiales bacterium (assembly GCA_016185205.1). GTDB lineage: Bacteria > Pseudomonadota > Alphaproteobacteria > Rhizobiales > Xanthobacteraceae > Pseudolabrys. The sequence continues at coordinate 13,922 of JACPOA010000085.1, read as the reverse complement.
ACGGCGCCCCGACCCTGAAGTCAGTTGGCCGTCGACCGTTTCGAGGGCCACACCGGTCAAAGGGCATACTATATTTTCATCCAATATCATTGCTGGCACTGCTTTGACCACGAGCCTCAGTCGGGATCAAACATCGCGCTGTAGTTCATTTTCAGCCGATCATCCTGTTGTTCCTTGCGAAGGATGCAATTGCCAACCGACAGCAACTCGATTTCAGATCCCATGAAGCAACGGAAAGCGTCTTCCGGTGTGCACACGATCGGTTCGCCGCGGACATTGAAGCTCGTGTTCACGACAACAGGGCAGCCCGTCCGGGCCTTGAAGGCACCGAGCAGCTCGTAAAATCTGGGATTTGTGTCGCGGTGCACCGTTTGGACCCGGGCGGAATAGTCAATATGGGTCACCGCGGGAATGTCGGAGCGTGGCACGTTCAGCTTGTCGATTCCGAACAAAGCCTGCTGCTCGGGCGTCATCGCCCGGCGCCTGCGCTCCACCACATGAGCGACGAAAAGCATGTATGGACTGTCACGGTCGAGATCGAACCAGTCGGCAACATCCTCCCGCAGAACCGCCGGGGCAAAAGGACGAAAGCTCTCGCGATATTTGACCTTGAGGTTCAACATTTTTTGCATGGTTGGGCTGCGCGGATCGGCGAGGATCGATCGAGCGCCAAGGGCGCGCGGGCCGAACTCCATTCGTCCCTGGAACCATCCCACCGCACTCCCTGCGGTCAAGGCATCGACCGAGGCGGCAATGAGCGCAGTGTCATCAACCCGCTCGAACCGGGCGCCGGCATTAGTCAGGCGCTGCTCGATCTCTTGCTGATCGTAGCTTGGTCCAAGGTAGCCACCCGACATGCCGTCCCGGCCATTCACCACGCGAGGCTTGCCAGCATACATATGGTAGGCAGCCAAGGCTGCGCCCACTGCCCCGCCGGCGTCCCCCGCAGCCGGCTGAATCCAGATCTGGTCGAAGCGGCCATCGCGCAAGATCTTGCCGTTGCCTACACAGTTGAGAGCCACGCCCCCCGCCATGCAGAGATTCTTACTGCCCGTCTTCCGCGCCAACGAGCGAGCGAGGCGCAACATAACTTCCTCGGTCACTTTCTGAATCGATGCTGCAATATCCATATGTTTCTGGTCGAGAAGTTTTTCCGGTGTGCGTGGCGGCCCGCCAAATAACCGATCAAACCGCTCGTTGGTCATCGTCAGGCCAGTGCAGTAATTGAAATAGGCCATATCTAAGCGGAAGCTTCCATCGGCCTTCAGATCCATCAAGTGATCCAAAATAAGGTCGGCATATTTCGCCTCGCCATAGGGGGCCAACCCCATGACCTTGTACTCCCCGGAATTGACCTTGAAGCCGAGATAGTAGGTGAATGCTGAAAACAACAAACCCAGCGAATGTGGAAAATGCAGTTCTTCGAAGATTTCAACGTGGTTTCCCCGCCCCATCCCGCCCGACATGGTCGTCCATTCGCCCACCCCGTCCATTGTCAGTATGGCCGCTTCCTCAAATGGCGACGCAAAAAAAGCGGAGGCGGCGTGGCTCTGATGGTGCTCGGTGAACAGCAGCTTCTTTTCAATGTCGAAATCCGCCGCAAATTTTCTTAATTCATCTCGCAGCAGAAGTTTCTGAAAAAGCTTTTCCTTCAACCACAACGGCATCGCGGTCCGAAAGGAACTGAAGCCATGTGGCGCAAAGGCCACATAGGTTTCCAGCAAGCGCATGAACTTTACGATGGGCTTGTCGTAGAAGGCGACGTAATCGATATCGTCCAGGCTGACTCCACCAGCCTCCAGGCAAAACCGAATGGCATTGCGCGGAAAATTCGGATCGTGCTTTTTGCGCGTGAAGCGCTCTTCCTGCGCCGCAGCAACAATCCGGCCGTCTTCCACCAGGCAAGCCGCGCTGTCGTGGTAGAATGCCGAGATCCCAAGTGTGCGCAATGTTGACGGACCTAACTCTCAGAACAAGGTATAGACGAACGGAGCAATCGCAGACCCCTTGCTCAACACGACGATTCCGCCCATGAGAACCATCATGAGAACGATTGGTATCAACCAATATTTTTTTTGTAAGCGTATGTAGATCCACAGATCGCGAAGAATGCCGAACATGCAGACCCCTTCAGAACTGGTTTTTCATCTCTTGCGCGGCAGGACCGGGTGGTTCCCGATTCAGCCAGTATGAGGCGCAGCCCCGGTCTATCTTTAGGCGGAGCGGATCATTTCCGGTGAGCCGTAAAATCAGACCGATCGGTACAACCGTTCCAAAGTACAAGATTGCCATGACAATGGGGTTGACCACCTTGAACAGCAGATAACCCAAACGATGCCATAAGATGCCGAGCGGACGCAAAGGAGCTGGCCAAAAGAAAGCGCAAAATAAGAATGCGCCCGCTGCCAGTAACCAGACAATTGGGAATTTCTCACCGTAATACAGCTTGATCAAGCCGATGATCGCGCACACCGCCGCAAAGGTGATGCCCAGACTCCTTTCACTGGGCCGCGGGTCATCGTCTTGGCGCGTAAAGTCCTCGTGGAAGCGCTCGGAGCCCATCATGCCTCCTATCATCAGGTAGCCGCCCAATGTCAGTGGGCAAGCGTCGCGGCCAGGTATTTTGCAACAGCGATCCCATAAGCGCGGGTGCCGGCAGCATTAAAGTGCACATCGTTCGGGATATAGTATTTTTGCGGCTCGGCCCCGAACTCAGTCCTCAGATCCTCGGTTGCGTCATAAAATCTTACGTGATGGCGCGACGCGACCTCTCGCACGGTGTCCGCTACGATATTATTGAACACAACACCCGGAGCGCCGAGATGCTGCAAGTGAGGGTGATGAATGTAGACCACGGCATCGGCCGTACCCATGCGGGATACGACAGTCCGTGTTAAATCCTCCAGCGCCGTCTTGAAATACGCTATCTCCGTACCGTAGGCACGTCTCGCTTCAGCCTCGGAAAGCCTCGACAGCCAAAGGTTATCGTTCGGCTTGCCTCGCCAGTACAAATCATACAATTTTGGGAATTCGATTCTCGTAAAATAAAATTTTGACACCAGCCGGTGCATATACAGCGTCTTGTCGGTACTTTTCACGAGCCCGTCATAGAACCAAATGCCAAGTGGGGTCGGCCGCACGGCAACAACCGAGCCGGCAGCATCCCTCATGACGAGATGACGATAGCGATAATAGTCATCCCACAGATCCGTCTCATCCACATCGATGATGATAGAATCAGGTTTCAACAATGGGATAAGTTTCTTGGCCTGCGGCACGAAGATCGACGGGGAATACGATGACTGACCAGCATTGAACACACACAATTCCCGGCGCAAGGATTGCTGGAAGAACTGCCTCACATAATAAGGTATGTTGTCGACCGGCCCATGGCCCTGCATGAACGAATCTCCCAAGAAGAGGAGCTTTGGCCCGCACCCGTCGGCATTTGGCTTGTCCAATTTGCGGATCCCGCCAGCCTCCACGTCCGGGCCTGGCGCCGGCACGTGGTTGAGCACATCGGAGAGTTCGACCGATATTGTCGCGCGATCAACGGCTAGATCGTAAATCGGGCCTAATTGCTGCTGTACCCGAAGAACGATTTCAAATAGAACGGCCGTCAGCAGAACATTGACAGCTACGACCAGGGTAATGGCGCGTAATTTCGAGCTCTTGCCTTTCACGCTCGGACCTGCGCTTCTTCGAGAATCCGAAGATAGTCCGCGGAGCATTTTTCCAATGTCAGATTTTCCATTATATAATCTCTCGGAGCGAACGCGCCGCGCCGGCTCATGTCCAGAAACTGCGTAAGCTTGTTGGGAAATTCCTCAATGTCACGAAATCTCAATCCGCATCGCGCGTCGAAAAAAGGGACGCTCGTTGCCGGAATGTCCGGTTGCCCCCACTTGAAACGTTCCGGGTCGAGACACCAGCCCTGATCCCAGGCGAGTACGGGAACATCGGACGCAAGGCACTCCTGATACGCAAGCCCCTGACTTTCATGTTCGCACAAGAAAATCATGGAACGGCAGTCTTGCAGTGCCTTCTTGTACTGCTGCTCGTCGTATTGACCATATCGAATTTCCGTGAATGTCAGCTTTCGGCGCGTCAACTCAGCTTTAACGGCGTCAAGCAGTTGCGGAACTAGCACTTCCCGCTGCCAACGAATCTTATCGTAGATCAGGAAGTCAAACCGCTTATTAGCCGAATTGGTTGGCGTCCAGGAATGCGTGTCGATACCGACCGGCCAAAGTTGACATCGATCGCCGTAGAAGGGTTCGTAACAAACTTTGCACCATTCGCAGTGCTGTAAATATACAACGACCGGATATTCCTCACATAGAGTCGGCCATTCGCTTGGGTAAGTCATCAGCGCGACACCTCCGACGATCGGGTTCGGTCTATCATATCCCTTCAGCGCGAGACGGCATCTCCCTACCACGCCGACCTGATCATCGTCGCACAACTGATCAAAGGGAAGATTGACCTCATAAGGAACCCCGAGGCGATCGAGCCCAAGACACAAATTGATGAACACTTTGTCGATCCCGCCCGGTCGAAATTTTCCGCGGACGATACGGCGAATAATCGGCCGAACAAATCGGTCGCCCGGAATCCAACGATCACGTTCGGGTTCCCGTACGAAGTAGAGGCATATCCGACTCATCTCGCGCGTCTATCGAGTACCGCTGCCGCGTCCGACTCCGCTGGAGCTTCATTACTCTTGATTGGTGATGAGTCCTTAGCGGAGTTGAGACGCTGTTCTTCAAATCTCGCGGCGCTGTGGCGATCGAGCGAATTCCACCAATCCGGATGATGCCGTCGGGATTGCAAAACTTGCCAAAACACGTGAGGCCGTCGAACGAGGCCACGAAACAAGAGTAACCAATCCAAAGGCCTAGAATAACGAAGCAGTCGCCGGCATTTTGTTTCCATCAATGCGGCCAATATTATTGCAGTCGTTGACGGCGGACGCATATTGCGCGCTTCAGCAAAGAACGCGGCAAGTCGCAGATCGGAATAACCACAATGCTTTAAAAATGTCGCAGCAAGGATTGTCTGAACAACAGCCCATTCCGCGCGATTTTCGGAGCGCGCCGTCTGGAGCGTCTTGCAATAAACTGCAAGCGGCTTTGGCACAAATAGCAACGGATGTTGTATCATACGTTCGCGTAATGGCTCGATAGCCACGAAAGGCCAATCGGCCGGCGTTTCGTAGGTCTCTCCGGGACGCGAACGCATGAGCATGGCTCCGTTTCCGTGCAGGGATCCTAGCATCTGTCGAAAATTGCCGAATACCGCGAGACGGGGGGTCGATAGCCCTTCTGCTGCGTTGACGAACAGGCCGGTGTTGCGCCATGACCCGTCCGGCAATTCCTCCCATATTTTTTGATTACACCAGGCCATGACGACCTGGGGATGAGACCGCATTTCGGCGACCATAGTGTCCAAAAATTCTGGTTCCCACCAATTGTCGTCTTCCAACAAACCGTAAAATGGTTCCGGCGTCGGGCGATAAAATAGATTGAAACTAGCGCTCGCTCCAATATTGCGCTCGTGGTGATGCAGTTCGATACGCGAATCCCCGAGAGATTTTACTAATTCGGCTGGAAAAGGGTCCATCGGATCATCGTTATGGACCTCACACTTCCATGCAACGAAGGTCTGAGCGAGCAAACTTTTGAGCGCACGAGGCAAGAGAGCAGGACGACGATAAGTTGGCAAAAAGACTCTTACTTGCGCTCCCTCATCACTCTTAGACACGCTCGAAAATCCGATTGTGACCAACGTTCAAGACATTCCGAAAGCCGATCTCCGGCAATATATTTACCGCTCGACTTACCGCTTCGTGACCTTTCCAAAATGCGCTGCCGGGAATAAATGAACCAGCATCATCTGCTACAAGCCAGCCTCCTCTCACAACTTTAGGTCCATAAGTCTTGAAATCCTGCAATGCGCCATCAAACGAATGATCGCCGTCCACATAAACAATATGAAAAGTTGCATTAGAAAGCTCCAACTGGACATGCGAATCTGTCGAGTAACCGCGGCATAGTCTCACTTTCCAAAAATCAAGATCGAACCGTCCAAAGAGTTTTTTTACAACAGCCTCATAGTCGCAATTCTCATAAAAATTGCCGTTACGAAGGTTTTCTCGAAACTTAAAATCGAATCGGGAGCGAATCCAAGTTATTAGACGAGAGCGGGGCATCGGTCGTCCTTCGAACGGCGTGATCGCCGTGATTCGTACGTCGATATCCCAGTTTCGCCCAATTAAGGCCCAGAGCGATATTACCTGTCCTTTGAACACGCCGATCTCAAGCAAACTAATTTGTCCGAAACGCTTCCTTGCATAGTCCAATAATCGCAACCACATGGCATGAAAGGCCGCGTCACCATATCCCAATTTGTTATCCTCGACGTGGCGGCGATGACCGCCCAAAATTGGGTCTGACCAGGTCAATGATGTCAGCTGATGAAAAAGACGATCATTGTCCTCGGCGGTATTTTGATAACCGGCAATGATATCCTCGAATGACGGGGTAATTAATAAATTCATGAATGAATCATCTAGATTCTTGCGAACGCATTGTTCTCGCGCGGCTTTGATGGCAACAGGCAAGAATTCTCATGCTCTACTTCGGTTTGTCGCGATCCGGCGCATGAACCAAGTGCCCGGGAGGTGTTGCGGTTGCGAAAAACCATATCGTTTCGCCAGCCGCTGCAAATCTGCCTCACCGGAGACTTCGTGGCACTCGATGCACATGGCATCCACACGGTTCAGCCACTCGCAATTCCCGGAAAACAACTCTGCTTCGTGCCCTTCGATATCGACCTTGAGCAAGCCGATACGATCCCACGCCAGGCGTTGCAGAATGGTCGGAACACTCACTGCCGGAACCGACAGGGTCGTTGTTAAATTATTCGCCGCATTTCTCGCAACCTTGTGTCCATAATCCCTGCCATCAAGTTCCATCAGCACCGAGCCGTCGGTCGGATGTACGGCGGCCGGGAAAATAGTCGCTTGAATGCCATTCAACATCAGATTTTGTTCTAGCAACCGCAGATTGCTGGGCACGGGCTCTACGCAGGCAAGACGCGCGGCGGGAAAGATGCGGGCGAAATAAACGGTCGTCAGGCCGATGTTGGCGCCAAGATCAAGAATCGTCGCAGGCGCCCGCTCGAGCGGCAAGCGATAATATCGATGTTCGAAGACCTCAGAATGAATGTACGCATCGGCACCTGCGTTCGCCCGCAACAGCAGCCGAACTTTGCCGATCGGCACCGGATAGTGGAATCTGATCGTCCATTCGCGCGGCGACAAGGCCGCCGGTAGACTAGCAGAATAGGTCCATATCATTCGGCGGATAAAATCCGCGACGCCTGCTCGCGACGACCACGAGGTTTTGATATTCTTGCAAAGCCATAGGAGATTCATACGAATCTCACCTCACCACGGCTCGAACTGTCATTCGGCTGCGCGCCGTAGAGTCCAATTCAAGATCGTGGAAACAAAACCTCGTCGGCGGTTACCGCGCGTGGTCTTCGTATCGTTCAGCTCGAACTCGCCGACAATTCCCGGCTCGTCCACATGCGGGCCCGACGAGTCGAGGCCCGATAAAAAAGACAGGAGGATTTGGTAGGTACCGGGCCCGAAGACGCGCGCCGGGACCTCGACCGTCAGCGTACCGCTTCCAGCTACCAGACCGTTGAGCGGATCGGCACCGGCGTCCTGGGTGTCGCCTTCATAGACGATGGTTCCGTCCGATCGCTGGAAGATCAAATATCCGAAGAGCCCGGGTATGCTTCGCGTGGCACTATATTCAATGTGGATAAAAAAGGAATGGTCGCAGTCGAATTGATTGACCGGATCCCCGCCAAGCTCGCGCCGCGTTGTAACACGATTGACAAAGAAAGGCCGATCCGCCGGCCGCAAGTTTTCCCGTATGAAGACGCCGCTCTCCAATCCTTCGGTGGCCTGCGTCAGATAGACCTCGATAGCATCTTGCACCGGACCATCCATTTTCACCCGTCCTTGCTCCAGAAGGATGCAGCGGCGGGTCAAACGACGTATCGCGCCCATATTATGGCTGACGAACAGGACGGTCCGCCCGGCCTGAGCGACCTCGCTCATCTTGCCGAGACATTTTCTCTGGAACTCGGCGTCACCGACCGCCAACACCTCGTCTACGATAAGGATCTCGGTCTGCAGATGCGCGGCGACCGCGAAAGCCAGTCGAAGATACATGCCGGAAGAAAATCGCTTGACCGGCGTATCGAGAAAATTCTCTACATCGGCAAAAGCGACAATCTCGTCGAACTGGCGTTTGATCTCGGCATGTCGCATTCCAAGGATGGCGCCGTTAAGATAAATATTCTCCCGCCCCGTCAACTCAGGGTGGAAACCGGTGCCGACCTCGAGCATGCTGGAAATTCGACCCTCGAGTTCAATCCGTCCTTCGTTGGGCTCTGTGATCCGGCTTATAACCTTGAGCAGCGTTGACTTGCCGGCGCCATTGCGGCCGATGATACCGACTACCTCGCCGCGCCCGATCTCAAAGCAGACGTCTCGCAATGCCCAGAAATCCTCGACGGTTGGCGGCGCGCCGGGCTCTCGACGCGGACTGAACAGGTTGCGCACCTTGTCGGTCATAACGTCACGGAGTGTCGTATAGCGTTCCGGCCGCTGGTGCCGGATGCGGTATTTCTTGCCCAGGCCTTCGATTTTGATTGCGATGTCGGACATCGGGTTAGTCAGTATTTCAAGCGGTAATAAAGGTATTTGACGACTTCGTTCTGGAAGGCGATCAGTCCCGGAGCATTTTTCCACCAATCCTCACGCCGATATTCGCGCGGTTCGAGCGCAGGAACGTAAATGACCGATCCGTCGGCAAAAAAGCGGCCTAGTACCCAGCGCAGGCGACGCGCGGAAAATATTTCCGTTGGCACGATGATGCTGCGCGCGCCCGTGCGCTCAGCCCATTCTCGCAGTGCGCGAGCCTCGTCGTAGGTGTTCGACAGATTGTTGCCGAAAGGCTCGATGGCGGCTTCGGGTACGCCAAGCTTGATTAAGACCCTGCGATTGGCCTCGATATGCGATTGCAGCACGCCGATCTCTTCGGCCGGGCTCGCTCCGATATTGGATATAAGGATTTTTTTGGTCAGTCCCTGATGGTAGTACTTTGCCGCCGCGAATGGCCGATATTCGAGCCCGCCACCAAAAACCGCTACCGCGTCTGCCCGGCCTACTTGATCCGAAATGATCCAGGCATTGGCGGTGTAGCGCAGCAATGGTTCGCGGCCATACCACGCAGCTACTCCGAGCCCGATCACCACGGCGAACAATACGAGCGCGCCGCGCAGCAGTACCGCACCTGCGCGCGATCCGGCAATTCTTGGCGCGGCGGGTGCGGTGGACGAAGTCATATTTTATCCGCGAAACTATGTTCCATCCGGCGGAAATACCAAACACCGAGCATAAGCACCAACGCCGTCTCCACCACGGAAATCAAAATAGTTTCAGGCATCAGCACCACCCTGCCCCCGAGCAAAGACCAACGAAAACCGTCTATGATGCCGACCATCGGATTTAGGGCGTAGATTGTCCGCCATTCAGCCGGAACGTCTGACGTGCTGAACGCGATCGGCGATACGAACAGTCCGAGCTGGACAATAAACGGTACGATATAGCGGAAGTCGCGATATTCAACGTTAAGAGCGGCGAGAAACAGCCCCGTGCCTAGCGCTAGGCCGAAAGCGATCAATAGAAAGACCGGCATCAGAAAAATCTGCCAACCCGGCAAAAACCAGTACCACAACAGCAGAACCGCGAGCAGCCCCAGCGTGATCGCGAAGTCCACCACGCTGGTGAATACCGAGGCTAACGGGATGATGAGGCGGGGAAAATAGATTTTCGACACCAGATTGGCATTGCCAAGCAGGCTGCTCGCCGCTTCAACGAACGCACCGGAGAAGAACTGCCACGGCAGCACCGCTGCAAAAACCAGAATTGCATCAGGCACGTCGCCTGCCGGCAATGCAACAAGGCGGCGGAAGGCGACGAATATCAGCATCGTGAGAGCCGGCCGGATCAAAGCCCAAAGGACGCCCACGGCCGTCTGCTTGTAACGAACCGCAATGTCGCGCCAGGCCAAAAAATATATGAGTTCGCGATAGTGCCATATGTCGCGCCAATAGTGCTTAGCTGTTATCCCCGGCGCGATGATAAGCTTCATGACGTGCTCGCGGGTATATTTATCCCCGCTCTCGCCAATCGGAGCGGGCCGGTTAAAATATTCGATCCGGGACTTCATGTCCTAAATCTCGATTGGTGGATTGGTCAATCTGTGCTCACAAAATCGCAAACTATGCCGCGAAACTCCTCGCCGGACATATCGTTTGGCGGTCATGCCACTTGATCTTCGCACCATCGGTGAACCCGGCTTTTGAAATTCTCGAAACTGAACAAATTGATGTTATTCAGCCGCTTGTGGGCACGCTTATCTGCAAGCACGCCAATTAACGCTTCCATTATCTCGTCTTGGTTTTTCGGATCCACAAGACGGCCAAGCAGCCCATCTTGCAATGCCTCCCGAGAACCATCAGCCCGGCTACCAACAATCGAAAGGCCGCATGCCGCCGCCTCAACAAGGACAATGCCGAACCCTTCGCCAACGCTGGGCATTACGTAGGCATCTGCGAGATTATAATGCGCGACCTTCTCGCCGTCGGGAATCTGGCCGGCAAAGATGACGCGGTCAGACAAGCCTAGGGTCTCTGCTTTGCGTTCCAACCTGGGGCGATCAGAGCCATCTCCCACGATGAGATATTTTAGGCTCGGATAGCGCTCGATCAACCGCGGAATAATGTCGATGACTTGGTCAATTCCTTTTAGTCGCTCTGTCGTGTCGAGACGTCCAACAGTAAGAATTACCTTGTCCTCGGATGCCACACGATAGCGCCGCGCCAAATCTAAGTCGGGTGGCCCGGGCAAAAACACGTCGAGGTCCACACAATTGTGCAAGATGAATATACGTTGCACAGGAATCTTGGACCATGAGCTAAATCTCTGAGCCGAAAAATTGCTAACTGAAATAATGGAGTCCGCTGCACGTAACAACCAATTTGCTGGAATATATGACGGTCGTGTCCAGGATTCGAGTCCGTGGATGATCAATGCCAGTCTTGCCCGCTTGATTTTTGCCAGTAGAATTGCCGCGCAGAATAAGTTGAGATGTCCACAAATAACAACATCTACCCGTCGCCGACTCAACGCCAAAATGATGAGGCTCTTCAAAAACGCTATTTTCCCAACCGCCGCTTTGCGCTGATAGATGACGGCCTCCGGTATTCTCTCTCCAGCATCGCCGACAAATACACGCGGCAAGGCATAAATCCGTTCAACGTAAGCGCTCTGATCAAGTGCCCGAAGAAAATTTCTGTTAAATACGGAAATTCCGCCAAAGCCTCCAAAGCCATCGGTCAGCAACATCGCAATTGAAAAAGAGTTGCGCACCTCAATGCACGGCAAGCGGTGCAATTGCGGAATCTGTCGTGAGAGCGGTACGAAAATTACGGTGTACGACCGCCGCCCATTTCTTCAAACCATTGCCGCCCACGCCGCTCCCTGCGTCGATCCAATCTTTCACGGGCGTGCTAAACCCTGTCTTGTTCCTGCTTCGGATGTCTTCAACCAATTTGGTCGTGCAATTTGCGAGATCAATTTTTGAGGGCGGAGTACGGATATTGAAAGAAGGCCCGATCTGCTGCAAGAGCGGCCAATCGACAAACGGTAACCGCACCTCGACTCCGTGCGCCATGCTTGACCAATCGGTGTCGCGAAGTAGCTGATTGCGCATGTACCAGGACGATTCCAACGCAGATATTTGCGCGTGCTCCGTTCCACCGGATTCTTCAATGCCTGCGATCGATAGGGATAGGGCGAGCTGCGTCTGTAGTTTTTGCAATCCTTCCATCACCCAGCTTTCGTCCAAGATCTCATCCAGGGCATCTTCCAAATTTAGCGCCCGAATTAGAAAATAAGCGCTGGCAAGACTGCCCCAATATGTCGGTAGCTTCATCGCTTTGTGTTGAATGCCCGAATGCGAAAATATCGTGGACGTCGCTTCCAGCATCCGCTGAAGGCCAGGAATGTGCGAACAGCGTCTGCCCCAAGTCGCGATCTCCCCGACCCTGCGGAAAGATGGATATCCGCCGAATAATTCGTCCCCACCCAATCCTGACAGCGCTACTTTGATTCCCTGCTTCGACGCAGCGTGGCTAACAAGATAAGTATTTAGTCCATCGATGGTTGGCTGGTCCATGCAGCTAAAAAAATCATCCAGCAGCCCTTCGAAGTCATCCTGATTTATCCATACCGTCGCATGTTCGGTCCCAAGAGTTTTGGCCATTACTTCAGCGAGCGGAGCCTCATTGTAAGATGTTCCGCGGTATTCGTTGAAGGCCAAGGTTATGGTGTTTAACTTTACGCCCTGTTCCACAGCAAGCGCCGCTATCACGCATGAATCGATTCCAGCCGAGAGAAACATGCCAATAGGAACGTCGGCGACCAGATGATAACGAATGGAAGCTCTTAGCCATTGCTGCAAGGTATCATCTTGTTGCTTTATTATTGGTCGCTTCAGATAGGCATCTTGAATACGCGCGAATGGTTTCGGTGGAAAAGAGGTTTGACCAATTTGCAGACGCTGCACATGTCCCGCTGGAAAACTCTTAATCCCTTCCCACCAGGAAAACGGTTCAGGAACGTGACCCCATAGATAAAACCCGACAATGGCGGCTGCGTCACGGTCAATATTTACCGGTGCACACTGCGCCATCGCTCGCGCCTGGGATGAAAACCAGATGGTTCCCTGTGCTTCAGCGACGTAAAGCGGTTTAATGCCAAACGGATCGCGAGCCAGCCATAACTCACGCTTCAAATTATCCCACAAAGCGAACGCATACATACCGCGAAGCTTCACCAATCCGGCCTCGCCCCATTCGGCAATCGCATTAATCAAAACTTCCGTATCGCTGTTAGTCCGAAATACACGGCCCAAGCTTTGTAGCTCCGCGCGCAATTCTTGGTAATTATAAATTTCGCCGTTGAAGGTTATGGTCCAACGCTCCGTTTTATCCCCCATAGGCTGCGCACCAGAAGGACCTGTGTCGATGATGGCAAGACGCCTGTGTGCCAGAGCTACGCGATCATCTTTCGATGACCAAAAGCCTTCGCCGTCAGGTCCGCGGCGTTTCAGTAGTTCGCTTATTCGCAACAGCGCAGATCGATTTATAGGACTAGCCTCACCCTTAAATCTGAACGCACCTGCAATCCCGCACATGACCAGACTTAGGCTATTTGCAAAACATGATTTGGGTTAGGCCGCTTTGCCGCAATCGCAAGCTCGCGCGCGTTTCCTTCGAAAAATCGATCTCGGTCCTCGACTTTAGCAAACAATGGATCGACGCTGTCTCCAAATTCAACTCGCCGCACCGAAGCAAAGCCCGCGTCCTCCAAAAGATTCTTCAATCCATCGAAGTCATACATCCAAAGATGCGCGCTTTTGCCAAAGCACTCACGTGTGTAATCGATCAGACGCGCCGGTCGTTTTTTCTTGCCCAATCCGCAGGAATTCATGAAATCATCCGCCGCTTCAGATTTACCGTTCGCAGCTGCCGTAAGATATCTTGCTGCGCGCCACCGTAGATCCGGCACAACAAGGCGGAATACGCCGCCTGGTTTGAGTAATCTGAACGTATTACGTAAAGCCAGCGGAAGTGTAAGCATACGCTGAGTACCGCGGGCGTGCGGGTTAGGCGGCCATGGCTCAAGCGGCTGCTTGAAGACTCGGCGGTTTCCACTGCCATGGTAGCAGTTCAGGAAGTCGGCCCTGCGGGATGTCGGCGATGCGGGCGAGGAC
>JACPOA010000084.1 GCA_016185205.1 Hyphomicrobiales bacterium | reverse complement strand
TCGCACCAACATTCTCGCGTGGTGGATACCAAAGGGTGCCATCATTGTAGCCCTCTTCGCCCCTGTACCTGTGCGCGCTGCGGTTTGGACCGTCGCGCTCATCTGGATGGGGACAGCGTGCATTTTGAACGCGCGGCGCTGTGGACGAACCCACTGCCGTTTCACCGGACCTTACTATCTTGCGATGATCGCCCCGGTACTCTTAGTTGCTTCCGGGATCATCACAGTTGGGTTTTATGGTTGGCTCGTATTAGCCGTTCTAGTTCTTGGTGGTGGCTGGATCATTTGGTGGCTTACCGAGCGGGTGTGGGGGAAATACTCATAGCCACTCGATCGTCACCGGGCTGTTCGTCGCAATCTCGATGACCTCGGGCGGCGGCGCCTGGCGCTGCTGCTGGCGGTGCTGGCGCGCTAATTACGTTGCGCATGATCTCGCAATCCCAAAAACAAAGGGCCCGCAGGTTGCGGGCCCTTTTTACATGATGCGAATGCCTGCCATGCTGGTCATTGCGGGGTACGCATGCCGATGCCGAAGCTCTTGAACATATTGCGCAGATAGCTGAGGTCCTTGCCGCCGGTGGTCGTGGTCTGCGCCAGGAAGTCGAAGACTTTTCCATCCTTCATGCCGTAATTGGCCAGCCGCTCGACCCGGCGGTCCTTGTCGAAATAGACCGCGACCACCCGCTGATCTTTGACCTCGTGCGGCATGAAGGCGGCCTCGCGCTCGGCTTTCTGCGAGATGTAATAGAACGCTTCGCCGCTCACGGTGGCGACGGTCGACGGCGTGCCGAGCACGATCAGCACCTGCTCCTGGCTGGCGCCGACGGGAATCTGTTCGAGCGCGCCTTCCGGCAGCACATAGCCGCGCTGCAGCGTTTCATGGAAGCCGCCGCAGCCGGCCAGCATGAGCGCGCCGGCGAGCGCCAGCGCCAAGCGCGCGGAGCGGCAGCGATGCGATGCGATGTTTGACCCCAAACCCGGTATCCTCATTTTCGGTCTTGAATTCTTTCTTGCATCGGTGACCGCGTTGCCGTAACCGCGCTCGCTTGAGCCTGCGGACAGTCCCGAACCAGCCCGATGATTTTTCCCCGCTTTGGCCGCCAGCCACGTGCCCCAGACACCATTTCCGCCCTGTATGGCATGATCGTGGCGCAGGCGCGATTGCCCTGTTTTTATCGCGACTATGCGGTCGCCGACACGGTTAACGGGCGTTTCGACCTGGTCGTGCTGCACTTGGCGCTGGTGATCGAGCGCCTGACACAAGATGCCGGTTTGAAAGGCCTCGGACAGGAGCTTTTCGACCGGTTTTGCCAGGACATGGACCATAATTTGCGGGAAATGGGGGTTGGCGACCTCAAGGTGCCGAAGGAGATGCAGCGCATGGGCGAGGCCTTCTATGGCCGTGCGCGGGCCTATCGGGCTGCGCTGAGCACGGCCGATGCGGGCCAAGCGCTGGTCGAGACGGTGACGCGCAATATCTATGGTGGATCGCCTGCAAGCCCGGCTGCGGCGGGGCGTCTGGCGGCCTATATTCAGGCCGCGGTTCGTGATTTGAAGGGGCAGGATCCGGCCGGCCTGGTCGCCGGCACAGTCAGTTTTCCGGACCCAGCCGCTATCCCTGCGGTTACAGGATAAAGATCGAGACCACGATGGACAAAACCGCCAGCCCTGCGACCGTTCTTTGGAGCGTGCCGGTGGCCGTGGAGGATATCCCGGACACCGGCCTGCATATCGAGATCGAGGCTCCGGCCCCGACCCGAGCCGCGCTGGCCGAACTCGCCGCCGTGCGCGAACTGCCACAGCTGGCGGCCGTCTTTGACCTGACCCGCCAAGGGGACGGGGTCCATGTCGCCGGCCAGGTGAGCGCGCGCGTCGGCCAGAGCTGCGTGGTGACCCTGGAACCGATCGAGAACCCGGTCGACGAGGCGGTCGACCTGCGCTTTGCGCCGCAGGCCGAAACGCCGAAATCCGACACGGACCCGGAACCGCTGGTCGGCGGCAGGGTGGATCTGGGCGCCATTGCCACCGAATTCCTGATCCTTGGCATCGACCCCTATCCGCGCAAGGCGGATGCCACATTCACACCACCCAAGAGCGAAGACGATGGCGCGCACCCGTTTTCAGGCCTGGAAGCGTTGAAAAAGCGGCTGGGAGGCAGCCAGCCGTGACCGCCGCCGAAGGGTCAGACTTGGTGCAAAACCGGCTTGTCTGTGGCGGGCGAGCCGTTATGGTCGCCCCCGTGCGTCGAAACCCGCTGACCGTTTTGCCGGTGCTCAAGTCAACGCCGCCCGGCGCATGATCCCGAAAAGTGGGAGCCGGTTTTCGGAAATGATCATGCGCAAGCAAGAAATGCATTCGATCCATGCCCGATAAGGTTCGCATCGCGCTAGACGCCATGGGCGGCGACCATGGTGCGTCGGTCATCCTGCCGGGCGCCGATATCTCGCTCACCCGTCATCCCGATATCGAATATCTGCTGTTCGGCAACCAGGCCGTGCTGGAGCCTTTGCTCGCGGGCCTGCCGCGGCTCAAGGCCAAGTCGAGGGTCGTTCACACCGAGGTGTCGATCCGCATGGACGACAAGCCGAGCCAGGCGCTGCGCTATGGGCGCTGGAAATCGTCGATGTGGCTGGCGATCGATGCGGTGAAGAAGGGCGAGGCCGATGTCGTGGTTTCGGCCGGCAATACCGGCGCGCTGATGGCGATGGCGCGCTTCAATCTCAAGATGATCGAGGGCATCGAGCGGCCGGCGATCGCCGCGATCTGGCCCACGCTCAAGGGCGAGTCGGTGGTGCTCGACGTCGGAGCCTCGATCGGCGCCGACGAGGCGCATCTGGTCAATCTCGCCGCTATGGGCAGCGCCATGGCGCGCGTGCTGTTCGATATCGAGCGGCCGACCGTCGGCCTGCTCAATATCGGGGTCGAGGAGGTCAAGGGCCTCGAGGCGGTACGCGAAGCCGGCCGCATCCTGCGCGAGGGTCAATTCCCGCATTTCGACTATCATGGCTTTGTCGAAGGCAGCGATATCGGCAAGGGCGTGGTCGACGTGGTCGTCACCGAGGGCTTTGCCGGCAATATTGCGCTCAAGACCGCGGAAGGGACTGCCCGCCAGTTCGGTCAGTATCTGCGTAATGCCATGAACCGCACCTTGGCCGCCCGTCTTGGCTATCTGTTGGCGCGGCAGGCCTTTCGCACGCTGCGCGACAAGATGGACCCGCAGAAGTCGAATGGCGGCACCCTTTTGGGCCTCAATGGCATCGTGATCAAAAGCCATGGCGGCGCCGATGCCGAGGGCTTCGCCTCGGCCATCGACTTGGGCTACGACATGGTTCGCTACGAATTGCTCGCCAAAATCGGAGAGTCGATGGCGCGCGACCTGCTGGCGACGACAACGGCAACGGCGACGGCGCGCCAGGCGAGCGGAGCAGCTTCGTGACGATGATGCGTTCGGTGATCCTCGGCTGCGGCAGCTACTTGCCCGCGCGAATTCTCAGCAACGACGAGCTGGCGCGTTCGGTGCAGACCACCGACGAATGGATCGTGCAGCGCACCGGCATCCGCGAACGGCACATTGCCGCCCCCGGAGAACTCACCTCCGATCTTGCGCTGCATGCCGCCCGGGCGGCACTCGCCAATGCCCATGTCGAGGCCGATACGATCGACCTGATCGTGCTGGGAACCTCGACCCCGGACCAGACCTTTCCCGCTACCGCGGTCACGGTGCAGGCCGGGCTCGGCATCACCGGCGGCGCCGCCTTCGATCTGCAGGCGGTCTGCTCGGGTTTCGTCTATGCGCTGTCGGTTGCCGACAGCCTGCTGCGCTGCGGCAGCCACAAGCGCGCGCTAGTGATCGGGGCGGAAACCTTTTCCCGCATCCTCGATTGGAACGATCGCACCACCTGCGTGCTGTTCGGCGACGGCGCCGGCGCCGTGGTGCTGGAGGCGCAGCCGCAGGCCGGGACGGTGGCCGACCGCGGCATCCTGACGACCCATCTGCGCTCGGACGGCCGCCATAAGGCCAAGCTTTACGTGGATGGCGGGCCATCCTCGACCCAGACCGTCGGCCATCTGCGCATGGAGGGCCGCGAGGTGTTCAAGCACGCGGTGGCGATGATCACCGACGTGATCTACGACGCCTTCAAGGCTACCGGCACCAGTGCCGCCGATATCGACTGGTTCGTGCCGCACCAGGCCAACAAACGCATCATCGACGGTTCGGCCCACAAGCTCGGCATCGCCCCGGAAAAGGTGGTGATCACCGTCGACCGGCACGGCAACACCTCGGCGGCCTCGATCCCGCTGGCGCTGGCCGACGCGGTCGCCGACCGGCGCATCAAGCGCGGCAACCTCATTCTGCTGGAAGCCATGGGCGGCGGCTTCACCTGGGGCTCGGCCTTGCTGCGATGGTGAGGCGGCCCGGCAATGTCCGCCACCGGGCAGAGGGCGCCGGGGCCGTTTTGGGGCCGTCGGCGATCGCGCCTTCACAATTTAAATCGCCCCGTTGACCCATCCCGATCTTGCTAATATCGTCGATAATTCAGTATCTTCGCCGGGGGCTGAGAGGCGATGACCGGAAAAACAGTAACGCGGGCTGATCTCTGTGAGGCGGTCTACCAAAAGGTAGGGCTGTCACGCACCGAATCCGCCTCGCTGGTGGAGTTGGTGCTCAAGGAGATCACCGACTGCCTCGAGCGTGGCGAAACCGTGAAGCTGTCCTCGTTCGGCTCGTTCGTCGTGCGCAAAAAAGGTCAGCGCATCGGGCGCAATCCCAAGACCGGCAAGGAAGTTCCGATTTCGCCGCGCCGGGTGATGGTCTTCAAGCCGTCGGCGATCCTCAAGCAGCGCATCAACGGCCACGACGTCGCCGACGAAGCGTAAACTCGTTCCAGTAAACGCGTTTAATTCCAGCACGGAGTGAGCCCGCTTTGGATAACAAGGCGCCGGACGCATTTCGCACCATCAGTGAAGTGGCAGACGAACTCGATCTGCCGCAGCACGTGTTGCGTTTTTGGGAAAGCCGTTTCCGCGAGATCAAGCCGATGAAGCGCGGCGGCGGGCGGCGCTATTACCGCCCCGACGATGTGGATCTGTTGCGCGGCATCCGCCATCTGCTGTACGGCGAGGGCTACACCATCCGCGGCGTGCAGCGCATCCTGCGCGAGCAGGGCGCCAAATTCGTGGCTGTGGTCTGGCAGGAAGGCGCAGCCCAGCCGCCGCATGGCGCAAGCGATGACGAGGATTTCGTCGAAGACAATATCGCGGCGGAGCTCGCGCCGGATGACGAGCGCCGCGGCCTGCGCGGACGGCTCACGTCCTTGATCGGGCGCGATCTCGGCGAGCGTCACGACGAGGTGCGCCAGGAGCCGCCGCTGCACAGTGCGCCGGTGCCGCGTGTCGAGCCGGCCGATCGCGCGATCCATGCCGCGAGCGAGCCGGAACCGCCGCTGCCGGAGCCCGCTCCACCGCTGCCGCCTCCGGCGCCAGCCGGCGCCATCGGCGCCATCAGCGCCCTCGCGCGCGAGGATGTGCGAAAGCTGCACGCCGTGCTGCACGAGCTGGCCGAATGCCGCAAGCTGATCGAGGCCGTGGCCGCGCGCGCCGATTAAACCGTCAGTCCACAATCACGCGCGATTGAACCTATGGGGCGTAGCCGCAGACCAATCGCTATGTAGAATGGCGACGCCGCCTGTACCGGCGGGCATGGGGTGGCGTATGCGACGGCTTGCAGCGGCTGCGGTTCTGGCGATTGCGGTAAGTCTATCCGGGCTTATGCCGGCGCTCGGCCAAATCTGCACCTTCGCGTGCGTAAACAATCCTCCTCCACCGGTCACCACCAGACCGATCACCCCGCTCGGGTTCTACGTCATTGGCTCGATCGGCTGTGCCGCAGCAGCGCCGATCGCTCAGACCGCCATCCTTGGGCGCGAACTGACGATGAACGAGGCCTACCGGACGATGCTGGGTTGCGTCGCCGGTCCGGTCGGTTGGCTGATCGCCGATTGGTTGGCGCCGCCGACGGTCGGCTTTCCGACGCCGCCGAACCCCACACAAGGGCCGCGCCCGCCCATTCAGCGCAGCGGCAGCCGCAACATCAGCATTCCTCCGGCGGGCCTGACCGCCTTTGTGCCCGATGAGATATTGCTGCAGCGCGCTCCCGGTGTCTCGCCACAGGCGTTCGCGCGTAGCGCCAACCTGCTGCAGATCACGCAACTGGAGACGCAGACGTTTGGCCTCACCGGCCGCACGTTGCAGCGTTGGCGCATTATCGGTGGCCGCTCGGTGGCGGCGACGCTACTATCGATGACGCGCAATCGAAACATCGCCTTCGCGCAACCGAATTATCTCTACGAGCTGCAACAGACGCAGGCCGCCACGCCGTCGGATGCCGCCGCCGCGCAATATGTCGTCTCCAAGCTGCGTCTTATGGAGGCGCACCGCATCAGCAGCGGCGACGACGTGCTGGTGGCGGTGATCGATTCCAAGATCGACAGCGGCCACGCCGATCTCGCCGGCGTGATCGTGGATGAATACGACGCCATCGGCACGCCGGGACCGGCGCATTCGCACGGCACCGCCATGGCCGGCGCCATCGCCGCGCACAGCAAATTGGTCGGCGTTGCGCCGAAGGTGAAGCTGCTCGCGGTGCGCGCTTTCTCAGGCAGCAGCGACAGCGCACAGGCCACAACCTTCAACATCATGAAGGGGCTCGACTGGGCGGCTGCCAAGAACGCCCGCATCGTCAATATGAGTTTTGCCGGGCCGGGCGACGCCATGATGCGCGACATGCTGGGCAAGGCGAATGCGCGCGGCATCGTGCTGATCGCGGCGGTCGGCAATGCCGGGCCGTCCTCGCCGCCGCTGTTCCCGGCGGCCAACGCGCATGTCATCGGCATCACCGCGACCGATGCCGAGGACAGATTGCTGCCGCAGGCCAATCGCGGAACGCAGGTCGCGGTAGCAGCGCCCGGCGTCGACATCCTGGCGGCGGCGCCCGAGGGTGGTTATCAGGTCACCTCCGGCACCTCGGTGGCCGCCGCGCATGCCAGCGGGGTGGCGGCGCTGCTGCTTGCGCGCAACGGCAAGCTCACGCCCGCGCAGGTGCGCAACGCGATGATCCGCTCGGCGCATCCGGTCGCGGGCAGCCGGCGCGATTTCGGCGCCGGCGTGATCGACGCGCTCGCGGCGGTCAACTCGCTGCGATAATATTCTCGGTATGTCATCCGACACCGTCGACCACGCACCGCGCTCCATTCCGGTGAGCGTGATCACCGGCTTTCTCGGCAGCGGCAAGACCACGCTGCTGGCGCGCCTGCTGGCGGACGCGCGCATGGCCAAGGCCGCTGTCATCATCAATGAGTTCGGCGAAGTTGGGCTCGACCATAGGCTGGTGACGACACCGCGTGAGGACGTGGTGCTGCTGTCGTCTGGCTGCCTGTGCTGCAGCCTGCGCGGCGATCTGGTGAATACGCTCGCCAGCCTTTACGGCGAGAGGGCGCGCGGCGAAATCCCAGGATTCGACCGCGTGTTGGTGGAGACGACGGGCTTAGCCGATCCGGCGCCGGTGCTGTTGACGGTGACGGCCGACGAGCAGCTCGCGCAGCTGTTCCATGTCGAGCGTGTTATCACCACCGTCGATGCGGTGCATGGCCTCGGCCAGCTCGACAGCCAGCCGGAATCGGTCAAGCAGGCCTGCGTTGCCGACGTCATCCTGTTGACCAAGACCGACATCGCCGACGCCGATATGCTGGCCGCGCTACGTGCGCGGCTGCAGCGGCTCAATCCGATCGCGCTCTGCCGCGACGTGGTGCAGGGTGAGATCGATCCGGACTGGCTGTTCAATTTTACGGCGCCCGGCGCGGCGCGCACGCGCGAGTTTCATGGACTGGTGGAGCAGGTGGAGCGCGATCATGATCACGCGCATGACCACCGCGATCATGCCTCGCATGCCGGCATTCGCTCGTTCGCGGTGATCCGCGACCAGCCGGTCACCATTGCGGGGCTGGAACTGTGGATGGATATGCTGGGCGAGGTGCGCGGCCCGAGCCTGCTGCGCATCAAGGGCATCGTGAATGTCGGCGGACGCCCGATCGTCATTCAGGGCGTGCAGCACATGTTCCATCCGCTGAGCGAGCTGCCGGACTGGCCGGACGACGACCGCCGCTCGCGCATCGTGTTCATCACACGCGACGTGGCGCGCGAGCAGATCGAGCGCACGCTCGACGCGCTGTCGCTCGACATCGCCCCGCGCGCACAGGGCATCGATCCGGAGGCATTCCGGCAATTCGTCGCGGCGGCGAGCAAATTTCGTTAGCGCAAAACAATCAACGCGTCCGCCGCCACCACGCCATGGCCGCGTGGGCGCACGAACAGCGGATTGATATCCATCTCCATGATCCGCTCCTCCTGCGCTACCAGCACCGAGACGCGCGCAATCGCATCTGCCAAGGCTTCCACGTCGAGCGCGCCGCGCCCGCGGAAGGTGCCGAACAGCGCGGCCGCGCGCAGCTCGCCGACCATTGCGCGCGCCTGGTTGGCGCCGAACGGCGCCACGCGGTAGGTCACGTCTTTCAGCACTTCGGTCATGACGCCACCGAGCCCGAACGCGACCACCGGCCCGAACGAGGGGTCGCGCACCACGCCGATCAGCGTTTCCAATCCGTCGGTGATCATCTCGGCGACGATGAAACCGTCGATCGCCGCATCCGGCCGCTGCCGCGTTAGGTTGGCGCGGATGGTGCGGATCGCCGTGCCGACGCCGTCGAGGCTCGCCACGCCCAGCACCACGCCACCGACCTCGCTCTTGTGCGCGATATCGCGCGACAGGAGTTTCACCGCCACCGGAAATTTTAAGTTGAGCGCGGTGAGTGTTTTGGTGTCGGCGGGGAGCACGCATTCGCGCGCGGCCGGGATGCCGATTTGCGCCAGCAGCGTCTTGCTCTTTGCTTCATCGAGCGGTCCGTCGCCCGCCGGCATCGTGACGCGCGCGATTGTCGGTGGCGCCGCCGGCGGCGCGGAGCGTGCGGCCGCAAATCCGGCCAGCCAGGCAGCGGCCTCCGCCACGCGCACCGGCGATTCGTAGATCGGCACATGGCCTTCATCAAGCAAGGCGCGGGCGGCCTCGGCGCGTTTACGGCTCGGCGCCCATGCCAGCATGATCGGCTTGTTGTGGCGGGCGATGGCGTCGCGGATGGCGCGCGCGGTGCGCAGCGCGGCGTCGCCCGGTAGTGACGCCAGCAGCACCGCGAGTTGATCGACCTCGGAGTCGCCCAGCATCGCGTTGATGACGCCGGTCAGCAGTGCGGCATCGTTGAATACGCTCGCGGTGACGTCGACCGGATTGGCGATCGAGCCGAAGGACGGGATGGCCGCACGCAGGGCTTTGTTAGTGTCCTCGCCAAGTTTTGCCAGCGTCAGACCGCGCGCAATCGCGCGGTCGGTAAACAGGATGCCGGCGCCGCCAGAAATACCCACGGAAGCCACGCGCGGGCCGGCCGGCAGCACGCCGCCGAGAAAGGCGCGGCAGGCATCGGCGAGATCGTCGATATCGAAAATTTCGATGATGCCGGATTGCCGGAAGGCGGCGCGATAGACGTCGTAGCACCCGGTCATGCTGCCGGTGTGCGATGTGGCGGCGCGCGCGCCGTCGGCGCTGTTGCCCGACTTCCACACCAGCAACGGCTTGCCGGCGGCCAAGGCGCGGCGCCCGGCCGCCTGCAGGCGGCGGCCGTCGTCGACGCTTTCGATATAGGCGCAGATGATACGGGTGCCGGGATCCTCGATCAGCGCTTCGATCACTTCCGGCGTGGTGACGTCGGCCTCGTTGCCGGTGGAGAGCGCGACGCGAAAGCCGATGCCGCGCGCGCCGCAGCTCATCAGCACAGAAAAGCCGAAGCCGCCGCTCTGCGACACCAGCGACACCGCGCCTGCGAGCAGCTCCGGCTCTTGGAACACCGAGCCGAAGCCGGCGTAAAGCCGCGTGGTGAGATTGAGCAGGCCCTGGCAGTTCGGGCCGATCAGGCGGGTGCCGACCTCGGCCGCCGCCTGGCGCAATTGCGCTTCGAGCGCGGCGCCGGCAGCGCCGGTCTCACGAAATCCGGCGCTCAGCATGATGGAGAACGGGATGCCGGCCGCGCCGCAGGCGCGTACTGCTTCGCATGCGGCCTGCGCCGGCACCGCGATCAGCGCCACGTCACAAGGGCCGCCGATGTCGGCGACGCTGGCGTAGCAGCGCAACCCATCGATCGCCTGGTATTTCGGATTGACCGGATAGACGGCGCCGCGGAAACCGAAGCGGTTGAGCGCACGCACCGGTTGCCCGCCGATGCGGGTGAGGTCGGCGGAGGCGCCGACGATCGCGACGCCGCGCGGCTCGAACAAATGCGACAGAGCGTGCAAGCAACCCCCGGGACGCCGCTTGGCGTGGACCATTTGTTGTATGCTACAGGCAGGCTCGTTTTGTAAACCGAGCCCCTGCATGATAAGCAATCTCTCCGCACTTGCGATGGACCAAACGCCATGACCGCGTCGGATACGCTGCTGATCGAACGGCCGTCGAACGATATCGTCGTGCTGCGGCTCAATCGGCCGCAGGTGCGCAATGCGCTCAATCTCGACTTGCGCACGCGGCTGGCCGACGAGATCACGCGCTTTGGCGCCGATCCGGAAGTGCGCTGCATCATTGTCACCGGCAGCGAGGCCGCCTTCGCGGCCGGCGCCGACATCGGCGAAATGGCGGGGGCCGGCCCGGTCGAGGTCATGGCGCGCAACGTACAGAAATACTGGCGCGCCATTACCGAGGGGCCCAAGCCGCTGATCGCCGCGGTCGAAGGCTTCGCACTCGGCGGCGGGCTTGAGCTGGCATTGTGCGCCGACATCATCGTGGCGGGCGAGGGCGCCAAGCTCGGTCTACCCGAGGTCAAGGTCGGCATCCTGCCTGGCGGCGGCGGTACGCAGAAACTGGCGCGGCTGATCGGCAGCAAGCGCGCCATGTTGCTATTGATGACCGGCCGGATGTTCAGCGCCGCGGAGGCGTTGAGCATGGGCGTCATCAGCGAAATCGCGCCCACCGGCCAGGCCCTGACGCGCGCGCTCGAGATCGCGCGTGAGATCGCCACGCTGCCGCCGATCTCGCTCATGCAGATCAAGGAAATCGTCAATGCGGGGCTGAACGCGCCGCTCGACACCGCGCTGATGCTGGAACGCAAGGCCTTCCAGCTGCAGTTCGCCACCAGCGATCAGAAGGAAGGCATGCGAGCCTTCATGGAAAAACGCAAACCGAAGTTCGAAGGGAAGTAAGCGTGGCGAAGGACCTGTCCAAGCCCGATCTGGTCGTCGCCGTGTTCGGCGCTGGCACCATGGGGCGCGGTATTGCGCAGGTGTGCGCGCAGGCCGGCATCACGACGCTGCTGTCCGATGCGCTCCCCGGCGCTGTCGAGAAAGCCATCGCCGCGATTGACAACACGCTCGAAGGGCAGGTCGCCAAAAGCCGTATGACCCCGGAGGCCAAGCAGGGCGTGCTCTCGCGCCTGCGCGAGTTCAAGTCGTTCGATGAGGCGGCCGCCGCCGGCGTGGTGATCGAAGCCATCGTCGAAAATCTGGAAGCCAAGCGCGAGCTGTTCCGCGAGATGGAAAAGCGCGTCGCGCCCGACGCGGTGCTCGCCACCAACACCTCCTCGCTGTCGGTAACCGAAATCGCCGCCGGCTGCGCGCGGCCGGAGCGGGTGGCCGGCCTGCATTTCTTCAATCCGCCGCCGCTGATGCGGCTGGTCGAGGTGATCGGCGGGCTGCGCACCGATGCCGCATTGGTTCCGGCGCTGGTCGGCTTCGCCAAGCGGATCGGCAAGCATCCGGTGGTTGCCACCGATACGCCGGGCTTCGTGGTCAATCACGCCGGCCGCGCCTATGGGCCGGAAGCGCTGCGCATCGTCGCGCAGGGCATCGCCTCGCCGCGCGAGGTCGACGTGCTGATGAAGGAGGCCGCCGGCTTTCGCATGGGGCCGTTCGAGCTGCTCGATTTGGTCGGCGGCGATGTCACCCATGCGGTAATGGTGAGCATCCACAGCCAATATTTCGGCGAGCCGATCTATCAGCCGTCGGCGCAGATGACGGTGCGAGTGGCCGGCGGATTGCTCGGCCGCAAGAGCAAGCAAGGCTTCTACACTTACGACGGTCCGCCGAGCGCGAGCCCGCCGACCATCGCGGTGGCCGCGCAGCCGCTGCCGGATTCGGCCTGGGTTGCCGACGAGAACGGCGGCAGCGAGCTTGCCGAATGGCTGACGGCCGCCGGCGTCAAGACCCAGCTCGGCGCCGCGCCCGGCGCCGGCGCGATCTGTTTCGTGACGCCGCTGGGCGAGGACGCTTCCAACGCGGCGGTGCGCCTGAAGCTCGATCCGGCGCGCACCGTCGGTGTCGATATGCTCGGCCGCTTCAACGGCCGCCGCACCGTGATGAAGACCCCGCTCACCACGCCGGAAACGCTGGGCGGCGCGGTCGCCGCGCTGTCAGCGGGCGGCTCAGCCGTCACCGCGATCAACGACAGCGCCGGTTTCGTGGTGCAGCGGCTGCTGGCCATGATCGTCAATGTCGGCACGCGCATCGCCGAGCTGCGCATCGCTCAGCCTGCCGACATCGACACCGCGGTCGAACTCGGACTCAACTATCCGAAGGGCCCGCTCGCGCTCGGCGACGTGTTGGGGCCTGCCCGCGTGCTGGCCGTGCTTGACGGCATGCATGCCATCACGCTCGACCCGAAATACCGGGCGTCGCCCTGGCTGCGCCGCCGCGCGCGGCTCGGCGTCTCGCTGCTGACGCCGGATTGAGCGCATGATCCCGAAAAGTGGGAACCGGTTTCCCGCCTTCGCGAAGCCCGCTTCGGCGGGCGAAGGAAGGTCGGAAAAGATCATGCGCCAGCTCTAAAGCGCGCTGCGCGGCGGACGTGCGGCTTGCCGCGAATATTCGCAACGCAACGATGGACTATTTCCGTCACTCTTGACCCTTTGTTGCCCCGCCGACTACGTTCAAAAGCCGATTTGGCAATCAGCTGAAAGCTTGTGCACATGGCGACGGCGAAACAGCTTGCAATCAAGGGCAAGGCGCTCATCGACGGCAATGGCGGGCCGGTGCTGGCGGACCCGATCGTCCTGCTGGAGGGCAGTCGCATCGCCGCGGTCGGCAGCAAGGACCAAGTCAAAATTCCGCACGGCGTCGAGGTGGTGGACGCCAGCCACTGCACGCTGATGCCGGGCATGATGGATCTGCACATTCACCTGTGCATGTTCAACAACCGCACCTTCAAGAATTATCGCGTGGCGCAGTGGGAAGTCACGCCGCATCTGCAGCAGATGTACGCCTATTTCCATTCGCAGCTCTGCTTCGAAATGGGTTTCACCACGCTGCGCGACCTCGGCCAGCAGAGCACGCGCGGCCTGATGACCGAATCGATGTGCGCGGTGCGCGACGCCATCGACGCCGGCGTGCTGGCGGGCCCGCGCATCGTGGTCGGCGCCTTCACCTATATGACCGGCTCGCATCTCGAGCTGATCTTCCCGCGCGCGGCCGAGCGGCACGGCTTTCAGAACGCCGACGGCCCGTGGGAGCTGCGCAAGCTCGCGCGCACCAATCTGCGTGCCGGCTGCGACGTGATCAAGACCTGCGCCTCGGGCGGCGGCGGCACCGACAAGGAAGAGCCGGACGTTCGCAACCACACGCAGGAAGAGCTCGATGCGATGGTCGACGAGGCGCACGCGCTGCACAAGCAGGCAGCCGTGCATTGCTTCACGCCGGGCGCGCACCGCATGGCGCTCAAGGCCGGTGCCGACACCATCGAGCACATGGTGTTCCACGACGACGACTCGATGGAAAAGATCATCGCGGCCGGCGTGTGGATGACGCCGACGCTGGCGCACCGCACCGATCATGCCATCGCCATCCGCAAGGATATCGGTACGCCGGAATTCACGCTCAAGAAGATGAAGACGATCCAGCCGCACTGCTACAAGACGTTCCAGCGCTTCTACAAAGCCGGCGTCAATATCGCGATGGGCACCGACATGGGCTTCGAGCCGGGCATGGGCTCGAACGCCTTTGAACTGGAGACCTATGTCGGGCTCGGCATGAAGCCGATGGACGCCATCCTCACCGCCACGCGCAATGCCGCCCGGGCGCTCAAGCGCGACAAGGATATCGGCACGCTGGAGGCCGGCAAGATCGCCGATATCGTCGCGGTCGACGGCGACCCGCTCGCCGACATTCGCATCCTGCAGGAACGCAAGCGTATCCAGCTGGTGATGAAGGAGGGTGACATTTATGTCGATCGCCGTCCCGGCCACGCCAAGGAAATCGTGCACGCCGAGCCGGACAGCTGGCGCAAGATCGATGCCTGAGACGGGCACCCAAGACTTGCCAACAAGACTTGCCAACAAGACTTGCCAACAAGACTTGCCAACAAGACTTGCCAAAAGGCTTAACGGAAGTTTCTGGTCGGGGCGGCGGGATTTGAACCCACGACCTTCTGTCCCCCAGACAGACGCGCTAACCGGGCTGCGCCACGCCCCGACCGGAACGGCGCGGACTATAGGGATGCACCCTGTGCAGCGCAATATCCGCGACCAAGTTAACGGATTGTCCACGGCTATCTGACGAAATTAGTCGTCGAGCGATCGCTCCCGGCCTGGCCGCAGGTCGTGGGGGCGACGAAGGCGTTCGCCGGAGTGCCCATGGCCCAGGCTATCCACGCAAGACTTGGTGCCAGTTTCGGCGTCGATCGGCCGTCGGCCGCCGACAACGCGCGCATCCAAGCACCAGACGCGCTCGCTGGCGATATTCGTCTCTCCGTGCACGAGGAATTGTCGGCGGTCGAGCAGGACTGGCGCGACTTCGAACAACGCGCCGATGGCACTGTGTTCCAGACCTTCGATTGGCTGGCGACCTGGCAGCGTCATATCGGCACTCTTGCCGGCGTAAGACCGGCCATCGTGGTCGGACGTGACGCCGGCGGCATTCTGTTCATGCTGCCGCTGTCGACGCGCGCGGTCGGATTTGCGCGCGAGCTGACCTGGCTCGGCTCCGACCTGTGCGATTACAACGCGCCGCTGCTGGCGCCCGGTTTTTCGCGGCGCTTCGAAAGCGCCGGCTTTATCGCCTTGTGGGCCGGCATCACGCATTGCCTGCAAGGCAGTGCGCAGCACCGCTACGACGTCATCAATCTGGCCAAGATGCCGGCGATGGTCGGCGGCCAAGCAAACCCGATGCTGTCTCTGGGCGTGACGCTCAATCCGAGTGGGGCCCATTTGACTCATCTCGCCGGAAACTGGGAGACGTTTTACGCCGCCAAGCGCTCGTCGAACACGCGCCGGCGCGATCGCACCAAGCGCAAGCGCTTGTCCGACATTGGCGAGGTTCGCCTGGTCAATCCGGAGAGCGCGGATGATATCGTGAGCGCGCTCGACCTCTTGATGGATCAGAAAGCGCGGCAGTTTGTTCACATGGGCGTCGGCAATCTGTTTGTGCGGCCGGGGCACGCCGAATTCTATCGCGCGCTGGCGAGCGAGCCGGCCACCCGCCATCTCGTGCATGTCAGCCGTCTCGATGTCGGGGCGACGGCGGCGGCGGTCAATCTCGGACTGACCTGGCGCGATTGCTACTATCACCTGCTGACGAGCTACGACGACGGCGAGCTGTCGCGCTTTGGGCCGGGCGCGGCGCATCTGCACGACCTGCTGCATCTGGCGATCGATCGTGGCTTTAAGACCTTCGATTTCACCATCGGCGACGAACGCTACAAGCGCGATTGGTGCGATAGCGAGATCAAGCTGCACGATCATATCTCGGCGGCCACCTGGCGTGGCGCGCTCATCGCCATGCCGCGGCTCGCCGGCCAGCGGCTCAAGCGCTGGATCAAGCGGACGCCGGTCTTGTGGAGCGTCTTCAGTACGGCGCGGGCCTTGGCCGGCTCACTGGCCCGGCGCCCGCGCAAGGCGGAGGACAACTAGCGAATCGCTGGTTGCGCGACCGCCGCGCCTTGGTGCGCGAGGCGAAACGGCCCACGGATCATCATGACCGTCGCCGCCACCGCGGCACAGACATAGACCGCCGCGTAAGCTTGCAAGAAATGCACGAGATCGAGATGGGTCGCGATGGCGAAGGCGCCGAGCGCGGCCATCGCCGCCGCCACGCCCATGCCGATGCGCGCCACATCCCGGAAGAAGCCCGCATGCACCAGCACGCTGTGGGTGACCATCTTGGTTAGGTCCGCGAACAGCAGCACGATCAAAATCGGGGTAACCGCCGGCGGCATGGTGGCCGCGCTGCCGAGCAGGAAGGCGAACAGGCGGTCGGCGCCGATCAGCAGAATGAGGCTCACGACGGCGGCCGGCAGGGCGCACAGCGCCGCCGCGAGCAGGGTCGCCCGCACCAGCGTCGGGCCGTCCCGCTCCGCCAGCGCGCTGGTCTGGCGCGGCACCAGGATATCGCAGACCGCACCGAACACCGTCGAGCCGCCGCGGAACACCTTAAACGAGGTGTCGAGAATGATCGGTGGCGCGCCCAGGCCGAACAGCAGCGGGACCACGAAATACGGGTAGTTGTAGATAAAGATTTCGCTGCCGGCATAGGTGCCGCTGCGCGCGAGCTCGGCGCGGTTGGCGCGTACGAAAGAGCGCAGATGGACGAAAAAACCGCGGATGCGCGGCAACAACGCGGCGTGCCGGATCATCCGCTTGATGCAAACCGTGAGCACCGCCACCCACAGCGCATTCAGCGCGATCAGCATGACAAGCAAAGGCAGGCCAAACAGCACGGCCGCGAGCGCGATGAAATAGCCGGCGCGGCGCACCGTTTCGAGCACTTCGAACAGCACATATTCATCGACCGCGATCGAAATATTGCGCAACGCGAACCACACGAGGTTCAGCGCGATGAACCAGAAGAATAGGCCGAATTCGGCCGCTTCGCGCACCGTCGCGGACGTCTGTGTCGCCATGAAGATGAAGCAGAGCAGGGCGCCAATGCTCGCCAGCACAAAATAGAACAGCACGACCGCGGTGGCGTGGCCGGCGACCGCATCGCTACGGTCGCTCGTTAGGAATCGCGCGCGCAGGCGTACAAACAGAATCTTTACGATGCCGAGGTCGATCAGCCAGAGTGAATAGCCGATGGCGGCGACGAGAATGAAAATCGAAAACCGTTCGGGGCTGAGCACATGCGCGAAGACGAAAGTCTGCAACAGGCCGGTGAGCAGCGCGGCCCCGGCGGTGGTGGTGCGAAGCAGAAAGAAAGGGATTGAGATCATGCGTCGCTTCATGTCGTGCGAGCCCGTTTTGCACCGAGCGCCAGGCTATGATTGAGCAATGCGCGCGCGGTCGCAGCCCAGGTCAAGCGACGCGCCCGCTCACGACCGGCCGCGGACATGCGTTGGCGCAAGCTCTCGTCGTCATGGAGCGTGCACATGTGCCGGCTGAGCGCCGCCACGTCGTTGGCCTCGCAGCGCAGCGCAGCATCGCCGCAGACTTCGAGCAGCGCCGGTTGCTCGCTGATCACGACCGGGCAGCCGCAGGTCATCGCTTCCACCGGCGGCAGCCCGAAACCTTCGTAGAGCGAAGGAAACACCAGCGCCAGCGCGTGCTCGTACAAGGCACGCAATTCCTGATCGGAGACATAGCCGATCATGCGCACGCCGTCGGAGTTGACCTCGCCGAAATGTCCGAACACGCGCGGGTCGCGCGCGCCCGTCAGCACCAGCATGGTGTTGTCGAGCTTGGCTGCCTGAAAGGCCTCGACGACTTTGGCGATGTTCTTGTTCGAGGAGTCGACGCCGACGCCGAGGAAGAATTTGCGGCCGCGCAAGTCGAGCCGGTCAAGCACCGTCAGGTCGGGCACCACCGCCGTGATGTGGTCGCCGCCCTCGTAACAGACCGGCATGGTATCGACCTCGGCGCCATACCATTTGCCGATCTCCAGGCGGGAGAATTCGGACACCGTCACGACCAGATCGGCGCGCCGGCACAGGCGCGGGATGAGAAAGCCGTAAGCGGCGCGAAAGCGCGGCGAAAAATTATCGGGCAGCGCGCGTACGGTCGCGTCATGCACCACGACGATCTGGTGGCGTGCGATCAGCGGCCCGAGCATGCACAGGTTGAGCAGCAGCTGTCCGCCGGCGTGCAGCGGATATTCGAACTGCTCCCAGAGGTAGCCGGAGAAAAATCCGGCGCGGCGGAGCGGGATATTCTTGAGCGGAAAATCGCGCGCCTTCGGCGGCGCGAGAATCTCAATGCGACCTTTCAGCGTCCGATAGGCGTCGCTGTCGAGCAGGGCGTCGATGGCCTTGATGGTCTCGGCCGCAAACCGCTGCACGCCGGACGCGCGCTGGGTCAGAAAACGGCCATTGATCGCGATGCGCGGCGCAACGCCGGACATGAGCGGGGCTGCCTGCAGGGTGGCCTGCGCGAGCGCTTGCGATTGCTTGAAATAGTCGCCCATTGCATGACCCGATCGAGAAAAACCGCAGGAATGGCGCCATCTTAAAGGGGCGCCGGTTACTGAACCCTCAAGGCCGGTTTGGCCTGAAAAGCCGCGATTTACCTATCGCGTTGGCGCCGGCGGCACCGTCCCGCCGAGGCGGTCGGCGACCGTGCTGGCGAACCGCTCCGGCGCCAGCAAAGAGTTGACATCGGCCGCCGCCGCGGCCCCCAGCTGGGCGCGCAGTTCCGCTTCGCTCGCCAGCCGGCGCAGCCAGTCCGCCGCGTGCTCGACGTCGGCGTCGGCCCAGCGCTGGTCGGCGGCGTCGAAGGCGCCATCGGGATCGCACACCGGCACCAGCGAATACGACACCAGCGCAGAATTGCGCTCGTTCATGAAGTCGAGGTTTCCCGACCAGCCGGTGGCGATGACCGGCTTGCCGAGCGCCATCGCTTGCGCCGGCACCAGGCCGAAGCCTTCCGAGCGGTGCAGCGAAATCACGATGTCAGCGGCCTGCATGAGCCCGGTCATGTCGGCTTCCGGCAGCATGCCCTCGATCACGCGGATATTGGACGCGCCGGCGATCGCCGCGTCGAGCTCCTGCCGGGCGCGCTGCGCGCCATTGTCGATCAACTTGATCGCCAGCACGCGGTTGGGCGCATCGCCGAAGGCACGGCGGAAGGCGGCGACGGCGGCCAGAGGATTTTTCCGGCTGAAGGCCGAACTGAGGTGGAACACGTTGAGCACGACCAGCGCGTTCTGCGGCAGTCCGAGCTTGCCGCGCATATTCGGCGTGACCGGCATCTTCGGCAGCGGGTGCGGCACGACATGCACCGGCAGATTGGTCGCGGCGGCGACGGCGTCGCGGGTGAACCGGCTCGGCACCCAGATCTCGTGCACGAAGCGAAAGCCGGCCAACCAGATCGGCGGCAGCTGCGGCAGCTCCCAGGCCCAGTAGCCGATGATGCGGCGGCCACGGATACGGGCACGGCCGAGCGCCCACAGGGCTTGCGGCATGAATGGAGCATTATGGTGGACGATCAGGCTGCCGCCGCCGGCCGACAGCGCGCGGCGATACGACGGCGTTGCTAATTCCGTTTGGCCGAAGGCGCCGCTGAGATCGAACGCCGCGGGCTTGTAGCCCGAGGCATCAAGCGCGGCATAAGCGAGGCGGGCGCCTTCGCCGATCCCGCTCGCGGTGGAGAGCAGGCCGGCAATCGCCAGCGGAAAGCCGCCGCGCGCCGCGCGGTCGGGGGTCGGCGCGATCAGGCGCGCGAGATGGCATTGCAGCTGCACGCGCGTTTGCTGCGGCAGGTATCGCCACAGCCGGCGCAAGACACTGGGCCGCGCGGGCGCGCCAACGCGCGCAAAGGATTCAAGCAGCGCCGACATGGCTAACCTGACCGGTCGACATTACGGCATTGCCGGGCCGCGTGCGTTTGAGGGTGGCGGCTGCCAGCCCCCAGATCATGCCAAGCAATAGAAAGAAATGCCGCCAGTGATCGGTATCGATCACGAAGCCTTCGACCACTACGCCGACAAAGGCCGCGAAGGCGCAAATCAGATAAGGCTGCCACGGCGTGCGCACGCACACGGTCCGCAACGCGGTCCACATCGTCGCCACCAGCAGCGTGAGATAGGCTACGCCGCCCAGCCAGCCATAGACCAGGAAGGTCTGCAAATAGACGTTGTGCTGCTGCAGCCCATGCACGCGCGAAAATTCGAACGGACCCATGCCGTTCGGGAAATTCAGCATTTCGCCGATCGCCAATTCCTGCAACGTGAAGCGGCCGCCGCTGCCGACGTCGTAAGATTGCGTGAGCTGGGCGCGCTCGCGAAACATCTCGGCAATCGTATCGAACGACAGTGCGATAACGAGCAGTGCCGCCAGCGCGGCCATCGCGACCGCGGTCATTGTAAAGATGCGCATGCGGGCGCGGGTCGTTTCCGCCGTCACGAAGGCGAGCATGATCATGATCACACACGACACCGCGAAATGAAGCCAGGCGCCACGCGAGAAGCTCAACAGCAGGCCGAGCAGCAGGATGCCGGCGAGACCTAAGTCGATGAGGCTGATTCGGCGTATGAGGATGCGGTCGAGCACCACCAAAGCCGGCCAGATCAGGAACGGGCCGAAGACGTTCGGATCCTTGAAGCCGCCGAGCGCGCGGTCGTATGTCGCGAACAGATCGTGGGCATGCGGAAACAGGTTGAAATAGCCGGCGATGCCTGCGAGCGAAACGATGGTTGCCGTCAGCACATAGGCGGCGCGCACCGTTACGATGCGCGCCATCGTGTTATGGGAGAAGAGGCTCGCAAACAATATGCCAGCAATTGCCAGATAGAGCGAGGTGGCGGCGTATTGGATCGTCCGCTGTTCGCCTGGAACATTGAGCAGCGACAGCAGTCCGCCGAAATTCCAGATCAGCAAGAGCATGAACAGCAGCACGATGTGGCGCTCGAAGCGAACGCCGGCCACCAGGCAGGCGACCGCCAGCAAACCCATCAGCGCGTCATGCGGCGACGGCTCGATGAACGCGACAGAGCTCATCAGCACAGTAACGTACAGCACCATGAGCAGGATGCGTTCGCGCAACGCAACCGCGTGCGCCTGCATCGGCGGCGCCGGCGCAACGGCCATGTCGCGTGCGGTGATCAATAGGCATTCTCGGTCTTGAGCAGGGCGAACGGCGTGCGCGCCAGGATGTAGAGATCGAGCAGCACCGACCAGTTCTCGATGTAGTAGAGGTCGTGCTCGACGCGGCGCTGGATCTTCTCTTGCGTGTCGGTTTCGCCGCGCCAGCCGTTGATCTGCGCCCAGCCGGTGATGCCCGGCTTGACGCGGTGGCGGGCGAAATAGCCGTCGACCGCCTCGGCATAGAGCCGCGCCTCGGCCTTGGCGTTGACCGCATGCGGACGCGGGCCGACCAGCGAGAGATTGCCTTTGAATACCACGTTGAACAGCTGCGGCAGCTCGTCGAGGCTGGCCTTGCGGATGATGCGGCCGACACGGGTGACGCGCGGGTCGTTCTTGGTGACGAGCTTGTTGGCATGGGCATCGGTCGCATCGTCCCGCATCGAACGAAATTTGTAGACCTCGATCAGATCGTTGTTGAAGCCGTAGCGCTTCTGCTTGAACAGCACCGGTCCGCGGCTATCGAGCTTGATGGCGATCGCGATCACGGCCAGCAGCGGCAGCGCGGCGATGAGCAACAGCCCGCCGATGATCTTGTCGAACAGCCATTTCATCACAACGTCCCAATCGGCGATCGGCCGATCGAACACGTCGAGCACCGGCACTTCGCCGATGTAGGAATAGGAGCGCGGACGGAACTGCAGCTTATTGGTGTGGGCGGCAAGCCGGATGTCGACCGGCAGCACCCACAATTTCTTCAGCATCTGCAGGATGCGGCCTTCGGCCGAGATCGGCAGCGAAAAGATCACCAGATCGACGCGCGTGCGGCGGCCGAATTCGACCAGATCGTCGACGGTGCCAAGCTTGCGCTCGCCGGCGCAGTCGGAGCTGCTGCGGTCGTCGCCGCGGTCGTCGAACAGGCCGATGATCTCGACGCCGGTGTCTTTTTGCGCGCGCAATTCCTCGATCACGCCCACGCCAAAGTCGCCGCCACCCACGATCACGGTGCGCCGGGTAAGGCGGCCCTCGCGCGTCCACTCGCGCACCAGATAGAACAGCATGTTGCGCGAGAGCACGAGCGCGGCGAGACCGCTGACGTAGAAGGTGCCGAGCCAGACGCGCGAAAACATATCGCCGGCCTTGGCGAAGAACGATGCGCCGATGACGATCAGGAACACCACCGACCAGGCCGAGGCGAGCCGCATATATTGCTTCTCGTAGCCGCGGAAGGCCTGCACCTGATAGATGTCGGCGGTCTGGAAGGCGAGCGTCGACAAGCTCGCGATCGCGAGAATGGCGACCAGGTAGCGCCAGATATCCTCATCGATCGGCAGGTAGGTGGCATACATCACAAAGCCGACCACGACGACGAGCGCGAATTCGGCGATGCGCACGAAGCCGGCGAGCA
Organism: Hyphomicrobiales bacterium; assembly: GCA_016185205.1. Classification (GTDB taxonomy): domain Bacteria; phylum Pseudomonadota; class Alphaproteobacteria; order Rhizobiales; family Xanthobacteraceae; genus Pseudolabrys. The sequence continues at coordinate 71,259 of JACPOA010000084.1, read as the reverse complement.
CGATCGGCGAAATCGGGGTCGGCGTCGGCGCCTCGGCCACCGCGAGCGCTTCCGGCGACAGCGATTGCGGTTTTGCGGCGGCGCGCGAGCCGGCCCGCAAACGATCGATGACCGCCGCGGCGCTGGTCGCGCTCAGTGATGGACCAAGATCGCTGTCGGTCATGCTGACGCCATTACTTGCGCCGGCCAAGCGCAGGCGTGGTGGCGGCGCGTTTTGCCTTAATTATTCACGGAAATTTCTAAGGAAAGAGTCTCAAGAAAGGCTTATCGGCGTGCTCAAAAATCCATTAACGCCGTCCAGCGGCATGCAAAGCCGCCTGGGCGACCTGGTAGGCGGACAGCACGCCGTCGACCATGCTTTCGACCGAAAATGACGCCGCCACGCGTTCGCGTACGCTGCGGGCGACTTCGGTGGTGATTGCGGGCTGGTCGATGGTCCGGGCGATGGCTTTGGCCAGCGCGCCGGCATTCTCGGGTTCCACCAGGGTATCCGACAGCGGCCCGTAGATTTCCGGGATGCCGCCCACCCGGGTGGCGATCATCGGCACCGCCGCGGCCGCCGCTTCCAGCACCACATAGGGCAGGGATTCGGCCCGCGACGGCACCACCATGATGCGGCCGAGCGTTTGCGCCTGGCGCGCCGGCATCGCCGGCATGAACCGGATCGCGCTGGCAAGCCCCAGGCGTTCGACCTGCGCGCGCAGCGGCTCGCGGTCGGGGCCGTCGCCGACCAGCGTCGCGGTCACGCCGCGGCCGTCACGTTTGAGCAGCGCAATCGCATCGATCAGGATATCGATGCCTTTCACCGGCCGCAGTTCGCCCATGAACACCAGATCGGTGGCGTCGGCGCGCGTTTCGATCGGCTCGAATTCCTTGCTCGACACGCCGTTATGGACGATGCGCACGAGCCCGGCCGGCGCGCCGATCTTGCGGCGGAACACCTCCGCGCTGTAGGCGCTCTCGAACAGGAACAAATCGCCGCGCAGCATCAGCAGCCGCTCGGTCGCCAGATAGAATTTTCCGGCCCATGTATCGTGGCCGAACAGCAGGCTGCCGCCATGCGGCGTATAGGTGCGCACGGCACGCGGATTGTTGAAGGCCAAGCGGGCATAGGCGCCGCCTTTGGCGCCGTGGCCATGCACCACGTCGGCGCCGCTTTGCGCGATGCGGCGTATGACATGGGCGAGCACGATCATATCGCCCGGACCGGCGTGACGGCGCATCGCAATGCGGGTGAGGCCGAGCGCGAGCGAGGGCTCGAGTTGCCGCAGGACCTCGTCGGCGCGCGCGCCGCCGGTGTTGCTGTCGGCGATCAAGCCGACGCGATGCCCGCGCGCGATCTGCTCCTGCGTGAGGTCGAGCACGTGGCGGAACAGCCCGCCGACCGGCGCGCGAAACACGTGCAGAATGTTAAGTGCAGTCATTGGCTGGGATCACCGCTCCTCGACCATCACGGCGCCGCCGGGCGCGTAAGCATTCGGCGCGGCGACATAGGGTCCGCCTTGCGGCACGGCATAGCGCGGCTGCGCGGCGAACGGGCCGCCTTGCGTTAACAGGCCGCGCCCGCCGCTCGCCGGCGGCTGATACGTGGGCTGCGCGTAAACGGGCTGCGCATATCGCGGCTGGTCATAAGCCTGCTGGGCATAGGCCGGCGAGGACGAGTACAGACCGCGGTCGGATTGCGTGGGCGATGGCTGCGGATAAACCGGCTGGCCATAGGTCTGCGCGGCGTATCGCGGCTGCGCGAATTGCTGCTGGGCCACCACCGGCACCGGCTGGCCGGTATTGGGATTGAGCACGTAATAGGTCGGCTGCTGGCACGCACAGGCGCCAACCGCAAGCGCGGCCAATACGGCTAACAGCAGTCGGGCTCCCCGCATCGAAACGAATCCGGGCCGGGTGATGACAATGCGGAAAGGATTAGGCCATCGGTATGGTTAACAAAACCTAACTGTCGGCGACTTTGCCGGCGCAATTAACGTAGAAGCAACCATAATAGTTTGAAATCACTCCGGCGCCTCAGAGTCGTGCGTTTGGAGTAGTGATGGTGTTCAGTAAGAAGTCGAAAGCAGCCCCCCCGCCAGCGCCGGTCGTTGCGCCTGTGGTCATGGCCGGTGAGCCCGATATGCGCGGCCTCGGCCGCGCGCTGTGGCGCAATAAAAAGATGATCTTGGGGCTGACGCTGCTATCGGCGGCGGCCGCCTTCCTGGTCGTCAATATGATCACGCCGCGCTATCGCTCCGAGTCGCGTTTGTTGCTGGAGGTGCGCGAGAACGTGTTCATGCGCGCCGAGGCCGACAAGAGCGGCGGGGCGCTGGCCACGATCGATCCCGAAGCGGTGACCAGTCAGATCCAGGTCGTGCTGTCGCGCGATCTCGCGCGTGAGGTGATCAAAAAAGAAAACCTCGCTGCCAATCCCGAATTCGATCCCACGGTGAGCGGCACATCGCTGCTCAGGACGCTGCTCGGGCTGATCGGCATCGGTCGCGATCCCAGTACGATGTCGCAGGACGAGCGCACGCTCGAAGCCTATTACGACCGGCTCAACGTGTTTGCGATCGAGAAGTCGCGCGTGATTTCCGTCGACTTCAGTTCGGCCGATCCGGAGGTGGCCGCCCGCGTCGCCAATGCGGTGGCCGAAAATTATCTCGCTATGCAGCAGTCGGCCAAGCAGGACCAGACCCGCGCCGCCGGCAATTGGCTCGCCGTCGAAATCGAGAAGATGCGCAAGAAGGTCGAGGAGGCGGAGGCCAAGGTCGAAGAATATCGCGTTAAGTCCAATCTGTTTGTCGGCTCTAACAATAGCTCGCTGCCGAATCAGCAGCTCACCGAGATCAATTCGCAGATCTCGGCGGCGCGCGGTCAGAAGGCGGATCTCGAAGCACGCGCGCGGCAATTGCGCGATCAGGTACGCTCCGGCAAGCCGGTGGAGTCCTCCGACATCGCCAATTCGGATTCCATGCGCCGGCTGGTGGAGCAGCGCGTGGCGCTGCGCTCGCAGCTCGCCGAGCAATCCTCGACGCTGCTCGATCAGCATCCGCGCATCAAGGAATTGAAGGCACAGATCGGCGAGCTCGATCGCCAGATCAAGGTCGAAGGCGAGCGGCTTGCGCGCCAGCTCGACAACGATGCCGCGGTCGCCGGCAACCGGGTGGAGTCGCTGACCGCGAGCCTCGATCAGGTCAAGAAGCTGGCCTCGCAGAGCAACGAGCAGGACGTGCAATTGCGCGCATTCGAACGCGAGGCCAAGACGCAGCGCGACCTGCTCGAATCCTATCTGGTGAAATATCGCGAAGCCTCCGCGCGCGACAACATCAATGCCGCGCCGCCGGAGGCACGCATCATTTCGCGCGCCACGCCCGCCATCAAGCCGGCCTATCCGAAAAAATTGCCGACGGTGTTGATCGTGGCCTTCGCCGCCTTCGCCTTGTCGGCGGGCTTCACCGTGACCGGCGTGCTGCTGGGGCCGGCGCCGTCGTCCTCCTATGCCTATGGCTATGCATCCGCCGGCTATGACGCGCCGGCCTATGAACCGCCGGCAATGCCTGCGACGGCGCCAGTGCCGCCGCGCGTTGCGTCACCGCCTTTGGCGCCGGCCGCCGGTTTTGACGGCGGTGTTGCGGTCATGTCATTGCCGGTCAGCACGGTGGAGCAGATCGCCCGCAATTTGCGGGCCGCCGGCGATGCCGGCCGCCGCGTCACCGTGGTCGGCACCATGCGCAATGTCGGCACCACCTATGCCGCCATCACGCTGGCGCGGGCGCTGGCGAAGGACGCCAATGTCGTGCTGGTCGATCTGGCGTTCGGGGCGCCCAATCTGTCAATCATTTCGACCGATCCGAAGGCGCCCGGCATCGCCGAACTGGTGCAGGGCACGGCCTCGTTCGGCGACATCATCACGCGCGACCAGTATTCGAACGTGCATCTGGTGGCCACCGGCAATGTCGGAAACGACGGCGCGACACTCGCCGCCTCGCCGATGCTGGCGACCGTGATCGAGGCACTGGTGCGCAGCTACGATCACGTGGTGCTCGATGTCGGCTCTGCCGCGGATGTCGCGGTGGAGCGGTTCGCGCCGCTTGCCACGCGCGCCGTGCTGGTGGCGGCCGATCCGCCCCATCCGGCGACGCGGGCCGCGCGCGAACGGCTGATGATGGCGGGCTTTGCCGACGTCACGCTGCTCGCGGGCAGCGCGCAGTCCGCCGCGGCGTAATCCGCGCTTCGACTAAGGTGCGATGGACAGCCGCGCGCGCAGGCGGCGCAGACCGCATACCATCGACTACAAGACCGTGTGCGGCCTGATGTTGGGAGAAACTTGGCAAACGGCGCTGTTAAGTTAACGCTGGTCATAGGTTCGCAAGCATTTATCAATAAAGCATCGGAATAGTCGCTACGACTTCGCTTGGGGCGCGTGGGAACTTGCCAGGATTGAAGAAAACCATCATCCGCACCGGGCTGGAGACGCTCTATTTCAGCGGCATGCATCATGTGATGCGTCCGCTGGTTGGCGGCGTCGGCAGCATCCTGACGCTGCATCACGTGCGCCCTCCGCGCTCCGACGCATTCCAGCCGAACCGGCTGCTCGAAATCACGCCGGAGTTCCTGGAGCGCCTGCTGCGGCGGCTTAAGCGCTCGCGCATCGATGTGGTCTCGCTCGACGAAATGCACCGGCGTTTCATCGCCGGCGACTACAAGCGTCGCTTCGTCTGCCTCACCTTCGACGACGGCTACAAGGATCTGCTGCGCTGGGCCTATCCGCTGCTGAAGAAATATCAGATGCCGTTCGCGCTCTACATCCCGACCAGCTTCCCCGATCGGCTCGGCGAATTGTGGTGGGTCGCGCTCGAAGCGGTGATCGCGCAGAACAAGCGCATCGGTCTTGTCATCGACGGCAAGGACCAGTTCTTCGAATGCGGCTCGGTGCGGGAGAAGCGCGAACTGTATGAAGCGGTCTACGGCTACCTGCGCAGCATGAAGACCGAAGACGCGCTGCGCCGCGTGGTGCGCGACCTGTGCGGCCGTTACCGCGTCGATATCGCCTCGTTTTGCCGCGAGCTGTGCATGAGCTGGGAGGAGATCGTGCAGCTCGCCGCCGATCCGCTGGTCACCATCGGCGCGCATACGGTCAATCACCCGATCCTCAAGAAGCTGCCGAACGATGCCGCCGTGCGCGCCGAGATCGAGATGAGCCGCTCGGTGCTGGAGGCGGCGCTTGGCCAGCGGCCGCGGCATCTGGCCTATCCGGTGGGCGACGCGACCTCGGCCGGCCCGCGCGAATTCCGCATCGCCGCCGAACTGGGCTTCAAGACCGCGGTCACCACGCGGCCGGGCGTGCTGTTCCAGGAGCACCGCGACCATCTGACCGCGCTGCCGCGCATTTCGGTCAACGGCGAGTTCCAGCGCCAGCGCTATCTCAAGGTGCTGATGTCGGGCGCCGCCACCGCCATGTGGAACGGCTTCCGCCGGGTGAATGCGGCGTAGCGCTTTCGTCATTCTGCGACGATCCGCTTGCGCTGCGACCGCTTGCGTCGCTCGACGAGACGCGCGACGGCTTTGTCGAGTCCGATCGCCGGCAACAGCACGCGCAGGCAATCCGCCGGCTCGCCCTGGCAACTCCGCGTGCGGCGGCAGAAGGCTTTCTCGCAGACCTCGGCCGCGTGCAGCATGTTGGCGTATTGGCGCCGCGTGTCGGCGACGCTCAGCGCGCTCGTCTGCTGCTCTTGCGCGATCATAGCGAGGATGTGTTCGTAGGCGTCGAGCACATTCAGCTGCAATGCGGTCGCGCGTTGGTGGATGCGTCGGCGCGTGTCGTTGTCGGCGCGGCGGGCAAGTTCGCTTGCGCTCGGGGCGGGTGTCGTGATGTTCGGATAACTCATCCAGGCAACCTCCATCGTTCTCGCGGCGCATGATTGCGCCCGAGGCTTTCCCTTTCGCCCTCCCTTCGCAAAGGGAGGGGACGGCGCGCCTAATCGGCGCGGCCAATTCTAGCGGGCGCCTTTCGGCGCGCCGTCCTCGGCGTCTTTGCGGCGCCGGGCCGCGCTTTCGGGCGAGCAACCGGGCCCCACCCGTCAGCGAGCTCCTCGCGGCCGGTCCTAATGCCGGCGGGCGGAGCCCGGCGCCGCCCGGGAGCGTGCTCCTGCTCAGAGCACGCCCGCGGGCGCCGACCCGTTCCCCACGAGCCGGCGCAACCGGTTCGCGTCCCTCGAAAGGAACGGGCGACTAGGAATATAAGGGCGGTTAGTGAGGGGGAGGATAAGTTATTTTTAGCGTTGAAATGAAAGGGGTTTTTCGCGTGAGGTGAGGATAAGTTGGGGGACGAGGCGGCGCTTCGCTCATCCCCCTTGGGCACGCGCAGGTATCTTGAAGTTCACCGTTTAACGTAGTATATTTATGCCATGATCCGGTCGTGGCGGAATTCCGTGACCCGCAAGGTCTGGGAAGGCGAGCGGCCGAACGCATTGCGTGGCCTCGACTTCGAGAAGGCGATCGATCTGCTGCTGGCACTGAATGTGGCGAAGTCGCTGAACGACCTCAGCCCTTTGAAGAGCATCGGTCTGCACAAGCTCTCGCGCGACCGCAAAGGCCAATGGGCGATGACCGTGAACGAGCGCTGGCGCATCTGTTTTGAGTTCAAGAAAGGCGACGCTTACGAGGTCGAGATCGTCGACTACCACAGAGGATAGACCATGGCTCCCGTTTCCCATCCCGGCCGACTGCTCAAGCGCGAACTGACGGCGCGCAAACTCTCCGCCAATCGGCTGTCGCTCGACATCGGCGTGCCGTCCGGCCGTATCACTGATATTCTCAACGCGCGGCGTTCGATCACCGCCGACACGGCTGTGCGGCTCGGCCGTTACTTCGGTAACAGCGCGCAGTTCTGGCTTGACTTGCAGAGCCAGTACGACATCGCGGTGGTGGAGCGGGAAAAGGGCAGCGAGATCGCGAAGCGGGTAAGACCGGCGGACGCGGCGTGAGACGACGATATGGCATTGCCTCCAAACCGAGATACGCCTCGTCTACAGTCTCTGATGAGCAAGCTGAGGGCTGCCAAAGAAGAAATTACGCAGCGTTGGCCCGCACCTGCAAGGGAAGACCTTGAACTGATTGGCGCTATCATCGTGATGTACAGCTATATGGACTTCAATCTTCGCAGGTTTGTCGAAATCCTCGACCACGAAAATCTGTTACCTACCAGGTGGAAGGGTAAATCCGGCAGTATCCCCATTGGTGACGTGGAGACCATCCTTGAGAGCATGCCAGAGCTAACGTCGAATAATGTCATCGCGTTTCAACGGATCAAGCAAGGCCGTACGCTTCGGAACCTTTTGGCTCACTTTGCAATCAGACGGTTCCCTGATGAGGATGCATACGTGTTCGTTACGAAATATGCGCCTGACTTCAAGCGTGTGCTCGGGCACGATCCGGAGCCTGGAATGGTGATGGCTAGCGTTGCTGACGCTGTTCAAATCCGCGATTTGCGAAAAATGCTTGAGGGGGTCATGCAGTGGCTTGAGACGGCGACCAGGCAAATCGAAGACGAACATTTCCGGCGAAAGGGTGTGCTCAAATAGACGCTGGCATAACTTGCGCCACGATCTCGCCGCGCGCTTCATACCTTCGTCTTATCCGGCTTCGCCATCCAACTCACGATCGGCATCGCCGGCAGCACCCAGCCCAAGCCGGCGACGACGTAGAAAATCGCTGCCACGAAGCCGTTGATATCGGTCAAGACCGACTGCGCCAGCGCCATCGCCAACAGGCCCCAGGCCGTCGCCAGCAGCAGCAAAGCGACGGTGCCGATCAGCTTGCGGCTGCGGATGGACATAGGTGGTCTTCGCCGGTGTCATTTGCGGTGCAGCGCGCCTGACTATATGGTCCGCGCCGTCTCCTGCAAGGCGGCATGCCATGTCCGATCTTATTTCAACCCCTGACTATCGCCCGCGTGCGCTAAGGCTGTGGCTGTTCGCGGTGGCGGCGATGATTTTCCTGACGCTGGCGATCGGCGGCGCCACCCGGCTCACCGTGTCGGGGCTTTCGATCGTCGAATGGAAGCCGGTCACCGGCGTGCTGCCGCCGGTGAGCGAGCCGGCCTGGCAGGCTGAGTTCGAGAAATATAAGGAAATTCCGCAATACCGCGAACTCAACCGCGGCATGCAGCTCGATCAGTTCAAGGTGATCTATTATTGGGAGTGGTCGCACCGGGTGCTGGCGCGCTTAACCGGCGCGGTGTTCCTATTGCCGTTCCTATTCTTTCTGTGGCGCGGCTGGATTCCGCCGGGGCTGCGGCTGCGGCTGTGGACGATCTTTGCCGCCGGTGCGTTGCTCGGCGTGGTTGGCTGGTGGATGGTGTCGTCGGGACTCGCCGGCAGCACGCTGACCAAGGTCTCGCAATACCGGCTGGCGTTCCATATGACGTTCGCCTGCGCGATCTACGCGGCGGTGTTGTGGACGGCGCAGCAGATCGTGCCGCGCCGGCCGAGCGATGCGCCCGGACTGCTGCGGCTCGGCGCGCTGGCGCTCGCGGCGCTGCTGCTGGTGCAGATCTATCTCGGTGCGCTGGTGGCCGGGCTCGATGCCGGATTGAAATACAACACCTGGCCGACCATCGATGGCGAATGGATACCGTCGCTCGACCGGCTGCTGTTCATCAGCCCGCTCTGGCGCAATCTGTTCGAGAACGATCTCGTCGTGCAGATCAACCATCGCATGCTGGCCGACGGCATCTGGGCGCTGGCGCTGCTGCAGGTCTATGCCGCCTGGCGCTTGCGCAGCGAGCTGCGCGGCGCGGTCGTACTGGCAGTCTTGGTGACGCTGCAGGCCGCGCTCGGCATCGTCACGCTGCTGTACGAGGCGCCGCTCGGGCTTGCGCTAGCGCACCAGGTGGCGGCGATCGTGGTGTTGACTTACGCGGTGGTCTATGCCGAGCGGCTAACCCATCATGCGCTTCAGTTGCCGCGCACGGCGGCGGTGGCCGCATGATCGACGTCAAAATCAATGACGGTATCGCCGTGCTGACGCTGATGCACGGCAAGGCCAATGCGCTCGACCTCGAGTTCTGCGAGGCGCTGGCCGCGCGCTTCCAGGAGCTGCGCGGCTCCGCTGCCAAGGCGGTGGTGATCACCGGGCAGGGCCGCATGTTTTCCGCCGGCGTCGATCTCAAGCGGCTGAGCGAGGGCGGCGCCGACTACATCCGCAAATTCCTGCCCGTCCTGCACAAGCTCTACGACACGGTGTTCTTCCATCCCAAACCGGTGGTGGCCGCGATCAACGGCCACGCCATCGCCGGCGGCGCGGTGCTCGCGGCTTGCGCCGACCGCCGCATTATGGCGCGCGAGAGCGGGCGCATCGGCGTCACCGAACTGCTGGTGGGCGTGCCGTTTCCGGCGCTCGCCTTCGAGATCGTGCGCTTCGCGGTGCCGCCGTATTTTTTCAGCGAGACAATCCTCAGCGGCGAGACCTTCGCCGCCGATGTGGCGGCGCATCGCGGCTGGGTCAACGAGGCGGTGGCGCCCGCGCTGATGATGGAGCGGGCCATGGCCGCCGCGCAATCGCTCGCCGCGCTGTCGCCGCCGGCTTTCGCGCAGACCAAAATGCAAATCCGCCAGGCGGTGAGCGAGCGCATGGCGGCCAGCGGGCAGGCGACCGACAAGAAGGTCACCGACATCTGGACCGCGCCGGCAACGCTCGATTTTATACGCGACTACGTCGCAAGGACGTTGAAGAAATAAACGCCTACAGCCCAATCTCTCTTAAATATTTCCGCACGCCCGGATGAATCAGTTCGGGCTGTGGCGCGGCGGCGGCGGTGTTCTGCGGCGTGGTCTCGGCCGCCTGCGCCAGCCGCTTGACGAAGGCGGCGTGGCCTTTGTGCAGGGCGTGGGCGAGCGCGTAGGCGGTATCGTCGGTGAGCGTCGGGCGAGCCAGCACGAAGCTCCAGGAGCCGACCGAGTTCACAGCTTCGGTCTGCCCCGGATAGCTGCCGGCCGGCAGCGTGGTCGCTTTCAGGAAGCTGTGCTTGGCGCGGATGCGCGTGGCTTCTTCAGGCGAGGGCGCGATGAAGCGGCCGCCGGCCTGCGCCACCGCCGCAAAGCCGGGCCAGCCGACGCCGCCGCCCCACAGCGCCGCGGCGCGGCCGTCGAGCACCATGGCCGGCCCGTCGCCGGCTTTGTCGAGGAAGATCGCCTGAAAATCGCGAGCCTGGTCGAGCCCGAGCCCGTCGAGCACATAGCGCGACAGGATGGTGAGCCCCGAGCCCTTGGCGCCGAACGCCACCGGTTTGCCGAGCAGGTCCTTGATCGAACGCGCCGTGCTGTCGCCGCGCACGACAAGCATGCCGGCGGTCGAATACATGGCGGCGACGATCTTCAGCTCCGATCGCGGCCGCCCGATGCCTTCCCACGCCTCGTAGGCCGGTTCGCCGGTGACCAGCGCGATGTCGAGCGCTCCCGCTTCCAGCAGCGGGATGTTCTCGGTCGAGCCTTTGGTGTTGCGCGGCTCGACCGCGAGCGAGTTGTCGGTCTCGTTGATGGTCTCGGCGAAGGCGCCGCCATAGAGCGGGAAGCCGCCGCCCGGCGTCGCCGTGCCGAGGACGACCGTAGTGCTCACTTAGCGCTCAATCCCTGTTCGAGATCGGCGATGATGTCGGCCGCATCCTCCAGCCCGATCGAGAGGCGCACCACGTCGGGTCCGGCGCCGGCCTGCACCTTCTGCGCATCGGACAATTGCTTATGCGTGGTGGAGGCGGGGTGGATGATGAGCGAGCGGGTGTCGCCGATATTGGCGAGATGCGAGAACAGCTTCACGTTCGACACCAGCTTGACGCCGGCGTCGTAGCCGCCCTTGAGGCCGAAGGTGAGCACCGCGCCGCAGCCCTTCGGCACGTATTTCTTGGCCAGCGCATTGTACTTGTCGCCGGCCAATCCCGGATAGCTCACCCAGGCCACCTCCGGCCGTTTCACCAGCCATTCGGCGACGGCTTGCGCGTTCTCGGAGTGGCGCTGCATGCGCAGCGGCAGCGTCTCGATGCCGGTGATGATGAGGAAGGCGTTGAACGGCGACAGCGCCGGTCCGAGGTCGCGCAGGCCGAGCACGCGGCAGGCGATGGCGAAGGCGAAATTGCCGAAGGTCTCGGCCAGCACGATGCCGGAATATTCCGGGCGCGGCTCCGACAGCATCGGGTATTGCCCTTTGCGCGTCCAGTTGAAGTTTCCGCCGTCGACGATCAGGCCGCCGATCGAGTTGCCGTGGCCGCCGAGGAACTTGGTGAGCGAATGCACCACGATGTTGGCGCCGTAATCGATCGGCTTGCACAGGTAGGGCGTCGCCAGCGTGTTGTCGACGATCAGCGGCACGCCGGCCTTGCGCGCGATCTTGGCGATCGCCTCGATGTCGGTGATGACGCCGCCCGGATTGGCGATCGACTCGATGAAGATCGCCTTGGTCTTCGGCGTGACCGCTTTTTCAAACGAGGCGATGTCGTCGGGATCGGCCCACACCACGTTCCAGCCGAAATTCTTGAACGAATGATTGAACTGGTTGATCGAGCCGCCATAGAGCTTCTTGGAGGCGACGAATTCGTCGCCCGGCGTCATCAGCGCGTGCATCACGATCACCTGCGCGGCATGGCCGGAGGCGACCGCCAGGCCGGCGGTGCCGCCTTCGAGCGCGGCGACGCGCTCTTCCAGCACGGCGCAGGTCGGGTTGCCGATACGGGTATAGATGTTGCCGAAGGCTTGCAGGCCGAACAGCGAGGCGGCGTGATCGACGTCGTCGAACACGAACGACGTGGTCTGGTAGATCGGCGTCGCGCGCGCGCCGGTGGTGGGATCGGGTTTGGCGCCGGCGTGGATCGCCAGCGTGTTGAAGCCCGGAATGCGTTCGGCGTCGGCCATGGCTACCCCGTTTTGCTGTTGCCCGCGGCCGCAGCGACCTTAGGCGGAAAAGTTGCGCGATTTACGGGCCAGTCGGGTGTGGCGTCAAGGCGACAGGTCAAGCCGCGGCCATTTCGGAAGCGGCCGGCTAAAATACCGCCAATATTTGGAATGGCTTGATCGCGCCGCGGCGCCGTTCAGCCGCTGTTTTCTTCGGTTTTCTGCGCCCGGTCGGCGCCTTGCGTCTCGCCGCCCTGCGATGTGCTGCTGTTGAGCCCCATGCGCTGCACCCCCTTGCCGAGGATCTGCGCGCGCTTGGACGAGAGTGTGCGCGAATTGATCCCCATCCAGGAAATCTCCGACGACAGCCGGCCATATTCGATCTTCGGGCAGCGATCCATCACCACTTTGAGGCCGGCCTGTTCGGCCAGCGCCGCCGCTTCGTCGTTGCGCACGCTGAGCTGCATCCAGATCACTTGCGGATTTGGTTTGAGCGTCAACGCCTCCTGCACGATCGGCAGCACGTGTTCGGATGCGCGGAAGATATCGACCATGTCGACCGGCTCCGGAATGTCGCTAAGCTTGGCGTAAACCTTTTGCCCGAGGATGTCCTTGCCGGCCTGGCCGGGATTGACCGGGATCATGCGGTAGCCGCGCTCGAGCAGATATTTGAAGGCGAAATAGCTCGGCCGGTTGTCCTTCGGCGAGATGCCGACCATGGCGATGGTCTTCACCGTGTTGAGGATACCGCGGATATAGCTGTCGGAATATTGATCGTGATTCATTGTGACTTCTTTGGCGCCGGCTCGGACGCGGGCTGTTGCGCGAGCGCCGCGCGCAGGCGCGCGTTCTCGGCCTCCAGCTCGGCGATCTTGGCCTGCACTTTGGCGAGCGCCTGTTCGATCTCGGCTTCGGTGAAGCGCGTGACGATGTGCGAGGAGCAGTTCACGTCCCAGGCTTCGATGGTGAACAGAATGGCGCGCTCGGGCCGTGCCTTATAATCTTTGTCGAACAGCCGCTCGACCAAAGCGGGATCGTTCTCCACCACGCGCGCGCGGCCCCACAGCTTGATGCGTTGTTTGCGCGCCGGATCGAGCAGGAACAGAAAAGCGCGATCGTTTTCGGAAAGATTGGCGAGCGTGATGTATTGCCGGTTGCCGCGGTAATCGGCGAAACCGAGCGTGCGCTCGTCGAGCACCTTGAGGAAGCCCTTCGGCCCGCCGCGATGCTGGATGTAAGGCGCGCCCTCGGCGCTGGCGGTGGCGAGATACACCGTGTCCTGCTCGGCGATGAAAGCGGCGAGTTCGGCCGTCACCGTGTCGGGAAAGCCTTCGGCGATGCGCTGCTCATAGGCCTTGGCCGAGCCGCGCTGGCCTTGCGCTTTCCGCGCGGCCGGCGTGAAGACCAATGTGGAATTGTTCATGGAACGACCGGCGCCGCGATCATCAGCGGTCTTCCCAAGACGGGTCGCGCTTCTCGATGAAGGCGCAAATGCCTTCCTCGGCGTCGCGCGCCATCATGTTTTCGGTCATCACTTCGGAGGCGTAAGCGTAAGCCTCGGCCAAACCCAGTTCGGCCTGCCGGTAGAAAGCCTGCTTGCCGATCTTGAGCACATAGGACGATTTCGCCGCGATCTGCTTGGCGAGCGCGAGCGCCGCTTTGCGCTCTTCGCCGTGCTGCACCGCGCGATTGATCAGTCCGATGCGCGCGGCGTCATTGGCCGTGACCATCTCGCCGGTGAGCAGCATCTCCATCGCGTGTTTGCGCGCCACATTGCGCGACAGCGCCACCATCGGCGTCGAACAGAACAGCCCGATGTCGACGCCGGGGGTGGCGAATTTCGCGGTCGAGGAGGCGATGGCGAGATCGCAGCTTGCCACCAGCTGGCAGCCGGCGGCGCTGGCGACGCCCTGCACGGCGGCGATCACCGGCTGCGGCAGGTTGACGATCTGCTGCATCATCGCGCTGCAGGTCGTCATGATGTGGCGGAAATAGCTGCGGCCGCCGTCGGCGTCGCTGCGCCGCGCGGTGAGTTCCTTGAGATCGTGGCCGGCGCAGAAGGCCGGACCATTGGCCGCCAGCACCACCGCGCGGATCGTCCTGTCGGCGGCGATCTCCGTCCATGCGTCGGAGAGCGCCACCAGCAGCGCCTCCGACAGGCTGTTGCGCGCCTGCGGCCGGTTGAGCACCAGGATGGCGATCTCGCCGTCGCGCTCGCGCAGCAGCGCGGGTTCGGATGTTGCGCTGACGCGGGCTGGCTGGACATTCATGGATCGATATCCGGGTGTGCGGTTCGCCCGAGTGTTAAGCCGTGTGCCGGCGATGGCAAGGATTGAAAACGCCGCCGGCCCCCGGCATGGTCCGCCCAAAAGCATGGGGGGACCTCAATGCCCGCGCCAGCCATGTCGGCCGACGAAATCGCCAAACTGCTGCATGAGGTGTTTCCGCAGGCGTTCTATCCGGGCTGCGGGCTCACCCTTGAGCGCGTGGAATACGCCGATATCCGCGTACGACGGCACTTTCACGAGGATTACCTGCGCCCGGGTGGCACCATATCCGGTCCGACCATGATGGAGCTTGCCGATTTCGCGATGTATGTCGCGGTGTTTTCGGCGATCGGGCCGCAGCCGCTGGCGGTGACCACCAATCTCACCATCAATTTTTTGCGCAAGCCGGCGCAGGCCGACCTCATCGCCGATGCCAAATTGCTGAAGGTTGGCAAACGCTTAGCGGTAGGGGAGGTGGCAATCTATTCGGCCGGCTCGGACGAGCCGGTGGCGCATGTCACCGCCACGTATTCCATCCCGGCACAGCGGTGATTAGCCGCTGGTGCTAAATTACCATTCTTATAACCCATTGATCCTGTTTATAAAGCCTTGCGGCAGGGGCGTTGACCACGCAGCTCCGCTCGGCTACACAGCCCACGACTTCGGCGCGGTTGCGCGCCTAAATTTCCAAGGATTCGTCATGAAGACCTACTCGGCCAAGGCCGCCGACATCGAGAAGAAATGGGTGGCGATCGACGCCACCGGGCTCATCGTTGGCCGTCTCGCCGCGATCGTCGCCATGCGGCTGCGCGGCAAGCACAAGCCCACCTACACCCCGCATGTCGACGATGGCGACAACGTCATCATCATCAACGCCGCCAAAGTGGTGTTCACGGGCAGGAAGCGCGAGAAGAAAGTCTATTACCATCACACCGGCTTCATCGGTGGCATCAAGGAGCGCACGGCCAAGTCGATCTTCGAGGGCCGTTTCCCCGAGCGCGTCCTCGAGAAGGCGATCGAGCGCATGCTGCCGCGCGGACCGCTTGGCCGCGTGCAACTCGGAAATCTGCGCGTCTATCCCGGCGCCGAGCATCCGCATGAGGCGCAGAAGCCGGAAATGCTCGATGTCGGCATCATGAACCGCAAGAACGTGAGGAGTGCCTGATCGTGGCCGAGACCGTACAGTCGCTGGAAGGTTTGGCGAGCCTCAAGCCGGCCGCACCGGAAGCGCCGCAATACGTGCAGAAGCTCGACGCGCAGGGCCGCGCCTATGCCACCGGCAAGCGCAAGAACGCGGTCGCCCGCGTCTGGATCAAGCCCGGCTCCGGCAAGATCGTCGTCAACACCAAGACGATCGAAGTGTTCTTCGCCCGTCCGGTGCTGCGCATGATGATCAACCAGCCGCTGATCGCCGCCAACCGCGCGACCCAGTACGACGTGATCTGCACCGTCTCGGGCGGCGGCTTGTCCGGCCAGGCCGGCGCCGTGCGTCATGGTATCTCCAAGGCGCTGACCTATTTCGAGCCGGATCTGCGCGGCGCGCTTAAGCGCGGCGGCTTCCTCACCCGCGACTCGCGCGTGGTGGAACGCAAAAAGTACGGCCGGGCCAAGGCGCGGCGCTCCTTCCAGTTCTCCAAGCGCTAACAAACAGTTTGCGAATTCGGACGAAAGGGCACGCCAAAGCGTGCCCTTTTGCTTTGGTAACGGCCTATTGCCTAGATTTGCAGCGACTTCATTTACCGTTCGGCAACGCTAACAGCGAGTGCGGTGAGCGCAGTAACACCTATCAAACCATGGCAGGCTAATTTTGACGCGGGCCAGGGTGCGGTGGGACCAATGACTCTCGACGTCCAGACATTGTCGGTTGTGACGGTATTCGTCACGGCGCTGCTCGGCGCCTTGCTCGTATTCGCAGGGCTGCAGAACCGCGCCGTGCGCGCGCCGATGATCTGGGGCGCCGCCTATATCGTTGGCGCCCTAGGCTTGGCACTCCTCACCACGCACAACTCGGCGCCCGACTGGATCGCGATCACCCTCGCCAATGCACTGGTACTGCTCGGCTCCGCGCTCACCTGGGCGGGCGCGCGCATCTTCGATGGCCGGCCGGTGCGCCCCGGTCTGGTGTTGGCGGCGCCCACGCTGTGGCTGATCGCTTGCATGGTCCCGGCCTTCGCGGCCGACATCAATCTGCGCGTGGTGCTGGTCTCCGCGCTGATGGCCATGCTCGCCGCGGTCACGGCGGAAGAATTCTGGCGCGGCCGTTCCGAACCGCTGATGTCGCGCTGGCCGACGGTGTGCGCGCTGCTTGCCTATGCCGCGGCGCTGCTGGCGCGCATTCCGGCCACGCTCTTGTCGCCGATCCTGCAAGGCCAGTCGGTGATGAGCGGCGTGTCGTTCGCGCTGCTCGCCTTCGGAACGCTGCTGTTCACGGTGGTGCTGGCATTCCTGCTGCTCAACATGACCAAGGAACGCACCGAGCTGCAGCACAAGATCGCGTCGCTGATCGACCCGCTCAGCGGCGTGCCCAACCGCCGCGCCTTCCTCGACGGCGCCAATCGGCTGCTGATGCAGCAGAGCCTCGATTTCGAGCCGCTGGCGGTGTTTCTGTTCGATCTCGACCGCTTCAAGACCATCAATGACGAGCTCGGCCACGGCACCGGCGACACGGTGCTGCAGATTTTCGCATCGACCGCGACCCGCACGCTCGGATCCGACACCCTGTTCGGCCGCATCGGCGGCGAAGAATTCGCGGCGGTGCTGCCGGTCGGCGATCTCGGCGAAGCGGTGGCGATCGCCGACCGTGTGCGCCGCAATTTCGCGAAAGCGGCGGCCGATTATGGCACCGACGATCTCACTCCCAGCGTCAGCGTCGGCGTGACGTTGGGCTGCGATCCGGCGTTGCCGGTGGCCGGCCTGCTGGCGGCCGCCGACCAGGCGATGTATCGCGCCAAGGCGAACGGTCGCGACCGTGTAGAATTTTCCGAGCCTGAGATTGCCGACGACGCGGCGCAGAGCAAAGCGGCCGCAAGCGACCGCCGGAGCTGGCGCCAAACCCCCGTGCGGGCCTAAACGCGCAGCAATTGAATCCAATTTTCACAAGTCTTTCGTCGAAGCCTGCGCGAATGCGCAAGGCTTTGCCTACGCACAGGGTGGTATGTTGTGCCGATGCGGCCCGGTGTCTGGCGTGTGCCGGGGGGCGGCAGGTGGAAATTGAATGCTCGCCGCAGCCAGTCTGCAATCGTCGTCATTGGATGTGCCGACACTGTCGTTCGTGGCAGCCTGCCTCGCTGGATTTCTCGGCCTTTTCCTGATCTTTGCCTGGCTGCAGCAGCGGGATGTGCGGGCATTGGCCTGGTGGGGCTCGGCCTATCTGATCGGCGCCGCCTCGATCGCGCTGTGGGGCGCGCCGGCACCGCTGTTCAAGGTGCCGCCGGAATTCCCGGAAGCGCTGATCTTCGTGGCCTGCGGCATGATCTGGAACGGCGTGCGGCTGTTTTATGGGCGGCGGCTGTGGCCGCTCGCCGCTTTTGCCGGCGCCATCGTATGGCTGATCCTTTCCCAGATTCCGGTGCTGTCCGTGGACAGCAATGCGCGCGTTGCTTTTGGCGCCATCGTTGTCGCCATCTACACGTTCTTCATCGCATACGAGCTCGCACGCGAGCGGCGCAAATCTTTCTATTCGCGCACGGCCGCGATCGTGGTGCCTTGCCTTTACGCGGCGATCTTCCTGATGCCGCTTGCGATGCGGGCGTTCTT
This sequence comes from Hyphomicrobiales bacterium, assembly GCA_016185205.1. Classification (GTDB taxonomy): domain Bacteria; phylum Pseudomonadota; class Alphaproteobacteria; order Rhizobiales; family Xanthobacteraceae; genus Pseudolabrys. Next base: position 53,366 of record JACPOA010000084.1, on the reverse strand, counting down.
GCCGGAAACGATCGCGGTTCACTGGTTGACGGTGCTCGCGCTGGAGACGATTATTTACGCGGTCGGTACCGCCTTTATCGTGCTGCTGATGGTCAAGGATCATCACGTCCACGTCTACCGCAAGGCGGCGACGACCGATTTTCTCACCGGGCTGAGCAATCGCGGCGCGTTCCTAGAATCTGCGCTCAAGCTGCAGACCTACCAAGGCGCGCGCGGCGACCCGGTGACGCTGATGATGTTCGATCTCGATCATTTCAAGTCGGTCAACGATCGCTTTGGCCATGGCGTTGGCGACAGCGTCCTGCGGCTATTTGCGCAGGTAGCGTGTAAAAGCATGCGCGCGAGCGACATCGTCGGCAGGCTTGGCGGCGAGGAATTCGCAGCCATCGTCCCGGAGCCGATGGAAGGCGCCCTGCATATTGCCGAGCGGCTTCGCGCCGCCTTCGAAGATGCCGGCGTCGCTGTCGATAACCATGCGATCGGCGCGACTGTGAGCATCGGCCTCGCCACGTCGTACCAAGCGGTGCCAGATATCGACGCGCTGATCTTGCGCGCCGACGCCGCGCTCTATCGCGCTAAACATGACGGTCGCAACCGGTTTCACGCGGCCGACGAGGAACCGGGAAGCGAGCCCGCCCGCCAGATTGCGGCTGCACGCAGGGCACAATCGGCCATGGGAGGCGGCACATTGCAACGCAAGCTCGCCGCGCGGTGGGCCAAACCGGTCAGTTCGACGGCAAGCGGGTAGTGCGCAACGCCTCGTTAACTGTATCGGCGTTAGCATGCGCGGATGTTGCGTCTCGCCAATAGCGGACAAGTTAACAGGCTTGCCGAGGCCCAGCTGCTCGCGCTCGAGGCCTATGCCGAGCGCGCCGGTGCCGCGCTGGCTTGCGCCTATTCCTCGTCGGCCGAATTCGACGCCGCGCTGATCGCGCAGCGCCGCGCCGCCGGCGTCTACGGGCCCAGGCGGCATCGCAAGCAACTGCTGGCGAGCGTGGCCGGCATTGCCGCCGCTCTGGCCGTCATCGTTTTCCTGATCGTCTGATCGATCCATTCGCCGCCGCAGGCGCGCGAACACCTCGGCGCGATCCAGATGCGCAGCCCGCCGCCGGTCCGCAATGGATTGTTCGCTACTGTTCGATGCGAATGTTGTTGTCGCGGATCACTTGGCCCCAACGCGCGATTTCGCTCTTGAGCAGCGCACGCCCTGCCGCTGGCGAAAGTTCAGCTTTCGGAAAAGCGGAGACTCCCGCGGCCGCCCAAGTCTTGAGGATGGCCGGATCGGAAACGATCTCCTGCAATGCGGAATTCAGCTCGTTCATAATCGAGTCCGGCGTACCGCTCGGTGCGAACAACGCCTGCCAATATTGAATTTCGAACTTTGGTCCAAACAGCTGCACAAAACTCTCGGCGGCCGGGAGCAGCGACGACTTTTCTTTTGTGGTGAAGCCATAGGCCTTCAACTTCCCAGCCGTAACCTGCGGCGCCAGTTGCTGCGGCGTGCCGAAGAACAGGTCGACATGGCCGCCCAGAAGATCGGTGACGAGCGGAGCCCCGCCGCGATACGGAATCTGGTCGGCGGTGAGTTTGGTTTCCTGCAGGAATATATTGGTGGCGAGATGCCCCGTGGTGCCGAATCCCGCGACCGCAGCCTTCGCCCGATGCGTTTTCATCCAGGCGATGAGTTCTGTGAGCGTATTCGGCTCAAGGTCCTTGCGCCCAACCAGCACCAGCGGATTGCGATTGATGAACAGGACCGGGGTCAGGTCTTTTTCCGTGTCGAACGGCAGCGCCTTATAAAGCGTGACGTTCGCGGCAATCGCCAGATTGTGCAGCAGCAGCGTGTAGCCGTCCGGCGCGGCGTGCGCGACCTGGTTGGTGGCGATGTTGGTGCCGCCGCCGGTGACGTTCTGTACGATGAAATTCTGCTTGAGCTTTTCCGTCAGTGCACGCGCCACCACGCGCGCTGTCTCGTCGGTCGGCCCACCGGCGGAATAGGGCACGATGATGGTGACGGTGCGGTTCGGGTAGGGTTGCGCCAGAACCGGCGCGGCGAAGGCAAAAAGGCCAAAAACGGCCAGCGCAGCGGTAACGACCGGCTTCATCACAGCCTCCCTCAGGCTTTAACCCGCGTGCAGCTTAGCTGTTTTTTCAGAAAAATTCAGGACATATTTGCCGTCAGCCGGCCGCGACTCTAGAGCTATCTGTCGTTTCAGAAATACCCCGATACTGAAATGGGTTACTGCTGGGTGAGACGGACTCGGACGAGATCGATAGCGAGTTTATCTTTGGAATTCGACATGCGTGAATGGTTGATCATGCTGATGCCCTACTTCGGCCGCTGGCCGGGGTGGATGAATCTGTTCATCGAAAGCTGCAAATGGAATCCGGATGTACGTTGGCGGTTCTACACGGATTGCGGCGAGCCCGAGAACAAGGCGGCGAATGTCGACTACGTCCATCTTAGTTTTGAAGACTACAAGGCGCTGGTCCGAGATCGTCTGCGGATCGCGTTTGATCCCTCCGATCCCTATAAACTGTGCGACCTGAAGCCGTCATACGGTGACATCCACGCGCGCGACATCGCTGGTTATCGTTTCTTCGGCTGGGGAGATATTGATCTCGTCTACGGAACCATCAGCGAATTCTATACCGACGAACTGCTTGCAAGAAGCAACGCGCTTTCCATCCGCAATGACATGTTTGCCGGGCATTTCGCAATTCTTCGTAACACGCGTGCGCTTCGCCACGCCTATCGGCGAATTCCGGGCTATCGCGAAATCCTTGAACATCCGCAATACCGCGAAATGGATGAGCGAACCTTTTATCGCGTTTTTCACCCGTCCGAGCCGGAATCTTCGGGTTTGCGAGGCATCATGGAGCGTTTTAATCCGTGCCGGCGGGGTAACGTATTCGTGCAACACCATTCGACGGTTCTCAGCCCAAAGGGCTGGGTCGACGGCACCATGAACTATCCGCAGCGATGGTTCTGGAAACACGGGCGTCTTACGAACGATTGCGATGGCGAGCGCGAGTTCCTGTGCTTGCATTTCATGCGGTGGAAGACGGACAAGTACATGCGAAGTCCGCCGGTGCAAGGAGAAGGCGCCTGGGTCGGGCTCAAGGACATCGTCCAAGCGGATTGGCGACAGTTAGCCGCTGATGGTTTCTGTATCAGCCCCGCAGGAATCACCGGTAAGACGCCGACGCACGACTTTGGACCTTCACCGTGAACGGTGACAGGCCGCCTTCATACCCGTTCGAACTCGCTTGGTCCTACGCGGAACGGGCAAAAGGGTGGCTCAGCCGCGAGGAGGCGGAACTGCTCTACCGGCTTTCTGCGGCGGCGAGCCGTCATGGGCGGGTTGTCGAGCTTGGGTCATATTGCGGCCGATCTTCGATCGTTCTCGCTGCTGCCCTGAAGGATGCGTCGTCCGGTTCACTTGTCTGCGTCGACACGTTTCGAGGCTCCGCCGAGCACCAGCCCGGCTGCCGCTATTTCGATGCGGAAACTCTCGTCGACGGGGTCGTCAACACTTACCCGACATTCTCGCGGAATTTGGAACAAGCAGGCTTACTGGAGCGCGTCGAAGTGATGAGACTTTCGACTTTGGCCGCCGCAGTGGGCTTTTCCGATTCAATCGGTCTGCTGTTTGTTGATGCGGACCATGACTACGAGGCCATTCGCGCAGACCTGCAAGCCTGGGTTCCGGGAATAATCCAAGATGGCTGGATTGTCGTTCATGATATTGGCCAGTGGAGCGGGCCCACTCGCGCTGCAGCCGACCTGCTGGATGCAGGATTCAAGCGCTACGCCCAGTCGGGGACCGCTCTGGCTCTCTGCAAGCCGGCGGCACTTCTGTCCGATACAAATATTATGCGAAAGCGCTAAATACCATGAAGCAAGTCGAGCTCGCTTACGTCCTGTGTATCGAAAACAACGCTATTCGCGATCAGGCGCTGCTGCTGATCGACAGTATTCGGGCGTTCGCCGGCCGATACAGCAGCGCGGAAATTCTTGTGATCGCGCCGCGGCCGGCTCTCGGTGTCGACAACGCCACTCGAACGCAGCTCGAAAAGCTCGGCGCCACATACCACGAAGCGCCGCTGAACACGAATTGCCCTGAATACGGCAGCGCGAACCGCGTCTATGCCGCGGCGTGGGCCGCTGAGAATGTCGCCGCGAGTACACTGATCGTGCTCGACAGCGATACGATTTTTCTCGACGAGCCCGATCTCCTCGGCGAGCAATTCGACGTCGCCGCTCGTCCGGTGGACGTCAAGGGCAGCACGACGGCAGGGCCGGGCGACGAGTTCGAGGCCTACTGGCAAGCGCTTTGCGCGCTTGCAGAATCTCCAATCGACCGGTTGCCGTTCATAGAAACCACCTTCGACCGCACCATAGTACGCGCGTCCTACAATGGAGGCTATTCGGTCGTGCGGCGCGAAACCGGAATCCTGCAACGGGCCGCGGATATCTTCACCCGGTCGGTATTGGCCGACATTCGCCCCTACAAGGGCCGTAACGGATTTCGCATCTTCGCATCGACGGGTTTTGTCCCGGATTTGGCCGCCGAGTACTGGGGTTCGAACCAGGCAGCGTTCTCGATTGCCGCATGGTCGACGACACGGCGCTTCCGCGCACTCGACATCCGCTACAACGTGCCGCTGCATATCCTCGACGAACCCCAGCACTGGAGCGACGAATGGGCCAGCATAGTGCCCATACACGTCCATTATCACTGGATGCTCGATCCCGAACACAGAGCACGGACGATGAAGTTGCTAAGCCGTCTTGGGGTGCCGGCCGACCGCTTGGATTGGATTTCCGCCCGACGTCCTCCATGAGGGGACCGGTGCCCTCGTCAGCCCCCAAAGAAAACGGGCGCCTCCTGGTGGGAGACGCCCGATTGAGTTGCATCGCTTTCGCGACGATTGGGAGGAACGCTTTCACTTAGCGCATGATCTTTTCCGACCTTCCTTCGCCCGCCGAAGCGGGCTTCGCGAAGGCGGGAAACCGGTTCCCACTTTTCGGGATCATGCGCTACGCCGAGTAGTACATGTCGTATTCGACCGGATGCGGCGTGTGCTCGAAGCGGATCACTTCCGTCATCTTCAGCTCGATGTAGCTGTCGATGAAGTCGTCATCGAACACGCCGCCGGCTTTCAGAAACTCGCGGTCTTGCCGTAGATCTGCGCCACCTGCTGGATGCAGCATGTAGAGTGCAATAGCGCCCCGGTCGCCACATCGCCGCCGTCGCCACATTGCTATTTTTACCTCATTGAGCTATATTACCTCAATGAGGGTATTTCGCCCGCGTAATTTCGACCGTCGCGCCAGGCGCGCTGGTCTTGATGAAGATGGCGTTGGCGACCTCATCAGGATGCTGGTTGAGCGGCCCGATCTTGGCGCGGTCATTCCTGGAACCGGCGGGGCACGAAAGGTCCGGGCCCGCTTGCCCGGTCGCGGCAAGAGCGGCGGCGCTCGTGTGATTTATGCGGTTGTGCTGCGCGGGACCGCACTGGCGTTGCTTGATGTGTACGCCAAGAGCGAACAGGCAGACATTACGGCATCCGAGCGCAAAATGATCGCAGCGCTCATACGCGAGATCGAAGCGGAGTGAGACATGAAAAAGAAGATCGTGGCGGCCGGCGGCAAAACGACTGAAGTAGGTCAATCCGTCATCAAGTCGCTGAAGGAAATTCATGCTTGGCGGCGGGGCCGCGGCCGGATGACGATTATAGAGGCCCCCACACCGATAGCGCCCGCGCGCATCAAGGCAATCCGAAAAAAAGCTGCAAAATCCGTGCGCATATTCTCCGAGCGGTTTGGCCTGCCGGCAAAAACCGTGCAGCAATGGGAGCAGGGCGCGCGGCGTCCAGATGCGGCAAGTTCGCTCTTGCTCGAACTGATCGACGCCAATCCCGATGTGGTGGAGACCGCCGCGCGGCGCAGAAGGAAGGCGGCGTGAGGACTGCCGACTGCCGCGCCACGGCTGGTCAGCATCGTAAAAAAGGTGCCCGAAGGGCGCAATAGTGACCTGTCCGCCGTAGCTTTAGCGAAGGCGGAAGCGTATTGCGCCGTAAAGCGGCACGTCTGCTTGGTGCCATTGTGCCAGACGTGCGTACCGCAATCCGGGGAACGCCTGACGCCATGCCAGCTTGGCTGAAACACCCGGACGGTCGCCTTAAGAAAATGGGCGAAATGAGCCGAGACGAACAGCGCGAGCAAACACACACCGCTGACGACGTGGTTTTGGGGCGCCTATCTCGTATCGAGCATGACGCGCGGCATATCGATGGTTCAATTTCAGCGCCAGTTTGACATCACTCTCGAAACCGCCTTCCAAATCCTGCACAAGCTGCGTGCCGGCACGGTTCGGCTAAATCGCGATCGGATCGGCAGCAATCTCAGTCGGGGGGAACACGTCGAGGTTGACGAAACCTACATCGGCGGCGTTGGCCGTGGTGAAGGCAGCGGACCCAAGGATCAAACGCTTGTGGCCGCCGCCTTCGAGGTCCGCCAGCAACCGGCCAAGAAGGGCGATAAGCCCATGCAGCTGGGCGGGCTCTATGCGGGTCGCCTTCGCCTTGAAATCGTCCCGAACCGTGGCGCTAAGGTTTTGTGTGGTTTCGTGGAACAGGCTGTCGCGCCGGGGGCAAGGGTCATCACGGATGCATGGAGCGAGTACAATTCTCTCGGTGCGCGCGGCTATGAGCACCGGCCGGTCATGGAAAGCGGCAACCCAGAGGTCGCTGAAGAATTCCCGCCGAACGTACACCTCGTTTTTTCGGACTTGAAGGCTTGGCTGCAAGGCACACGCCACGGGCGGGTCAGCCCGAAGCACCTGCAAACCTACCTGAATGAGTTCACGTTCCGCTTTAATCTGCGCTTCTACCCGTTCAACGCCGCCTTCGATTCCTTGCTCGGCATCGGGACAAACGACGAAGTAGCCTCGACGGAAGAGCTGGATGATCTACCGTCGCCCGCAGAGCAATTGGAGGTAACGTTCGACAAGCTCGCGGCGATGGAGGAGAAATATCTCCATGCCAAACCCGAGGAGAAGGAGAGGCTCAGCAGGTACGTTGAGCGGGGGCCCATCGGCGCTCTGGTAAAGCAGGCGACAGGATTCAGGTGCCAACTGTGTGAGGCGCTCGGTCTCGATCCAGTGGGTTTCTTGAAAAAGAACGGCGAGCCCTACGTCGAAGCTCACCATGCTATGCCGGTCTCGAAAAAGGAAGTCGGGTCGCTTACGGCGTCAAACGTTATGACCCTTTGCGCCAATCACCATCGGCAGATGCACTATGGCGGGATCGATGTTGTCATGACCGCGACAACGTTCGACTTTGTCATTGGGAGAAAGCCGGTGAAGATTCCAAGGTTCGGTGTTGCCACGTCGACTATCGCTTCATCAAAAACGTCGCTGTCGTAGAGCATCGGATATCTTGAAGAACTTTGCCAATGAAGGTCTGAAATGAATCACAAGAGAGGATGTGATGCCCTTTAATTGTGATATCAGCTTTTACTCCGAAGGCAGACATTGGTCAGCGGCGCGTGCAAGCGCGTCAACTTTGAGCCGACGCGCTTAGGTACCCACGCCCCAGTCAGCCCTCAAACAAAACGGGCGCCCTTGCGGGGCGCCCGATCGAGTTGCATCGCTTTCGCGACGATTGGGAGGAATGTTACGCCGAATAGTACATGTCGTATTCGACCGGATGCGGCGTGTGCTCGAAGCGGATCACCTCGGTCATCTTCAGTTCGATATAGGCGTCGATGAAGTCGTCATCGAACACGCCGCCGGCTTTCAGGAACTCGCGATCCTTGTCGAGATTCGTGAGCGCCTCGCGCAAGCTGCCGCACACGGTCGGGATCTTCTTCAACTCGTTCGGCGGCAAATCGTACAGGTCCTTGTCCATCGGGCCGCCCGGATCGAGCTTGTGCTTGATGCCGTCGAGGCCGGCCATCGTCATCGCCGCGAAGGCGAGATATGGATTGGCGAGCGGATCGGGGAAACGCACCTCGACGCGCTTGGCCTTCGGGTTGGTGGTGTAGGGGATGCGGCAGGAGGCCGAGCGGTTGCGCGCCGAGTAGGCGAGCAGCACCGGCGCCTCGAAGCCCGGCACCAGACGCTTGTAGGAGTTGGTGGTCGGGTTGGTGAAGGCGTTGATCGCTTTGGCGTGCTTGATGATGCCGGCGATGTAGGACAGGCAGGTTTCCGACAGGTCGGAATATTTGTTGCCCGCGAACACCGGCTTGCCGCCTTTCCAGATCGACTGGTGGCAATGCATGCCCGAGCCGTTGTCGCCGTAGATCGGCTTCGGCATGAAGGTTGCGGTCTTGCCGTAGATCTGCGCCACCTGCGTGATGCAGTATTTGTAAACCTGCATCATGTCGGCCATCTGCGTCAGCGGCGAGAACTTCAAGCCGAGCTCGTGCTGGGCGGAGGCCACCTCGTGGTGGTGCTTCTCGACCTTGGCGCCCATGCGCGCCATGGCGCCGAGCATTTCCGAGCGCATGTCCTGCACCGAATCCTGCGGCGGCACCGGGAAGTAGCCCTTCTTGGTGCCGATGCGGTGGCCGAGATTGCCGCCTTCGTATTCGGTGTCGGAATTGGACGGAAATTCGATCGAGTCGAGTTTGAAACCGGTGTTGTAGGGATCGGCCTTGTACTTGACGTCGTCGAACACGAAGAACTCGGCCTCGGGGCCGAAAGAGATGGTGTCGCCGACGCCCATCGATTTCACCATGCCCTCGGCCTTCTTGGCGATGCCGCGAGGGTCTCTATTGTATGGTTCACCTGTGGTCGGCTCGAGCACGTCGCAGACCAGCACCAGCGTGGTCTCGGCGAAGAACGGATCGATGCAGGCGCTGACGGGATCCGGCATCAGGCACATGTCGGACTCATGGATCGCCTTCCAGCCGGCGATCGAAGAGCCGTCGAACATCTGGCCTTCGGCAAACGTATCTTCCTCAATCATGGAGACGTCGAAAGTGACGTGCTGCCACTTGCCGCGCGGATCGGTAAAACGGAAATCGACGTACTTCACGTCGTTGTCCTTAATCATCTTCATGACATTCTTAGCTGTCGTCATGGATCTCATTCCCCCGTTTTTCATGAAACAATTCCGCAGGGACGTGTGCCCGCGGTTTTTAGATGGCGTCGATTCCAGATTCGCCAGTCCGGATCCGGATGGCTTCTTCGATGTTGGATACGAATATCTTGCCGTCGCCGATCCGGCCAGTCTGGGCTGCGCGCCGGATCGCATCGATCGCTTTATCCACCATGTCATCGGCGAGCACGATCTCGATTTTCACCTTGGGAAGAAAATCGACCACGTATTCGGCGCCGCGATAGAGTTCGGTGTGCCCCTTCTGCCGGCCAAAACCCTTGGCTTCGGTGACGGTGATGCCTTGCAGGCCAACCTCTTGCAATGCCTCCTTCACCTCATCGAGCTTGAAAGGCTTGATAACGGCCTCGATTTTTTTCATTGCCCCTCCTTCCGCGCAAGCCCGTCAACAGCACCCGGCGAGCCGCGCTACCGGTTAGCAGGTCCCGTGCCAAGCCGGCAATCGCGCAAAAGACGTTTTCTCCCAATAGTTTGGGCGGTCAGGAATGCAGTGTTGCCGGGCTGCTTAATGTTCGATGCCTGGCAATTAAGCACTCTGATTAAACTTTGGCCAGCGGGCGAAGAGACGTGGTGACGCAGGCGATTAGCGGCGTTTGTCCCCATGCGGCCGGGCCGATAGTCTCATGCGCGATGATCGAACTCCTCACCACTGCCGAAATGGCGGAAGCCGACCGGCTGACCATCGCCGGGGGCACTCCGGGCATCGATCTGATGGAAAATGCCGGCCGCGCGGTCGCCGACGCCGTGTCTGCCGTGCTGCAGGGCCGCCGCGTCGTGATCGTGGCCGGCCCGGGCAACAATGGCGGCGACGGCTTCGTGGCCGCCCGCCATCTGGCCGAGCGGGGTTATTTGGTGCGCGTCAGCTTTGTCGGCGACCGGCGGCGGCTGAAAGGCGACGCGCTGCTTGCGGCCGAGCGCTGGAGCGGGCCGGTCGAGGCGGCCTCGCCGGTCTCGCTCACCGACTGCGACATTGTCGTTGACGCGCTGTTCGGCGCCGGTCTCGACCGCGCGGTCGAGGGCCTGCCGGCCGCGATGATCAAGGCGATGAACGGGGCCGGCGTGCCGGTGATAGCGGTCGACCTGCCCAGTGGCGTCAACGGCACCACCGGCGCGGTGATGGGGCTGGCCGTTAAGGCCACCCATACCGTCACGTTTTTCAGGCACAAGATCGGCCATCTGCTGCTGCCCGGCCGGCTGCATTGCGGCAGCGTCGACGTGGCCGATATCGGCATCTCCGACCGCGTGCTGGAGCGGATCAAGCCCTTAACCTTCGCCAATCGGCCGCGGCTGTGGGGACACCTGTTTCCAATGCCGGCCGAGGGGGGCCACAAATATTCGCGCGGCCACGCCGTGGTGGTGTCGGGCGGCATATCGACCACCGGGGCGGCGCGGCTGGCGGCGCGGGGTGCGCTACGGGCAGGGGCGGGGCTCGTCACCATCGCCAGCCCACGCGAGGCCCTCAGCGTCAATGCTGCGTCCAGCCTGGCGGTAATGGTGCGGCCGGTGGATGGGGCGGCCGAATTGGCCGAATTTCTCACCGACCGGCGGCGCAATGCGGTGGTGCTGGGCCCCGGCGGCGGCGTTGGCCTGGCTATGCGGGACTTGGTGCAGGCGGCGCTCACCAGTCCCGCTGCCGTCGTGCTCGACGCCGACGCCTTGACGAGCTTCGCCGAGACGCCGGCGGCGCTTGCTTCGGCCATAGCCAAGCGGGCTGGACGGGATCTTGTTATGACGCCGCATGAAGGTGAATTCTCAAGATTATTTAAAGAGGTATATGATAATTCTAATGTTCATGCGAAACTTGAGAAGGCGCGTTTGGCGGCCCGAACGAGCGGGGCCGTCGTTTTGCTCAAGGGTGCCGACACCGTGGTGGCCGCACCCGACGGCCGTGCCTCGATTGCCGACAATGCACCGCCCACTCTGGCGACCGCCGGCTCCGGCGATGTGCTGTCCGGCATAATCGCCGGCCTTCTGGCGCAGGGCATGCCGGCCTTCGAGGCGGCCAGCGCCGCCGTCTGGCTGCATGGCGAGGCAGCAGCCGAATTCGGTCCCGGGCTGATCTCGGAAGACCTGCCCGAGGCGCTGTCGCCGGTCTACCGGCGGCTGTTTGCGGAACTGGCAAACGCCCGCGCCGCGCGCCCTTGAGCCGCTTCGGTCGTGGCCTATTTTTATGGTGCGTCCAGATTTCCGCGTGATATAAGCCCGCCGCTCGCAAGGCAGAGTGCTTGCCTTGGCGGGCATCGGCGCGTTAAGCCCGGCGGGACTGCGGCGCCAGGATCGTCCAGAAATGGCCCTTAGCGGGCGTGGCGGAATTGGTAGACGCGCTGGATTTAGGTTCCAGTGGCGAAAGTCGTGGGGGTTCGAGTCCCTCCGCCCGCACCACGCCGAGGGCTGAAAGTTTAATTCCGACACGTCCGGTGCGGTTGGCTGCTGTAAGACCGACGCGACGCGCGTGCGACAACAACGAAGTGTGAGCAATGCAAGTTACCGAAACGCTATCCGAAGGTCTCAAGCGCGAATTCAAGGTGGTGGTCCCGGCCGCCGAACTCGACGCCAAAGTCAACGCACGCCTGGACGAGATCAAGGATCGCGTCCGCATCAATGGCTTCCGTCCCGGCAAGGTGCCGGTCGCCCATCTCAAGCGGCTCTATGGCCGCTCGACCATGGCGGAGGTGATCGAAACGACGGTGCGCGACGCCAATAACCAGATCGTCAGCGAGCGCGGCTACAAGCTCGCCGCCGATCCGAAGGTGACACTGCCGACCGAGCAAGCCGCGGTCGAGAAGCTGATCGCCGGCGAGAGCGACCTCGATTACACGATGGCGGTCGAAATCGTGCCGCCGATCGCGCTGGCCGATTTCAAGACCATCAAGCTCACCAAGCTCACGACCGAGGTCACCGACGCCGAAGTCGAGGAGGGCATCGCCCGCATCGCCGAGCAGAACAAGCCCTATACGCCGAAGGCCGAGGGTGAGAAGGCCGCCAAGGATGATCGCGTCACCATTTCCTATGCCGGAACCATCGACGGCACGCCGTTCGAAGGCGGCACCGGCGACGATGCGGCCGTGTTGATCGGGTCGAACACCTTCATCCCCGGCTTCGAAGATCAGCTGATCGGCATCGCCAGCGGCGAAACCCGCACGCTGAAGGTGAAGTTCCCCGAGCACTACGGGCAGCAGTCCCTGGCCGGCAAGGATGCCGAGTTCGTCGTCACCGCCAAGTCGATCGAAGCGCCCGGCTCGGTCACGGTCGACGAAGAATTCGCCAAGTCGCTCGGTCTGGAATCGCTCGCCAAGCTGCGCGACGCGGTCAAAGACCGCATCGTGCGCGAGCATCATGGGATGTCGCGCCAGAAGCTCAAGCGCGCGCTGCTCGACGAGCTCGACAGACTGCACAAGTTCGAGCCGCCGCCGTCGCTGGTGGAAGAAGAATACGATCGCGTTTGGAAATCGGTGCTCACCGAAATGGAGAACGAGAAGAAGACGTTCGCCGACGAGAACACCACCGAAGAAAAGGCCAAGGCCGAATACCGCGCCATCGCCGAGCGCCGGGTGCGGCTCGGCCTGGTGCTGGCCGAGATCGGCGAGAAAAACACCATCACCGTGACCGAGGACGAAATGAACCGCGTGGTGATGGAGCGCGTGCGCCAGTTCCCCGGCCAGGAGCAGCGGATATACGACTACTTGCGGCAGAACCCGCAGGCGCTCGCCGCCATGCGCGCGCCGATCTTCGAGGAAAAGGTGGTCGACTTCCTGCTCGAACTCGCCAGCGTGACCGAGAACAAGGTCGCGCGCGAGGAGCTCTATAAAGAAGACGAATCGGTAACCTGAACGACCGACGCTGCTTGCGCCGGAACCGCTTCGAAAATAGATCATCCCGACGCGGGCTTGAGGCTAATCTAGCCTCGTGATTCGCGTGAAGGAGTCGAAATGAAAGATCCCGTCGAGACCTATATGCAGCTCGTCCCCATGGTGGTCGAGCAGACCAACCGTGGTGAACGCGCCTACGATATCTTTTCGCGACTCCTGAAGGAACGCATCATCTTCATCACCGGTCCGATCGAGGACGCTATGGCCACCCTGGTGGTGGCGCAGCTTCTGTTCCTGGAAGCGGAAAATCCGAAAAAAGAGCTGTCCATTTACATCAATTCGCCGGGCGGGGTGGTGACCTCCGGCATGGCGATCTACGACACCATGCAATTCGTGCGCCCGCCGGTATCCACGCTATGTATCGGGCAGGCCGCCTCGATGGGCTCGCTGCTGCTCGCCGCCGGCGCCAAGGACATGCGTTTCGCGCTGCCCAATGCCCGCATCATGGTGCACCAGCCGTCCGGTGGGTTCCAGGGTCAGGCGACCGACATCATGCTGCACGCCCAGGAGATCCTGAACCTGAAGAAGCGGCTCAACGAGGTCTACGTCAAGCATACCGGCCAGTCGCTGAAGAAGATCGAGGACGCGCTCGAGCGCGACTATTTTCTGACCGCCGAGGCGGCCAAGGACTTCGGCCTGGTCGACCAGGTCATCGCCAAGCGCCCGGAGGAAATGCTCCCCAAACCCGCCTGATTTTGGCCTTCCAGCGGTTCCATAACGTGGCTAGACCGGTATCGGGACGTACGGCAGGGCAGCCGGTGTTTGGGTATATGGGCGAAGCATTATCGTTAATAGAATCTTGATTATCACGTCGTTAGCATGCTTCGCTTATGGTGTGGGGGCAGTAGGGCTGCGGGCCGCCCAGTGAATGGCCGCCGTGCTGGTATTCCGGCGCGAAACTTGCTTCGTTCGTTGCGTATCGGTAGGGGAAGCGAAAGCGGCGCCGAATACGCAGAGTGCGGACGGGAGTGACGGAGAGCGGAATGAGCAAAGTCGGCGGCAGCGATTCCAAGAACACCCTGTATTGCTCGTTCTGCGGCAAGAGCCAGCACGAAGTGCGCAAGCTCATCGCCGGCCCGACGGTGTTCATCTGCGACGAATGCGTCGAACTGTGCATGGACATCATCCGTGAGGAAAACAAATCCTCGCTGGTCAAGTCGCGCGACGGCATTCCGACCCCGAAGGAAATCCGCAAGGTCCTCGACGATTACGTCATCGGCCAGGATCACGCCAAGAAGGTGCTCTCGGTCGCCGTCCATAACCACTACAAACGTCTCAACCACCAAGCCAAGCACAACGACGTCGAGCTGGCGAAGTCGAACATCCTGCTGATCGGACCGACCGGTTCGGGCAAGACGCTGCTGGCGCAGACGCTGGCGCGCATCCTCGACGTGCCGTTCACGATGGCGGATGCCACCACGCTCACCGAAGCCGGCTATGTCGGCGAGGACGTCGAGAACATCATTCTCAAGCTGCTGCAGTCGGCCGACTACAATGTCGAGCGCGCGCAGCGCGGCATCGTGTACATCGACGAGATCGATAAAATCTCGCGCAAATCGGACAATCCGTCGATTACCCGCGACGTGTCGGGTGAGGGCGTGCAGCAGGCGCTCTTGAAGATCATGGAAGGCACCATCGCCTCGGTGCCTCCGCAGGGCGGCCGCAAGCATCCGCAGCAGGAATTCCTGCAGGTGGATACGACGAACATCCTGTTCGTCTGCGGCGGCGCTTTCTCCGGCCTGGAGAAAATCATTTCCGCGCGCGGGCGCTCCACCTCGATCGGCTTCTCCGCCAAGGTGCTGGCGCCGGAAGATCGCAAGCAGGGCGAAATCTTCCGCGAGGTCGAGCCGGAAGATCTGCTCAAATACGGCCTGATCCCGGAATTCGTCGGCCGCCTGCCGGTGGTCGCCACGCTCGAGGACCTCGACGAGGCCTCGCTGAAGAAGATCCTGGTCGAGCCGAAGAATGCCCTGGTCAAGCAGTATCAGCGGCTGTTCGAGATGGAGCAAATCGACCTCACTCTGGCCGAAGAAGCGCTCGGCGCCATCGCCCGCAAGGCGATCGAACGCAAGACCGGCGCGCGCGGCCTGCGCTCCATCATGGAGACCATCCTGCTCGACACCATGTTCGATCTGCCCAGCCTGGAAGGCGTCGAGGAGGTGGTGATCTCCAAGGAGGTCGTCGAGGGTACCGCCCGGCCGCTCTACATCTATGCCGACCGCAGCGACCGGACGGCCGAGCAGGGCAGCGCCAGCGCCTGAAGTGTCCCGCCTGTCGGGTTCCGGATACCGCGATAAGCTTACCGATTCGCTCGGTAAGCGGTGTTATTATGCCTGCGAGCCTCGTTTTAACTGGAAAAACGGGCATTACTTGCAGAGCTGAGAGCGTCATCCTACGTATAGCGTCTGAAGAAAACCGGCGTACGAAAGTTCGTAGTTTTCGACTGGGCGAGGGGCCTATCCCTTCCAAGCCGCGCCGGGCGTAGCGATTGCCCGCCGCCTCCTTGTCCATCCTGATCGGCACTGTTCGGCGATGCCGCAACCGCGGGTCAACGAACAGGGGCACAACAAAAAGGACACTAGGCCAATGACCAATAAGCCACGGCCCACGCTGCAACCGGGCGAGACCCGGGCCTATCCGGTTCTGCCGCTGCGCGACATCGTGGTGTTCCCGCACATGATCGTTCCGCTCTTTGTCGGCCGTGAAAAGTCGATCAAGGCGCTGGAAGAAGTCATGCGCTCCGACACCTTCATCCTGCTGGCGACGCAGAAGAACGCTTCCGACGACGATCCGGCGACCGACGCCATTTTCGAGGTCGGCACGCTGGCGAGCGTCCTGCAGCTGCTCAAGCTGCCCGACGGTACCGTCAAGGTGCTGGTCGAGGGCGCAACGCGCGCGAAGGTTCTCAAATACACCGACCGCAGCGATTACTATGAAGCCGACGCCAGCGCGCTTGTCGACGACATGGGCGACAGCGTGGAAGCGGAAGCCATGGCGCGCTCGGTGGTCACCGAATTCGAAAATTATGTGAAGCTCAACAAGAAGGTGTCGCCGGAAGTCGTCGGCGTGATCCAGCAGATCGAGGATTACGCCAAGCTCGCCGACACGGTGGCTTCGCATCTCGCCGTCAAGATTCCCGACAAGCAGGAAATCCTGGAGACGCCGCTCGTCACCCAGCGCCTGGAGAAGGTGCTCGGCTTGATGGAGAGCGAGATCTCCGTGCTGCAGGTGGAAAAGCGCATCCGCACCCGCGTCAAGCGGCAGATGGAGAAGACGCAGCGCGAGTACTACCTCAATGAGCAGATGAAGGCGATCCAGAAGGAGCTCGGCGACGAGGAAGGTCGCGACGAGCTGCAAGAGCTGGAAGACAAGATCAAGAAGACCAAGCTCTCGAAGGAAGCCCGCGAGAAGGCCACCCACGAGCTCAAGAAGCTGCGCCAGATGTCGCCGATGTCGGCGGAAGCCACCGTCGTGCGCAACTATCTCGACTGGCTGCTGTCGATCCCGTGGAACAAGAAGACCAAGGTCAAGAAGGATCTGCCGGCGGCGGAGAAGATACTCAACGACGATCACTATGGCCTGGAGAAGGTCAAGGAGCGCATCGTCGAGTATCTCGCCGTGCAGCAGCGCGCCAACAAGCTGACCGGGCCGATCCTGTGCCTGGTCGGTCCTCCCGGCGTCGGCAAGACCTCGCTCGGCAAGTCAATTGCCAAGGCCACTGGCCGCGAGTTCGTGCGCGTGTCGCTCGGCGGCGTGCGCGACGAGGCCGAGATCCGCGGCCATCGGCGCACTTACATCGGCTCGATGCCCGGCAAGATCATCCAGTCGATGCGCAAGGCCAAGACCTCGAACCCGCTGTTCCTCTTGGACGAAGTCGACAAGATGGGCGCCGATTTCCGCGGCGATCCGTCCTCGGCTTTGCTCGAGGTGCTCGATCCCGAGCAGAACCACACCTTCAACGACCACTACCTCGAGGTCGACTACGATCTGTCCAGCGTGATGTTCATCACCACGGCGAATACGCTCAATATCCCGCCGCCGCTGATGGACCGCATGGAGATCATCCGCATCGCCGGCTACACCGAGGATGAGAAGGTCGAGATAGCGCGCAAGCATCTAATTCCGCACGCGATCACCAAGCACGGCCTCGATTCGAAGGAATGGTCGGTCGACGACGAGGCGCTGCTGCTGATGATCCGCCGCTATACGCGGGAGGCGGGGGTGCGCAATCTCGAGCGCGAGCTCTCGACCCTGATCCGCAAGGCGGTGAAGGAGCTGATGACCTCGAAGAAGAAGACCATCGCCGTCACCGCGGCGAGTCTCGGCGATTATCTCGGCGTGCCGAAATACCGCTACGGCGAGATCGAGGCCGAGGATTTGATCGGCATGGTCACCGGCCTGGCCTGGACCGATGTGGGCGGCGAGCTGCTCACCATCGAAGGCGTGATGATGCCCGGCAAAGGCAAGATGACCGTCACCGGCAATCTGCGGGACGTGATGAAGGAGTCGATCTCGGCGGCGGCGTCGTACGTCCGCTCGCGGGCGGTTGCCTTCGGCATCGAGCCGCCGTTGTTCGACAAGCGCGACATCCACGTGCACGTGCCGGAAGGCGCGACGCCGAAGGATGGACCGTCGGCGGGTGTCGCCATGGTCACCGCGATCGTCTCGGTCATGACCGGCATCCCGGTGCGCCGCGACGTCGCCATGACCGGCGAGATCACGCTGCGCGGCCGTGTGCTGCCGATCGGCGGCCTGAAAGAGAAGCTGCTGGCCGCCTCGCGCGGCGGCATGAAGACCGTGCTGATCCCGGAGGAGAACGCCAAGGACTTGGTGGAAATCTCCGACACGATCAAGAAGGGGCTGGAGATCATTCCGGTCACCCGCATGGACGAAGTGCTGGCCAAGGCGCTGGTGCGTCCGCCGGTGCCGATCGTGTGGGACGAGGAAACCGCCAAGATGGCGGCGGCCGCCGCCACCCCGGGCGAGCCCGTGATCGAGGACGAGGGCGGTTTGACCGCGCACTGAGCGGGATCACACAAACGAAACAGGAAACGGCGCCGCAAGGCGCCGTTTTCGTTTGGCAACGTTCCGAAGGTTGGCTTGCCGAGCCGAAGCTCGCGGATGCACGGCCCGCCTTCGCCCCATAGCGCGTCGAAGACGCGCGTAAACGCGCTTTATGGGCTACGGCGCGGCAGCCTTCGCCGCTTCGCGAGTGAAGGCTGGCTTGCCAACCGAAGCTGCGAGCAGTTTGCTCTGTCCGCCTTCGCTAAAGCTACGGCGGACAACCTCCGCTGCTTCGCAGCGTAGGTTGGTGGGCGGTGACGGATTCGAACCGCCGACATCCTGCGTGTAAAGCAGGCGCTCTACCAACTGAGCTAACCGCCCGGCTGCCGCTCAATATCTCCGGAACGCGCGCCAAGGCAAGCCAGCAAACAAGTCAGCAGAAATAAAACGGCGGGCGCGGAGCTTGTCGCTCCACGCCCGCCGCTATTTCCCCGGAGGGCCCGGCTCGAAAGCCGTCAGATCGACTCCTTCAATTCCTTGGAGGCGCGGAAGGCGACCTTCTTGCTCGCCTTGATCTGGATCTGCTCGCCGGTGGCCGGATTGCGGCCGATACGCGCGGCACGCTTGCGCACCTGAAGGATGCCGAGGCCGCCGATGCGGATACGCTCGCCCTTCTTCAAGTGCTTGACGATGTTGCCGACGAAGTCGCCGAGCACGGCTTCCGCCTGCTTTTTCGACATCTCGTGCGCTTCAGCGAGCGCCGCCGCCAGGTGCTTCAACGTGACGGTTGGCGGTGCCGGCGCTTTTGGTGTCGTTGACGGGACTTTTCCTGGAACGAATGCAATCGGTGGGACCCTCCTCGTGAATCCGCGCGCTTGGCGAAGCGCCAAACACAACCCCCGGATAGACGATTCGGGGGCACTCTGACCATCGATTCTTCGCGGTAAATAAGGCTTTTTCGCAATTTTACGCGAACGGATAGGCTTTGCCTTGACTATGGGGCGGGGGGCCTTTACCTCGTCGGAACGCCCGCGGGGGCGTAGCTCAGTTGGTTAGAGCGCTGCCCTGTCACGGCAGAGGCCGCGGGTTCGAGTCCCGTCGCTCCCGCCATTTTATCAATGACTTAGCCCCGGTTTCGGGCTCCCGAAACCACAGGTTTTGGGCGCTCAATTCATGCGCGCAGACACCCCGATCCTCGGCGTCCGAGCCCTGTTCTTCGACGTATTCGGCACCCTGGTCGACTGGCGTACATCGGTAGCGCGCGAGGCCAAGGCGGTCTTAAGACCGCTTGGGGCCAACCTCGATTGGGAGGTATTCGCGGACGCCTGGCGCAACGAATACCAGCCCGCCATGGAGGCGGTGCGCGCCGGCCGGCAGCCCTTCGCCAAGCTCGACGTGCTGCACCGGCACAATCTCGAGCGCATCCTGCCGCGCTTCGGCGTGCCGGCTTTACCGGAGGAGGCGGTCGCTGGGCTCAATCTTGCTTGGCACCGGCTCGATGCCTGGCCGGAGGTGCCGGCGGCGTTGGCGCGGCTCAAACGAAAATTCTGGCTGGCGCCGCTGTCGAACGGCAACATCTCGCTGATGGTCGATCTCGCGCGGCGCAATCAATTTCCGTGGGACGCCATCCTCGGCGCCGAGATCGCGCGCGACTTCAAGCCGAAGCCGCGCGTCTATCTCGCCGCCTGCGAGGCGTTCGATCTCAAACCCGAGCAGTGCATGTTGGTGGCCGCGCACTCAAACGATCTCGCCGCCGCCGCGGCACTCGGGCTACGCACCGCCCATGTCGCGCGGCCCAACGAGCACGGGCCGGGCAAAGGCGAACGCGCGCCGAGCGTGCCGGTCGATGTGGCGGGGAAGGATTTGAACGACGTCGCGGATAAGCTCGGAGTCTGAATCGTGCGGTGGCTGTCATCCTTCGAGGCTCGCGGAGCCTGTCATCGGGCCGGCCCAAGCGGGCCGGACCCGTTGGCTCGTACCGCAGGATGACGGTCTAAGGTTCTCAACCAGGATGTGAGGTTTGCTGCCTACTCCAAGTCGCATTGTTCCAGCGTGAAGTCGAGTTCGCCGAGCCTTATGCACATGATTCCATTGAACAACGGAATGGCGTGAACCAGCGCAATGACCTGGTCGCCGGGCTTGGCGCTCGCCTGAATGCTTGTCTTAGCAGCGGTGATATTGCCATGCGCTGCCGGCACACCATTGACGATCAGCATGGCGATCGCGCCCGTGTTGGGACACAAACTGCTCCCCACATTTCGGACAACCATCACAATCTCACTTTTACCGGTCACTGTGTGGGTGACAAGCGCGGTTGCCCCCGATTCCCCGACGCCGCCTTTACCCACGACCTGACAAAGCCCGGACTTGGTCTGAGGAACTGCCATGACTCAACCCTCCATTTAAGGTGAACAAAGCCACCGAAAACAACCGGAGGTAAGTATAGCCCGAATTTCGCTGCGTTCAATACGGGCTACTTGCTGCGCCCGTGACACGCGACTGTCACCCCCGATACACCGGCTCCGGCTGCGCGAAGAAGCTGGCCAGGATATGATACACCATCATGTAGTTCTTCTGCTGGAAGCTGGCATGCGAGATGCCCGACATCACGCTGAACTGCTTGTCCGGGTTCGCCAGCTTCGCGAAAAACTTCAACAGATCGTCCATCGATGCGATGCCGTCATGCTGGCCGCGCATGATCAGCACCGGCACCGTGATCTTCTCCGGATTCACCACCGGCAGCTTCGAACACATGTCGACATAGGTGCCGGTCGGCACCGAAGTATCGAGCGCCACCACCGCGTCGGCGAAGGCCTCGATTACCTTGCGCTCGGCGGTGTCGGGATGATCGCGGTCGAACACCGAATGGATGAAGGCCTTGTCGATCGGCCGCCGGTTCTTGGCCGCGAACTCGGGCAGCTTCTTGCGCCGCTGCTCGAGCGTCGGCGAGCCTTCGCCGGTCCACACCATGGCATCGAGCGCGAGCCGCGCCACCATCTCGGGATGGCGTTCGGCGAACATCGCCGCGCGCAGCGCGCCGGATGAAATCCCGTATACCAGGAACGGTCGTTTGCCGCGCAGCCTCTGGATATAGAGCGCCGCCGCGGTGCAGTCGTCGGCGCCTTGAGAAATCGGTGCGTTGTTGTCGCGGTCCTTGGTCGAGCGGCCGTAACCCTCCATGTCGAAGCACCAGCAGTCGTAGCCGCGGCGCGCGAAGTGATCCATCGCCGAGGAGTCGGGCCGGCCCGGCACCTGCAGGTCGAAGGTCGGCTGCGAGGCCATCGAGGAGCCGTGCACGAACAGGATGGTGCCGATGCTGTTGGCCGGATCGCCCGCGCATTTCTCGAACAGAAACAGCTTCACGCCGCCGTCCTTGGCCGTCCAGTGCTCCTCGCCCTTGATGGCGGCGGCCGGCTTGCTCATCTCGTTCATCGTGCACCTGTCACTGTTTGATCGGCTTATGCCGTATTGTGCTTGCTTGTGATCTTATTCGGCGTTGCTTCGCCCGCCGTAGCGGGCTTCGCACACGGGTCCGGCCTTTGGCCGGCCCGAGCACAGGCTCCGGCGGGAAACCGTTTCCTGCCCCCGGGTCAAGTTCGTGGGCGGGATTTGGTGAGCAACGGTTAGCCGATGTTCGCTTTGGCTGCAAAAGCGAACTCTTCTCTCCAATCTTGCCGCGTGGTTCGCGACGCTCACTCTATGTCGGGTGGGCGATGTCGGGTGGGCGACACACACGGGTCAATGCGAGGGCTTTTTTATGGGGGGGTGGGGGTTATAATACCGGCGGCTGGGGGGAGCAGCTAATGCCGTTTTCGCTTTCCTTCGAACAGCATAGCCTCGTCGAACGCCTGCGCCGGGTGAGGGAAAATCCGGTCGCAACTTACGGCACGGCCGTGGGTCTCGTCGCGGCCGCAATCCTTGTGCGCTGGGCCGTCGGCGGGAGCGTGGTCGAGGGGCTCCCCTTCATCACTTATTATCCGGCGATCATTGCTGCGACCTTGATCGGGGGTTTTTGGCCCGGCGTTCTGTCGATCATCTTGTCCGCGGTGACCGCCTGGTACCTTTTCCTCCCGGCCCACTTCGGATGGCAGCTCGATCAGCGCGAAGTCGTCTCGCTGTTGCTGTTCGTCGCTGTCGGCGGCGTCAATGTGGCGATCATCACTCTCCTGAATGCGGCGGTCGAGCGCGTACTGGCGCAGGAACAAAATGTGCGCGTTCTCATCGAGTCCGCGCCCAATGGCATTATTCTAGTCGATGAGCAGGGAAACATCCGGCTGGTCAATGCCAGTTCGGAGAAATTGTTCGGCTACCAGCGGTCGGAGCTGGTAGGAAAAAACATCGAGGTCTTGGTTCCTGACCGGCAGGCCGATGCGCATGCGGCCCTGCGGAAATCGTACCAGCAAGCGCCCGCGACACGACTGATGGGAGCCGGACGCGACCTCAGTGGCAAGCGCAAGGACGGCAGCGAATTTCCGGTCGAGATTGGCCTCAACCCGGTTCGCCGCAATGGCAACGTCGCTGTCTTGGCGACGGTGATCGATATCACCGAGCGCAAGCGAGCGCAGGACAATCAAAAACTGGTCATCCGCGAATTGCAGCATCGAACACAGAACTTGTTTGCTGTTTTCAAGACCATCGCCGCTCGCAGCATCGATGAGGGAAAAACGGCCGGGGAAATCAAGTACGTCTTGAATGGCCGGCTGCAAGCTCTTGCCCAAGCCTACGCGATGCTGGCGGACGCCAAGTGGGAGGGCGCGTCGCTGGCCGACATTCTGGCCCGAGAATTTGCCGGTTTCTCCGGACGCTTGAACGTCAGCGGGTGCGATATCGTTCTGACCCCTTCCGCGGCCCAGCAATTCGCGTTGATCGTGCACGAGCTCGGCACCAACGCGCTTAAATACGGGGCGCTGTCTATGCCGGAAGGGCAGATCTTGATTGAGGGTAAGATAGATCGCCTCAATGGCGACGGGAAATTCTCATTTGCGTGGAAGGAAATCGGCGGGCCGCCACCGATTCAGCCGACACGGAGAGGATTTGGCAGCATTATCATACTGGATTCCGCGCGGCAGTTCGCGAGCGACATTGTGCTGGATTATCTGCCGCAAGGTTTGAGTTACTCGCTTGAACTTCAACTCAGTGCGATCGAAGCATTGGCCAAGCCAGAAGGCAGCGCGACGGTGCATCCGCTTCGTACCAATTCCATTTGACGATGCAGCGCGGAGTTGTTCCGTGTCGTTACGCTAGTTGATCGGCGGAATGTGGTTGGCCTTGATGATGCCGGCCCATTTGTCGACCTGGGCCTGCATGAACGCCGCGTATTCCGCCTGAGTCATAGTCATCGGATTGGCGCCTTGCTCTTCCCACTGCTTCTTGATCGCAGGCTGGGAAACGGCCTTGGTGATTGCGGCATGAAGCTTCGCAACGATTTCCTTCGGCGTGGCGGCCGGCGCCATGAAGCCGGTCCATAACGTCGCCTGGAATCCTTTCGCCCCGGCTTCGTCGAGTGTCGGCACGTCGGGCAGGATCGGCGAACGGGTCTTGCCGCTGGTGCCGAGCGGCCTGACCAGCCCGGCCTTGATCATCGGCGCCATGGTCGGAACGCTGTCGAACAGCATCTGAATCTGGCCGCTCAGGATGTCGTTGCGCGCGCCGGTCGAGCCCTTGTAGGGCACATGCACAATGTCGGCGCCGGTGATGTTCTTTAGAAGCTCGCCGGCCATGTGGTAGTTCGAGCCTGGGCCCGACGAGCCATAATTGATCGTGCCGGGCTTGGCCTTGGCCAGCGCCAGCAGCTCGGCCAGGTTCTTCGCCGGCACGGACGGGTGCACCACCAGCACCAGGTCGGTGTCGATCAGCGGCGCGATCGGCACCAGGTCGCGCATCAGCTGATACGGCTTCTTGCCGTAAAGCGTCTCGTTGACGGTCTGCGTGCCGGAAATCATCAGTAGCGTGTAGCCGTCGGGCGGGCTCTTCGCGACCGCGTCGGTGCCGATGGTGGTGCCGGCGCCCGGGCGGTTCTCCATGATGAAGGTCTGGTGCAGGGACTTGCGAAGTTCCTCGGCGATGGCGCGGGTATAGACGTCGGTCGGTCCGCCGGCGCCGAATGGAACTATGATTTTGACCGTTCGCGAGGGATAGTCGTCGGCCGCGGCCGGACAGGCGGCGAAAATCAGCGCTGCCATCGAAAAGAGGACGCCAGCGGCGCATTGCGGTAATGTCATCGCGGTCCCCGGGTTGCGGCGCGCGGATCGCCGGCGCGGACACAGAACTATCGACGCCGCATTGCGCTAGGTCAATTCCGGCCATGCATGACGGTTACATGCATGCCTATCGAATGTTGGCTTGCCACCCATTGTGCGCTGCGCTAAGCCTCAGCCGCTCCCGTCCTTGAGCTACTTCCAACACTGCAAGGGCGTTTGGTGTGCGAGGTTTTGGCGCGGGTTCAGGGCGCCGAGAGGTCCAGGGCGGGCGTAATTCCGGGTCGGGGCGGGGCTGTGGGCTGCTGAGGTCGCCGATGAACGCATTGCTGCTGGACTATCTCCCGGTGATCATATTCGTGGCGGTCGCGCTGGTGATCGCAGGTGCGCTGCTGATCGCGCCTTTCCTTGTCGCCTTCAAGTCGCCGGACCCGGAGAAGCTCTCGGCTTACGAGTGCGGCTTCAACGCCTTCGACGACGCGCGCATGAAATTCGACGTGCGCTTCTATCTCGTCGCCATCCTGTTCATTATCTTCGACCTCGAAGTGAGCTTTCTGTTCCCGTGGGCGGTGGCGTTCCGTCAGATCGGCCTCTTCGGCTTCTGGACGATGATGGCGTTCCTGGGCGTGCTGACCGTCGGCTTCATCTATGAATGGAAGAAGGGGGCGCTCGAATGGGATTGAGTCACCCATGACCCTGGTCGCACCCGCGCCGACAGGCATTCTCGATCCGCGCACCGGCAAGCCGGTTGGCGCCGACGATGCGTTTTTCGGCACCATCAACAACGAACTCGCCGACAAGGGCTTCGTCATCACCGCGGTCGACGACCTGATCACCTGGTCGCGCACCGGCTCGCTGATGTGGATGACCTTCGGGCTCGCCTGCTGCGCGGTCGAGATGATGCACATGGCGATGCCGCGCTATGATTGCGAGCGCTACGGCTTCGCGCCGCGCGCCAGCCCGCGCCAGTCCGACGTCATGATCGTCGCCGGCACGCTCACCAACAAAATGGCGCCGGCCATGCGCAAGGTCTACGACCAGATGCCGGAGCCGCGCTACGTGATCTCGATGGGATCCTGCGCCAACGGCGGCGGCTACTATCATTATTCGTATTCGGTGGTGCGCGGCTGCGATCGCATCGTGCCGGTCGACATCTATGTACCCGGCTGTCCGCCGACCGCCGAGGCGCTGCTCTACGGCGTGATGCTGTTGCAGAAGAAGATTCGCCGTACCGGCACGATCGAGCGTTAAGCGGAGCAGAAATGGACGAAGCGCTCGACAGGCTTGGGACAACGATCAAGACCGCGTTGCCGGCGTCCGTCATCGGCTATGAGGTGGCGAATGGCGAACTCGCCGTCAACGCCAAGGCCGCCGACATCGTCAAGGTCGCGACCTTCCTGCGCGACGATCCGGCCTGCCAGTTCATCTGCATCATCGACATCACCGCGGTCGACTGGCCGAGCCGCGCGCAGCGCTTCGACGTGGTCTACCATTTGCTGTCGCCGCGGCTGAACCAGCGCATCCGCGTGAAGGCCGTGACCGACGAGGTGACGCCGGTGCCCTCGCTGGTCGAGGTGTTCCGCGGCGCCGATTGGTACGAGCGCGAAACCTTCGATCTCTACGGCGTGCTGTTTTCCGGCCATCCCGACCTGCGCCGCATCCTCACCGACTACGGTTTCGAGGGCCATCCGCTGCGCAAGGATTTCCCGCTCACCGGCTTTGTCGAGGTGCGCTACGACGACGAGCTCAAGCGCGTCGTCTACGAAAAGGTTCGGCTGGCGCAGGAGTTCCGCAACTTCGATTTCCTGTCGCCCTGGGAAGGTACCGACTACGTGCTGCCCGGCGACGAGAAGGCGAAGTGAAAATGGCTGAAACCGCGGTACGCAATTTCACCATCAATTTCGGGCCGCAGCATCCGGCCGCGCACGGCGTGCTGCGCCTGGTGCTGGAACTCGACGGCGAGATCGTCGAGCGCGTCGATCCGCATATCGGCTTGCTGCATCGCGGCACCGAAAAGCTGATCGAGTACAAGACCTATATGCAGGCGGTGCCGTATTTCGACCGGCTCGATTATGTCGCGCCGATGAATCAGGAGCACGCCTTCTGCCTGGCGGCGGAGAAACTGCTGGGCGTCCAGCTGCCCAAACGCGGCCAGCTCATCCGCGTGCTCTATTCGGAAATCGGCCGGCTGCTGTCGCACATCCTCAACATCACCACGCAGGCGCTGGACGTGGGCGCGCTCACCCCGCCGGTGTGGGGCTTCGAAGAGCGCGAGAAGCTGATGGGATTTTATGAGCGCGCCTCGGGCGCGCGCATGCACGCGGCTTATTTCCGCGTCGGCGGCGTGCACCAGGACCTGCCGAACAAGCTGATCGACGACATCTGGGACTTCTGCGATCCGTATCTGAAATTCGTCGACGACCTGCACGGCCTGCTCACCGAGAACCGCATCTTCAAGCAGCGTATGGTCGACATCGGCGTGGTCAAGCTGGCGGACGCCTGGGCCCGCGGCTTCTCCGGCGTGATGGTGCGCGGTTCGGGCGCGGCCTGGGATCTGCGCAAGTCGCAGCCCTACGAGTGCTATTCCGAGCTCGAATTCGACATTCCGGTCGGCAAGCACGGCGACTCTTACGACCGCTATCTCATCCGCATGGAGGAGATGTGCCAGTCGATCCGCATCATGAAGCAGTGCGTCGAAAAACTGCGCAGCCCGCAAGGCCAGGGGCCGATCTCGGTCGTCGACAACAAGATCGTGCCACCCAAGCGCGCTGAAATGAAACGCTCCATGGAATCGTTGATCCATCACTTCAAGCTCTACACCGAAGGCTTCCACGTGCCGGCCGGCGAGACCTATGCCGCGGTCGAGGCGCCCAAGGGCGAGTTCGGCGTCTATCTGGTCGCCGACGGCAGCAACAAACCCTACAAATGCAAAATCCGCGCGCCCGGCTACGCGCATTTGGGCGCGATGGATTTCATGTGCCGCGGTCACCTGCTGGCCGACGTGTCCTGCATCATGGGCACGCTCGACATCGTGTTCGGGGAGATCGACCGATGAGCGTTCGTCGTCTCGCCCCGCCGGAACAGCAGCCGAAGGAATTCGCCTTCAGCAAGGACAACTTGGCTTGGGCCAAGCAGCAAATCGCCAAATATCCGGAAGGCCGCCAGCAGTCGGCGGTGATTCCGCTGCTATGGCGCGCGCAGGAGCAGGTCGGCGGCTGGCTGCCGGAAGCGGCCATCCGCGCGGTCGCCGAATTCCTCGGCATGGCGCATATCCGCGTGCTCGAAGTCGCCACCTTCTACACCATGTTCAATCTGGCGCCGGTCGGCAAAGTCCACGTGCAACTGTGCGGCACCACGCCGTGCCGGCTGCGCGGCGCCGACGAGCTGGAAAAAGTCTGCCGCAAGCGCATCGGCGATCAGATGCACGTCACCGAGGACGGCAAGTTCTCCTGGGTCGAGGTCGAATGCCTGGGCGCCTGCGTCAATGCGCCGATGGTGCAGGTCGGTTCCGACTACTACGAGGACCTGACCGCCGAAAGCTTCGGCAAGGTGCTCGACCAGTTTGCCGCCGGCAAGACGCCGAAGCCCGGCCCGCAGATCGACCGGCAGCTGTCGGCGCCGGTTGGCGGTCCGACCACGCTGACCGACAAATCGCTCTATTCCGATTCAAAGCGCTCCTGACGGGAACAATCAATGCTCGCTGACAAGGATCGCATTTTCAAAAATCTCTACGGGCTCCATGACTCGGGGCTCAAGGGCGCGCGTGCGCGCGGCGCCTGGGACGGCACCAAGGCGATCCTGGCCAAGGGGCGCGACGCCATCGTCAACGATGTGAAGGCCTCCGGCCTGCGCGGTCGCGGCGGCGCCGGCTTCCCGACCGGATTGAAGTGGTCGTTCATGCCCAAGCAGTTGGGCGAGCGCCCGCATTATCTCGTGGTCAATGCCGACGAATCCGAGCCCGGCACCTGCAAAGACCGCGAGATCATGCGCAACGATCCGCATCTCCTGATCGAGGGCTGCCTGATCGCCGGCTGCGCCATGGGCGCCAATGCCGGCTACATCTATGTGCGCGGCGAATTCATCCGCGAGCGTGAACGCCTGCAGGCGGCGATCGACGAGGCCTATGAGGCTAAGCTGATCGGCAAGAACAATGTGCACGGCTGGGATTTCGATCTCTACGTGCATCACGGCGCCGGCGCCTATATCTGCGGCGAGGAAACCGCGCTGCTCGAAAGTCTGGAAGGCAAGAAGGGCCAGCCGCGCCTGAAGCCGCCGTTCCCGGCCAATGTCGGCCTCTACGGCTGCCCGACCACGGTGCAGAACGTCGAGTCGATCGCGGTGGTGCCCGACATCATGCGGCGCGGCGCGACCTGGTTCGCCGGCATCGGCCGGCCCAACAATACCGGCACCAAGCTGTTCTGCATTTCCGGCCACGTCGTAAAGCCCTGCAACGTCGAAGACGCGATGGGCATTCCGCTGCGCGAACTGCTGGAGACCCATGCCGGCGGCGTGCGCGGCGGCTGGGACAATCTGCTGGCGGTCATTCCGGGCGGCTCGTCGATGCCTTTGGTGCCGGCCGGCGCCGATCAGGCCGATACGCTGCTGATGGATTTCGACGGCTGCCGCGACAAGAAGTCGGCGCTCGGCACCGCCGGCGTGGTCGTGATGGACAAGTCCACCGACATCATCCGTGCCATGACGCGTATCTCCTATTTCTACAAGCACGAGAGCTGCGGCCAGTGCACGCCCTGCCGCGAGGGCATGGGCTGGATGTGGCGCGTGCTCACCCGCATGACGGAAGGCCGCGCGCAGAAGCGCGAGATCGACATGCTGTGGGAAGTCACCACCCAAATCGAAGGCCACACCATCTGTGCCTTCGGTGATGGCGCCGCCTGGCCGGTGCAGGGACTGCTGCGGCATTTCCGGCCCGAAATCGAGCGGCGCATCGACCAATATACGCGCAATGCCGACGCCCATGGCGCGGTGCGCGAGGCGGCGGAGTAGGACGACCGGTGCGGCGAGCATCTGCATCGGGAAATGTGAGTGAACGTGCGGGAATAGGGAGAACACGATGGCAAGCGAGCCTGACAATGTCGTTCTCGTTCTACTGCGCAAAATCGACGAGCGTACCGAACGCATGGCGGATGATTTGCAGGATTTGAAAAGTCGTGTGACCTCGGTTGAGGAAGGGCTGGCAGGCGTTAACCGGCCGCTCGATCGTTTAGATAGTCGTGTCGAGCGTATCGAACGGCGGCTTGAACTAACGGATGCGGCGCATTAGGCGGAATTGAATGGCCAAGCTCATCATTGACGGTAAAGAAGTCGACGTTCCGCCGGAGTACACGCTGCTCCAGGCCTGCGAAGCCGCCGGCGCGGAAATCCCGCGCTTCTGCTTCCACGAACAGCTGTCGATCGCCGGCAATTGCCGCATGTGTTTGATCGAAGTGGTGGGGATTCCGAAGCCGCAGGCCTCGTGCGCCATGGGCGTCAAGGACCTGATGCCCAACAAAGACGGCTCACCGAAAGTCCTGAGCACCAAGTCGCCGATGGTGAAGAAGGCGCGCGAAGGCGTGATGGAGTTCCTGCTGGTCAACCACCCACTCGATTGTCCGATCTGCGACCAGGGCGGCGAATGCGATCTGCAGGACCAGGCCATGGCCTATGGGTCCGATGCCAGCCGCTATGCCGAGAACAAGCGCGCGGTCGAGGACAAATATATCGGTCCGCTGGTCAAGACCATCATGACGCGCTGCATCCACTGCACGCGCTGCATCCGCTTCTCGACCGAGGTGGCCGGCGTGCCTGAGCTCGGCGCCATCGGCCGCGGCGAGGACATGGAGATCACCACCTATCTCGAGCACGCGATGACCTCGGAGCTGCAAAGCAACGTGGTCGATCTCTGTCCGGTCGGCGCGCTCACCTCCAAGCCCTATGCCTTCGCGGCGCGGCCGTGGGAGCTCAACAAGACGCAGTCGGTCGACGTGATGGACGCGCTCGGCTCGGCCATCCGCATCGACACGCGCGGCCGCGAGGTGATGCGCATCCTGCCGCGTAACAATGACGACGTGAACGAAGAGTGGATTTCCGACAAAACGCGACACGTGGTCGACGGTCTGCGCACGCAGCGGCTGGATCAGCCCTATCTGCGCGAGAACGGCCGCCTGCGGTCGGCGAGCTGGAAGGAAGCCTTCGCGGCCATCGCCGGCAAGCTCAAATCGACGTCCGGCAAGAAGGTCGGCGCCATCGTCGGCGATCTCGCCGGCGCCGAGGAAATGTACGCGCTCAAGGACCTGATGACCCGCCTCGGCAGCGCCAATATCGACGCGCGCCAGGACGGCGCGGCGTTCGATCCGAAACGGGGCAGGGCGAGCTATCTGTTCAACGCCACCATCGCCGGCATCGAGCACGCCGATGCGCTGCTGATCGTCGGCTCCAATCCGCGCCGTGAGGCGCCGGTGCTCAACGCCCGCATCCGCAAGCGCTGGCGCGCCGGCCCGTTCCCGATCGGCGTGATCGGCGACAAGGCCGATCTCACCTATTCATATGACTATCTCGGCGCCGGCGCGGACACGCTCGCCGGTCTCGCCCAAACCAAGTTCGCCGAGGCGCTGAAGGCCGCGAAAAATCCGCTCATCCTGGTCGGCGCCGGTGCGCTGGCGCGCAAGGACGGCGCGGCGATCGCGTCGCTGGCCGCCAGGGCGGCGGTCGAATTCGGCGCCATCACGGATGGCTGGAACGGCTTTTCGGTATTGCATACCGCCGCGTCCCGCGTCGGCGCGCTCGATCTTGGCCTTACTCCCAGCGCGGGCGGGCTTGATGTCGCGCAGATGGCCGCGGGCGGCGTCGAACTGTTGTTCCTGCTCGGCGCCGACGAGGTCGAGGTCGCGCCCGGACCGTTCGTCGTCTATATCGGCACCCATGGCGACCGCGGCGCGCATCGCGCCGACGTGATCCTGCCGGGCGCCGCCTATCCGGAAAAATCCGCGATCTATGTGAACACCGAGGGCCGCGTGCAGATGGCCAGCCGCGCCGCGTTCCCGCCGGGCGATGCGCGCGAGGACTGGGCGATCCTGCGCGCGCTGTCCGACGCGCTCGGCCACACGCTGCCCTATGACTCGCTCAGCGCTTTGCGGCAGGCGCTGTTCGCCGCGCATCCGCACATGATGCACATCGATCAGATCGCGCCGGCCGATGCCGCCGATATCGGCAAGCTCGCCAAGCTCGGCGGCACGCCCGACAAGGCGCAGCTCGCATCGTCGGTGGCCGACTTCTATTTCACCAATCCTATCGCGCGCGCATCCGCCATCATGGCCGAGTGTTCGGCGCTGGCGAACGCGGCGGCGAAGCATTCGCCACTGACGGCGGCGGAGTAGGGCGATGGCCGAATTCTTCTTCAGCTATGTTTGGCCGGTGATCGTCATGGTGGCGCAATCGCTGCTGATGCTGGTCTGCCTGCTGGTCGTGCTCGCCTACCTCATCTATGCTGACCGCAAGATCTGGGCGGCGGTGCAACTGCGGCGCGGACCCAACGTGGTCGGACCCTGGGGTTTGTTCCAGTCCTTCGCCGACATGCTGAAATTCTGCCTGAAGGAGCCGACGATCCCGTCGAGCGCCAACAAGGGCGTGTTCGTGCTGGCGCCGCTGATCGCCTCCCTGCTGGCGCTCTCGGCCTGGGCGGTGATCCCGGTCAATACCAACTGGGTGGTCGCCGACATCAATGTCGGCGTGCTGTACATCTTCGCGATCTCCTCGCTCATGGTCTACGGCATCATCATGGGCGGCTGGGCGTCGAATTCGAAATATCCGTTCCTCGCGGCGCTGCGCTCGGCGGCGCAGATGGTGTCCTACGAAGTCTCCATCGGCTTCGTCATCATCACCGTGCTGCTGTGCGCCGGCTCGCTCAATCTGTCGGCCATCGTGCGGGCGCAGGATACGGCCTACGGGGCGCTCGGCTGGTACTGGCTGCCGCTGTTCCCGATGTTCGTGATCTTCTTCGTCTCGGCGCTGGCGGAAACCAACCGGCCGCCGTTCGACCTGGTGGAAGCGGAGTCCGAGCTGGTCGCCGGTTTCATGGTCGAATACGGCTCCACGCTCTACATGCTGTTCATGCTCGGCGAATACGTGGCGATCATGACGATGTGCGCCATGGCCACCATCCTCTTCATGGGCGGCTGGCTGTCACCGATCCCGTATCCGCCGTTCACCTGGGTGCCGGGCGTGATCTGGTTCTCGCTCAAGGGGTTCTTCTTCTTCTTCCTGATCGCCATGGCTAAGGCCATGGTTCCGCGTTATCGCTACGACCAACTGATGCGGCTCGGCTGGAAGGTGTTCCTGCCGATCTCCTTGGCGATGGTGGCGATCGTCGCGTTCGCCATCCAATACGGCGGGCTGGCGGCAAAGTGAGGATGCGATGAGGCTCGATCACGCAGCTCAGCGACTGTTCCTCTGGGAATTCCTGACGGCGTTTGTGCTGGCGATGCGCTATTTCTTCAAGGCGAAGCCGACCTTCAACTATCCGTTCGAGAAGGGGCCGATCTCACCGCGCTTCCGCGGCGAGCACGCGTTGCGCCGCTATCCGAACGGCGAGGAACGCTGCATCGCCTGCAAGCTGTGCGAGGCGATCTGCCCGGCGCAGGCCATCACCATCGAGGCCGGTCCGCGCCGTAATGACGGCACGCGCCGCACCACGCGCTACGACATCGACATGGTCAAATGCATCTATTGCGGCCTGTGCCAGGAGGCCTGCCCGGTCGATGCCATCGTGGAAGGTCCAAATTTCGAATACGCCACCGAGACGCGCGAGGAGCTCTACTACGACAAGGAGCGCCTGCTCGCGAATGGCGACCGTTGGGAGCGCGAGATCGCGACCAACATCGCGCTCGATGCACCCTACAGGTGAGATGATGATCGTCGCCGCGCTCTTTTTCTATCTGTTCGCCGGCCTCTGCGTCGCCAGCGCCTTCATGGTGATCGCGGCGCGCAATCCGGTGCACTCGGTGCTCTATCTCATCCTCACCTTCGTCAACGCGGCCGGGCTGTTCGTGATGCTGGGCGCCGAATTCCTGGCGATGATCCTGATCGTGGTCTATGTCGGCGCGGTCGCCGTGCTGTTCCTGTTCGTGGTGATGATGCTCGACGTCGATTTCGCCGAGCTCAAGCAGGGCGTGCTGCAATACCTGCCGATCGGCATGCTGATCGGCGGCATCTTCCTCGCCGAACTTCTGCTGGTGGTGGGCTCCTGGGTCATCGGG
Organism: Hyphomicrobiales bacterium; assembly: GCA_016185205.1. Classification (GTDB taxonomy): domain Bacteria; phylum Pseudomonadota; class Alphaproteobacteria; order Rhizobiales; family Xanthobacteraceae; genus Pseudolabrys. The sequence goes on along the minus strand of JACPOA010000084.1, from coordinate 19,916 downwards.
CCCGGCATTCCGCAGGCGATCGCCGCCAAGATCCCGGCCAATATTTCCAACACCGAGGCGATCGGCCTCGTGCTCTACACCCGCTATGCCTATTTCTTCGAGGCCGCCGGCGTGATCCTGCTGGTCGCCATGATCGGCGCCATCGTGCTGACGCTGCGCCACAAGGAGCGCGTCAAGCGCCAGGACATCCCGACACAGGTCATGCGCGACCCGAAGCTGGCGATCCAAATCCTCAAGGTGCGCAGCGGCCAGGGCCTGGGGAGCAACACATGACCATCGGTATTGGCCATTATCTCTCGGTCGCCGCCATCCTGTTCACGCTCGGGATTTTCGGCATCTTCCTCAACCGCAAGAACGTGATCATCATCCTGATGTCGATCGAGCTGATCCTGCTCGCGGTCAACATCAATCTGGTCGCCTTCTCCAGCCATATGGGCGACATCGTCGGTCAGATCTACGCGCTCTTGGTGCTCACCGTCGCGGCCGCCGAAGCGGCGATCGGGCTCGCCATTCTCGTGGTCTATTTCCGCAATCGCGGTTCGATCGCGGTTGAAGACATCAATTTGATGAAGGGCTGAGGGGCGCATGTATCAGGCAATCGTCTTTCTGCCGCTGCTCGGCGCGATTCTCGCCGGGCTGATTGCGCTTGCCGGCGCGATCGGTCGTTTCCCGGGGCAGGGGCCGCTGCCTGGCGCCGACGAGGGCGCGGCCGTCGCCCACCACGACACGCATGCCGGCCACGCCGCGCACAGCCATGGCGCCGGCCACGATGCGCATGGCCATGAGCCGGCGGCCGCCGGCTCGCGCATGGCCGAGTTGATCACCACCACGCTGCTGATGATCTCCATGATCCTGTCGTGGATCGCCTTCGTCGATGTCGGCTTCGGCCATCACGATGCGCGGGTGCAGGTCTTCACCTGGATCGCCTCCGGCGACCTCAAGATCGACTGGGCGCTGCGCATCGACACGCTGACCGCGGTGATGCTGGTGGTGGTGAACACGATTTCCGCTTTCGTGCACCTCTACTCCATCGGCTACATGGAAGAGGACCCGTACCGGCCGCGCTTCTTCGCCTATCTGTCGATCTTCACCTTCTTCATGCTGATGCTGGTGACCGCCGACAATCTGGTGCAGATGTTCTTCGGCTGGGAAGGCGTCGGCCTCGCCAGCTATCTGCTGATCGGCTTCTGGTATCACAAGCCGGAAGCCAATGCCGCCGCGATCAAGGCCTTCGTGGTCAACCGCGTCGGCGATTTCGGCTTCGCGCTCGGCATTTTCGCGCTGTTCATGCTGATCGGTGCGATCAATTTGGAAACCGTGTTCGCACAGGCGCCCTCGCTGCTCGGCAAGACGATCTGGTTCTTCGGCTGGCGCGCCGACGCGCTCACGCTGATCTGCTTGCTGCTGTTCATGGGCGCCATGGGCAAGTCGGCGCAGTTCCTGCTGCACACCTGGCTGCCCGACGCCATGGAAGGCCCGACCCCGGTCTCGGCGTTGATCCACGCCGCCACCATGGTGACGGCCGGCGTATTCATGGTGGCGCGGCTGTCGCCGCTGTTCGAACTGGCGCCCGACGCGCAGACTTTCGTCACCTTTATCGGCGCCACCACCGCGATCTTCGCCGCCACCGTCGCCCTGGTGCAGAACGACATCAAGCGCGTGGTCGCCTATTCGACCTGCTCGCAGCTCGGCTACATGTTCGTGGCCATGGGCGTCGGCGCCTATTCGGTCGGCATGTTCCACCTGTTCACGCATGCATTCTTCAAGGCGCTGTTGTTCCTCGGCTCCGGCTCGGTGATCCATGCCATGCATCACGAGCAGGACATGCGGCACATGGGCGGGCTGAAGGACCGTATCCCCTATACCTACACGGTGATGATCGTCGGCACGCTGGCGCTCACCGGCTTCCCGCTCACCGCCGGCTATTTCTCCAAGGACGCCATCATCGAGGCGGCCTATGTCGGCACCAACCCGATGGCGCTCTACGCCTTCGTCTGCACGGTCGCCGCCGCGCTGCTTACCTCGTTCTATTCATGGCGGCTGATCTTCAAGACCTTCCACGGCGAACCGCACGACCGCAAGCATTGGAAGGAGGCGCATGAGAGCCCCTATACGATGCTGATCCCGCTCGGCTTCCTGGCGCTCGGCTCGGTGCTCGCCGGCCTGCCGTTCAAGGAAATCTTTGCCGGCCAAGGCGTCGAGGGCTTCTTCCGCGAGTCGCTCGTGTTCGCGAAGACCAACCACGTGCTTGAGAACATGCATCACGTGCCGCTCGAGATCGCCCTGCTGCCGACCGTGATGATGGCGCTTGGCTTTATCGTCGCCTGGCACTTCTATATCCGCCGGCCGGATATCCCGGTCGAGCTCGCGCGCCAGCACGACTTCCTCTACCGCTTCCTGCTCAACAAGTGGTACTTCGACGAGCTGTACGAAATCATCTTCGTGCGCCCGGCCAAGTGGCTCGGCCGCTCGCTCTGGAAAGCCGGCGACGGCTGGCTGATCGACGGCTTCGGCCCCGACGGCGTGTCCGCCCGCGTGCTCGACGTCACCCGCAATGTGGTGCGCCTGCAGACCGGCTATCTCTACCACTACGCCTTCGCCATGCTGATTGGCGCGGCCGCCTTCATCACCTACTTCATGTTCGCGGTGCATTAAGGTTCAATGAGATGAATTGGCCGATCCTCTCCGTCGTCACCTTCCTGCCGCTCCTGGGCGCGCTGTTCATTTGTTTCGTGCGCGGCAATGACAACCTCGCCAAGGGCACCGCGCGCTGGGTGGCGATGTGGACGACGCTGGTCACCTTCGCGATCTCGCTGGTGCTGGTCTGGCGTTTTGATGCGAGTTCGGCGGAATTCCAGTTTGTCGAGAAGTATCCCTGGCTCGGCATCTCGAACTATCACATGGGCGTCGACGGCATTTCGCTGCCGTTCGTGATCCTCACCACCGGGCTGATGCCGATCTGCATCCTGGCGAGCTGGACCTCGATCCAGAAGCGCGTCAAGGAATACATGATCGCGTTCCTGGTGCTGGAAACGCTGATGATCGGCACTTTCGCGGCGCTCGATCTGGTGCTGTTCTATCTGTTCTTCGAAGGCGGCCTGATCCCGATGTTCCTGATCATCGGCGTGTGGGGCGGCCCGCGTCGGGTCTATGCCAGCTTCAAGTTCTTCCTCTACACGCTGCTCGGCTCGGTGCTGATGCTGCTCGCCATCATGGCGATGTATTGGCAGGCGCAGACCACCGATATTCCGACGCTGCTGCGCTTCGGCTTCCCGCTCGAGCTGCAGAAATGGGCCTGGCTCGCCTTCTTTGCGTCCTTCGCGGTCAAGATGCCGATGTGGCCGGTGCACACCTGGCTGCCGGACGCGCATGTCGAGGCGCCGACCGCCGGCTCCGTCATCCTCGCGGCCATCCTGCTGAAGATGGGCGGCTACGGTTTCCTGCGCTTCTCGCTGCCGATGTTCCCGTCGGCCAGCCACGACTTCGCGCCACTGATCTTTACGCTCTCGGTGGTTGCCATCATCTACACCTCGCTGGTGGCGCTGATGCAGGAGGACGTGAAGAAACTGATCGCCTATTCATCGGTGGCGCACATGGGCTTCGTCACCATGGGCATCTTCGCGGCCACCACGCAGGGCGTCGCCGGCGGCATCTTCCAGATGATCTCGCATGGCATCGTCTCGGGCGCGCTGTTCCTTGCCGTCGGCGTGGTCTACGACCGCATGCATACGCGCGAGATCGCCGCCTACGGCGGGCTCGTGAACCGCATGCCGCTTTATGCCTTCGTGTTCATGGTATTCACGCTGGCCAATGTCGGCCTGCCGGGCACCTCCGGCTTTGTCGGCGAATTCCTGACGCTGATCGGCACCTTCAAGAACAATATCGCGGTGGCCTCGATCGCCACCTTCGGCGTCATCCTGTCGGCGGCCTATGCCTTGTGGCTGTACCGCAAGATGATGTTCGGCAACCTGAAGCCGAGCCTGGAAGGCATCAAGGACATCGGCTGGCGCGAGGCGGTGATCTTCGCGCCGCTGGTGATCCTCACCATCCTGTTCGGTGTCGCGCCCGGCCCGGTGCTCGACATGTCGGCGGCCTCGGTCGCCCAGTTGCTCGACAACTATCAACACGCCATTGCCGCGGCCAAGACCGCCGCCCTGATCGTTCAGTGAGCAAAGCCCGATGAACCAGCTGACGCAATTTCAAGGGCTGCTGCCGATGCTGCCGGAAGCCGTGTTGGGCTTCGGCGCCTTGCTGATGCTGATGGCCGGCGTTTTCGTGCAGCAGAGCGCGCGCAGCGCCGGCATCGTCAACGGCTTCTGCGTCGGCGTGCTGGCGCTGGCCGGGCTCGCCATCGTGCTGATGCCGGCCGGCCGCACGTCGCTGTTCGAGGGCAGCTTCGTGGTCGACGATTATGCGCGCTTCCTCAAGCTGCTGGCGCTCGCCGGCTCGACCGGCACGCTGATGCTGTCGCTTAACTGGCTGACGGTCGAGAAACAGCAGAAGTTCGAATACGGCGTGCTGTTCCTGCTCTCGACGCTCGGCATGTTCATGCTGATTTCGGCCGCCGACCTGATCGCGCTCTATCTCGGGCTCGAACTGATGAGCCTGCCGCTCTACGTGGTGGCGGCCTCCAACCGCGACAATGTAAAATCGACCGAAGCCGGCCTGAAATATTTCGTGCTGGGTGCGCTGTCGTCCGGCATGCTGCTGTACGGCGCCTCGCTGATCTACGGCTTCACCGGCACGATCAGCTTCACTGGAATTGCCAAGGCGACCCAAGCCGGCGCCGGCCTCGGGCTGATCTTCGGGCTGGTGTTCCTGTTCGTCGGCTTCTGCTTCAAGATTTCCGCGGTGCCGTTCCACATGTGGACGCCCGACGTCTATGAAGGCGCGCCGACGCCGGTGACCGCGTTCTTCGCAGCCGCCCCAAAGGTCGCCGGCATCGCCATCTTCGTGCGCGCCACCGTGGTGGCGTTCCCCGGCATTACGCATGAATGGCAACAGATCGTGGTGTTCGTGTCGATCGCCTCGATGGTGCTGGGCGCCTTCGCCGCCATCGGCCAGCGCAACATCAAACGCCTGATGGCCTATTCCTCGATCGGCCACATGGGCTTCGCGCTCGTGGGGCTGGCCGCCGGGACGCCGGAAGGCGTGCAGGGCGTGCTGGTCTATATGTCGATCTATGTCGCGATGACGCTCGGCACCTTCGCGGTGATCCTGAGCATGCGGCGCGATGGCGTGTTCGTGGAAAACATCGGCGATCTCGCAGGATTAGCGCGCACGCATCCGACCATGGCGTTCTTCCTGGCGATGCTGCTGTTCTCGCTCGCCGGCATTCCGCCGCTCGCCGGTTTCTTCGCCAAGTTCTACGTGTTCCTCGCCGCCATCAAGGCCGGGCTCTACACGCTGGCGGTGATCGGCGTGCTCGCCAGCGTGGTGGGCGCCTATTACTATCTGAACATCGTGAAGATGATGTATTTCGACGAGCCGGTGAAGGGCTTCGAGCGCATGCCGGGGCTGTTGCGGCTGGTGCTGGGCGTGTCCGGACTGGTCGTCATGCTGTTCTTCGCCTATCCCGCCCCGATCCTGGACGCGGCGACGGTGGCGGCAAAGTCCCTTTTCTGAATGAACCGCGAAGCCACGGGCCTGGCGGGGGTCCGGCACAAAGCTTACGAGACGCTCGGCTCCACCAATGCCGAGGCGCTGGCGCTTGTGCGCGCCGGCGAGCGCGGGCCGTTGTGGATCACCGCGCTGAGTCAGAGCGCCGGCCGCGGCCGCCGCAACAGCACCTGGGTGTCGCCGCCGGGCAATCTCTACGCCACGCTGCTTTTGACCGAGCCGGCGGCGCCGGAATTGGCGCCGCAATTGTCGTTCGTGACGGCGCTGGCGCTGCATGACGCGGTCGCCGCCTGCGCGCCGCAGCTCGGGCCGTTGCTGAAGGTGAAATGGCCGAACGATCTGTTGCTGGGCCATGCGAAGGTCGCCGGCATCCTGATCGAAGGCGAGGGCGGACCGAAGTTTTCCGTGGCCGTCGGCATCGGCGTCAATTGCACCGCGCACCCGCAAGTCACATCCTATCCGGCGACCGATCTGTCCAGTGCCGGGGCGCTGGTGACACCGGCGCAGCTTTTAGCGGCACTGTCGGCGGCCATGCAGAGCCGACTCTTACAATGGCAGCGCGGGCAGGGCTTTTTTTCCATTCGCGCCGATTGGCTCAAGCGCGCGGCCGGCCTCGGCGCGGCGATCCAGGTGCGGCTGCCGGAGCGCGAATTCGCCGGCCGCTTTGAGGGGCTCGACGATGCCGGCCGGCTGCTGGTGCGCGAAGCCGGCGGCGTGACGACGGTGACCGCCGGCGAAGTCTTCGGCCTTTCCCCATTTATCCCTCCCCTGAAAGGGGAGGGTCGAACCGCTGAAAGCGGTTCGGGGAGGGGTCATCTTTCGTCGGCCGCCCCTGCGATGACCCCCACCCGGACAGCTTCGCTGTCCGACCTCCCCCTTGCAGGGGGAGGTAAAGAGAAAAGCTGATGCCGCACCGTAAACAGCAACAGGACCTGGTGTTCGCGCCGCTCGGCGGCGTCGGCGAGATCGGCATGAACCTGTCGATCTACGGGCTCGGCAGCAAGAATAAGCGCAGCTGGCTGGCGGTCGATCTCGGCGTGTCGTTTGCCTCCGAAGAGCATCTGCCGGGCATCGATCTGATCCTGCCCGACATCCGCTATCTGCTGGAGGAGCGCAAGAACCTCGCCGGCCTGGTGCTCACCCACGCGCATGAGGATCATTACGGCGCGCTGGTCGATCTGTGGCCGAAGCTCAAGCTGCCGATCTACGCCACGCCGTTCACTGCCGCTTTGCTGGAAGCCAAGCGCCGCGGCGAGCCGGGCGCGCCGGAAATCCCGGTCACCATCGTGCAGCTCGGTAGCCGCTTCAATGTCGGGCCGTTCGACATCGAACTGGTGTCGATGGCGCATTCGATCCCGGAATCGAACGCGCTCATCATCCGCACGCCCTGCGGCACCGTGTTGCACACCGGCGACTGGAAGATCGATCCGACGCCGATCCTAGGTGACGTCACCGACGAGAAAAAACTGCGCGCGCTCGGCGCGGAAGGTTGTCTCGCGCTCATCGGCGATTCCACCAATGCGGTGCGCGACGGCCGCTCGCCCTCGGAAGCCGATGTCGGCAAGACCATCACCGAGCTGATCAAGAACGCGCGCGGCCGCGTGGCGGTGACCACCTTTGCCTCCAACGTGGCGCGCCTGCGCACGGTGGCGATGGCCGCGCGCGCCGCCGAGCGCGAGGTGGTAGTGGTCGGCCGCGCCATGGAGCGCATCGTGCAGATCGCGCGCGAGACCGGCTATCTCGACGGCGTGCCGGAGTTCCGCCCGGTCGATGCTTACGGCTATCTGCCGCCCAACAAGGTAGTGGCGCTGTGCACCGGCAGTCAGGGCGAGCCGCGCGCCGCGCTCTCGCGCATCGCCGCCGACGAGCATCCCGAGGTGACGCTGTCGCGCGGCGACCTGGTGATCTTTTCCGCCCGCACCATTCCCGGCAACGAGAAGGAGGTCGGCCGCATCATCAACGGGCTGATCGACTTGGGGATCGAGGTGATCACCGATCGCACCCACCTGGTGCATGTGTCGGGGCATCCGCGCCGCGCCGAGCTCGCCGAGCTGATCTCCTGGGTCAAGCCGAAGATCGTCATCCCCGTGCACGGCGAGGCGCTGCATCTGTCCGAGCACGCCAAGCTCGCGCGCAGCTGCGGTGTGCCGGAAGTCCTGCAATGCCGCAACGGCGATCTGGTGCGGCTGGCGCCCGACCTGCGCATCATCGACGAAGTGCCGGCCGGTCGGCTCTACAAGGACGGCGCGCTGCTGGTCGCGGCCGACGCCCGCACCGTCGCCGACCGCAAGCGGCTGAGTTTTGCCGGCTGCGTCTCGGTCGCGCTCGCGCTCGACAACAAGGGCGTGCTGGCGGCCGATCCCGAACTCGATCTGATCGGCATTCCCGAGCGCGACCGCGACGGCGAGCTGATCGCGGATTCGGTCTATGACGCCGTGCTCGACACGGTCGAAAACCTGCCGCGCAAGCGCCGCGGCGATCCCGATGCGGTGGCCGAAGCGGTGCGCCGCGCCGTGCGCGCCGCGGTGGCGCAACGCTGGGGCAAAAAGCCGATGTGCCATGTACATGTGTTGACGGTATGATGCTTGCTTCGCCTTGTCGGCAACGCCAAAGACTTTCTATCCCTCCCCTGAAAGGGGAGGGTGGCTCCGCGCGTAGCGCGGAGTCGGGTGGGGTCAGCTGCTGGTCACAAAACCGGCTACCCCCACCCGGCTCGCTTTGCTCGCCACCCTCCCCCGCAAGCGGGGGAGGGATAAGAAGGTTCGTGCGATTAGAAAGGGCACACGAGGTACAGCAATGATCGGTCGTCTCAATCACGTCGCCATCGCGGTGCGCGACATCGCCAAGGCGGCAAAGGTCTACCGCGATACGCTCGGCGCCGAGGTTTCGGTGCGGGTAGCACAGCCGGCGCACGGCGTCACCACCGTGTTCATCACGCTGCCCAACACCAAGATCGAACTGCTGGAACCGCTGGGCGAAGGCTCGCCGATCGCGAAGTTCCTGGAAAAAAATCCCGACGGCGGCATGCACCACGTCTGCTACGAGGTGCCCGACATCCGCGCCGCCCGCGATATCTTGAAGGCGCAAGGCGCGCGCGTGCTCGGCGACGGCGAGCCCAAGATCGGCGCGCATGGCAAGCCGGTGCTGTTTCTCCATCCAAAAGACTTTTGCGGCACGCTGGTTGAGTTGGAGCAGGCATAATCCAACATGCGCGTCGGCACCCTCATCGCGATCTATTTCCTGATCTGGTGGGTCACGCTGTTCGCCGTGCTGCCCTGGGGCGTGCGCAATCAGGAGGAGGCCGGCGAGGTTGCGCCCGGCACCGATCCGGGCGCGCCGGCGATCCATCGGGTCTGGAGCAAGCTCGCATGGACCACGCTCATCGCCAGCGTGATTTTCGCGATCCTCTACGTGGCCTATGCGCGCGGTCTGATTCCGATTGAATTGCTGTCGAAGATTTCCGCGCCGCCGCGGTAATAAGGACGTGTCCGGGGCCCGTAAAAAAAGAGCAGGGCGCGTTTGCCCTGCTCGTCGCATGTTACTGTCCTTGATCCTCGATTGTTGTTGGTATGGCGATCGAGGCGGCGGCGGTTATCGCGCCTAGGACTTGCTTACCTCCCAAGACTCAGACCGCAAGGCTGAAAGCCGGTCTTTGCGTGCCGGAACTTCCATTCGCACGGATCAGAGTACCTACCCGACAATCTGGACGTTGTCACCAGCAATTATGCACGTCAGCGTTCGATCACGATGGGGGCGTCGAGCACGAGCGGCGGTCCGCTCGCCGGCACGGCGATGACGCGCACGGTCCAGATACCGGCTTGCTCAATGTCAATCCGGTCGACCTGCCAGGTTTCGTCTGGCCTGCGGATGGCGGCACGCTCGATCGATTTGCCGGCGGCGTTTGGCGGATCGAGCACCGGCCGCACCTCCTTTACAGCGAAGTCAGCAGAATCTTCGCGCGATACGCGAACCGTGACGGCAACCGGTCCGGCGCGGCCCGGGGCGATGGCGACCTCGGCCATGTCCGCCAAATCGTGGATATGGACGAAAGCGGCTTCCGGCGCGATCTCAGTGGCCGGGTGCGGCCTACACGCGCGGTCGACGCCACGGTGCCGAGCACCCCAACGAACGGTAGCGCGCACAGGCCGAGGCCGGTTTCGGCCAGGCCCTTGTGTTTTCCTGGCCGATCCGCTTACTCGGGGGCCGGTATTTTTCTCGAATCTTCAGCGGAAATCCATGCGCCTGTCCCGCTTCTTCCTCCCCATTCTGCGCGAAACGCCGAAAGAGGCGGAGATCGTCTCGCACCGGCTGATGCTGCGTGCCGGCATGATGCGGCAGGAGGCCGCTGGCATCTATGCCTTCCTGCCGCTCGGCTTCCGCGTCTTGCAGAAAATCTGCGCCATCGTGCGCGAGGAGCAGAACCGTTCCGGCGCCATCGAACTGCTGATGCCGACCATCCAGTCGGCCGATCTCTGGCGCGAGAGCGGACGCTACGAGGCCTACGGCAAGGAGATGCTGCGCATCAAGGACCGCCACGAGCGCGACATGCTGTACGGGCCGACCAACGAGGAGATGATCACGGAAATCTTCCGGTCCTACGTGCGCTCGTACAAGGATCTGCCGCTCAATCTCTATCACATCCAGTGGAAATTCCGCGACGAGGTGCGCCCGCGCTTCGGGCTGATGCGCGGCCGCGAATTCCTCATGAAGGACGCCTATTCGTTCGATCTCGATCAGGCCGGCGCGACCCATTCCTACAACAAGATGTTCGTCGCTTATCTGCGCACCTTCGCGCGCATGGGGTTGAAATCGATCCCGATGCGCGCGGAGTCGGGCCCGATCGGCGGCAACCTGTCGCACGAGTTCATCATCCTCGCCTCGACCGGCGAGTCGGAGGTGTTCTGCCACAAAGATTATCTCGATCTGCCGGTGCCGGGCGCGGATGTGAATTTCGATGACGTCGCCGGCTTGCAGGCGACCGTCGACGCCTGGACCGCGCAATATGCCGCCACCTCCGACATGCACGACGCCGCGGCCTTCGCCAAAGTGCCGTCCGACAAACAAGTGTCGGCACGCGGCATCGAGGTCGGCCACATCTTCTATTTCGGCACCAAATATTCCGAGCCGATGAAGGCCGTGGTTTCGACCGGCGAGGGCGGCGACAAGCCGGTGCACATGGGTTCCTACGGCATCGGGCCGTCGCGCCTGGTCGCCGCCATCATCGAGGCCTCGCATGACGAGGCCGGCATCGTCTGGCCGGAGGCGGTGGCGCCGTTCAAGGTCGCCATCCTCAACTTGAAGCAGGGCGCGGCCGACACCGATGCCGCCTGCGAGCAGCTCTATCGCGCGCTCACCGCCAAGGGCGTCGAGGTGCTCTACCACGACATCGACGAGCGCGCTGGCGCCAAGTTCGCCACCGCCGATCTCATTGGTGTGCCTTGGCAGGTCATGGTCGGCCCGCGCGGCCTGGCCGAAGGCAAGGTCGAGGTCAAGAAACGCACCGACGGCAGCCGCGAGATGATGACGCCCGCGGCGGCGCTGGATCTTTTAGCGAAATAGCGAGTAGCGAGTAGCGAGTAGCAAATAGGACGGCAAACCCGTCGTCTTCTTACTATTCGCTATTCGCTACTCACTATTCGCCTTTTGAACAAACCTGTGTGCTGTCAGGCTTTTTTGCCCACGAATCCGCCCGAATCGTGTGAAAATCCAAGCTCCGGGAACCAAAACCTTTCATGACCGAGCCCAACGGGACGCGGCCCTTCTCGCCGTTCGAATGGATGCTGTCGCTGCGCTACCTGCGGGCGCGGCGCAAGGAAGGATTCATCTCGGTGATCGCCGGGTTCTCCTTCCTCGGCATCACGCTCGGCGTCGCCACCCTCATCATCGTGATGGCGGTGATGAACGGCTTTCGCACCGAGTTGCTCGACAAGATCCTCGGCCTCAACGGCCACCTGCTGATCCAGCCGCTGGAAAAGCCGCTGACCGATTGGGAGGAGGTGGCCGCGCGCATCAATGCCGTCAAAGGCATCAAGCTGGCGGCTCCCATCGTCGAAGGCCAGGCGCTGGCGTCCTCGCCGTTCAATGCCGGCGGCGTGCTCGTTCGCGGCATCCGTCTGATGGATCTGGAGAAGCTGCCCTCGGTCATCAACAACATCAAGCAGGGCTCGCTCGGCGGTTTCGACGACGGCCAGGGCGTCGCCATCGGGCGAAGGCTCGCCGACCAGCTCTCGCTGCGCGCGGGCGACAACATCACGCTGGTGGCGCCGCGCGGCGCGGTGACGCCGATGGGCACCACGCCGCGCATCAAGGTCTACAAGATCGCCGCGGTGTTCGAGATCGGCATGTCGGAATACGACAACGCCATGGTGTTCATGCCGCTGAAGGAGGCGCAGGCCTATTTCAACCGCGCCGGCGACGTCACCGCCATCGAGGTCTATACCGACAATCCCGACCGCGTCGACCGCTACCGCAAAGCGGTGCAGGACTCAGCGCAGCGGCCGATCTTCATGATCGACTGGCGCCAGCGCAACGCCACCTTCTTCAACGCGCTGCAGGTCGAGCGCAATGTGATGTTCCTGATCTTGACCCTCATTGTCCTGGTGGCCGCGCTCAACATCGTGTCCGGCCTGATCATGCTGGTAAAAGACAAGGGCCAGGACATTGCGATCCTGCGCACCATGGGCGCGAGCCAGGGCGCCATCATGCGCGTGTTCCTGATCACGGGGGCCTCGATCGGCGTGGTCGGCACCATCGTCGGCTTCCTGCTCGGCGTGGTGATCTGCTGGAATGTCGAGAGCATCCGGCAGTTCCTGTCGTGGATGACCAGCACCGAATTGTTCTCGCCGGAGCTGTATTTCCTCTCGCGTCTGCCCGCCAACATGGACACGGCCGAGACCAGCGCGGTGGTGGTGATGGCGCTGGTGCTGTCGCTCCTCGCCACGCTTTATCCGTCCTGGCGCGCGGCCCGCCTCGATCCGGTGGAGGCGCTGCGCTATGAGTGACGCGGTTGCCGACGCCGGCGTCGAGGCGACGCAGGACGACGATGACATCCCGGTCCTGTTCCTCAACGCCATCGAGCGCACCTACCGGCAGGGCGACGAAGCACTGCATATCCTCAGCGGCGCGGAACTGGCGATCTGGCCCGGGCAATCGGTGGCGCTGGTGGCGCCGTCGGGCGCCGGCAAATCGACGTTGCTGCACATCGCCGGCCTCTTGGAGCATCCCGACCAGGGCGACGTCTATATCGACGGCCGCGCCACCGCGATCCTGTCCGATGCCGAACGCACCCGCATCCGCCGCAACGAGATCGGCTTCATCTACCAGTCGCACCATCTGCTGCCGGAATTCACCGCGCTGGAAAACGTGCTGATGCCGCAGATGATCCGCGGCCTGACGCGCAAGGAAGCGAACAAACGCGCGGTCGAGCTGTTGAGCTATCTCGGCTTGAGCGCGCGACTCAATCACCGGCCGGCGGAACTCTCGGGCGGCGAGCAGCAGCGCGGGGCGATCGCGCGCGCGGTCGCCACTGCGCCGCGCATTCGGCTGGCCGACGAGCCGACCCGCAATCTCCACCTGCACACCGCCGACCATGTGTTCGCCGCGCTCACCCAATTGGTGCGCGCCTCGGGGCTCGCCACCATCATCGCCACCCACAACATGGAGATCGCCGCCCGCATGGACCGGCGCGTGACCTTGCGCGAGGGGCAGGTGGTGGAGATGGAGTGAGTGCGCAAGCTGCACGCCGACTTCCACAAATGCGCGTCCAAGGTGATCGAGTGCGTGAGCCAGGGCGACAGCGCAAGCGGATGTCCTGATGGCCGGCGACTACGCCAAGATCTCCGGCGAGCTGACTACGGCGATGATGAAGTGGAAGGCGGCCGCTCATTAATCAATAAAAAGGCCGCCAACTGGGCGGCCTTCTTGCATTTCGCGGCAGCATTCAACAACAAGCCCCGGGCGTTGGCCCGGGGCTTTCAATTCACAACGCCGTTTCAGCGATTAGAACTTGTAGCTGATGCGTGCGAGCAGTTGGGAGATGCGCGGCTTGACGTCGAAGGTGTAGACTCCTGCCGAAGCGCCGGCGACGTTGTAGTTCTTGGAATTTAGACTGATGTAGTCGTACTCGATGCCGAGGATCCAGTTCGGGGTAAGGCCGTATTCAAGGCCGCCGCCGAGAGTCCAGCCGTTGTGCCAACTCGTTTGGCTGCCCGAGCCGACGATTCCCACCGTATCGGAAACGCTAAAGTTCACATTAGCGCCAGCATAACCGCCCTTGATGTAGGGCAGCCAGTTGTTAAAGGCGAGGCCGACGCGGCCGGTGACCGTCGCGATACTGTTGATCTTGGACGAGAACACATCGTCGGCGGCACCGAACGTGCCGTTGGCGAGGTCGCCCTTGATGCTGGTGCCGGAAAACGTGCCCTCGATGCCTAACACCCACTGGTTAACCTGATAGTTGCAACCGAGTTGGCCGCCGCCGACGAAGCCGCTATTGGTTTGAGAGAAGCCATTGCCCGGACTCAAATCACCAAACGCGGTGGTGTTGGCAGTGTTGCTCCAGTCTCTCTTGGCCCAGCCAACACCGGCGTGCCCGCCGATGTAGCAGCCGGTCCAGTTGTAGACCGGCGCTACAATTGGGCCTCTGACGGCTTTGGCCGGCATGTCGGCCGCTGAGGCGATCGAAGCGAAGCCTATAGCAGCAGCAGTGGCGAGCAGAGCACATTGTAAGCGGCGCATCATCCCCCTGGTAAGCGACATCTGCGAACGTGAGCAACGCCGCAAACGTCACTGGAAACTTTAACGTAGATTATGCAAAACCCTATGGGTCTGTCGAGGGCGGTATGGGACAACTGCGGCCAGTTTCCACATATGCGTTTCAACCGTGATTTTTATGCAACGCTTGGCTAGAGGCCAAAAAAAGGCCAGCGCTGGGGGGCCGGTTCGCCCCATTGAAACTGACCCACAACCCGGGCTTGGGTAGTGGTCAGTTTGAAGAAGGTATTGCAGATAGGGCCAAATCGGCACCTTGAAGAAAAAGGCTGCAAACTAAGGCGACCTCTTATGTTGGCTACAGCCTTCAACGAAAAACCCCGGGCGGAGTTGCCCGGGGTTTTGGCAGTAATCCAATTTTGCGACCGCGGAGATATCTTAATGGAACAGGTAGCTCAGCCGTGCCGTGACCGCGTTGGTCTTAAGATCGACGTCGACCGGGCCCAGATAGACGTACCGCTTGCTCTGGTAAGAGGAGTAACGGTACTCAAGGCCAGCGATCCAGTTGGGTGTCAACTGGTATTCGGCGCCACCGCCGAGCGTCCATCCGCTATGCGTTCCCGACTGCGCCGGAGTCAAAGCCGGGATGAAGTTCGCGCTGCCGAGCTTCGCCCAGGCAGGGCCGCCGGTGATGTAGAGGAGCCACGGCGTGCCTGCCGGCGCAAAGCCGAGGCGGCCGCGAATCGACGCATCCCAATCCCATCGAACACTGTAGCGTTCGGCGCCGCCGCCACCGGATAGTGCGTCGCCTTTCACATTCATCCAATCCCAATTGCCTTCCACGCCGACAACGAATTGGTTCATCTGGTAATTGCAGCCGATCTGGCCGCCGCCCAACAAGCTCGAATTGTTGATGTTAAAGTTCGAGGGATAGGCCGGAATGCTGATGTTGGATTTTCCCCAGATGCCGCCGACATTGGCGCCGATGTAGCAGCCCGTCCAATTGTAGCCGACCGGCAGCGGCGCCATCGGCCGCGCTTTAACCGCCATGTCGGCAGCGGAAGCGATCGACGCGAAGCCGATAGCAGCAACAGTGGCGAGCAGTGCACATTGTAAGCGGCGCATATTAAACCCCCTTGTAAGCGACATCTGCGAACGTGAGTAACGCCGCAAACGTCGTTGGAAACCAGAATGCAACTTACGTAATGACCCTAGGGTCTGTCGAGGGCGGCATGAGAAAAATGCGGCCTGTTTCCACATTTGATATGCACATGTGATTTTTGTGCAACGCCGGGTAAAGGGTCAAAACCGGCCGGCGATGAGGTCCATTTTGTTCCATTCAAACTGACCCACGACCGGGGCTTGACATAAGAACATAACATGAACTATGTTCTCTCTCCGTTCCAGGGAGGAAGCCATGGTCAAAGCCGTCATCCAGGAAGCCGCCGCGCTGGCGTCGCTGGCACTGTTCGTGGGCATGATCGCCATCTGGTCGCAGGTGTTCAGTAATCTGTAGTTCCCCCGTCATTCCGGGGCGCGAGCGCAAGCGAGCGAACCCGGAATCCAGGGGCGGGGTGTGCGTAGGCCTCTGGATTCCGGGTCCGGCCCTGCGGGCCGTCCCGGAATGACGGTGATGGGCAGTCGCCGCCCTGTTGAAAACCGGCATAGCGCGCAGTTCCGCGCCCTTGCCGGTGGACTCCGCGGCCTCGCGTCCCCACTCTGGGTGCCAACCAGGGAATCGCCACTTGTCCAATCTCGATTTCGTGCACTTGCACGTGCACTCGTCCTATTCGCTGCTGGAGGGCGCGCTCACCATCGCGCGCCTGGCCGAGCTGGCGAAGGCTGACAAGCAGGCGGCCTTGGCGCTCACCGACACCGACAACATGTTCGGCGCGCTGGAATTCTCCGAGAAGCTCGCCTCCGCCGGCATCCAGCCGATCGTCGGCTGTGCCTTAGCGATCGATTTCGGCGACACCGATCACGGGCCGCGCGCTAACGCCAATGCGGGAGCCGAACGCACGCGCATCGTGCTCTTGGCCGCCTCTGAGGCCGGCTATCGCAGCCTGATGCGGCTGTCCTCGCGCGCCTTCCTCGACTCGAGCCCGAACGAGCCGCCGCGGCTCAAGCTCGACTGGCTTAGCGGTGAAACCGACGGCATCGTCGCGCTCACCGGAGGCCCCGGCGGCCCGCTCGATTTCGCGATTGCCGCGGGGCAGAGCCATCTCGCCGGAACTAGGCTCGATGCGCTGATGCGCCTGTTCGGCGACCGCCTCTATGTCGAACTGCAGCGCCACGGCACCAGAGCCGAGCGCATGACCGAGCCGGTGCTGATCGATCTCGCCTACAACAACAATCTTCCGCTGGTTGCCACCAACGAGCCGTATTTCGCCACCGTCGCCGACTACGAGGCGCATGACGCGCTGATCTGCATCGCCGAAGGCCGCTTCGTCTCGGAGAGCGACCGCCGCCAACTCACCCCCGAGCATCGCTTCAAGACCCGCGCCGAGATGCGCGAGCTGTTCGCCGATCTGCCGGAGGCGCTGGCCTCGACCGTCGAGATCGCCGAGCGCTGTTCGTTCCGTCCGCACACGCATCAGCCGATCCTGCCGCGCTTTTCGCTTGGCGCGGAGGGCGGCAGCGTGGTCGACGAGGCCGAGGAGTTGCGCAAGCGTGCCGAGGCCGGCCTCACGCTGCGGCTCTCCACCGCCGGCGTAGCAATCGGCCACACGGTCGACGAATATCGCGAGCGGCTCGACTTCGAGCTCGGCGTCATCGCCGGCATGAAATATCCCGGCTACTTCCTCATCGTCGCCGACTTCATCCAGCATGCGAAAATGAAAGGTATTCCGGTCGGCCCCGGCCGCGGCTCCGGCGCAGGCTCCTTGGTCTCCTATGCGCTCACCATCACCGATCTCGACCCGATCCGCTTCGGCCTGTTGTTCGAGCGCTTTTTGAATCCCGAGCGCGTGTCGATGCCGGACTTCGATATCGATTTCTGCCAGGACCGCCGCGGCGAAGTCATCGAATACGTGCAGCAGCGCTACGGCCGCGACCAGGTGGCGCAGATCATCACCTTCGGCACGTTGCAGGCACGCGGCGTGCTGCGCGACGTCGGCCGCGTGCTGCAAATGCCCTACGGCCAGGTCGACAAGCTGTGCAAGCTGGTGCCGCAGAACCCGACCAGCCCGATCTCGCTGGCCCAGGCCATTGAGGGCGAACCCAAGCTGCAAGCCGAGCGCGACGGCGATCCGGTGGTCAAGCGCGCCTTCGACATCGCGCGCAAGCTCGAGGGTCTTACGCGCCACGCCTCCACGCATGCCGCCGGTATCGTGATCGGCGACCGCGCGCTGTCGGAACTGGTGCCGCTCTATCGCGATCCGAAGTCCGACATGCCGGTGACCCAGTTCAACATGAAATGGGTGGAGCAGGCCGGCCTGGTGAAGTTCGATTTCCTCGGCCTCAAGACGCTCACAGTGTTGCAGACCGCGGTGGCGCTGGTGGCCCGCCGCGGCATCGACATCGATCTCACCGCCATTCCGCTCGACGACGCCAAAACGTATGACCTGCTGGCGCGCGCGGAAGCGGTCGGCGTGTTCCAACTGGAAAGCGCCGGCATGCGGCGCGCGCTGCTCGACATGCGGCCCGACCGTTTCGAGGACATCATCGCGCTGGTCGCGCTCTACCGCCCCGGCCCGATGGCGAACATCCCGACCTATTGCGCGCGCAAGCACGGGCTGGAGCATCCCGACTACATTCACCCCAAGCTGGAAAGCGTGCTGAAGGAGACCTTCGGCGTCATCATCTACCAGGAACAGGTGATGCAGGCCGCGCAGATCCTGGCCGGCTTCTCGCTCGGCGAAGCCGACCTGCTGCGCCGCGCCATGGGCAAGAAGATCAGGAAGGAAATGCAGGCGCAGCGCGAGCGTTTCGTCTCCGGCAGCGTCGAGCGCGGGGTCGAGCGCCACCAGGCCGACGCCATCTTCGATCTGCTCGAGCGCTTCGCCGAATACGGCTTCAACAAGAGCCACGCGGCGGCCTACGCGCTGGTCGCCTACCAGACCGCCTATATGAAGGCGAATTATCCGGTCGAGTTCCTCGCCGCCACCATGACGCTCGACATGGGCAATACCGACAAGCTCGCCGAATTCCGCGCCGAGGCCGAGCGGCTCGGCATCAAGGTCGATCCGCCCTCGATCAACCGCTCCGACGTGGCCTTCGAGGTCGACGGCAACACCATCGTCTACGCGCTCGCCGCCTTGAAAGGCGTCGGCCGCCAGGCGGTGGAGGCGATCATGGCCGCGCGAGGCGGGCGCAAGTTTTCCGACTTGGCCGACTTCGCCGGGCGCATCAATCCGCGTGCCATCAACAAGCGCGTGCTGGAAAGCCTGGCCTGCGCCGGCGCCTTCGACGACTTCGAGAAGAACCGCGCCCGGGTGTTCATGACCGTGGATCAGGTGTTGGGCCGCGCCCAGCGCGCGCACGAGACCGCCGCGGTCGGGCAGAACGAATTGTTCGGTGGTGGGGACAAGCGCGAATCTATCGTGCTGCCGCAGATGGAGGCCTGGCTGCCGGCCGAGCGGCTGCGCCGCGAATACGAAGCGGTCGGCTTTTTTCTCTCCGGCCATCCGCTCGACGATTACGCCGCCGCGCTGAAAAAACTGCGGGTGCAGTCCTGGGCCGAGTTCGCGCGCGCGGTCAAGATGGGCGCCACCGCCGGCCGCGTTGCCGGCACCGTGGTGTCGCGCCAGGAGCGGCGCACGCGCACCGGCAGCAAGATGGGCATCATCGGCCTGTCCGATCCGACCGGCCATTACGAGGCGGTGATCTTCTCGGAAGGCCTCGCCGAATATCGCGACCTGCTGGATCCCGGCACCGCGGTGCTGCTGTTCCTGTCGGCGGAAGTGCAGGGCGACGAGGTGCGCGCCCGTATCCAGTCGGCCGAGCCGCTCGATGCCGCGGCTGCCAATCTGCACAAGGGCCTGCGCGTGTTCCTGCGCGACGGCGCCCCGCTCGAAGGCGTCGCCAAGCGCCTCGAACCATCGCAGGTCGGGCCTGCCCGATCTGCGCAAGGAAATACGCCGCGCTCGGCGCAAGCCAACGGCGACGGCGAAGTGAGCGTGGTGCTGCTCTTGAAGCAGGGCACCGAGGTGGAGGTGAAGCTGCCCGGCCGCTTCAAGGTCTCGCCGCAGATCGCCGGCGCCATCAAGGCGGTGCCCGGCGTGGTGCAGGTGGAGGCGGTGTGACTTCACTTCGCCCCGCATTGCGGGGAGAGCATAGGCGGCCTTCGGCCGCCGTTCTTAACGCCAAGAACGCCGATGCAAAGCATCGGCTATGCCGCCGAAGCTTTAGCGGAGGCGGGTCAGGGCCGTGCACAGCCCCACACCCGGCTCGGACCTTCCGGTCCTCGCCACCCTCTCCCCGTGCAGGACGGGGAAAGGGAAGCCCGCCTGTCGGTAGCTAATCAAGTTGTCCGGTTTTGGTAGCACATCATTTGTCCGCTTCTGTTTGTGCTGTTTTTGGCCTTGTGGGGCTTGTGGGCAACGCGCTTTGCGTTGTCCACAAACCCACATGGCGTAAGGTTGCTGCGT
>JACPOA010000083.1 GCA_016185205.1 Hyphomicrobiales bacterium | reverse complement strand
GGAACCTGCGGCACTTTCCTGCGAACGAGCTGAACAAATTCGGCTTGAGGAGGGAGACCCCGGACGTCTTTCTGTCCGACCTCTACGACAGAGTCCCCGACTTGACGATCGGTTCTCTGGCGAACGCCCGCCGGAACCTGACCAGGACCCGCGTCACGGCTTTGGGCTTCATCGACATCCTCAACAATCAGAAGCTCATCCGACTCGCGAAACGGCTGCAACGACACATTGCCGATCTATAGGCCAAGCATGGTCGGTCGAAACCACGGCAACCATCTCACTGCCGGCGGAAAGTCAGCGATTGACTGATCGACAATGAGACGCTCAGGCAGGCGCAGGGCATGTCCTGTCGCCCTTCAGGATGCCCCTTCTTCAATTCGGAGGTTGTTGACCAAGCCGAACGTTATCGACGTCTTGTAGACCGAAGCGGCAAAGCGCGGATGGTCCACAAGGGCCTCGCGTTCGCCGTCCGTGAACTTGCCGACAAGCCTGTCGGCGATCTTGGCATAAATGGGCAGGATGGCGCTGCACGGGATGAAGAACTCCCCTATGGGCGCGACTCTGATCGCCGCGACGTCGCCCGGCTGGGCGGCTTTTCCCAAGCCGTCATGCAGCAGCTGGATTTCGTCGCTTCGCATCACATCTTCGAGAAGGGCGCCGACTGGCTCGATCTTGGCTTTCATCCGACACAGTGAAAAGCGGGCAGCGCACAATCCCGCCAATACGAGCGCCTCCTCGGCCGTTGCGTTCTTCGCACGCGATCGGGCGCACCGGTCGATCGCCCGCGTTCGTCCCTCTTTGGCCGTATAGACCGCAAGGTCGAAGACCAGCGCCAGCTCGACTGGGTTGTTGAGCAGAAGTTCTTTTCCATCCGAAAGGCCGATGCGCTTGGCCTGATCGAGAAGGGCTTGGCGAGGGCAGGTTGTTCAGCGCGGCCGATTGAATGTCCAGGCTGAGCCGCCGATAGAGCCGATATCTCTCAAACAGACTGGCGCCATCGCAGCCGTCGATCTTGCCTTCGTTCAATCCATGCTCTGTTTGCGCATCCATGGTCGGCGCTACTCCCACTCGATCGTCCCCGGCGGCTTCGACGTGATGTCGTAGGTCACCCGGTTGATCCCCCGCACCTCGTTGATGATGCGGTTGGCAACGCGCCCCAGAAACGCATGATCGAACGGATAGTAGTCCGCCGTCATGCCGTCGGTCGAGGTGACGGCGCGCAGCGCGCAGGCCTGGTCGTAGGTGCGCCCGTCACCCATGACGCCCACGGTGCGCACCGGCAGGAGCACGGCGAAGGCCTGCCAGATCTCGTCGTAGAGGCCAGCCTTGCGAATCTCGTCGAGATAGACGGCGTCGACCTGGCGCAGCAGGTCGAGCTTCTCCCGGGTGATGCTGCCGGGAATGCGGATGGCGAGCCCCGGGCCCGGGAACGGATGGCGGTTCACCAGGTCGGCCGGCAGGCCGAGCTCGCGGCCGAGGTCCCTCACCTCGTCCTTGAAGAGCTCGCGCAGGGGCTCGACCAGCTTCATGTTCATGCG
>JACPOA010000082.1 GCA_016185205.1 Hyphomicrobiales bacterium | reverse complement strand
GAGGCGGCCTGGCAGGACATCCTGGAAATCCGCCATTCCTCGCTCTATGCCCCGCGCGATTTCGACATCTCGCCTTATTTCGAGGTGGTGAAGCCGACGCTGGTCAGGGGTTTCGACTACAAGGCGATGGCCTGGGCCGACCTTTCGGCCGCCGATGCCGACGAATTAATGTCGCTGGTACCGGCGCAAACCAAGACGTTCGAGACCGAGACGCGGTCGCCGGGGATGTGATCGCGGTTCGGCTTTCTGTCGCATAACTCACAGCCTGCGCGGCCTTTGCATACCAGATGCGGCGCTTGTGCGGGGGTGGCCCGATATGTGGAAGGCCTGTAATTGCCAGCATACTGCGCTTCGTCGCCAAGCCGTACGTGAGCATTACCACCAAATATTTCCGCGACTTGTAACCTGGCGGCGTCCTGCTCCGAACTTATGAATGAGAGCGCACATCAGACGCTTTCGGGTTGAAACTTGTGCAATGACGCACGACAAATACAGGAGCAAAAATGTCCAAATCCAACACCCTCATCATTCTCGGGCTTGCGCTGACCCTGGCAGGTGGAGCGCTTAGCTTCGCTGGACCCGCGAATGCCCAGACCGGGGCCTATACAGATTCATCGCCAAACGTTCGGGCGAGCCTGGAACGTGAGCACTTCTTTATTCTGGGGCATACGGATGCGGTGCGACAGTCGTCGGCCGCGAATCGGCGAGCTGTAGCAGCGCAAGCGGCAGCGCCGTTCTACGCGTCAACCGATCCCGTTTTTGTCGGGAAGGATCTCTCCATCCGTAGCCAGCGTTAGGACAATACCCACCCAATGCCTGGAACTGACCAAGTCAAGAGGCCGCCTCAAGTGGCGGCCTCATTCCGACATGCGGGATTAGGCTGATGGCTCAGTGTCATTCTTTGCTCGGTGGTATGACCGAGCTATCGTCTTGTGAAGCTTTTCTGGTTGGAAGCTTGAGCCGACGATCTTGTATCGTCATTCCGAATTGTCCTAACTTCCCACTAACTTATCGAATGATAGAGAGGGTTCTATGTTGAACGACTTTGACGCAAGTTTGACTCGGCGCTCCGCGATTGTTTCGGCAGCGGCATTTCTTCTGTTTGTTCGTCCCTCTCATTCTGCCGAGGAGCAGGTCGTTACGGTCCACAAGGACCTTCGTTGCGGATGCTGTTCCATTTGGATGCAACACCTCCAGAAGAACGGATTTGTCACAAAGGCCGTGGATACCAACTACGTCGACGCAGTAAAATTACGATTTGGTGTGCCCGCCGATCTTGCAACCTGCCATACCGCCGAAGTCGCGGGCTATGTCATCGAGGGTCACGTCCCCGCCATTGCGATCAAGCGATTGCTGGCTGAGAAGCCGAACGCGACCGGCCTCGCTGTGGCCGGAATGCCGGTTGGCTCACCGGGTATGGAAGGCGGCACACCGGTGCCTTACGACGTCGTTCTTTTCGGTCCGAGCCAACGCCGGATCTACATGCGCTTTATTGGCGAACGGCAGCTTTAGTCGGGCGCGGCAGAGATCTAACTGGATCAACTGCTCCCCCGGCACTCCAATACCGTTTCAGATCTCAGCCAGGCGCCGCTGCCGAAATGAGCAGTGGCCAAAAAATGTCTCACGACCTGTAACCGGGCTGCGTTGCGATCCGAACATATGAGTGAGAACGCGTGTGAAAACTGCGAGCAGGTCCGGAAATGGGGTTGGTGATGATCAGGTGCCCGGTAACGGGGCATGAAATCTCCACCGGCTTGGAAGCGAGTGAAGTGAGCTTCAATCACAGCCCGGTCTTTTTCGGCCGCACATTTTGCCCGGTTTGCCGGAGGGATCACCAGTGGTTCGCAAAAGACGCCTGGGTTCGCGAGCTGAAGAAGAAACATGAGCGCAAAGGGACATTCAATGAAGTGCAGTTAATGGGCCGATTTCATTGATTCGTCCCGCTACAAACTTGTCGGCACTTGAAGGGCGACCAACGATCACATCCAACGATAGGAGCAACCTGTGAAACGACTGATGATTGCGACCGCCTTGCTGCTTGCCACCACCGGCATGTCCGTCTGGGCACAGGCGCCGGTAGCCGGCGATCAGAACAATCCGCCGCAAACGGTGGCTCCCGCGCCGGCGCAACAGACCCCGCAAGCGATGCCGATGACGAATTGTCCAGGCAACGGCGGCGCAAGGGCTGAAGGACAACAGGGCTGTCCGATGGCACCTGGAGACGTGAAATCCGAGCAGGGCGGAATGTCCGTGCAAGAAATGATGCACGACATGATGCATGGCCAGATGCGGCACGCTGGCAGCCACTCGGATCACGGCAATTGCTGCGAATTGCCCAAAGCGGACAAGCCAAAATAACACCATTGCGTCGGCGGGAGCACTCGAACTCGGTTGGTGCTCGCGCATTGGAGCGGCGGAAATATCGAAGTGAGAAATCGCCATGAACGTGCACGCCGTTGCAAGTCGAGGTTTGGGCGCTCGCCCCACAAGTGAGTCAACGGTTGGCGTCAAAATCCCACAACGTCTCGAACTCCGTATTGGCGGGCTGACGTGCGCTCATTGCTCGCCGGCAATTGAGAAGGCGATCGCGGCAGTCGCTGGCGTTACCGCGGCGCAAGTCAATCCATCAACCAAAATGGCGAGGATCGATTACGATCCAGCGCGAACGAAAATTGCCTCAATCCTGCAAGCAGTTCGTGGTGGTGGCTATACGGTTGGCACTGCCACGGCACGGATTCCGATTGAGGGGATGCACTGCAGCTCGTGCGTCGTTCGCGTCGAACTGGCGTTGCGGATGACGCCGGGCGTTGTTTCTGCGCACGCCAATCTTGGCCCCAACGCGGTCGATATCGAATACCAGCCGGAGAAAGTCGATTTTGATGCAATCCGCAAAGCGATTACGTCTGCTGGCTATCGCGTCGCCGAGCCGAAGATAGATTCGACCAGTGAAGTGCTCGATCCGGCCGAGGCGGCGAACGAGGAAGAATACCGCGGCTTGATGTGGAAATTCTGGTTCGCCGCAGCCATCTCGATTCCAGTAATGGTGCTGAGTTATCCCGACCTGATTCCTGGCCTGCGCGACTGGATGCCGATGGGAAGCGAAACGCGCCGTACCGTGTGGTCGCTTCTAGGTGTTCTGAGCCTGCCAGTGATGGTCTGGGCCGGTTCGCAGTTCTTCATCGGCATGTGGGACGCGTTGAGGCATCGCGCGGCCAACATGCATACGCTGATCGCCATTGGCATTAGCGCCGCCTACGCCTACTCCGTCGTTGCCGTCGCGTGGCCTGGGCTCTTCCCCAATATGGCGCTCGCCGAGGTGTTCTGGGACGTGACCGACGTGGTCGTCGCGCTTGTGGTCCTTGGCCTCGCGCTGGAGATCAAGGCGAAAGGACGGACCTCCCAGGCGATCAAGAAACTAATCGGGCTGCAGGCAAAGATCGCGCGCGTGATTCGCGACGGTAAAGAGAGCGACATCGCAGTTGAAGAGGTGCTCGTTGACGACGTTGTCATCGTGCGGCCTGGCGAGAAGATTCCGGTCGATGGAAAGGTCATCGCAGGGTCAAGCGCCGTCGATGAATCGATGATTACCGGCGAATCGATGCCGATTGAAAAGCAGGTTGGCGACGAAGTCATCGGCGGGACGCTGAATAAAACCGGCAGTTTCCGTTTCACGGCCACCAAGGTCGGCAAGGATACGGCGCTCGCAACGATTATCCGAATGGTGAAGGACGCGCAGGGCTCCAAGGCGCCAATTCAGCGCGTGGTCGACACCGTGTCAGGTTACTTTGTCCCCGCGGTGATGATCCTGGCGGTTCTTGCTTTCGTCGCTTGGTATAATTTTGGGCCTGAGCCGCGCGTCATCTACGCGACTGTGATCTTCGTGACGACGCTGATCATTGCATGCCCATGCGCGCTGGGCCTTGCGACACCGACATCACTCATGGTGGGGATCGGTAAAGGCGCTGAAAACGGCATTTTGATCCGCTCCGGCGACGCCCTGCAGGCCTCCGAGAAACTCAACACCATCATTCTCGATAAGACGGGCACGATCACCAAAGGCGAGCCGGCGCTCACCGATGTCGTGGTCACGGCTGGCTTCGATGAGCCGAGCGTCCTGCGTCTTACGGCATCGCTTGAGCGTGGCTCGGAACATCCGCTCGGCGAGGCGATTGTGAAGGGCGCCGCTGCTCGGAATTTGACCCTGGCGGACGCCGAGGCCTTTGTTGCGATCCCGGGCCTCGGTGTGAGCGGCCGGATCGATGGCCACGATGTGTTGTTTGGCAATGCCAAGCTCATGCGTGATCGGAATATCACGATCGACATGCTGCAGGCGGACTGGGAACGTCTCGCCGGCGAAGGCAAGACGCCGATGTATGTTGCGATCGACGGCAAGGCTGGTGGCCTGGTGGCAGTTGCCGACACGGTAAAGCCTGACTCCAAGGCAGCCATCGCAGTGCTCAAAGGCCTCGGCATCGAAGTTGTCATGCTGACGGGCGACAACGAGCGCACGGGCCGCGCCATTGCGCGCGAGGTTGGAATCGATCGCGTGCTTGCCGAAGTGCTGCCCAATGACAAGGCGCACGAGGTGCAGAAGCTTCAGCTTGAAGGCAGGTCGGTCGGCATGGTCGGCGATGGCGTCAACGATGCGCCAGCGCTCGCGCAAGCCGATGTTGGCTTCGCGATTGGCACCGGAACCGACGTCGCCATCGAGGCGAGCGATGTCACGCTGATTAAGGGTAGCCTGATCGGCGTCGTGACCGCGATCGAGATCAGCCGGGCGACGATGCGGAACGTCCGCCAGAACCTCGTCGGGGCCTTCGGTTACAACTCACTCGGCATCCCGGTGGCGATGGGCGTGCTCTATCCCTTCATCGGGCTTCTGCTGTCACCCCTGATTGCCGCGGCGGCCATGGCCTTTAGTTCGGTGACCGTCGTCACCAACGCCAATCGCCTTCGCTTCTTCAAGTCAAGGAGGGCCGGCTCATGACACCAGACCGCTGGATCGTTACCGTTACTGGTCTTGCCCTGATCGCGTTCATCGTCTGGTTCTTTTGGCTCAAGCGCTCGACCGGCTTCCGCGCCACAGAGACCAGCGGGGGCTATCAGGAGGCGATGATCCTGGTGAAAGGCGGCTATACGCCCGACACGATCATTGTGCGCAGCGGCCGCCCGGTGCGGCTGAATTTCCGGCGAGAAGAGACCGCCTCCTGCTCGGACAAGGTGATTTTCGCCGACTTCCAGAAGAGCGCCGACCTGCCCACCGGCCAGACGGTGGCCGTGGAACTGCTCCCAAAGGAGCCGGGAGAATTTGGATTTGCGTGCCCGATGGGCATGTTCCGCGGACGATTGATTGTCGAATAGGAGAGATCGATGTCGATGCACGATCACTCGGAACATGAAGGTCAGCGGCAGGGGAGCTTCCTGACATCGCGAGCAGGACTTGTGATGCTTGGATTCCTTGTCATCGGCGGCGCGCTGCTCTTTACCGAGCACCGCGCGCACGTGTTCGGAATTCTAATATTCCTTCCGCTGCTCGCCTGTCCACTCATGCATATTTTCATGTATCACGGACATGGTGGGCACGGTGGCAACGCCGGACAAGATTCCAGAAGGAGTGCGCCATGAACGCCGATATGTCCGCCTACGGGTTATGGAGCCTCGTTCTCCTCAATTCCGTCGTCTTCATCCTGTTCGCCTACAGCTTCTTTAAGCCGCGCACGCCCCGAGACTGGCGGTCGTTCAGCGCGTTCAGCGCGTTTTTAGTGGCGCTGTTTGCCGAAATGTACGGCTTCCCGCTGACGATCTATTTCTTGTCCGGCTGGCTGCAAAGCCGGTATCCGAACGTGGACTGGTTCTCGCACGATGCCGGTCATCTGCTTGAAATGATGTTCGGCTGGAAAACGAATCCGCATTTTGGGCTGTTCCACATCGTCAGCTATGTTCTGATCGGTGGCGGCTTCGTGCTGATCTCCGTGGCTTGGAAGGTGCTCTACGACGCCCAGCAAAAGCGCACCCTGGCGACGGTGGGATCCTACAGCTATGTCCGTCACCCGCAATATGTCGGCTTTATTCTGGTGATGTTCGGGTTTCTCGTGCAGTGGCCGACGCTGCTAACGCTCGCGATGTTTCCAGTTTTGACTGTGATGTACGTCAAGCTCGCCAAAAGCGAGGAACGGGAGGCGATTGCCGAGTTCGGCAATACCTATACGGCTTATGCCGCAGACGTGCCGGCTTTCGTTCCACGGCTACAACGCATCTTCGGCTCGTCGCAGGCCGGGGGCTACCGTCATGGTCGTTGAATGGAAGTCGTTTATCTCGCGTACCAACAAGGAGGTGCGTCATGACTGACTTATGGAAAGTGCACTCGCTTTCGCTGGCGACGACTTTTGGCGTGGCATACATCTTGTGCGCCATTTTCGACATGCTGTTTCCGCCCTTTGGGATGATTGCTGCCCTTGCGGCCCACAGTCCGTGGCCCCTCTTCGGGAGCCCGCTCGGTTTCTTAACCGGGTTCGTGACGTTCACGGTCGCTGGTTTTGTGCTCGGCGCGCTCTATGGAATCGCGTGGGAATTCTGGAGCAAAAAACTGCGCTGAGACGACGTTATCGATCCGAATACCTTGATGAGGATAAAGCCTACTAAGGCTTCACGGACAAATCGGAGCAGAGCAATGTATGAACATTCCTTTTCTCTTCGGCCACTCCAACTTGGCCTCAGCTTGGGGACATTTCTCGTCGTCGGGTATCGAGTTTGATGTTGCGGGCCGAGCGCGGCATGAGGGCGTGGATTTCTCCAAAACTTCTCCAAAATACGCTCGTAAATTCGCCTGAACGCTAGGGAGCACCATATAAATCAATAGATTATCGGGCCGGGACAGCAGCGCCCTCCCATCGAGCGCTAATTTTCTCAGCGAACGCCGCCGCCCACGACATATCTACTCTATCTTGATACCGGCCTTTTTCACGACCTCGCCCCACTTTGTAATTTCCGCTTTTACGAACGGCTCTATGTCGGCAAGCGGCATGGTCGCGGGCTCGCCGGCCGATGCCACGATGGTGTTGATGACGGCGGGGTCGCTGAGGGCTTTGCGAACTTCAGCGTTCAGCTTTTCAATGATCGGACGCGGCGTCTTGTTGGGCGCCCAAAGCCCGAACCAGGTGTGGTACTCATATGTCGGGATTCCGGACTCGGCGAGTGTCGGCAGGTCGGGCAATAATTTCGATCGCTCCCGTGTCGTAATGGCGAGCGCGCGCACCATCCCGCCTTTCACTTGGGCGGCGGCGGTCGAAATATTGTCGAAAAATATCGGAACCTGCCCAGAGAAGACATCTATATAAGCCGCCTGTGCCCCACGATAAGGAACATGCGTGAAGTTGGTTCCGGTGAGTATTTTGAACAGCTCCATCGCAAGCTGCTGTCCGGTACCGTTCCCCGCCGAGGCATAATTGATGGTGCCTGGCTTGGCCTTGGCCATGTCGATCAAATCTTTGACCGATTTCGCCGGCAAATCCTTGTTCACCACCAGCAAGAATGGGTAGTTGGCGAGCATCGCAACCGGCGTGAAGTCACGAATGGGGTCGTAGCGCAGATTACTGAATAGGCTGGGGTTCACGGCCATGTTGCCGTTGAGGCCGAGCAGCAGCGTATACCCGTCAGCATCCGCACGAGCTGCCGCCTCGGTGCCGACGTTCATGCCTGCGCCCGGGCGGTTCTCAACAATAAATGCCTGACCGAGTTGCTTGGACAGTCGGTCAGCGATCAGCCTGGCGATGGTGTCCGTCCCGCCGCCCGGCGGCTGGGCTACGATGATACGAACTGTCCTGCTCGGGTATTCTTGCGCGTGCACGACACTCGACGCGACAACAATACTGATCGCGGCAACAGCGGCTATGCCGTGAAAGAGTTTGAACATTGAACATTTCCTCCCGCGCTGCAACATGCAACTTACATTTCGTAGGTCCGACGACATTTTTTGTTGATCGCCGTTTCTAAAACCGCGATTGACGAAGGCTACGGCCGGCAACGACGAACGAGTTGATGTACATCAAGGCCGGTTCGATCTTCGACGCACGATACTGTTGAAGTAAATCTATCCTTCGCTGAAGCACGCGGGAAATAACAGCTTCCATTGAGTGACTTCATCCCCTCATGACCGACAATCGATGTCACCACGTGTAGCGGAGATCGATCACAATCTCCGGCAAAACCGAGGAGCAAAACATGGCGCGTGAGTTGATAACGTTTCAGAGCAATGGCGTTGAGATCAAAGGTCATTTCTATAAGCCCGAGGGGGTCAAGCCACCTTATCCCTGTGTCGTCATGGGCGGCGGCTGGTGTTACGTGAAAGAACTTATTCAACCGGAATATGCGGGCTTTTTCGTCAAGGCCGGCATTGCCGCATTGACGTTCGACTATCGCCACTTCGGCGAAAGCGCGGGCGAGCCGCGCCAGCACATCGATCCATGGCAGCAATGCGACGATATCATCAACGCTATCACGTATGTATCGCTGCGCGACGACGTCGATGCAAACCGCATCGGCATCTGGGGCATCTCATATGCCGGCGCGCATGTGTTTCCCGTTGCGACCTACGACTCGCGGGTGCGCTGCCTGATGTCGGTGGTGCCGATGCTCGACGGCCATTACAACATGCTGCGGGCCAATTCGAATGTCGGCTATCGCGAGCTGCAAAAGATCATCGCGGAGGACCGCGTCGCGCGCTTCAAGACCGGCAAGCATGGAACGATTGCGCATTCGGCCCATCCGCACGAGAAGCCGTCAGCCTGGCCCGCTCCGGAGACTTGGCCGGTATTCAAGAAATTCAAGGAGACCGTGGCGCCCAATCACGAGCATTGGACAACGGTGCAGAGCGTCGAATACGCCATGCGTTACAATGTGGTGCCCTTCATGGAGCGCATCATTTATACTCCCGTGTTGATGGTGACGTCGGCCTATGATGACATCACAATGACTGAATTCGAAGTGCCCGCCTTCCAAAAGATTCCCTGCCCGCGCAAGCGTTTGGTGCAGATTGGCGGCGACGCGTCCCACATGTCGCTGTATGACAATCCAAATCACCTGGATTTGGTCGGTCGGGAATGCGCTGAATTCGCGAAACAGTATCTATGAGGGAGCACCATGGACCTCGGGCTTAAGAACAAAAATGCGCTGATCACCGGCGGCAGTCAGGGCATCGGCTTGGCGATCGCGAAAGCGCTTGCGGCGGAAGGGTGCAACGTTGCCATCGGCGCGCGCGGGCGCGAGCGTCTCGATCAGGCCGTGGCCGAGTTGAGCAAGTTTGGCGTCAAAGCCATTCCGATCGTCGTCGACTTCATGACCGAGGAGGGTTGCCGCACATTTGTCGACAACGCGGTCGCCGCGCTCGGCGGCTGCGACATCCTCGTCAACAATGTCGGCGGCATGGTTCCAGGCACGCTCGAGAGCCTCACCCAGGAGCAGTGGAAGGAGGCGATCGATCGCAATCTGATGTCGTATATCCACACCACCAAGTTTGCCATTCCGCATCTCAAGAAGTCGACGGCCGGCCGCGTGCTGAATATTTCCGGCATCTCGGGAACGATGCTGTTCCCCGGCGCGCTGTCGACGACGCTGTCCAATGCGGCGATCATCGGGTTCAACAAACTCATGGCGAACGATCTCGCGCCGTTCAACATATTGGTCAACAATCTTTGCCCCGGAACCGTGGACGTCGAGAGCTGGGGTCCGCGCGCCGAACGGATGGCCAAGGCACGCGGCAAGACGGTCGAGGAGGTGCGCGGCGCGCTGTCCGGAATGTCGATGCTCAATCGTCTGGGCCGGCCGGAAGAAATGGGATGGATCGCGGCATTTCTCGTGTCGGAGAAAAACTCCTACATGACCGGCACCACGGTCGAATCCTGCGGTGGCGCCACAAAATACATCTGATCGGTGCGGGGAGAAGTGCGGCGATGTCTGACCAGGGCTATCCAAAAATTCGCAATATAGTCCGGGGTAAAGAGGTCGATCCTGCCGGCGGCGACTGGATCGAGACGTTCGATCCGTTTCTCGGCCGGCCTTGGGCGCTGATTCCGCGCTGCGGTCCGGCGGACGTCGATGCGGCGGTTACGGCCGCGCATGCGGCGTTTACATCCGGCCCGTGGGGCCAGATGAAGCCGACACAGCGCGGCAAGCTGCTGCGCCGGTTCGCGTCCGTCATGGCCGAGAACGCGGAGCGGCTGGCGGAGATCGAGGTGCACGATAACGGCAAGCTGATCGCCGAGATGAGCGTGCAGTGCCGCTATGCCCCCGAATGGTTCGACTATTTCGGCGGCCTTGCCGACAAGATCGAGGGCTCGGTCATCCCGATCGACAAGCCCGAAATGTTCAATTTCACCCGGCACGAACCGTTGGGCGTCGTCGCCTGCATCGTGCCGTGGAACTCGCCGATCCTGCTGTTGTCGTGGAAACTTGCCGCGGCGCTGGCCGCCGGCAACACCGCAGTGATCAAGCCGTCGGAATTCGCCTCCGCGTCAATTCTCGAGCTTGCGCGTTTGTTCGAGAAGGCTGGCTTCCCGGAAGGCGTCGTCAATACGGTCACGGGTTACGGCAACGAGGTGGGCGAGCCGTTGGTCGCGCATCCGCTCGTGCGCAAGGTCGCGTTCACGGGCGGAGAAATCGGCGGCCGCAAGGTCTACGAAACCGCGGCGAAACATTTCAAGGGCGTCACGCTGGAACTCGGCGGAAAGTCGCCGAACATCGTTTTCGCGGATGCCAATCTTGACAACGCGGTGAAAGGCGCGATCTCCGGGATTTTCGCCGCCTCGGGACAGACCTGCATCGCCGGCTCGCGGCTTCTCGTGCAGAAATCGATCGAGCAGGAATTCACGCAACGGCTCGTCGAGTTTGCCGCCACGGCGAGAATGGGCGATCCGAAGAAGCTGGACACGCAGGTCGGGCCCATCACGACGCAGCCGCAATATCAGCGGGTTCTGCACTATATCGACGTGGCCCGCCAGGAAGGCGCCAAGACACTGCTCGGCGGCGGTAAGCCCGACGATCCCGCGCTCAAGCAGGGATGGTTCGTGCAGCCGACGGTCTTCGGCAACGTCCGCAATTCGATGCGTATCGCGCAGGAGGAGGTGTTCGGCCCAGTTCTGTCGATCATTCCGTTCGCGGATGACGACGAGGCGATCGCGATTGGCAATGATATCGCCTATGGACTGGCGGCCGGCGTCTGGACCAGCAGCATCGCGCGGGCGTTTAAAATGTCGGAGAAGCTGCAAGCCGGCACGGTATGGGTGAACACCTATCGCGCGGTCAGCTACATGTCCCCGTTCGGCGGCTACAAGGCGAGCGGACTTGGCCGCGAAAGCGGACAGGATTCGATCTACGAGTTTCTGCAGACAAAATCGGTCTGGATCAGCTTTGCCGATAAAGTTGCCAATCCATTTATTCTTCGCTGAGAGCAAAACAATAAAGGGCCAGTCATGCGATCCGTGATGATTACCGGAGCCAGCCGGGGCATTGGCTTGGAGTTCGTGCGGCAACACGCCGCCGACGGCTATCAGGTCTACGCCACCTGTCACAAGATTTCGAACGCGGATCGATTGCAGGCTTTGCAGGCCGATGGGCCCGGCAAAATCGACATTATCGAAATGGATGTCACCAATGCGGAGCAGGTGAAGGCGGTGGCCGAGCGCCTGAAAGGCAAGCCGATCGACCTCTTGATCAATAATGCCGGCTCCGTCGAGCGGGTTTTCTACGGCAGCGGCGCCTATGAAGGAAAAGACGATCCGGACCTTAGAAATTACGATTTCGACGGCTGGCTCGATCTGCTGAAAACGAACCTGCTGGGGCCCGCCCGCGTCTGCGGCGCCTTCGTCGACAATCTTGCGGCCGGCGAGCGCCCCGTTGCCGTCAACATGGCATCCACGCTGTCTTCGATCGCCAGCACGTGGCAGGCCGGCCGCTACGCCTACCGTACAAGCAAAGCGGCGCTCAACATGCTCACCCGCAGCGCCGGAGAATGGTACGAAAAGCGCGGCATCATTCTCGTATCGATTTCGCCGGGCTGGACCCGTACCGAAATGGGCGGACCGAAGGCCACGAGCTCGGCCGAAGACTCGGTCAAGGGCGTGCGCCACGTGATTGCCGGCCTGACCATGGCCGACACTGGAAAGTTCTTCAATTTTAACGGTCAAATATTTCCTTGGTAGCGGCGCGTGCCGATATCGGGCTGACGATTCTGCCAGGCGATGATTGAAGAGCGAACCGGCAAGCGACGTAACTGCCATCGAGAGGAGCCGACATGGCGTACATCTTTCATCAAGATGACCTACCGAGACTGGTCTCTGTCGTTTCAGGTCGAGAACGCACGTTCTTTGTCAATCAGGAATTGGCCGGCATCGACGATGTGCTAGTGGGCGTCATTCGCTATGCGAATGGCGCATCGTCGCCCTTACATTATCATATCAATTGCGAACATTTTTATTTCATCCTGGAAGGAAATGGCACGGTCGAAACCGACGAAGGCGTTCGCGCGGTCAATTCCGGCGATTTGATTTTCATACCGGCGGAAGACAAGCACCGCCTGCGCGCCACGGCACCCATGTTCTACTTCGAGTTCCAGGCACCCAACCGCTTCAAAACCACAATTCTCGACGGCACGCCTGACGATATGCGGTGGGAACGTATCGACGGCCGCGTCTGGGTGCAGACTTGAGTCCGGTTGGGAGGCTCGTTCCCCAACGCGCTCTCAACTCAATCCCGGCACTTTATCGCGCCCGCCGCCGGATTCGACGGTCGTGCCGGTCATGTACGAGTTCTTCTCGGATACCAGAAACGCCGCGATCCAGCCCATTTCCTCGGGCTCGGCCAAGCGATTGAGCAATGACATTCCGGCCAGCGCATTGCGCACCTGATCGACCGTTGTGCCGCGGATCGTCGCCATGCGTTCGGCGCGCGGCCCCCAACTTTCGGTATTAACGGTGCCGGGCGCCAGGCTGTTCACAAGCACATTGAACGGCGCGAGATCGTTAGCCGTTAGTTTGGTGAAGCCGATGACCGCCGCATTGGTCAGTGTCGTCGAGTAGGCGCCGGGAGAAAGCATTCGTCCGGACACGCCGGATACGTTCAGGATCCGGCCGGCTTTGGATTTTTTCAGGTGCGGCACAGCGAACTTTGTCGTGTAGACGTACGACATGAGATTGATATCGACGATTTCGTGCCACTTCTCGGCGGTGAATGTTGCGAGATTGCCTGGAATCGTGCCGCCGACATTGTTGACGAGGATGTCGCAGCCGCCGAGCGCGGCGACCGCGTTGTCGACAAAGCTGCGGCAACCATCCTCGGTCATGAAATCGACCGAGACCGGAACCGCCTTGACCCCAAGCTTGCTCAAGTCGGCGGCGGCCTGTTCGAGACGCTCGCGCCCGCGTGCGCCGATGGCAACGTTGCAACCTTCCTCGGCAAGCGCTTTCGCGATCGCAAGGCCGATGCCCTGGCTGCCGCCCGTAATTAATGCATTCTTGTTCTTGAGACCGAGATTCATATTGTTTTCTCACCGGCTCTTAAAATGAGGGCTGCGCTTATCGGCGAGCGCTGCTTTAGCCTCTCGCTGGTCCGCGGTAAATTTTCTGCCGGTTGTGTGCAGCGGCTTCTGTCCGCCGCGCCTGCGTGCGGGAGGCCAGAATCTAAACAGCGCTGCCTATAAATTAATCAAAGACCCTTGCCCGCAAATTGGGCAATCGCCCGCCGCCCGAAAACATTGTGTATAGCCAATGTGCTAGTGGCCGTTTGCGGCCTTGGCACAGGGCTTGCGAACTCTGTTGTGCGCGGAAAGCCGCAGGGGCTTCGCGTGCGTCAAATGCAGGGAGCCGTGCTTATGAGCAAATCGATTCAGGCGGTCGTCACGCGACCGAATGCCCGCTGGTGGCTTGCCGCCACTGCTGGACTGGCGTTCGCGGCCACCGGAGCCATCCAGGCCGCCAAGGCGCAAGACACCATCAAGGTCGGTATCCTCCACTCTCTCTCCGGCACCATGGCCATCAGCGAAACCACGCTGAAGGACACGATGCTGTTCCTCATCGACGAGCAGAATAAGAAAGGCGGTCTGCTCGGCAAGAAACTCGAAGCCGTGGTGGTCGACCCGGCCTCGAACTGGCCGCTGTTCGCCGAGAAGGCGCGCGAACTCATCTCCAAGGACAAGGTCGCCGCCGTGTTCGGCTGTTGGACCGTGCAGTACGAAGGCGAGGAAAGCGAACGTAACGTCTTCTACACCGGCGCCGCGCCCAACCAGCAGGCGATCCCGGCGGTCGACTACCTGATGAAGGACGAGAAGGTGAAGCGTTGGGTGCTGGCCGGCACCGACTACGTCTATCCGCGCACCACCAACAAGATCCTCGAGGCCTATCTGAAGGCCAAAGGCGTCGCTGCCGAAGACATCATGCTCAACTACACGCCGTTCGGTCATAGCGACTGGCAGACCATCGTCGCCGACATCAAGAAGTTCGGCTCGGCCGGCAAGAAGACCGCGGTGGTCTCCACCATCAACGGCGATGCCAACGTGCCGTTCTACAAGGAGCTCGGCAACCAGGGCGTCAAGGCCACCGATATCCCCGTCGTCGCCTTCTCGGTCGGCGAAGAGGAACTGGCCGGTCTCGACACCAAGCCGCTGCTCGGCCATCTGGCCGCCTGGAACTACTTCCAGTCGATCAAGAGTGCGGGCAATGACGCGTTCATCGCCAAGTGGAAGGCCTACACCAAGAATCAGAAACGCGTGACCAACGATCCGATGGAAGCGCACGTGATTGGTTTCGACATGTGGGTGAAGGCGGTGGAGAAGGTGAAGTCCACCGATCCGGACAAGGTGATCGACGCGTTGCCCGGCATCACGGCGCCCAACCTCACCGGCGGCACCTCCACGATGCTGCCGAATCATCACATCACCAAGCCGGTGTTCATCGGCGAAATCCGCCCCGACGGCCAGTTCGACGTGGTGTGGAAGACGCCGGGCTTGGTTCCCGGCGATGCCTGGTCGGACTTCCTGCCGGGCTCCAAGGACCTGGAAGCCGACTGGGTGAAGCTTAAATGCGGCAACTACAACAACGTCACCAAGAAGTGCGGCGGGCAGGCCTCCTGACGCCGATGTTCTGACGCGCTCTGCAAGGGAGGCGGCCCAATCCGCCGCCTCCCTTTTAATTCAAGCGCATGGTCCCGAAAAGTGGGAACCGGTTTTCGGATAAGACCATGCGCCACTAAAGTCTGCCGGGAATGATTGAGATGCGTGCATACAACGGTCTTCTGATCGCGCTGGCGCTCGCCCTCATTGTCTTGGTCTCGGTCACCTTGGCCCGGGCGCAAAGCTCGAGCGATGTGCTGGCGAAATTCGCCACCGACGACTTCAGCGACACCGCGGAGGCGGTTGCGGCGCTGGCGGCGAGTGGCCATA
Source organism: Hyphomicrobiales bacterium (assembly GCA_016185205.1). GTDB lineage: Bacteria > Pseudomonadota > Alphaproteobacteria > Rhizobiales > Xanthobacteraceae > Pseudolabrys. The sequence continues at coordinate 66,622 of JACPOA010000082.1, read as the reverse complement.
CGATGGCCGCGCCGATCATCTTCGCGTTGCAGGACGGCCGCCTGCTGTTCGACGCCAAATCGAAAAAGATATTCATCAAGGATACCTCCGGCGCCATTCTCGATGCCGCCACCGGGCAGCCAGCCGCCGCAGCGGCCGAACTCGAAACCGTGCGCATCAACAACCGCCTGCGGCGCGCCATCGAAGCCGCGCTCGGCACCCTCACGCTGATGGCGCCGGAGCCGCAGAAGCGCCTGGAGGCGGCGCTGGCGGTCTATAAATCGCGCGACGAGAAGGCGCTGCCGGCGCTCGATACCGCCATCGCCAAGGAAACCAATGCCAATATCAAGCGCGCGCTGCTGGAAGCGCGCGCCGCCGTCATCCTGCTGTCGGCGGATGCCGCCGAGGCGGCGCGGCTCGATGCCGTCGGCGTGATCCGCGCGCGCGGCGACCAGGAGGCCTTGAGCCTGTTGTCGTCGCTGCCGCCCGATGCGCCACCGGCGCTCGCGCGCGCCGCCGCCAGCGCGGTCAAATCGATCCAGGACCAGCTCGAAATCTGGAACGGCGTGCAGAACGCCTGGTACGGACTCTCGCTCGGCTCGGTGCTGCTGCTGGCGGCAATCGGGCTCGCCATCACCTTCGGCGTGATGGGTATCATCAACATGGCGCATGGCGAGATGGTGATGATCGGCGCCTACACCACCTTCATGGTGCAGGAAGCGATCCGCACGCATAATCCGGCGCTGTTCGACTATTCGCTGCTGATGGCGGTGCCGCTCGCCTTCGTCGTGGCGGGCGCCGTCGGCATTGCCATCGAGCGCGGTATCATCCGTTTCCTGTACGGGCGGCCGCTGGAGACGCTGCTCGCCACCTGGGGCCTGTCGCTGATCCTGCAGCAGGCGGTGCGCACCATCTTCGGGCCGACCAACCGCGAGGTCGGCGCGCCGTCCTGGATGAGCGGCGCCTTCGAACTCGGGCACCTCAATATCACCTACGGCCGGCTGTGGATCATCTGCTTCACGCTGATCGTGTTCGTGGCGCTGCTCGCCATGCTGCGCTTCACGCGACTTGGCCTGGAAATGCGGGCGGTGACGCAGAACCGCGCCATGGCTGCGGCCATGGGCATCCGCACCGCCCGCATCGATGCGCTCACTTTCGGGCTCGGCTCCGGCATCGCCGGCATCGCCGGGGTGGCGCTGTCGCAGATCGACAACGTGTCGCCCAATCTCGGGCAAGGCTACATCATCGACAGCTTCATGGTGGTGGTGTTCGGCGGCGTCGGCAATCTGTGGGGCACGCTGGTCGGCGCCTTCACCCTCGGCATCGCCAATAAATTCCTCGAGCCCTATGCCGGCGCGGTGCTCGGCAAGATCGCCATCCTGGTGCTGATCATCCTGTTCATCCAGAAACGCCCGCGCGGCATGTTCGCGCTCAAGGGCAGGGCGGTGGAGGCATGAAGATGCTTACGCCCCGATTCTTCAACGCCGTCACCCTGAGGTGCGAGCGACCGCAGGTCGCGAGCCTCGAAGGGTGGCGGCGTCATCCTTCGAGGCTCGGCGGCTTCGCCGCCTCGCACCTCAGGATGACGATCGAAAGCGGAGTAAGGATGTGAGCGCCCACCCGCTCATCCGCATGCTCGACCGCGGCGCCGTACTGTTTCTGGCGCTGCTCGGCGCCTTCGCCATCGCCATTCCGGTGCTCAATCTGCTGGTGCCGGAAGGCTCAGGCTTGCATGTCTCGACCTATCTGGTGGCGCTGTTCGGCAAATATGTCTGCTACGGAATTCTCGCGCTCTCCATCGACCTGATCTGGGGCTATGCCGGCATTCTGTCGCTCGGTCACGGCGCCTTCTTCGCGCTCGGCGGCTATGCCATGGGCATGTATCTGATGCGGCAGATCGGCACACGCGGCGTCTATGCCCACCCGACGCTGCCCGACTTCATGGTGTTCCTGGACTGGCCGGAGCTGCCGGTCTACTGGTACGGCTTCAAATATTTCGTCTATGCGCTGGTGATGATCGTGCTGGCGCCGGGCCTGCTCGCCTTTGTGTTCGGCTGGTTTGCCTTCCGCAGCCGCGTCACCGGCGTCTATCTGTCGATCATCACGCAGGCGATGACCTTCGCGCTGATGCTCGGCTTCTTCCGCAACAATTTCGGCTTCGGCGGCAACAACGGGCTGACCGATTTCAAGGACATCCTCGGCTTCAACGTGCAGGCGGAGGGCACGCGCAACGCGCTGCTGGTGGTCTCCTGTCTGGCGCTCGCCATCGGTTTTCTGATCTGCCGCGCCATCGTCACCTCGAAATTCGGCAAGGTGCTGGTGGCGATCCGCGACGCCGAGGCGCGCACGCGCTTCCTCGGCTATCGGGTGGAGGCCTACAAGCTGTTCGTGTTCACGCTGTCGGCCTGCATGGCGGGCGTCGCCGGCGCGCTCTATGTGCCGCAGGTCGGCATCATCAATCCGAGCGAATTCGCGCCCGGCAACTCGATCGAGGCGGTGATCTGGGTCGCGGTCGGCGGCCGCGGCACGCTCACCGGCGCGGTGTTGGGCGCCTTCGTGGTCAATTACGCCAAGACCTTCTTCACCAGCGGCTGGCTGGCGCCCTATTGGCTGTTCATGCTGGGCGGGCTGTTCATCGCGGTGACGCTGCTGCTGCCGCGCGGCATCATCGGCACCTACAATCACTGGCGTGATGGCCGCGGCGAGGCGCGTGACGCCGGCGTGCCGAACGCTCCGCCGCAGGCGGCAAAATAGGGCGCACCCATGGAACAGCACACCACCACCGCGCTCTTGTATCTCGACGGCATCACCGTCTCGTTCGACGGCTTCAAGGCGCTCAACGAATTGTCGTTCATGATCGAGCCGGGCGAGATGCGCGCCATCATCGGCCCCAACGGCGCCGGCAAGACCACCATGATGGACGTGGTCACCGGCAAGACCCGGCCCGACGCCGGCGATGTCTATTTCGCGGAGGGAACCTACGACCTGTCCAAGCTCGACGAGACCGAGATCGCCGCGCTCGGCATCGGCCGCAAGTTCCAGAAGCCGACCGTGTTCGACATGCACACGGTCGAGGACAATCTGCTGCTGGCGCTCAAGAACGACCGGCGCGTGCGCGCCACGCTGCTGTGGCAATCGTCAACGCCGCAGGAAAAACGCATTGCTGAGCTGCTCGACACCATCCGGCTGAAATCCTTGCGCTCGCGCGTGGCCGGCAGCCTGTCGCACGGCCAAAAGCAGTGGCTGGAAATCGGCATGCTGCTGGCGCAGGAACCGAAACTGCTGCTGGTCGACGAGCCGGTGGCCGGCATGACCGACGCCGAGACAAGGCAGACCGCCGAGCTGCTGCGTGAAATCAATCGCGACAAGACCGTGATCGTGGTCGAGCACGACATGACCTTCGTGCGCGACCTCGGCGTCAGGGTGACATGCCTGCACGAAGGCTCGGTGCTGGCGGAAGGCACCATCGATCAGGTGTCGCAGAACGAGCGCGTGGTCGAAGTGTATCTGGGACGCTGATCATGCTCGACGTCAACGCCATCGATTTGCATTACGGCGCGGCGCAGGCGCTGCGCGGCATTTCGTTGAAGGCCGAGGTCGGCAAGGTCACCTGCGTGCTCGGCCGCAACGGCGTCGGCAAGACCAGCCTGCTGCGCGCGCTCATCGGCCAGCACCCGGTCAGCGCCGGTTCGATCCTGTTCGACGGCGCCGATATCACGCGGCTCGCCACCGTGGAGCGCGCGCGCCGCGGCATCGCCTATGTGCCGCAGGGCCGCGAGATCTTCCCGCTGCTGACGGTGGAGGAAAACCTGCAGACCGGCTTTGCGCCGCTGCCGCGCGAGCAGCGCAGCGTGCCCGACGACGTGTTCGCGCTGTTTCCGGTGCTGGGCAGCATGCTCAAGCGGCGCGGCGGCGATCTGTCCGGCGGCCAGCAGCAGCAACTGGCGATTGGGCGCGCGCTGGTGATGCGGCCGCGGCTGTTGCTGCTCGACGAGCCGACCGAGGGCATCCAGCCCTCGATCATCAAGGACATCGGCCGCGCCATCACCTATCTGCGCTCGCTCCAGCAGATCGCCATCGTGCTGGTCGAACAATATCTCGATTTCGCGCAGGAACTGAGCGATCATCTGGTGGTGATGGATCGCGGCGCCATCGTCTATGCCAGCGACAGAGCCGGCATGGACGAGGGCGCGGTGAAGCGCGCACTGGCGATTTGAGGCCCATGCACGCAGTGTGCGACAGTGGCGGGGGAACGGCCGTGAGGGCAACCTTGCACAGCAATGCCGAAATATTCGCCGCCAATCGCGCCAGCGGGCGCATTGCGCTCAGCGTGGCCGCATCCGGCGACGTCACGCGTCGCACCCGCGTGCACGAGGACGGCTCGCTGCGCGTGCGCTTTCCCAATGCCGGCGCGGACGCGCTGGAAGCCGTGATCGTCAACACCGGCGGCGGCATGACCGGCGGCGACCGGCTCAAAGTCGAGATCGTGTTGGGTGAGGGCGCCAGCCTGATCGCCGGCACCGCGGCGGCGGAAAAAATTTACCGTTCGACCGGCCCCGACGCCGAGATGAATGTCCGCCTTAACGTCGGCGCCGGCGCCAAGCTCAGCTGGCTGCCGCAGGAGACCATCCTGTTCGACCGCGCGCGGCTATCGCGCCGCATCGACGTCGATCTCGCCGAGAGCGCCACGCTGCTGATGGCGGAGGCGGTGGTGTTCGGCCGCTCCGCCATGGGCGAGGCGATGCGCGAGGGCTTCTTCGCCGACCGCTGGCGTCTGCGCCGCGGCGGCCGGCTCATCTACGCCGACAGCGCGCGGCTCGACGGCGCCATTGCCGATAAACTCGGCCAAGCCGCCGTCACCGCCGGCGGCATCGCCATTGCCAGCGTGCTGATCGCGCCCGGTGGCGACGATACGCTGGCCGCGGTACGCGCGCTCGCCGACCGGTTCGCCGGCGAGGTCGGCATCTCGGCGTGGAACGGCATCGCGGTGGCGCGGCTGTGCGCAAAGGACGGCTTGCGGCTTCGTCACGATCTGATCGCGCTGCTGGCGGCGCTCGGTGTCAGCGTGCCGCGGCTGTGGCTGCAATGAGGAACAGATGAATCTGACGCCGCGCGAAAAGGACAAACTGCTAATCGCCATGGCCGCGATGGTGGCGCGCCGGCGCCTGGAGCGCGGCGTCAAGCTTAATCATCCGGAGGCGGTGGCGCTGATTTCCGATTTCATCCTGGAGGGCGCGCGCGACGGCCGCAGCGTCGCCGAGCTGATGCGCGACGGCGCCCATGTGCTCACGCGTAGCGACGTGATGGATGGCATTGCCGAGATGATCCACGACATCCAGGTGGAAGCGACATTCCCCGACGGCACCAAGCTCGTCACCGTGCACAATCCGATCCGCTGAGGGAGTTTGCGATGAAAACACTGGTCTCGATCTTGTCCACGTTCGCCGCCGGCGCGGCGCAGGCGCATGAATCGCTGGTGCCGCACACGCATCCGCATGGCGTCAGCATGTTGCCGGGTATCGAGACCATCGGCGTTGCTGCGCTGGTGCTCGCGGTCACCGTGATCGTGATCGCGCAATTCAAGCGCTGGTGAACGCCATGGTCCCCGGCGAACTGTTCATCAAGGACGGCGACATCGTACTCAACGCCGGCCGCAAGACCGTGGCGCTCAGCGTCGCCAATAGCGGCGACCGGCCGATCCAGGTCGGCTCGCACTACCATTTCTTCGAAACCAACCCGGCGCTCAAGTTCGAGCGCAAAAAAGCGCGCGGCATGCGGCTTGACATCGCCGCCGGCACCGCGGTGCGCTTTGAGCCGGGGCAGACGCGCGAGGTCACGCTGGTCGCGCTCGCCGGCAAGCGCACGGTCTACGGGTTCCGCGGTGACGTGATGGGAAAACTGTAATGCCGACCAAGATGAAACGCGCGGCCTATGCCGACATGTTCGGGCCCACCCTAGGGGACCGCGTGCGGCTGGCCGACACCGATCTGATCGTTGAGGTGGAAAAGGATTTCACCATTTATGGCGAGGAGGTAAAGTTCGGCGGCGGCAAGGTGATCCGCGACGGCATGGGGCAATCGCAGATCACCAACCGCCAAGGCGCGGTCGACACCGTCATCACCAATGCCCTGATCCTCGACCACTGGGGCATCGTGAAAGCCGATGTCGGCCTGAAAGAAGGCCGCATCGCCGGTATCGGCAAGGCGGGCAACCCCGACATCCAGCCGTGCGTGACCATCGTTATCGGCCCCGGCACCGAGATCATCGCCGGCGAAGGCAAGATCCTCACCGCCGGCGGTTTCGACACCCACATCCATTTCATCTGCCCGCAGCAGGTCGACGAGGCGCTGATGTCGGGCGTCACCTCCATGCTCGGCGGCGGCACCGGACCGGCCGCTGGCACCAATGCCACCACCTGCACGCCCGGCCCCTGGCATCTCGGCCGCATGATCCAGGCCGCCGACGCGTTCCCGGTCAATCTCGGCTTCGCCGGCAAGGGCAACGCCTCTAGGCCCGCGGCGCTGGAAGAAATGGTCAAGGCCGGCGCCTGTGCGCTCAAGCTGCACGAGGACTGGGGCACCACGCCGGCGGCGATCGACTGCTGCCTGTCGGTGGCCGAGAAATACGACATCCAGGTGATGATCCACACCGACACATTGAATGAGAGCGGCTTCGTCGAGGACACCATCAAGGCCTTCAAGGGCCGCACCATCCATGCCTTCCACACCGAAGGCGCCGGCGGCGGGCATGCCCCCGACATCATCAAGATCGCGGGCCTGAAGAACGTGCTGCCGTCCTCGACCAATCCGACGCGGCCGTTCACACGCAACACCATCGACGAGCATCTCGACATGCTGATGGTGTGCCATCATCTCGATCCGTCGATCGCCGAGGACCTGGCCTTTGCCGAAAGCCGCATCCGCAAGGAGACCATCGCGGCCGAGGACATCCTGCACGACCTCGGCGCGCTCTCGATGATGTCGTCGGACAGCCAGGCCATGGGGCGGCTGGGCGAGGTCATCATCCGCACCTGGCAGACCGCCGACAAGATGAAGAAGCAGCGCGGTCGACTGCCGCAGGAGAAGGGCGACAACGACAATGCGCGGGTCAAGCGCTACCTCGCCAAATACACCATCAATCCGGCCATCGCGCATGGGGTCGCTAAGCACATTGGTTCGGTTGAGAAAGGCAAGCTCGCCGACCTGGTGCTGTGGGCGCCGGCCTTCTTCGGCGTCAAGCCGGAGATCGTGATCAAGGGCGGCTCCATCGTGGCGGCGCAGATGGGCGATCCCAACGCCTCGATCCCGACGCCGCAGCCGGTGCATTACCGGCCGATGTTCGGCGCCTTCGGCAAGGCGCGCACGGCGAGCTCGCTGGTGTTCGTGTCGAAAGCGGCGGCCAGGAGCAACCTGCGCAGCAAACTCGGCGTCGACAAGCAGTTCGTCGCGATCGAGAACACGCGCAAGATCAACAAGAAGAGCATGATCCACAACGACGCCACGCCGCATATCGAGGTCGACCCGGAAACCTACGAGGTGCGCGCCGACGGCGAGCTGTTGACCTGCGCGCCGGCCGAGGTGCTGCCGATGGCGCAAAGGTATTTCCTCTTCTAATGTTAGGAAATGAGACGAGTTGCCCACATTAAGCCCGCCGGTGAGTGGCTGGCGGTGAGTGCGATCGACCGCGTCGTTCTCGACGCCGGCGACCGCAACCGGCGGCGCATCGTGCTGACCGGAGAAAAGGGCACGCAGTTCCTGCTCGATGTCGAAAGGCCGGTGAGCTTGCACGATGGCGACGGGCTGGTGCTCGACGATGGCGCCATCGTGCTGGTGGCGGGCGAGCATGAGAAGCTGGTGGAGATTTGCGCCGGCAGCGCGCTCGACGCGGTGCGGCTGGCCTGGCATCTCGGCAACCGCCACACCGACGTGCAGATCGTCGGCGACAGGCTGCGCATCCGCCGCGATCATGTGCTGGAGGATATGCTGCGCGGGCTGGGCGCCCATCTCATGCCGCTCGATGCCGCCTTCGATCCGGAAGCGCCTGCGCATACCCACGAGCACGATCATGGCGCGTAAACCTTCTTCATCCCTCCCCCCGCGAAGCGGTGGGGAGGGTCGACGCATGTCGCGCAAGCGACGTGCGTCGGGGTGGGGGGCTTCTGCTGGAAAGTCCGCGCAATTGTCACCCCCCACCCCCGACCCCTCCCCACCACTCGCTTCGCTCGCGGGGGGAGGGGAGATCACCCCGTCCGCCCTCTACCGCCTTCTCGCCTGGCTCTCTCCGGCCTTTCCGGTCGGCGCTTTCTCCTATTCGAGCGGCATCGAATGGGCGGTGGAGGCGGGTGACATCCGCGACGCCGCCACGCTCAAGGCCTGGCTCGCCGTCATGCTGGCCGAGGGCGGCGGCTATTGCGACGCCGTGCTGTTCGCGCATACGCATCGCGCCGCTACGAGCAGCGACGACACGGCGTTGCGCGCGGTGGCGGAACTGGCCGCTGCTTTCTCGCCCTCGAAAGAGCGCCACCTGGAAACCACCGCGCAGGGCAATGCCTTCGTGGCAGCGGCGCGCGCCGCCTGGGGCTGCGATGCGATCGAGCGGCTGCAAGCTTGCTGGGACGGTGCGGTGGCCTATCCGGTGGCCGTGGCGGTCGCTAGCGCCGGCCACGGCATCGCCATCGAGCCGGCGCTGGCCGCCTACCTGCAGGCACTCGCCGCCAATTGGGTTTCCGCCGGTGTGCGGCTCATTCCACTCGGCCAAACGCAAGGCCTGCACGTGCTGGCGGCCTTGGAGCCGGTCGTGGCGGCGACCGCAGCGCGTGCCATGAAAACCACGCTCGACGACATCGGCAGCGCCGCCCTGCGCGCCGACCTCGCCAGCGCCCGCCACGAGACGCAGTACACGCGGCTGTTCAGGAGCTGACAATGAAACATCCCCACGGTCCCTTGCGCGTCGGTGTCGGCGGTCCGGTCGGCTCCGGCAAGACCGCGCTGATGGACCTGCTGTGCAAGGCGCTGCGCGACCGTTACGAGATCGCCGCCATCACCAACGACATCTATACCAAGTGGGATGCCGAATATCTGGTGCGTTCCGGCGCGCTCAGCGCGGATCGCATCGCCGGCGTGGAGACCGGCGGCTGTCCGCACACCGCGATCCGCGAAGACGCCTCGATCAATCTCGCCGCCATCGCCGAGATGCGCGCGAAGTTTCCCGAGCTCGATCTGGTGCTGATCGAATCCGGCGGCGACAATCTGGCCGCCACGTTTTCGCCCGAGCTCGCCGATCTCACCATCTACGTCATCGACGTCGCCGCCGGCGACAAGATTCCGTCGAAGGGCGGGCCCGGCATCACGCGCTCGGATCTGCTGGTGATCAACAAGATCGATCTGGCGCCCTATGTCGGCGCCTCGCTCGAAGTGATGGAGCGCGATGCCAAGAAAATGCGGGCCGCGCGTCCGTTCGTGTTCACCAATCTGCGCGCGGGCAAGGGCGTCGACGAAATCGCCCGCTTTATCGAGCAGAAGGGCGGGCTCGGCGCATGAATTGAAAGGCCAATAAACGCAACCAAAACGTGCATGACTGATGGAACCCGCGCCTTAAGGCTGCTCAGCCGGACCACCCCGATTTTGACGTTTTGATATAGAATAAAGACAGGCTTCCGCGTACCACTAGGTTCTCCCTTTTCGCGACCCCGTCATGGCGTCCCACTGGACGGGCGCTGACTAGCCTTGGGACCTGGAAAATCTATGAAATGCTGGTATTCCGTCGGTTTCGACCTGGAACTACTGCGCTGTGGGTAGAGTAATCTTATGATCCTGTGGTTTCTATTTGCCCTGATGACCGTGGCTGCGATCGCGGCCGTGCTGTGGCCGCTCACCCGGCGTAACGCCGCGCGCGGCGGCAGCGATATCCTCGTCTATCGCGACCAGCTGGACGAAATCACCCGTGACCGTGCCACCGGACTGATCGGCGAGTCCGAGGCGGAAGCCGCCAAGGTCGAGGTTTCGCGCCGGCTGCTGGCCGCCGCCGATGCCGCCGCGGCCGAAAAATCGGCTAGCGATGAATCGTCGCTCTGGCGCCGCCCCGCGACCGCCATTGTCGGCCTGGCGCTGCTGCCGGTCGGCGCCATCGCGTTCTATCTGATGCTCGGTTCGCCGGACATGCCGGGGGTACCCTTGGCCGCGCGGATGGCCGCGCAGCAGAACGAGAGCCGCTCGATCGAGGCATTGCTCTCTCAGGTAGAGTCACATGCAGAACGCAACCCGAACGATGGCCGCGCCTGGGAAGTGCTGGCGCCGGTTTACATGCGGATCGGGCGTTACGACGACGCGGTCAAGGCCTTGCGCAATTCGCTCCGCCTGAATGGCAGCAACGCGGCGCGCGAGGCCGATCTGGGCGAGGCGCTGGTCGCCGCCGCCAACGGCGTCGTCACCGTCGAGGCAAAAGTCCAATTCGATCGTGCGCTCGTCCTCGACAGAGAGGACGTGATGGCCCGCTTCTACCTTGGCATGGCGGCCGATCAGGACGGCCGGCGCGCCGACGCCGAAGCCATCTGGCGCGACCTGCTGGCCAAAGCGCCGCCGGGTGCCGCCTATGTGGAGATGATCCGCCACACGCTGGAGCGCAACGCGCCGGGCGCTTCTGGTGCCGCCGCAGCGCCCGCCGCATCGGGGGCGGCCGACAAGCTGAACCCCGAACAGCCGCAGCATGACGTCAACGTCATGGTGCAGCGGCTCGCCGACCGGCTGAAACAGAATGGCTCCGACGCCGAGGGCTGGGCGCAACTGGTGCGCTCCTACCGGACGCTCGGCCAAAACGACAAGGCGGACGCGGCGATCGCCGATGCCCGCCGCGCGCTGGCCGGCGATGCGGACAGACTGCGCGTGTTTACGGAATTGACCGAAAAGGTCGCGTCGGCCGCACCAGCGGCACCGGCCGTACCAGCCGCGCCACCGGCGCCTCCGGCACCCGCCGCACCCGCGGCCGGCGCATCGGGACCGAGCGCGGCCGATATCGCGGCCGCGACCAAGCTGCAACCCGATCAGCAAAATGACATGGTCCGCAGCATGGTCACGCGGCTGGCCGATCGTCTCAAGCAAAACGGCAACGACATCGAGGGATGGCAACGCCTGGTGCGCGCCTATATGGTGCTGGGCGAGCGCGACAAGGCGCAGGCCGCCGCCGCCGACGCCAAGCGGGCACTGGCCAGCGATGCCGACAAGCTTCGCCAGATCGACGACATGATCAAAAGCCTGGGACTCCAAGGTTGAGCAGGAACGAGACGTTATGACACGTAAGCAACGACGCCTGATCCTGATCGGCTCCAGCCTCGGCGTGTTGGCGATCGCGGCCGTGCTGGTGCTCAGCGCGATGAGCGATTCGATCGTGTTCTTCAATTCGCCGACCGATATTGCCGAAAAGCATATTGCGCCCGGCACTCGCATCCGCGTCGGCGGACTGGTCAAGCCCGGCAGCGTCCAGCGCGGCGAGAATTTGAACATCCGCTTCGAGGTCACCGACGGCAAGAGCGACGTAACGGTGCGTTATCAGGGCATCGTGCCGGATCTGTTCCGCGAAGGGCAGGGCGTGGTGACCGAGGGCAAGCTCGAGGCCGGCGGCATCGTGGCCGATATGGTGCTGGCCAAGCACGATGAGCGCTACATGCCGCGCGAAGTGTCCGACGCCCTGAAGAAGGCCGGCCGCTGGGAAGAAACCGCCGGGCAAACGAGTGGAGGCACGCCGCGATGATCCCTGAACTAGGCCATTACGCGCTGGTGCTGGCATTGGCACTCGGCTTGATCCAGTCGATCGCGCCGATCGTCGGCGCAGCGACCCGCGATGCCGGCCTGATGCGGCTCGCCAGTTCCACCGCCGTGATGCAGTTCCTGTTTGTGGCGCTGTCATTCGCGGCGCTGACGGTCTGCTACGTCACTTCGGACTTCTCGGTGCTGAACGTGTTCGAGAACTCCCACTCGATGATGCCGCTGATCTACAAAATGAGCAGCGTGTGGGGAAACCACGAAGGCTCGATGCTGCTGTGGGTGCTCATCCTGGCGCTGTTCGGCGCGCTGGTGGCGCTGTTCGGCGCCAATCTGCCGGCGACATTGAAGGCGCATGTGCTGGCGGTGCAGTCGTGGATCGCCTGCGCCTTCTATCTGTTCATCCTGCTCACCTCGAATCCGTTTGTGCGCACGGCGGAGGCGCCGTTCGAGGGCCGCGATCTCAATCCGATCCTGCAGGACCCCGGCCTCGCCATCCATCCGCCGCTGCTCTATATCGGCTATGTCGGCTTCTCCATCGCCTTTTCCTTTGCCATCGCCGCGCTGATCGAGGGCCGCATCGATGCCGCCTGGGCGCGTTGGGTGCGGCCGTGGACGCTCGGGGCCTGGATGTTCCTCACGCTCGGGATCGCGATGGGCTCGTACTGGGCCTACTACACGCTCGGCTGGGGCGGTTTCTGGTTCTGGGATCCGGTTGAGAACGCTTCTTTCATGCCGTGGCTCTCCGGCACCGCGCTGTTGCATTCCGCCGTGGTGATGGAGAAGCGCAACTCGCTGAAAATATGGACTATTCTGCTCGCGATTCTCACCTTCTCGTTGTCGCTGATCGGCACCTTCCTGGTGCGCTCGGGCGTGCTCACCTCGGTGCATTCCTTTGCCAGCGACCCGACCCGCGGTGTGTTCATTCTCTTAATTCTGGTGCTGTTCATCGGCGGCAGCCTGGCACTGTTCGCCTGGCGCGGGCCGATCCTCAAGCAGGGCGGTCTGTTCGCGCCGATTTCGCGCGAAGGCGCGCTGGTGTTCAATAACCTCTTCCTCACCACCGCCTGCCTGACGGTGTTCGTCGGCACGCTGTATCCGTTGGCCCTGGAGGGGCTCACCGGCGCCAAGATTTCGGTCGGCGCGCCCTTCTTCAACATGACGTTCGGACCGCTGTTCGTGGCGCTGATGTGCGTGATGCCGTTCGGGCCGCTGCTGGCCTGGAAGCGCGGCGATCTGTACGGCGTGGCGCAGCGGCTGATGGCGGCGTTCGGCATCGGTCTTGTGGCGATCGCGGTCACCTTCGCGATCGAAGGCGGGCAGTCGGTCCTGGCGCCGTTCGGCGTCGGCGTCGCGTTCTTCGTGATGGCGGGCGCGCTGGTCGACCTGGTGGAGCGCACCGCGCTGTTCCGCGCGCCGCTCGCGACCGTACGCACGCGCGCCATGGGTTTGCCGCGCTCGGTTTGGGGCACGGCGGTGGCGCATTTCGGCATCGCGGTGACGCTGCTCGGTATTATCGGTGCGGCCACTTGGGGCACCGAGCGTATCCTCACGCTGAAACCGACGCAGAGCGTCACGCTTTCCGGTTACGAATTCACCTTCGACGGCCTCACACAACAAGCCGGTCCGAACTATCAGGCGCAGGTGGCGAAATTCAGCGTGCGCCGCGATGGCGCTCTGATCGCCGTGATGGAGCCCTCGAAACGCGCCTTCGCCGCGCGCAGCATGACCACGAATGAGGCGGCTTTGCTCACGCGCGGCAGCGGCCAGCTCTATCTGTCGCTCGGCGATTCCGAGCCGAGCGGCGCGATCGCCATCCGGCTCTATTACAAGCCGCTGGTGATGCTGATCTGGCTTGGCGCGATCATCATGATGCTCGGCGGCGGGCTGTCGCTGTCCGACCGGCGGCTGCGGGTCGGCGCGCCCAAACCCGCAACAAAATCGGCGGCGAAGAACACGCTGCAGCCGGCGGAGTAGGGACCATGCGTCACCTTGCAACTGTCGCATTGCTGGCCGCGCTGCTGTCGCCCGGCGCGGCGCTGGCGGTGCAGCCGGACGAAATCCTCAAGGACCCGGCCTTGGAGACGCGGGCGCGCAATCTGTCGCAAGAATTGCGCTGCATGGTCTGCCAGAACCAGTCGATCGACGATTCGGAAGCCCCGCTCGCCCGCGACCTGCGGCTGCTGGTGCGCGAGCGGCTCACCCAGGGCGACAGCGACAGCGAGGTGATCAAATTCCTGGTGGATCGCTACGGCGCGTTCGTGCTGCTCAAGCCGCCGGTCGAATTGAACACTTTGCTGCTGTGGAGCGTGGCGCCGGTGGTGCTGCTCATTGGCATAGGCGCGCTGGTCGTCCTGGCCCGCCGGCGCAAGACCGTGAGCGTGGCGGAAGCGGCGCTCAGCGGGGACGAGCAGCGCCGCATCGCCAGCCTGGCCAAGCCGGGCGAATAGGCTCAACAACCGACAAGGCCTTAGCTCACGGGTGGCGGCACGCCTCGCGTGAACCACTCATTTAAACCCATTAATTGCATTTACACTGAGGGAATAAGCGTGCTATCGTTTTTGATAGCAATAGAGACCTCGGATGGGACAAGTTCTAGTTCGCAATCTCGATGAACGAGTGATCGAGAGCTTGAAGACGAAAGCCGAGCTCAAGGGTTGCTCGCTCGAGCAAGTGTTGCGTGACGTTCTCACCAACGCTGCGCCCCTCACGCCCGAGGAGAAAATCGCTTTGTTCCAAAAACTCCGAGCGATGTCTCCGCCTCTTGGCGATGTCGATACGCGGGCAGCTATTCGGCGCGGCCGCGACGACGAGTTCGACGAATGACAATCGTCGTCGATGCAAGTGTTGCTTTGCGCTGGTGTTTTCAGCTCAACGGATCGGATCGGGCAGAACAACTGTTGCGATCGGAAGAACGCCTCATTGCACCCGATCTAGTGATTGCCGAAATTACCAACGCCGCTTGGAAATTCGTGACATTTGACAGGTTGATGGCGGAAACCGCCATATCTGCCGTGCGTGAGGTCGTCAAAGCATTCGAAGAATTGGTGCCAACGAGTGTGTTGAAAGACCGTGCACTCGCAATCGCCATCGAGTTACGTCATCCCGCCTATGACTGTTTTTATTTGGCATTGGCTGAACGAAACACCTCACCACTCGTCACCGCCGATGATCGGCTGATACGCCGTTGTGTCAACACGACCTTTGAAAAGCTCGTGCAACCGCTTTGACGGGGGAGCCATTCTTGGGATGTTCTGCGTCATGCTCGCGTGAGCGAAGCGCCCTCCGCAATTATCCGAAACTCTGCACGAGTTCGGCGGCTCCAAGACCACTGGCGCGCTGCCCGCGGTCAATTGTCCTTGGCGCCCTCGCGGATCCAGGCGCGGATGGCGTTGCGGTCGCACGACGACAGCTGCTTCTTGCCGTGCGGCATGCGCAGCTCCGCCGACGCGCGCCAATCGAGCAACAGCATCAGATTGCTGCTCTCCGGATCGCCCGGGATGACCATGGGCCCGAACTTGGTGCCCTTCATGACGCCGGCATAGCTGGTGAGGTCGAGCCCGCTCTTCTGGGTGCCTTCGCCGTTCGGCTGATGGCAACTCTCGCAGCGGCCCTTGAAGATCGGCACGATATCCTCGCGGAAGCTCTGCTTGCTCTGGCTGGTCTGCGCCTTAGGCGCGGTCTTGGGCGCGGCCTGACAATAGGCCGGGGACGAGGTGGTGAGCGTCAGGCCCACCGCCGCCACAACGGCCAGCGCAGCCCCCGCTGCCAATAAAAGAGGTTGCCGCTTCATAGCCGGTCTCCTGCCATTTCAAGGGGTGTCGTCCTCGCCGGTGCCCCAGCGAGCGGTATCATCTTATAATTATAGGCGGATTCGCGATTGACGCATATCAAAAAAGTCCGGTCCGGGACTAAGCGTACGGTGCTTGGCTGAGCGCGGCCGCCACCCGCAAGCAAAGCAGGCGGCTCAAACGAAAGGAGCGGCCCGAAGGCCGCTCCCGATCGTGTATTACTGAGGAAGGACGGCGTCTTGCGGCCAACTCACCACTTCACGCCGAAGGACAGCTGGCCCAATACCACGTCGTAGTTCGGATTGCCGGTGCCCATCCAGATCGAATATGCCGTCGTGGTGTTGCCGGGGTTGACGAGCCAACCAAGCTGATTTTGGAGAGGCTGCCAAGCGTCGGACGAATTCCTCTCCCACAGCACGCGAGCCTTCACGAAGGCTTTCCCGGCCCAACCAAAGCCGCGGACCCAAGAGTCATCGAGGAAGTATTTCGCCTGCACATCGAGACGCTGCAACGTGTTGTGAGAGTCCGGGAACGTCGCCAGCGGGCTGTATCGGCAGCCGAATGGCCCGCAGCTCAGGTCCCACTTCGATGTCGACCTGGTCCAGGTGTAGTTTGCGTCAACAAGCAGCTTTTCGGGAATCAGCGCGACCTTGCTGCCAACTATGAAGGTGTGGATCCCGTCACGCGATTCGATGTTCAGGTCAGGATCGGGACCGTTCTGGTAGACTTGACGATAGGAGCTTTCATAATTGTAGGAAACGTAGAGGGCCGCGTTGCGATTGACATTAAACGCGACATCGGTCCCGACGTTCCACGAACGAGTGTGCTTGAGTCCGATTTCGGCTTCCGGTCTGGCAAGGATATCGGTCTTGTAATCGTCGTTGAGGAAGCCGCCGTTCGGCGTGACCGTGATCATCGGGGTGACGTCGACGGCCCAGGAGGCCATGCCTTTGAAGCGGTCCCGATTGGCGAGATCCTTCATTCGCATGGCATCGTTATTGACTTCGACCATAGTGATATATTGATTGTACCGCCGCTCGCCATACTGCAAGCTCGCCCGCATCGTGGACCAGACCGCCCATTTGGAGTCGGCGAATACCTTGACTATGTTCTCGTTGGTAACAGCGGTATCGCGGTAGTCACGGTCCCAGCGTTCCCAATCATAGCCGGCGCCGACGTTCAGCCATTTCACCGCACGCCAAGCCAATTCAGCGCTGGCGTTCTGTTTGGTATAACTTTTCGGGTAGGTAATTTCCGTACCCTCAAAACCCGTATTCGAGTCGGGGTTAGCATTCCACGGTCCGACCACAATGACTGGTGTGTTATTAGAATAGCGGAAGTCGTAGTAGCGGTAGCGCAGGGTCGATTTCAGATCCGCGGTAATCTGCGTATTGAGCACGTTGTTGAACAGTGTCGTGTTCACGTCACGGTTCGGCGTCGTGAACACGGGCGTCGGAACCAGCGGATTGCTCGTCCATGGCAGGATCGAGTCTTGCTGCTGCATCTTTGTGTATTGGAACGTGCCCATATAGCGGCTGTTCCAAGGCAGGCCGACGCCTCCGGACAAGCTCAGGGTTTGCGCCTTATTGTCCGGCGCCAGCGAATATCGGTTATTGAGCGGCGCGCCTGCGGGATTGACCGCATTCCACGGATTCTGGAAGACTAGGGCATTATCGGCGTTGTTGTAGAGCGAGAAGCCGTAGCCAAGCGCGACGTTGAACGGCTTGCCCCATGGGGTGGAGCCGGCATATTCGCCTTTGATATTGCCGTTCTGGGTGACGTCATCGACCGGCTTCGGAAGCTCGAAAGCCGATCGTGTGTTGATGTTTGAGAACGATACTGCCCCTAATGGCTGAGTCCCTTGGCGGCGCAAATGCGTGTAGTCGACGTTGACATCCCAAGCATCGGTGGGAGTCCAGCGATGATTCACGCTAAACGTATCACGACGGTATTGGAGGTCAAAAACCTTGCTGTTGGCAGCGATGGCTGCCGCCGGCCCGGCCCCTGGCGGCGGCGTCAAGAATATTGGAATGGTCAGGTTGTTGGTGCCGACGCCGTCATACAAGGTCTTGGCGTTCTTGGAGTAAACTTTCGGAGTTTCGTCCCACCCCAGGGACAGATAGTGCTCGCCCGGCTTTGCGAAATCGAGACCGAAGGCCTGGTCATTGTAGCCGACGTTCTTCCCCCAGAAGGCGATATCGATGGGGTTGTTCCTATGCGCGGCAATATAGAAATTGCCGAACACGCCGGGCCTGAGGTCACGATACTCGTAGAACTTTCCTAACGTTCTCTTGTCCGGATTGTTCAGGTTGAAGCGAGCGCCGACTTCAATGAAGCCCTCGTACCACCACTGCAGTGGTTCGGCCGCCGGCGCCTTCGTGACCATCTGGTCGGCGGCCAGCGCCGGCGAAGCGAATCCCATGCCGATGACCAAGGCACTCGCCGCGCATGTTGCTAGAAATCCAGCCCGCATTTTCATAGTCGTCGCCCCTACCTGTAAACTCTCAGTACGATCGTCGGCTCTCGAATATCGGTTCTTATCGCAGGAAAAGCATACCGTTCGGGTGGTTGGAACCGTGGATATTGCTGTGGCAGTTGCCGCAAGCGCGACCCAACACATAGGCGGTGTTCGGGAAACCGAATCCGCCACTGGCAGTCGGGTTGTGAACGGCGGTGTGGCATTCGTTGCACAGCCGCGGCCGCGCCACTTGCAGCAGGTACTCGTAATTCGAACCGTGCGGCTTGTGGCAGTTCAGGCAGCTCTCACGCACCGGCGCGTGTTCCCAAAGATACGGACCGCGCTTCTCGGCATGGCACTTGTAGCAGTTGTCGTTCACCGAGGCTTCACGGATCAGTTTTTCCGTGATGCTGCCATGCGGATTATGGCAGTTCGAACACGTCACCTTGCCCTCGCGAATCGGCATGTGCGACGAGTACTGCATCTGCGCCCGCTTGAGCTGATGGCACTGATAACAGGTCTCGGCCTCAACTTCGGTCTTCAGCGCGTGCTTGCGCGACACGTCTTTCATGACGGTGTGGCAGTTGGTGCAGGCAACTCCGCGCGTTTCGTGAATGCTGCCGGCCCAGTAATTGCGCTCGCCCTTCTGGTGACAGCCAAGGCAGAGGCCATTTCTTTCCTCGACGGAACGCGGATCATCTTTGCCGAACGACAGGATGCCGCCAACGCCGCGTCCGCCGCCGGCCTTCACGTGGGCCGAGCCCGGACCATGGCAGTTCTCGCACTCAAATTTACCCTTTTGGGTCTTACCGATCTTGCCCATCAGGGTCCGCTCGAACTCCGCGGTCTGTTTCGCGTGGCAAGTCAAGCAAGCCTTGGCCCCGACAAAGTGAGCTTCGACGGGCGCGCTCGTACGCTTCCCGCCGGCAGCCGAACTTTTTGGCGGTGCGGCAGGCTCGCTTTGCGAAGAGGAGCCTCCCTGCTGGAGGAACTCGAGCAAGCTCTTGGCCTCGGCCACTTTCGGCAGGGCCTTGATCGACTGCGGCTGTGCCGTACCCAGGCGCTGCGCGAAATCTTGCAGCGCCGCGAAGGCTTGATCGTCGAACTTGGCGTCCGCCTTGGCGGCCGGAGCGCCGATCTGCTGGGCAAAGCTGCTCAGCGCCGACACGGCATCGTCTTGCTGGGAAGCCTGGGTGGCTTGCTGTGACTTGAGCGCTTGCTGCTCACCCTGCAGCGCCGACTGGATGCCCGCGACGGTTAAAGCTCCATCGGCCTTGACGGATTGGGTCAGGCCCAGCGAAGTGCCGAAGATGAGCGCTGACGCTGTAAAGAATAAAAATTTTCTACTCAATCTGAATTTTGATTTTTGCGTAACTTGCGCTGACGACGCTTCGTTGGAAGCAATATCGGCTGCTCTACGATCACAGTTTTTCACGTAACCACCCCCGCCGCCACAAAACTCTACGTCACGCGTCGACGCGACGCTGACTGTAGATCCAAATCATTTGGGCCGAACGGGACGTTACTCGACAATACTTTGACACTTAAGGATCATCATAGTCGCTAGGCACACACTCAACCCTACGATGCCCGGCAACCCGTCCCCTTTTTCAGCCCCTGTTGCCTTAACTTTGCCTTGTTAGCATTTCCATTTTTTAATGTACGCGCAAGGCAATTCGCACTTTGATCTGCGTCAAATTTGCCAATGTTCCCTGTGTATGGGACCGGCCGGCAGATTGACCTGGATCAACGTTACGCCCTTTGTTTTTGCTATTTTTATCAATGTTCAAGCGTGTTGATGGCTTGATGAAAAGCAAAAAGCCATGTGTGTATAAAACGACACATCGACAGATAATAAGTGCGTTCAACCAGTCGGTTATCAGCAACGGAGAGAAACGCTATGAAAATGGATGCAAGGAACACTTTCGGCATTGTTTGCGGCGCGGCGGCCGCGATTTTGATCGTTGGCACGATGGCCGTGATTGGGTCGCAACCGGCGAGCGCCAAGCCAGAATTCGCAGCCTCAACTGGCAAACCCTGCGGATTCTGCCATCAGAATCCAGCGGGCGGCGGCGCGCTCAAGCCGGCCGGCCAAAAGTTCAAGGACAACGGCAACAAGCTCTAACTGAGCCGTAGCGCCATAGCGGCTGATGACGACTGCGGTTGGACCGCAAGTCCGACAGCGTTCGCAATATTCGGAAGGCAAAACGCGCGGCACTCAATGCCGCGCGTTTTTTTGGTGCGCCCGGCATGGGCATCGACTTGGAGGTGGAAGTCCTCTCGTGAGCTGGTCACAGCGAGCGAAGCGAACCGCAGAGCGTCGGACCGCAAGGCCGGCGTGAAGGAAGCGGGGAGCGAAGCTGCGGGCCGACGAACAGGAACCGGATAGAAGGCGGAGCCGAGCAGGGCGAGTGGGCCAATGACCACGAAGCCGTTGTGACCAAGGCAAGGCGACGTAGATCCGGCGGTCGTGCAGCGAAGGCCGATGGTCTTACCCGGGGAGGTCTCGCCTTGCGCCCGAAAGGGCGACGCGGGTCGCAAGACCAGCGGAGCGAGAAGTCAGCAGAGACCATAGTAGCCGCGCCGAAGCCTAGGCGGGCGAAGGGCCGAACGATGGGAAGGGTGAAATGCTCGCGTTTCTCGATGACAGGATGCCGCAGAAGTCGACTTCAAACCTCGAGCGCACCACCAATCAGAGCGGTGAAGCCGCGACGATTGCCGGGCGTGTGGCAAAATCATCGACCGAAAACGAAAACAGGCACCCAGGCACTTGCCTCAACCTGTCGAACCGCCCGGTGCGGACCCGCACGCCGGGTGGTGTGGGAGGGGAGGAGCCGCGAGGCTCCCCCCTATCCCGATTCGGACGCCTGTCGATATTCAAGAACCGGCCAAGACTTCCACGTCCAAGTCTTCCACGTCGGTGCGGTTGAGGCTCAGGCCGTCCGGGGCGAGTCGTGCCAAGGTGTGAACAAGCGGACCAGCACTGACAGCAAGATCAGCGGGACGGTCAGCACGATGCCCGCCGCCAACAAGCCTTCCCGGCCGAGAATGGGTGGATGATAGGCGATCAACCCTTTTGCCGTTTTTGAAATTTCCTGTCCGCCGATAACAACATTATAGCGCATCATCAGCACCGCGAGCAGGACAAGGATCGCGCTTCCGGTGATGCCGACAATGAGCGCTGTTCCGCTGGTGCCGCGCCAGATCAGGAAAGTGATGACGATCAGCGGCAGCACCGAACCGATGCCGAATTGCAGAATAAAGAAGGGAATGATGAGCGGCCCAGTGACGAATTCCAGGATGACCTCGATTCCCTCACGCCCGCGATAAACCAGGCTGAGGAATTCGACGCCTTCTATGAGCAGCGTGAACATCATGAAGCCCCATAGCGCATAGGCCATGACCTTCATGCACGATAGATCGATCGACACTTTGCGGAGCTTGCAAGATACAACATAGAGGACGATCACGAACGCGGTACCGGAGATGATCGCCGACAATAGAAATATGACCGGCATAAGATCGGACGACCACCACTCGCGCGACTTCAAAGAACCGAACACAAACCCGACATATCCATGCAGTCCATGGGCGCCGGGAATACCGATGATTGCCAAAGTGAACAGCCATTTGCGGTCATAGCTCATCGCCTTCTCGGACAGGTCATAGGATCCGAGCGACAAGATGCTGTAGAACCAGCGCATGACCCCAGTCCGTTGCTGCGCCTGCTGTACGATGTGGGGTCGAAATACAAACCAAGTCTCTAAGACCAGCAGAATAATGTAGAAACCAGCCGCATAGCCGAAGACCGCAAAGGCGGAGGTTACGTGTGGCGTTATCATTGCATTGAATGCGCGCTCGGGTTGGCCGAGATGCAATAGTAAGGGCAGTGGAACGGTAAGCATGCAACACAACGAGATGAGCAGCGCAAAATGCGCTACCGGCCTCAATTGCGTGAAGCCAAACACCTGGTACAAACTTGAAATGGTGAAGGCGCCTGCGACCAACCCCGTGAGATAGGGATAGACCACGATCAACACGGTCCATGGAATAACCGTTTCATTGGGATAAACGTATCCGGTGAACGGCGAGGCGTGAAATAGAGCGTCCATTAGCTCACATCCTTGTCTATGCCGACGTAGAAGACATTTGGAGCATTGCCGGTCTCGGGTCTGAGCACCTGCACGCGATGGTTTTGGATGAATTGGCTGATCAGGCTTTGTTTGTCATTGCGGTCGCCGAAGATACGCGCGCTAACCGGACAAACCTCCACGCAAGCGGGCTGCAAGCCTTTCGTGATGCGGTGGTAGCACCAGGTGCACTTGTCCGTTACGCCCTTTTCCTCGTTGAAAAACCGTGCACCATAAGGACAGGCCTGCACGCAGTATTGGCAGCCGATGCAATAGGTATGATCGATGAGGACCGCGCCGTCCTCGGTTTTGTAGGTCGCGCCGGTCGGGCACACCTGCACGCAAGCCGGATGCGTACAGTGATTGCATAGCTTGGGAACGAAAAAGGCCTTTTCGACTTTCGCATCCTTGTAGCGATTGGCGAATCGATATTGTCCATCGGTTCCGGAAGCCGCGATATTCGCGGGGTCCGCCTGACTGTCGATGCGGGCCTTCTCTTCTCCCTCCAACGTCACGTAGCGCTCGACCCAGGTGCGGAAGTGATGGGCGTCGGGCGCGACATTGTTTTCCCGCTTGCACGCCTCAACGCAGCGCAGACAGCCGATGCATCTTTCGGCGTCGACGCCGAATGCCCATTGATGTTTACTCCAATCGAAGTTCGGAATGGGCGGCACCGCGCCGCCGGCCGTGGCCGCCACGGCCGCAGACGAGGCGGCACTTGCCACCACGGTAGCCGCGCCGCAGGCGATCGCGCCGCCGAGGCAACCCAGAAAATCGCGGCGCTCTTTCTGTTGCTTCTCGAGTTGCTCGTCCGGTTGGTTCTCGAGTTGCTCATTCTGTTGCATTTTGCAGTGCTCCTGGCCAACCTTCAGTTTTGCCGCGTCTCACTTGCAAGTCGCGTTGGCGTAGTATGCCGCCACGTTATCCATGTCCGCGTCGCTCATATCCTTGACGACCCCGGCCATCATGCCGTTCTTGCGAGCGCCGCCCTTGTAGGCTTTCAGAGAGTTGACGAGATAGGCTTTGGATAGTCCGATGAGCTTCGGCCATGAGGGATTGGTGCTGTTTCCATCGGCGCCGTGGCAGGCTGCACACTTCGGTGCTGTCGTCTTGTCCTGCAGCGTGGCTTGCTTTGCCGCATCCAAAGAACTCACGCACGTCACGCCGGCGTAATAAGCCGCGATATTTGCGGCATCGTCATCGCTCAACCCCTGAGCTCCCGCGTTCATCATCGGGTCGCTACGCGTGCCCTCGATATAGGCCTTGAGCGCATCGTGTAGATAGGCCGCGTGCTGTCCCGCCAGGGTGGGGCCGGGAGCGTTTACGCTGACGCCTTCAGCGCCGTGGCAACCCGCGCAAGCCGCGGCCTTGGCCTTGCCCGCGGCCGCATCGCCTGCTTGTGCCGTCGATGCGGCGGATACCAAATTGAGCCTGGGCGAGTGGGGGTTATGACAAACGCTGCACTGCTGGGTCCCGGCGTGCTCGGCCACGACGATCTGACGCTGCTGCAATGGTCTGCCGGTCATCCGCTCGTGGCAAAGCGTGCACAACTGCCGCGTATCTTTCGGCACGACCATTTTCAGATTTTTCGGATGATCGGGACCAGTCGACACATGTTCGAACGTGCCGCGAACATCGCGCTCGCCGCCGGCGCTATGGCAGACCTCACACCTGACAACCTTGCCAATATCGGGTCTGTTGTGGATGCCGTTGGACCATTCCGCGAGCTGCGGCGCATGGCATGACGCGCAATAGGCGGTACCTTTGTATTTCGGTTTGTCCGACGCGATGTCCGCTACGGAGCTTCCTCGATAATGTCCGTATTGATAAAACGAATCGACTGTAAAAAACTGTTTCGCCCCATACGCCAACACAGCGAAGCCGACCATAATCAGGACGAGTCGGACGATATGACGCGGCATGGCGTTCCCGTTCCTTTGCGTTTCCTGGCACCCTCGAATTTTTTTATTGGCCCTCCCGTACGTCATTCTGTCGTCGGGAAAGCTTAGCGAACTAATTCATTATCAACGGAAAGCAATCGATCGAGTTTGATTTACATCAACGGGCATGGCTTTTTGCGGCAACAAAGAGTTCCCCAAGTCAGCAAAGTTGCTTTGCATTGCGTTGGCGAGATTGCGAATCGTTGTGAGAAGCGTTTGATATTTTATTGGGGCAGTTATTGCGGCGGGCGTGAAGAAAATATTGTGAGAGACGCAGACGTTTCTTCGCCTGCAAGCGCGGCAAGGACGCAATTGTTGCTGGGCTAGCCACGCTGGCTATTGGGATCGTTATCGCAGCTGCGACGGGCTGACGCTTCGCGCGCTCCCGTTTTTTCCTTCACGACCCCAATCGGGTGAAGATCGCGCAATTAAGGGGCGACCATGTCTCTTGTCCGACCGCCATCAGCCGACGCTAGGAATGTCGACGCGCTCTCTCTCTCTGACAATCGATGGAGGCCGAGAGAACCACAGCTGATACATGGTCACCAGCCACATGAAGGCGAAACACGTGGCCATCAGACCGCCGGCCGCAATCACGACCCAAGCGAACGGATGATAGAGCTTGGTGAAATACCAGGAACTGACATCGAGCACGATGGCGACAAAGGGTAATGCAACGACGGTACATTTCAACCATACTGGCCGCATATAGGCATGGCTGAACATAAGGCCCACTATGAAAAAGATGAAGGTGAGCCCAAACAGGTGAATGTGCGATACGCGGACCAGCGTGGCGACTTTGGCGCCAGTGTCCTTCTCCATCGTTTTCTTCAGATTGTCGAAGTTGTTGAGGTTGACCAGGTGCGGATTGCTGCCGTCATGGCAAGTCATGCATCGCTTCTCGAGCAGTGGCGCGATCGTCTTGTCGTATACCGGACGTGAGCCGCCTTCGGCCGCCCAGGCGAACACGGCATTGCGCTCGTCGGGCGGCAGCATGCCTGACATCGGCCCGCGCAGGGCCGATTCCAAGCGCGAGCCCTTGCCGCTGCCGGAATAAGCGACGACGATGTCCTCGTATGACAGCATCAGCGGATTTCCCCCCGCACGGCCGGCGTAGGTGAAATACACGTTGAGCATGGCGAATAGATAGGCCATGCCGAGGATGAGAAGCGTCGCCGTATAAAGAACGCGCTGGCTGTACGGCAGCTCCGAGTAATGGAGATAGTGCCGGTGGAGCGGAAAATCACTCATCGTCGGTTCCATTGGTTTTATTGCCCCACTACTTGCTCGGCTGAGGCACGAACACGACGGCGCGCGCTCTTTGGCGCGCATAATGGGCCGCAAGGCCCTCGATATCCTGCTCTGTCAGCACGTCGGCCATTGCGGCCATTTGTGGGCTCTTGCGCGCGCCCGTTCGATAATCATGCAGCACCTTCTGCAAATAGTCTACGCGCTGGCTGGCCAGCATTGGCAGGCGCGGATCTGTGCTGTTGCCGTTGATGCCGTGACAACGGTCGCAACGCTGGGTCCATTCCTCGGTAGTCAACGGCTTGCGAACGTTTGGTGCCTTCGGTTCCTGCGCCGCGTAATAGGCCGCCAGATTTTTCATAGCATTATCGTCAAGCGCCGCGACTATTCCCTTCATCGTTTCGTCGGCGCGCGATCCGTTCTTGTAAGCTTGCAATGCCGCCACGGTGTATTGGGCGTCTTGTCCGGCCAGGCTCGGCGTTGCCGGACTTGCGCTCACACCCTGTTCGCCGTGGCATCCGCCGCAACTCGCCGCGGCATTCTTGCCGGCGACTTGGTCGCCGGCGGCCGGGGTCTTGGCGCGTGCTGGCTTTTGCAGGGCATAGAACAGCGACATATTGTGTATCGCCCCGTCGCCAACCGACGCCAGCATCGCCTTCATCGTGTCGTGCTTGCGCTGGCCATTCTTGTACGCCTTCATTGAGTCGACGAGGTATTTCGGGTCGAGTCCGACCAGGCTCGGTGTGCCGGGGATTTGGCTGATGCCGGTGTTGCCGTGGCAGCCGGCACAGGCCGCCGTCGCCACGGCCTTGCCGGCTTGCACCGGGTCGATATTGACTGGCGCACCGGTAGCGGTCGGCGTCGGGGGATCGAGACTCGCGAAATAGGCCGCCACCTTGACCATCGCGTCATTGCTCAGGAACTTGACCGCGTTGTTCATGGCGCTGTCGCCGCGGGCACCGGATTGGTAGGCCTTCAGCTCGATATAGAGATAGGCCGCGCGCTGGCCTGCAAGGTTAGGTACGCGTGGATTGTTGTTGATACCGTTCGCGCCATGGCAGCCGGCGCAGGAAGTCATCGCGAGCCGCTTCCCTTCGGCCACCTCCTCAGGCATGGCGTACAGAGGGCGAAGGTCGTCGGAAGTGCTGGACGCAACGGGTTGAGCCACTGCGCGTGGGCAATAATCCACGATCGTTGCGCCTCCAACGAGCATAGACCCGATCAGGAAAATAAACCGTACGCTTCGTTTCATTAATATCCGCTCGATCTGCATTTTCGCCGTGCCAATGCTGCCCAACACGTTTCGCCTACTTCGCTGGTCGGCTGGCGTAGTAGGTCGCGATGCTCTCGATGATGGAGTCGCTGTAGGGCATGCTCATGTTGTGCATCATGGAATTGCCGCGCTTGTCGTCGCGATAGGCCCGCAAAGCCAGTATCAGATAGTCCTTATCTTGCCCACCGATGATCGGGATCGCCAATGCCGGATTGTCCCTTTCGCCGGCATGGCAACGCTCGCACTTGTCGGTGATGTCCTTGAGCAGCGTTTGGCCATTTTCCGCCGGCTTCGACTTTTGCGTCGTGTAGAACGCAACGATATTGGCGATGTCCTGCTCGCTGAGCGTCGAGACCAGGCGCTGCATCAGGTCGTGCTTGCGCGTGGTGCGATAGGCCTTGATCGCTTGCGTCAGATAGGCCGGGTCTTCGGAAGCGAGGCTCGGGGTCGCCGAATCCGTGCTCACGCCGTGCGAGCCGTGACAGCCGCCGCACACGGCGGTGCGCGGTTCGCCCGCTGCCGCATCGCCGGTCGACGGCGCGCTGCGCGGTGCCGGCGTTTGCGACGCATAGTAGAGCGCCACGCTTTCCAGATCGAGCCTGTTGAGCTTACGCAGCATCGGATCCATTGGCGCCGATGCCCGCAGGCCCTGAAGATATTCCTGCGTGGCCGTCACGAAATAGCGCGGTTGCTGGCCGGCGAGGTTGGGCGTGCCGGGAGTCTTGCTGTTGCCGTCCGCGCCATGGCAGCCCGCACAGTCGGCGGACACCACCTTGCCGCGCTCGTAGGGAGAGAAAATTTCCACTTTTGGCGTCGGAATCGGCGGCAGGCTGGCATAGTAGGCAGCGACCGCCCGGGTGTCGGCCTCGCTCATGGTGGCCGCAATCGTCCGCAAGGCGGCGTGGGTGCGGACGCGATCCTTGTACTCCTTCAACGAGGCCATCAGATAGCGACCGCGCTGCCCGGCGAGATTCGGAATGCCCGCAGCGGTGCCTTTGCCATCAAGGCCATGACAGCCTTTGCATTCCTTGTCCGCTACCACCTTGCCGGCGGCGATGTCCGCCTGGGTCTGCTTTTCGGGCGTGCCGTTATCAGAGCAGCCGATCAGCGCGACCGACATCAAGAGGGCGAGCAGGAGATGTTTCATGGGTAGCTCCGGCCTTTGGCTCGTTGGTATTTCATTGAAAAATTCACGCTCACCCACCGAACAGGTGGCGGGCGAAGCCGTTCATCACCAAGATGAGCAGCAGTAAGCCGCTACCCATCAATGTGAAGCCGAGAATCTTGGACGCGATCGTCATCGGCTGCGATGGTGCATCGACCAGGTACTTCGACAACTCTCCGCTCGCCACCAAGCGATTATACTCAATGAGATGCTCGCGCTTGAATTCTTCGAGCGGCATCTTGCCGGTGAACATGAGAATATCAAGCGGGAATTTATCCGGCCGCCAGTGATTATTGAAGAAGTGCACGGTGAACAGGAATCCGGCGGCCAGGACCGCTTCCTCGCCGTGGAAGATGGTGGCGATGTTGAAGACCCAGCCGGGCAGGTAGGTGGCGGTCAGACCCTTCGCCCACAGCATGGCGCCGCTGCCGCCGATGATGGCAACGCCCCAGAACGGCGCCCAATAGTCGAATTTCTCCCAGTAGGTCCAGCGGTCGAGTTGTGGCTTCGGCGCCAGGCCGAAGAACCACTTGAACATGCCGATGGCGTCGTTGAGGTCGTTCCAGTTGGGGATCATCGAATCCGGGCCGAACCAGCGGAAGGTCTTCCAGCTCTTGCCGATGCGGAGCGCGATATAGGCGATATGCCAGAAGAAAATTCCGACAAAGGCGGCGGCGAAGAAGCGGTGCACACTGCCGGTGACGCGCGGGCCGCCGAAAAGCTTGCTGACGACCGGCGCCCAGTACGTGTCGGCAAACAGCAGCGTCATGCCGGTGAGCACCAACATGATCACGCAAATGGCGAAGCAGAGGTGAGCGATGCGCCAGATGGCGGGCCAGCGCTGGTAGTAGACGACCGGTTCGCCGCCGTTGCCCTGGAGCGCATCGGTTCGCACATGCGGCCGAGACTTGCCCTGCTGATGGTCACGCAATTCGCGGTAGTACCAGAGCGCCGAATGCGTCCAGAAGAACGCGAAGACGCCGCCAAGCAGCAGCAGCATGAACTTGGTCGCGAGCCAGGTGTAGGGATAACGGCTGAAGTTTTTGTCATTCGCATGCGGCTGGAACGTCGCGAAACCAGCGGTTGCGTCGAGATGGCACTTCTGGCAGGTCTGCAAGCGGTTGTTCGGATGCACGCCCGAAGCCGGATCGTCCACCCGCTTGATCGTGTGGCTGCCGTGGCAGTCGAAGCACTTCGCGGTATAGGCGAAGCCCAGCGTGTTGACCTGCCCGTGGTAGGTCCCCATGTAGGACTTCAATTGCTCTTCGTGACAATTGCCGCAGTTCTTGGTGATCAGGAGCCGCGTCGTGTCGAGCGCGGGGTTCTGAACGTCGTGGGTAGTATGACAATCCGAGCAGACCGCCGCTTTCGGATTGCCGTTCTGCAATGCCTCCTTGCCGTGCACCGAGGTCTTGTAGGCCTCGAGTTCCTTGGTGTGGCATGAGCCGCAGGCATACGGCAGGTTGAGCCGCCACCAGTTCCGATTGGGGCTGCCCTTTGGATAGATGTAGTGGGCTTCGTGGCAATTGTAGC
Source organism: Hyphomicrobiales bacterium (assembly GCA_016185205.1). Lineage (GTDB taxonomy): Bacteria > Pseudomonadota > Alphaproteobacteria > Rhizobiales > Xanthobacteraceae > Pseudolabrys. The sequence goes on along the minus strand of JACPOA010000082.1, from coordinate 37,349 downwards.
AGGTGGCATTGGTGTGCGACTGATCTTGTTTGTTGGGCTGCGCGTGGATCGACTTCATGTAGCGGCCGATCATATTGACCACGCCGCTCAGCTTGGCGATGTCGTCCTTCTTCTCCTCGTCCTGCGCGGCATCCAACAGCTTCTCATGGCAATTGACGCAGCTGACCTTCACCTCGACCTTCTCGTGCGGCACCTTGGTGATGTTGGTGTGACACTCGACGCACTGCCGCTTTCCGTGCACGCTGCCCAGGAAGCGGTCTTTCAGTACCATCGGCATGTAGAAGCTCGGCTCGGAGGTCTTGGCCGGGGCGAAGCCCTCCTGGCCGTGACAGCCAAGGCACGTTTCGCTGGAGAGCTTGGGTGCGGCTTGATCGGTCGCGGCGCTTTGCGCCCTCGCGTCCGTGGCCCACAGACCGGCGATTGCAGCGAAAAGAACAAAGCTGGCGGCGACCCAAGTCCTGGGCAGCGTGCGCACTCCGACGCCAGACTCCTCGGCGGCAGCGCTTTCGTGCGACTTGGTCATTGCTCTCCTACCCAGGCTATTCGCGCGCAACGTCGATCGAGATCGAAAATCCGACCTATGTTCAGCTTGCTTGATCGGAAAGTACATAATCTTTGCGGCCATGGACCTATTGATTGAAATCAAAAAGCGGCCTGTTTCATTGAATTATCCGCGCTGGCGCCGCCTGGCATGGACGTTCGGCCAATTGGACGGAGCATGCAGGGCGAAGGCGGCCTGCATCGACAAATTCTAAGGTATTTCGTTGACTTAATATATGGCGCTTGCGTTGGCTCCTGTCAGATTACGATTAACATTTTGTGCCTGTGGCTATCAGGGTAACTCGTCCCGAGTTACGCGGTTCAAACGGGTGTGGAACTTCAACCAGTTCCACCGCCATACTTCGCCTGTGAGGCGTTCGATGTCGAAGACCAGCCGCCGCCAGTCAATATCACTCTATTATGCAACGCATGATGGACAATCGCGGCGCATTGCCGAGCATATTTCACGTCGTTTGGCGGAGAGCGGCATCATCGCCCCACCTCAGGATGTGGCGGCGACGCCGGCGACCCCGGCCGATATGGCGACCGCCTCGGTTGTCGTGCTCGTGGCCGCCGTCCGTTATGGCCGGCACTTGCCGGAGGCGGACCGTTTCCTGGCGGCCTATCGATCTCTAAGTTCGCCACCGCCGCTCGCATTCGCCTCGGTCAATCTCACCGCCCGCAAGCCGGCCAAAACCACCGCTACCGGCAATGCCTATGTGCGCAAGACCTTGGCGCGCTATCGCTTTACGTCCGCTTTGGCCGTGGCATTTGCCGGGCGTCTCGACTATCGGCGCTATGGCTGGCTGGATCGCCAGATCATCCGCTTCATCATGCTGTTGACGCGGGGCCCGACCGACCCCGACACCTGCATCGAATATACGTCATGGCCCGCGGTCGACGAATTCGCCGCCCGCGTCGCCGACCTGCACCGGAGTAGGTGACTGCTATGCCTTGCCGCCGTCCGTTGATCTCAATCAATGCCTTCCGCGGCGCATGGTCGACAGTGCGGCCCAATTCACACCGGCAATTCAAGGGAATTTGCTATGAATGTGCCTGATCGGGCGGAAATCCGCTCGACTGCCAAAGAGGCAGTTCGCGGCATTGCGCTATTGCGCGATCCGCTGCTCAACAGGGGCACCGGATTCACCGAGCAGGAGCGCGACGCACTGGGTCTGCGCGGCCTATTGCCGGCGCATGTGCTTTCGATGAAAGCGCAGGCCGAGCGCGTGATGACCAATCTGCGTAGCCTGCCCAATGACCTCGAGAAATATGTGGCGCTCAACGCGCTGCACGACCGAAACGAGGCGCTGTTCTTCCGCATCGTGTGCGACAATATCGATGAGATCCAGCCGCTCATCTACACCCCGACCGTGGGGCTCGCCTGTCAGCGGTTCGGCCATATCTTCCAGCGGCCGCGCGGCCTGTTCATCGGGGCCAACGATCGAGGACGCATCGCCGATTTGCTGCGCAACTGGCCCTATCCGGCAAAGCTTATCGTCGTCACCGATGGCGAACGCATCCTCGGCCTCGGCGATCTCGGCGCCAACGGCATGGGCATTCCGGTCGGCAAGCTCTCGCTTTACACGGCGTGCGCCGGCATTCACCCGACACATTGTTTACCGGTAATGCTGGATGTCGGCACCAACAATGAGTCCTTGCTCAACGATCCCTACTATGTCGGCCAGCGCCAGAAGCGCGTGACCGGCGCGGCCTACGACGAGTTCGTCGATGAATTCGTGACCGCGGCGCGCGCGGTGTTCCCCGGCGTGCTGATCCAGTTCGAGGACTTCGCCAATCAGCAGGCCTTCCATCTGCTGCACAAATACCGGGACAAGATCTGCGTCTTCAACGACGACATCCAAGGCACGGCGGCGGTGGCGCTCGCCGGCCTGTTCTCGGCCATGCGCACGACCGGCGGCAAACTGTCGGAACAGAAGGTCTTGTTCCTCGGCGCCGGCGAAGCCGCGACCGGCATCGCCGATCTCGTGATCTCGGCGATGATCGCCGAAGGCCTAAGCGAAGCCGAGGCGCGCCTGCGCGTCTGGCTCGTGGATTCGCGCGGCCTCGTGGTCAAGAACCGCGCGGGCGGCCTCACCGAGCACAAGATGCGTTACGCGCATGAGCACCCGCCGGTCGGCGATTTCCTGACCGCAATCCGCACGCTCAAACCGACTGGCATCATCGGTGTGGCCGCGGTCGGCGGCACCTTCACGCCCGAGGTGCTGCAGACGATGGCGGAGCTCAACACGCGGCCGATTATCTTTGCGCTGTCCAATCCGACCTCGAAGGCGGAATGTTCAGCCATCGAGGCCTACCGCCACACCGGCGGCCGCGCCCTGTTCGCCTGCGGCAGCCCGTACGACCCGGTCGCGCTCGACGGCAAGACCTTCGTACCGCGTCAGGGCAACAACTCCTACATCTTCCCCGGCGTGGGCTTAGGCGCGATCGTGAGCGGCACCCGCCTGGTGACCGACGAGATGTTCATGGCCGCCGCGCATACGCTGGCGCAGCTCGTGAGCGAAGCGGACATCAAACAGGGCAGCCTCTATCCGGCACTGCCCCGCATCCGCGAGGTCTCCGCGCAGATCGCCGTCGCGGTTGCCAAGGTCGCTTACGACCGCGGGCTGGCGGCCGGAGTGCCGCCGAACGATCTGCTCGGCTACGTCCAGTCGCAAATGTACGACCCGCGCTACTGAGCCTCGCCGCCCGCCATTAGGCCCTTACAAATCGGCGCTTTCGCGGATCCGGCGGCGCCGATTGACCTATATCAAGGGATACCGCTCCGCGATCATATTAGATGATGCTCAACTCCGTGATTGGGAAACGCGGACTTGAGGAGGCTGACATGTCGGCACTGACTGTTGAACACAAGCGCCGGTCACCGGCTGAAATCCTTTCGCAGTGGTGGCGGGCCTGGACCGGCTACAATCCCATCTATTCCGATCTTTCATGCTGCGCGCAGGAAGAAGTCGACCGGATCGCGCACGATATCGGCGTGTCCGCTTCCGAGCTTCGCAAGCTCGCCAGTCTCGGTCCGGCGGCGGCCGACCAGTTGCTGCTCCGAATGGAGGGGCTTGGTCTGGACCCGGATGTTGTCGCGCGTGCTGAGCCGTCAACCTTCCATGATTTGCAGCGCATTTGTTCGCTGTGCGAAAACCACAAACGCTGTGATCAGGAATTTACCGGTCGTTCGGCCGGAATAGCCTGGCAAGACTATTGCCCCAATGCGCCAACATTGAAGGTGCTGGCAACGATGCCGTGGCCGGGGCGGCGGGACCAGTAATCCGGCGATAGCCGATCGATAAAGGGTTCTCGCCGGTTCGCGGATCGCGGCGTCCGCTGGCGTTTCCGGTCGGCCATTTGGACGTCACAAAGCCGGATCGCCGGCCTATATTCTAACAAGTCCATGGGTCGTGACCGCCGGACGATCGAGGCCGATCGCCTTGGCTTGAGGACTATGCCGTGCTGATTGCTTTCTTCGCGGATATTCACGCCAACCGCCAGGCGTTCAGCGCCTGCCTGGCGCAGGCGCGCGATCATGGCGCCGAGCGGTTTGTGCTGCTCGGCGATTATGTCGGTTACGGCGCCGATCCGGAGTGGACGGTGACCGCCGTCATGGATCTCGTCGAGAAGGGCGCGATGGCCGTGCTCGGCAACCACGACAGCGCGATCAACAATCCACGCGAACAAATGAATGTCGAAGCAAAAATAGCCATCGAATGGACGCGCGGCGAACTCGGGCCCTCGGAACGCGAATTCCTTGCCGGCCTGCCGCTGACGCTGGAAGACCGCGATCGTCTTTACGTCCATGCCGACGCGAGCAATCCGAAAGGCTGGAACTATGTGGCGAGCGTCGCGGATGCCGCCCGCAGCATCAGCGCGACCCCCGCCCCCATCACGTTTTGCGGGCACATCCACCAGCCGGCACTCTACAGCATGTCGGCGACCGCGAAGATGACGTCATTCACGCCGACAACCGGCTTTGCCATACAGTTGCTGCCCGGCCGGCGCTGGCTCGCGGTGCTCGGCTCCGTCGGGCAGCCGCGCGACGGCAACCCGGCAAGCTCTTACGCCATGCTGGATACCGAGAAGCGCGAGCTCACCTATTGCCGCGTGCCCTATGACGTCGAGCAGGCCGCCGCCCAGATCCGCAAGAAAGGCCTGCCGACCTGGCTGGCCGACCGGCTGCGCGTGGGGAACTGACGAATGGCCAAGCCGCTGCACGAGCCGGGTTTGGTCCTCGACGGCTTTCGGCTTGAGGAACGCGTCCACCGCGGCGGCATGGCGACGCTATGGCGTGTCTCGCACCCCGGCATGACGGCGCCGATGTTGATGAAGGTGCCGCGCATCGGCGAAGGCGCGGACCCCGCGGCCATCGTCAGTTTCGAAATGGAGCAGATGATCCTGCCGCGATTGTCCGGCGTGCACGTTCCGAAGTTCATTGCCGCGGGTGATTTCACCGTGCAGCCGTACCTTGTAATGGAACGTGTCGTCGGCAAAACATTGTACGAGCGGATCGGCGTGCTTCCTTTGCCTTATGCGGAGGTCGCCGATATCGGCGTGAAAGTGGCGACCGCGCTCGACGATCTGCACCGGCAGCATGTCATTCATCTCGACGTCAAGCCGAGCAACATCGTGTTGCGACCGAACGGGGAAACCGTTCTGCTCGACTTCGGCCTTTCGCATCACGATCAGCTCCCCGACCTGATGCAGGAGGAGTTCCGTCTGCCGTTCGGCACGGCTCCCTACATGTCGCCCGAGCAGTTGCTCGGCGTCCGCAACGATCCGCGCAGCGATCAGTTCGCCTTGGGCGTCCTGCTCTATTTCTTTTCGACCGGCGTGCGGCCGTTCGGCGAAAGCGAGACGCTGCGCGGGATGCGGCGCCGGCTCTGGCGCGATCCGGTGCCGCCGCGCAGCCTGAGGCCTGATTATCCGCCCGCGCTGCAGGAAATCGTGTTGCGTTGTCTGGAGACCGAGCCGGCCTGGCGCTACCCGACCATGGCGCAACTGGCCTTCGATTTGAGCCACCAAGATCAAGTCAAGCTGACCGCCCGATCCGAACGCTTGCGGCGCGATCCTTTCACCACCGTGCTGCGCCGGCGTTTCAACAAGGATTTGACGACGCCGCGGCCCAAGGCGGCGCTTGCCGCTCAGCTTTCGTCCGCCCCGATCATCGCCGTCGCTATCGACTTGGCGGAAGGACACGCGGATATCAAACACGCACTCCGTGTCACGACTGAACGCATACTCGCGACGCTGCCGTCGGCGCGACTTGCCTGCCTCAACGTGCTCAAGCAGGCCCGGCTGACGATCGATACGACGCTCGATGAACATGGCCACAACAAGCACGTCGACCGCATGGTCGGTCTCAAATATTGGGCCGAGCCTTTGAAGCTCGACGAACGCCGTCTCACCGTGCATGTGATCGAGGCGATCGACCCGGCCGCCGCCATTCTCGAATTCGCGCAAGTCAACCGCGTCGATCACATTCTGATCGGTGCGCGGCAGGAGTCGCTGATGCGTAAGCTGCTCGGCAGCGTGTCCGCCAAAGTCGCCGCCGAGGCCGCTTGCACCGTGACGGTGGTGCGCCCGACTTATATTGACGAGGCCGCGAAGCCGTGATCGGCGGCCTGATTTTACCGAACGGGCTGTCGCGTTCTATTGCCCACCGCCTTGTTTTTTCTGTAGTTCTAGGCATTCTGAAAAATATGCATATGAGTGCAGGGTGAGCCGCATGCAGCTTTTCACGACCGCCGAAGCCGCGCGCTATCTCCGCCTCAAGGAACGCAAGATCTATGAGATGGTGGCCGAGGGCACGGTGCCGTGCACAAAGGTCACCGGCCGCTGGCTGTTTCCCAAGGCTGAGCTCGACCACTGGCTGGCCTCCAGCGTGACGCGTCCCGCCGGGCTGACGCGCCCGGAGCCTGCGCCGATCGTCGGCGGCAGCCACGATCCGCTGCTGGAATGGGCCTTGCGCGAAAGCGGCTGCGGCCTCGCCACGCTCGCGGTCGGCAGCGAAGCCGGACTTGCGCGTTTCAGCGCGGGCGAAACGATCGCCGCCGCCATGCATCTGCATGCGCTGGAGGATGCGAGTGCCGACGCCAATGTCGCGGCGATGGCGAGCCGCAGCGACGTGCAGGACGCGGTGATGATCGCCTTCTGCCGGCGCGAGCAGGGCTTCCTGCTGGCGCCGGGCAATCCGCTCAAGCTCGCTTCGATCGACGACGTGATCGCCAAGCGCGCGCGCATCGCCATGCGTCCGCAGGGCGCCGGCGCGCAGCTGCTGCTGCTGGCCTTGCTGCATCGCGCCAAGACCCCGCTCGACCAGCTCGCCGGCGCCGGCCCGGTCTGCCCGACCGGCCCCGATATCGCGCAGGCGATCCGCGCCGGCCGCGCCGATACCGGCATCGCGACGCGATCGGTCGCCAATTCCGCCGGGCTCGATTTCGTATCGATCGTCTGGGAGCCGTTCGATCTGGTCATGCGCCAGCGCGACTATTTCCGCCCCGCTCTACAAATGCTGCTCAAGTTCCTGCGCTCGGATGAGCTGTCCGCGCGCGCGCAGGAAATGGGCGGCTACGACTTGCGCGACGCCGGCAGCGTGCGCTTTATCATTTAGGACAAAACCATGACAGACGCTTGGCCAAGCGAACTTCGCCTGCACAAGGACCGCAGGACGCTCACCGTCTCCTTCGACGGCGGCGAGCGTTTCGATCTGCCGGCCGAATATCTGCGGGTGAAAAGCCCGAGCGCGGAAGTGCAGGGCCATTCGGAGGAAGAGCGCAAGACCGTTCCGGCCAAGAAGAATGTCGAGATCATCGAAGTGCTGCCGGTTGGCAATTACGCCGTGCGGCTGGTGTTCGACGACATGCATTCGACCGGGATTTTCGGCTGGGACTATCTGCGCGATCTCGGCCGCAATTACGCGGCCTATTGGCAGGATTATCTCGACGAACTCGCGGCCAAGAACTTGAGCCGCGATCCGCCGGCGAGGCGTTGAAAAGTTGCGAAGCCTGAAAATCTATGGCTTAGCGCCAACGCGTCCATGTGGCCTTCCTTGCGGCGCGCAGACTAGGACGTCAACTCGAACGAGCGCTTGATTGTTATCAATGTTGCGCGTCGGGATACGAAAATTATTTTCGCAACATTGACCTGCGTCATTTTTCATCAAGTGGAATTCATAAACAATTACATAGGCCGATCTTAATCAATGCCTCTTGTTCGTATGGAGCCGAGTTCGCACGGGGGCATTTGACGCGGATAGCGGCGAGGGAGATTTCTCCATGAAACTCACGAGACGAAATTTCATCCAGGCGTCGGCCGGGTCCGGTGGTTTATTGATGCTCGGCATGCCGGTGGCCGCCCAGCCGGTGACGAACGCCATGGCGCTGCGCAAGGGTAAGCCCGCAGCCGCCGCCAAGGGTGAGTGGGTGTCGACCGCCTGCCAGGGCTGTACCCAATGGTGCGCGATCCAGATTTTCGTGCAGGACGGCCGCGCCGTGCGGGTGCGCGGCAACCCGGCGAGCAAGACCAACCACGGCTACGTCTGTCCGCGCGGCCACCTGATCCCGCAGCAGACCTACGATCCCGACCGGATCAAGGTGCCGATGAAGCGGACCAACGCGCAGAAGGGGCGCGGCATCGATCCGAAATTCGTGCCGATCAGTTGGGACGAGGCGCTCGATATCGTCGCCGACAAGATGATGGAGCTGCGCAAGAACAACGAGGCGCACAAGCTCGCCTATATTCGCGGCCGCTATTCGCCGACCTCCACAGACCTTCTGTATGGCACCGTCCCCAAGATATTCGGGACCACGAACTATTTCTCGCACAGCGCCATCTGTGCCGAAGCCGAGAAGATGGGGCCGGGCCTGACGCAAGGCTTCTTCGGCTACCGCGATTACGACCTCGCCAACACGCAGTGCCTGGTGACCTGGGGCACCGATCCGCTCGCCTCCAACCGTGAAGTGCCCAACACTATCCACCGGTTCGGCGAAATCCTCGCGCGTGGCACTGTCATCGCCGTCGACCCGAGATTGTCGAACTCAGCCGCCAAGGCGCATGAATGGCTGCCGATCAAGCCCGGCACCGACGGCGCGCTGGCTGGCGCGATCGCCCATGTGCTGTTGACCCAGGGACTGTGGAACAAGGAATTCGTCGGCGACTTCAAGGACGGCAAGAACCTGTTCGTCGCCGGCAAGACCGTCGACGAGGCCGCCTTCGTCGAGAAGGAGACCTCCGGTCTGGTCAAGTGGTGGAACCTCGAGCTCAAGGACCGCACGCCGGCCTGGGCGGAGAAGGAAACGCTGATCCCCGCCGCGCAGACGATCCGCGTGGCGCGCGCCATGGGCAAGGCGGCCCCGAAGGTGGCGGTCTGGATGGGCCCCGGCGTGGCGATGAATCCGCGCGGCACTTATGCGGCGATGGCGGTCCATGCCCTGAACGGCCTGGTCGGCTCGATCGACGTCGAAGGCGGCACGCTGCAAAGCTCCAGCGTTCCGGTCGGCAAGTTCCCGAGCGCCGATGCTTACGTCGACGACATCGCCAAGGCGGCGAGCAAGCACAAGAAGATCGACGGCCGCGGCGCCAAGGACATGCCGGCGATGATGGGCGCGAAGCCCGGCAGCGGCGTGGTCACCAACAACATCGCCAACGGCATGCTGAAGGACCCCGGCGCGGTCAAGGTACTCATCTCAACCTGGAGCAATTTCAATTTCTCCTGCACCGATCCGTCGCGTTGGGACAAGGCGCTCACCGCCGTGCCGTTCTTCGTTCACCTGGTGACCAACGCATCGGAGATGACGCAGTTCGCCGACATCGTGCTCCCCGCCACGCACAATACGAGCGAGGGATTTTCCATCGTCACCAACATGGGCAACCTGCACGGCTACGCCACGATCCAGCAGCCGGTCGGCAAGCGGCTCTGGGACGTCAAGCAGGAAGAGACCGAAGTGGTCTGGCTGCTCGCCGAGAAGCTCAAGGCGAAAGGGTTTCCCAATCTGTTCGACTACTATGCGTCGTTCAAGGACCCGGAAAACGGCAAGACCCCGACCAACGAGCGGGAATTCACCGAGATCGCGGCCAAGATATCCAGCGCGCCGATGTGGATGCCCAAGGAGCCGCTCAAGGGCGACAAGATCGAAGGCTGGGCCGATTTCCGCAAGAAGGGAATGTACAGCGGCGCGAAGTACAGCTTCAAGAAAGGCTGGGGTGGCAGGTTCAACACAGCCACCAAGAAGTTCGAGTTCTTCAGCGAAACCTTGAAAAAGGGCCTCACCGAGCACGCGACGAAACACCAGACCACGACCGACGATATTCTTAACGTCAGCGGCTATGTCGCGCGTGGAGAACTGGCGTTTGTGCCGCACTACGAACCGCCCAAGCGCCACGGCAGCGTGAGCGAGTATCCGTTCACCTTCATTGACTACAAGTCGCGCCTCAACCGCGAAGGCCGTTCGCAGAACCTGCCTTGGTATCAGGAATTCAAGAAAGTCGATCCCGGCGATGTGGCCTGGGACGACGTGCTGAAGATGAATCCGGCCGACGGGGCAAAGCTCAAACTCAAATCCGGTGATACCGTTCGGGTCACGTCCATGGCCGGCTCGATCGTCACCAAGCTCAAGCTTTGGGAAGGCGTGCGTCCCGGCACCGTCGCCAAGTGCTACGGCCAGGGACATTGGGCTTACGGCCGTGTTGCCGCGAAGGACTATGCGAAGGCCACGCCGCGGGGCGGCAACAACAACGAAATCCTGGTCGACGACTACGATCGGCTGAGCGGCGCGACCGCCCGCAACGGCGGATTCACGGGCGTCAAGATTCAGAAAGCCTGATTTCGCAACCCGGTGCTGAAGGAGAATGAAGATGGCAAGGCTTGGAATGGTCATCGACCTGCGGCGTTGCGTCGGTTGCGGAAACTGCGCACTTGCCTGCAAAGCCGAGAACAACACCCGCACCCGCGCGGGCGGCCAGAGTTTCAACTGGGCCGACTTCATAATAAAGACCGAGGGAAAATTCCCGAAGGTGACGCAGACGGTGATACCGGTGTCGTGCAATCACTGCACCGACGCCCCCTGCGTCAAGGCTTGTCCGGTCACTCCGAAGGCGATGTACAAGACGCCGGAAGGCATCACGTTGCACGACAACGCGCTTTGCATCGGGTGCCGGAGTTGCCAGATGGCCTGCCCGTACAGCCAAGTGGAACTCACCGATGCGAGCCTTTCCGGCGAGACCTACAGCGTGATCAGCTTCAACGCCCGGGAGGGCGACGCCCAGCCGCAGTGGACCAGCACGTCGGTCATGCTCGCAGGCATTACGTCTTCGGCAGCCGAAACGGCAAAGGCGGCGGGGGCGGCAACCCCCGCGATGAACCAGTTCGAGGCGGGAGACGTCCAGCCGATCCGCAAGGCCGGTATCGTCGAGAAGTGCACTTTCTGTTATCACCGTACCAGCAACGGCCTGCAACCGGCATGCGTCGAGGCCTGCCCCGCGAAAGCCCGCATCTTCGGCGATCAGGACGATCCGAATTCCGAGATCGCCAAGGTGCTGAAGGCGGAGAAGTCATTCCGCCTGCAGGAGAAAAAGGGCACCAAGCCGAACGTCCATTATGTCGGCAAATACAGCGCCAGAGTTTGAAGGCGCATATCTTAAATTGGGGGCGGGCCAACCCCGCCCCTTTTTCTTTTCAGGATTCCGTATGCCGCATTACGACCACAACAAGGGCGCCGCCCGCGAAACTCTCTGCCGCTTATTGGCAGCCTGCTACTACGAGCCTGGCTCGGAGTTCGCGGAAGAGAAGGTCTTCGATTCGATGCTCGACGCGGCGAAGCGAATTTATCCGGACCTTGCGGCGGGCGCGGCCCGGCTTGGTGAGGCTTTCTCCGCTGACGCGCTCGACGACCTTCTGCTCGATTACACCCGCCTTTTCCTCGGCCCTACAGAAACCATTGCTCAGCCCTACGGCTCGGTCTGGTTGAGCGGCGAGAAGACCCTGATGCAGGATTCGACGATGGCGGTCCTGGAGCTTTACCGAGAGGGTGGATTCGAGATCGACGATGAATTTCGCGAGCTGCCCGATCACATCGCGGTCGAGCTTGAGTTTTTCTATCTGCTCATTTACCGGGAAAACCAAGCGCAGCAGTTCAACGAGATCGGCGCATTGACGTCAACGGCGAGTTTGCGAAAACGTTTTCTCGACGAGCACCTCAGGGCCTGGATCGGGCCTTTCACGGCAGCCGTCAAAGCTGGCGCGAAGAGCAATTTCTACCGTGAGCTTGCTGAACTAACCAACCGTTTCGTCAGGATGGAAACTGATAGCGAGAAATTGAAAACAGAGGATTGAATGGTGGGCGCTATAGGGATCGAACCTATGACCTCTCCCGTGTGAAGGGAACGCTCTCCCGCTGAGCTAAGCGCCCGGCCAGTTACGGCCGGGCGATATAAGGAGTGCGTCGGAGAGGTGTCAAGGCGAAGCCGCTGGTGGCCAAGGCTTATTTCCAGCTTTTAATTCTGGCCCTTAGTTCCGCTTAGGCTCGTCGCCATGCGGTGCGCGCGAGGCATGGGTCTGCAGCGCGCGGATGCGGTCGGCGAGGTTGCCGCTCGCCGGATCGGCTTCGGCGTGTACGGTGCCGTTGGTTCCGTGACCGTGCGCGGTTTCGGCGGCCAGGATCGCCTCGATCGGCGAGTTCGGGCCTTCCAGCGCCGAGGCCAGCCGCGCCACTTCGGCCGCGACGTCGTTGATGCGCTCGCGCAGCAGGGCGTTCTCCACCCGCTCGGAGGCCCAGGATTCCTCGGTTTCGCGTTTCATGTGGCCAAGCTCGGTGGCGACCCGGTCGCGCTCGTCCTTCATGCGGTCGGTCTCGGCCTGCAGCCGGGCATTCTCGGCCCGCAGCTTTTCGGTCGCCGCACTGGTGCGGCCGTCGATCTCGGCAATGGCAGTGCGCAGATCGCCTTCGGTCTTGCGCGCCGTTTCGATCTGGCCGCGCAGCTGCTTGAGTTCGAATTCGCTCTCGGCCAGCAGTCGCGACTGTTCGCCGAGCCGGGTTTCCAGATCCTGGGCGCGGCGGCCGAGGAGTTCGGCCTCGGTGGTCTGCGCGATCAGCGCCTGCTCGAGTTCGGAGACGCGGCGCCCGAGATTCTCGACCTTGCCGCGCTCTTCCGACAATTCCTGCGTCGCCGCCTTGAGCTCGACCCGCTCGGCGTCGCGGCGGTCTTCCACCGCCTTGAGTTCGTTGCCGGCCTCGTCGAGCCGTTCTTTCAGCGCCTCGACCTGGGTCTTGAGCGAGACGATGTCGACCTTCTGGGCGTCGGCCGTGCTGGAGCGCTCGTCCAGTTCGCTGATCAGCTTGGCGAGTTCGGCTTCCTTGTCGGCGAGCGCGCGCTGGGCGTCGAGCATGGTGCCGGTCTTGAGGGAGAATTCCTGCTCGGTGGTGCGCAGCTGATCGCGTAGCGCCTTGTCGCGCGCTTCCAGCGCGAAAATAGTGGCGGTCTTTTCGCCCAGCTCGACCTTGAGCCGGTTGATGGCGTCGCCTTTCTTGCCGAGCTCGGCAAGCTGGCTGGTGCTCTTGGTCTTGAGATTTTCGACGCTCATTTCGAGGCGCCGCGTCGACATCGCGAACTCGGCGCGCAGTTGATCCTTGTCGGCCTGGATTTCAGCCATCGACAGCGGGGTCGCGGCCTCCAACCGGCGCATGGTCAACCGCACCGCGCGGCCATGCACGAGGGGGACGACGACAAGTCCGATGAGGGCTGCGACCAGAAACCCGATCCCGAAATACATGATCGGTTCAATCATGAACGACGCCTCCAAACTCACCCAAAACCCGCGTAAACCCCGCGGAAACCATGACATGGCGGGGCGAGGTCCACCAGCGTAACCCCAGATTAACCTAAACCCGGGGTCCGCGTCGCCGACGTTATGCGGGCCGTTCTTCTATAATGAGGAGAATGATGGCGATCAGAACGGGTTCCAGGTCGCCTTCGGCGTGAACTTGAGGTAGCCGATATTGGCGCCGAGCCGCAGGCCGACGCCGGAACGGATGGGAACCACCACGATATTGTTCGCGGTCAGCGCGGTCATGCCGAAACCGCCGATGAAATAGGCCGAACCGTCGAGGCCGCCGAAGCGCTGGTAGATCGCCTCGGTCGCCGGCAGATTGTAAACCAGCATCATGGTGCGAGCTCCTTCACCGCCGGTGTCGAAGCCGATTGACGGGCCCTCCCAGAACACGCGCCGGTCGCCGGCATTCTTGGTATAGAGCTTGCCGTCGCCGTAGCGTAAGCCCACCACGAAAGCGCCGCTGCCTTCCTGGCCGAGGACATAGCCATTGGGCTGGCCCCAGCGGCTGACGGCTCTCTCCACCACCTGCGCCAGGCCGCGCGACACCGTGCCGAAAAAGCGATGGCCTTCGTGCACCAGCTCGTCGGCGGAAAAAGTGCCGGGCCGCCGGTCGGATTGGGCGAGGGCGAAGTCGGCGCCGAAGGCGAGCAGGGCCAGCGTCAAGATCGCAAGGCGCAAGGTCGCGCGCATTGAATGCTCCATTGGATGATGAGGCCCCGTTTAACTGGTTACTCACGCCGACGGCGTTAGTGTGGCGAGGAAAACGCGCCTCGAATCGCTCGAATATCACCGAGAACTATGACTGCAGCACGGCCACAACGGAAGTCGCACTTGGCCCTGGTCGGGCTTGTCCTGGGTTGTGGTATTTTAGCACCACTCTTTTCGCTGGCGGCCACTGCCGACCCGACCGTAGTGAACACACACACCGGTCTGGCCATCAGCGGCTTCGATCCGGTGGCCTATTTCACCGACGGCAAGCCAAAATTCGGCCGGCCGGACATGGAATTGAGCCTGGACGGCGCGGTCTGGCGGTTTCGCAACGAGGGCAATAAGGCGGCCTTTTCCGACCACCCCGAGGTCTATAGCCCGCGCTTTGGCGGCTACGACCCGGTGGCAGTCGCGCGTGGCGCCTCGGTGCCGGGTCACCCGCTGTTCTGGGTGGTGGTCGGCGGGCGGCTTTATCTCTTCTACGACGCCAAGGCGCGCGCCGCCTTCGTGGCCGAACCGGGCCGCATCATCGAATCCGCCGAGCGCAAATGGCCGGCGGTCGCGCGCACCATCGGGCGCTGATGGTCGCCGCCGGGCTAGAGTCTGATCCATTCAGACTGAATCAGCTCCGTCCCTAACATTTTGCTTGCGCATGATCTTTTCCGAAAACCGGTTCCCACTTTTCGGGATCATGCGCTAGCTTGCGACCGACGCGGCCTTGGCCGGATCGCCCCAGGCGATAAAGGCCGGCACGCGGAAGTTTTCCGCCACGCGGCCATAAGGCAGCGCCGTGCCCTGCGGGCTCGTGACAATGCCGCCGGCCGCGACCACCAGCGCATGTCCGGCCGCCACGTCCCATTCGCAGGTGGTGGCGAGCCTTGGATAGACATCGATCGCACCTTCCGCGATTTGGCAGAACTTGATCGCCGAGCCGCTGGGCTGGCGCGTGATCGGTGAGAGACGGTCGAGGAAGGCAACGGTGTTGGGGTCAAGATGCGAGCGGCTGACCGCCGCCACCGCGCCTGGGCTCGGCCAGCGCCGCGTGCGGATCGGCTGCGGCTGGTCGGCGCCCTCCGGGAGCAAGCGCAGACGCTCGGCCTTGTCGCCGACAATGCCGCGCCAGAGCTGGCCGCGGTTAGGCGCTGCGACAATGCCGGCGATCGGCACACCGCCTGTGACGATCGCGAGATTGACGGTGAACTGATCGGAACCGGCGAGAAATTCCTTGGTGCCGTCGAGCGGGTCCACCATGACGAAGCTGCGACCGAGGGCCGGCGGTGCCTTGGCTCCGGCCATTTCCTCGGAAACGACGGGAACTCCCGGCAGCAGCCGCGCCAAGCCTTGCAGGATTTCCGCCTCGGACGCCTCGTCGGCGGCCGTCACCGGCGATTGGTCGGGCTTGAGCCGATGCGACACGCTGGCGGCCGAGAGCGTGCGGATCACCGCGCATGCGCGCGCCACGATCGCGGTCAGTTCGACCAGCAGTTTGCCGGCTTGGGCGGGCGGGATTTCGTAATCGGGTGTCACGTGGCCGGTCCTTGTCGTGGCGGGCGGTCCTTGGCGGTTGCGCGGGTGCGGTGTATCACGCGCGCAAGTCGATACCATCGGCGATTCGCCAGTCTCGGTTCGCACCCTGCACGCCCAGCGGAGACCAGTCCATGTCCGGATCTTCCATCGAAGCGCTCGATCTTGCCGCGTTGCTGTGCTCGCGCGTCTGCCACGATTTGATCAGCCCGGTCGGCGCCATCGTCAACGGCCTGGAAGTTCTGGAGGAAGGCAAGGACGAGGAGACCAAGAAGTTCGCGCTCGATCTGATCAAGAAGAGCGCCACCACCGCCTCCGCCAAGCTGCAATTCTGCCGCATCGCCTTCGGCGCCGCCGGTTCCGCCGGCGCCCAGATCGACACCGGCGATGCCGAGAAGATATCCCGCGGATTCCTGGAGGACGACAAGACCAAGCTCGCCTGGAACCTGCCGCGCGTGCTGTTGGCCAAGAACCGGGTCAAGCTGCTGCTCAATATGCTGCTGATTGCCGGGCAGGCCATCCCGCGTGGCGGCAAGCTCACCATCGATCCCATTGGCGCGGGCGACACCATGGGTTTCAAGATCACCGCCGCCGGCACCAATGCCAAAGTTCCCCCCAACGTGCCGCCGCTGCTGGCGGCCGAGGCCGGCGCCGAGGCGCTCGACGCCCACCGTATCCAGCCATTCTATGCCGGTCTGCTGGCCAAGGCCTGCGGCGTCAAAGCCACCATGGCGATGGATGGCGAGGTTGTGGTGATCTCCGCTCAATAAACGGCGTTTATGCGCGATGGCCGGCGGCTTTTGCCTATTAACAAGACCTTAAGACGGCCATCCGTCCGCCGGTACCGCAACTAAAATTAAACCCTTCGTCGACACACTGGTCCGAGTTCCACGGGACGTGGCAGGTGGGCCGCGTCCCGTCGACGAAGGCGTATTTTCATGGACGAGTTACTGCGGGATTTCGTGACCGAGACCAACGAAAGTCTCGACGTCGTCGACGTCGAGCTCGTGCGTTTCGAACAGGATCCCAACAACGCCAAGATCCTCGCTAACATCTTCCGTCTCGTCCACACCATCAAGGGGACCTGCGGCTTCCTCAATTTGCCGCGCCTGGAAGCGCTTGCGCACGCCGCCGAGACGCTGATGGGCAAGTTTCGCGACGGCCTGCCGGCGACCAACGACGCCGTCACGCTGGTGCTCGCCACCATTGACCGCATCAAGGAGATTCTGGACTCGCTCGAACGCGACCAGCGCGAGCCGGACGGCGCCGATGCCGATCTGATCGCCGATCTGGAGCGCATGGTCGAACGGGTCGGCTCATCCGCCGCGCCGGCGGCGCCGAAAAAAGCGGTCGGCACGCTGGCGCCGCAAGTGCTCGAACGGCCGCTGCGGCCGGGCGAGGACTCGCTCGACGACCTCGAGCGCGCATTCCGCGAAACCCCGGTCGATCCGCCGGTTGTGAAACACGCCAAGCCGGCGCCGGCCGACGCCGCGAAGGATGACGCCGCCGCCAAAGGCGGCCATCAGTCGATACGGGTCACCGTCGATACGCTCGAAAATCTCATGACGATGGTGTCCGAACTAGTGCTCACGCGTAACCAGCTGCTCGAGATCGTGCGCCGCCACCAGGATTCCGAATTCAAGACCCCGCTGCAACGGCTGTCCAATGTCACCGCCGAGCTGCAGGAAGGCGTGATGAAGACGCGCATGCAGCCGATCGGCAATGCCTGGCAGAAGCTGCCGCGCATCGTGCGCGATCTCTCCAACGAACTCGGCAAGCAGATCGATCTGGAAATGCAGGGCGCCGAGACCGAGCTCGACCGCCAGGTGCTCGATCTGATCAAGGACCCGCTCACCCATATGGTGCGCAACTCGGCCGACCACGGCCTGGAAACGCCCGAGCAGCGGCGCGCCGCCGGCAAGCCCGAGCACGGCCGTATCTGGCTGTCGGCCTATCACGAGGGCGGCTACATCATTATCCAGGTCGCCGATGACGGCCGCGGGCTCGATACTGCGCGTATCAAGGCCAAGGCGGTGGCGCAGGGGCTCGCCTCCGAAGCCGACATCGACAAGCTGTCGGAAGCGCACATTCACAAGTTCATTTTCACTCCCGGCTTTTCCACCGCCGCGACCATCACCAACGTCTCCGGCCGCGGCGTCGGCATGGACGTGGTGCGCAACAATATCGACCAGATCGGCGGCACCATCGACGTCAAGTCGGTCGCCGGCGTGGGTCTGAGCTTCACCATCAAGATCCCGCTCACGCTCGCCATCGTCGCGGCGTTGATCGTGGAGGCCGGCGGCGAGCGCTTCGCGATCCCGCAGCTGTCGGTGATCGAACTGGTGCGCGCGCGCAGCAACAGCGAGCACCGCATCGAGCGCATCAAGGACACCGCGGTGCTGCGGCTGCGCGACAAGCTGCTGCCGCTCGCGCGCCTGAGCGAACTGCTCGGCGTTGGCCAGGCCAAGGATCGCGATCTCACGAGCGGGTTCATCGTCGTCACCCAGGTCGGGGCACAGACCTTCGGCATCATCGTCGACAGCGTGTTTCACACCGAGGAAATCGTGGTGAAGCCGATGTCGAGCAAGCTGCGCCATATCGCGATGTTCTCCGGCAACACCATTCTCGGCGACGGCTCGGTGATCATGATCATCGATCCGAACGGCGTCGCGCAGGCGCTCGGCAGCCTGGTCACCTCGCATCTGACGGCCGAGGCCGCCGCCGGCAGCCCCGTGCCCGCCGAGCAGACCACCTCGCTGCTCGTTTTCCGCGCCGGGTCGAGCCAGCTCAAGGCGGTGCCGCTTTCGCTCATCACGCGGTTGGAAGAAATCGACGCCCGCAAGATCGAGCTCTCGAACGGCCGCCACATGGTGCAATACCGCGGCACGCTGATGCCGCTCGTCAGCATGAACGAGAGCGTGCGCGTGAAGGGCGAGGGCGCCCAGCCGCTGCTGGTGTTCACGGACGGGGCCCGCTCCATGGCGCTGGTGGTCGACGAGATCGTCGATATCGTGGAAGACCGTCTCGATATTCAGGTCGCCAGCGACAATGCCGGCGTGCTCGGCTCGGCCATCATCAAGGGCCAGGCCACCGAAATCATCGATGTCGGCCACTTCCTGCCGCTCGCCTTCGAAGACTGGTTCCGCCGCAAGGATCAGCGCGCCAGCACGAAACCGCGCTCGGTGCTGCTGGTCGACGACAGCCCGTTCTTCCGCAACATGCTCACGCCGGTGTTGCAGGCCGCCGGCTACGAGGTGACCGCGGTCGGCTCCGCGCAAGAGGCGCTGGCGATCCTCAAGGAGGGCCGCAGCTTCGACGTCGCCGTCACCGACATCGAGATGCCCGACATGGACGGCTTCGAATTCGCGCTCGCCCTGCGTGGCGATCCGCGTTGCGCCGGCCTGCCGGTGATCGCGCTGTCCTCGGTGGTGTCGGCCGAGGCGGTCGAGCGCGGCCGCCAGGTCGGCTTCCACGATTACGTCGCCAAATTCGACCGGCAGGGACTGATCGCGGCGCTCAAGGAACAGACCGCCGTCGGTTGCGCGGCGTGAAGGGCAAAGCATGAGCAGCGAAACCCATCTGAAGGAATATGTCACCGCCATGATCGGCGGCCAGCTGTTCGGGCTGCCGATCCTGCATGTGCAGGACGTCTTCATCCCGGAGCGGCTGACGCGGGTGCCGCTGGCGCCGCCGGAAATCGCCGGCGTGCTCAATCTGCGCGGCCGCATCGTGACGCTGATCGACATGCGCGGCCGGCTCGGCCTGGAGGCGCGCGACGGCAAGCGGCCGGTCATCGCGATCGGCGTCGAGTCGCGTGGGGAATCCTATGGGCTGCTGATCGACAGCATCGGCGAGGTGCTCAAGCTCGACGATGCCGCGCGCGAGCCCAATCCGATCAATCTCGATCCGCGCCTGGCGCGCGTGTCGGCCGGTATTCACCGGCTGGAAGGTCAGTTGCTGATGGTGGTCGATGTCGAGCGCGTGCTCGATATCGATATGATGGCAATCGCGGCGTGACGAGGTTTCGAATTTGCAACGGTTTGCGGGACGACGCTCGCAAGGAAGCATGAGGCGGTCCGATGAAAACCTGTTTGGTCGTTGACGATAGCAGCGTCATCCGCAAGGTGGCGCGCCGAATTCTCGAGGGACTGGAATTCCAGATCTTGGAAGCCGAGGACGGCGAACAGGCGATGGAAGTCTGCCGGCGCCAACTGCCCGAGGCGATCCTGCTCGACTGGAACATGCCGAAGATGGACGGCTACGAGTTCCTGCGCTCGCTGCGCCGGCTGCCCGGCGGCGACGGCCCCAAGGTGGTGTTCTGCACCACCGAGAACGATGTCGCCCACATCGCGCGCGCCCTGCATGCCGGCGCCAACGAGTACATCATGAAGCCGTTCGACAAGGAGATCGTCGAGGCCAAGTTCCAGGAAGTCGGGCTGATTTGAGCGCCGCCGTCACGCGCCTTCGCGTCACGGTCCGCCAACCGAGCAGAGCCCGATGAGTATCGCTTTCGCACCGCAGTCGACCCCCACCGCCATCGGTCGGCGCATCCGCGTCATGCTCGTTGACGACGCCGTGGTGGTGCGCGGCCTGTTCGCGCGCTGGGTGGAAGCCGAGCCCGACCTGGAAGTGGTGGCCTCGCTGCGCACCGGCCGCGAAGCCGTGGCGCAAGTCGAGCGCGCCGATCCCGACGTGGTGGTGCTCGACGTCGACATGCCGGAGCTCGACGGCATCGCCGCCTTGCCGCTGCTGCTGGCCAAGAAACGCGACCTGGTCGTGATCATGGCCTCGACGCTGACCCGGCGTAACGCCGAGATCAGCTTGAGGGCGCTCTCGCTCGGCGCCACCGACTACATCCCAAAGCCGACCGCCAATCGCGAAGTCGCGGGCGCCACCAATTTCCGCCGTGACCTGATCGAGAAGATCCGCCAGCTCGGGCTGCGCTCGAAGCGCCTGCGGTTTGGCCCTGCGCGCGTCGCTGCGCTGCCGCCGGCCAAATCTTCGCCACCGCTGCAACCTCATTTGCCGTCCCATGAGTCCGTGCATCCGCCGCTCGTGCTGCGCGCCATGCCGGCCACGTCGCCGCGCGTGCTGCTGATCGGCTCCTCCACCGGCGGCCCGCAGGCGCTCAACGCCATTGTCAGTCAAATCGGCGGCGTGCTCGAGCGCGCGCCGGTGCTGATCACCCAGCATATGCCGCCGACCTTCACCGCCATTCTGGCCGAGCATCTCGCGCGCGTCGCCAAGGGCCCGGTGCGCGAAGCGCAGGACGGCGAGGAGATCAATGCCGGCACCATTTATCTGGCGCCCGGCGGCAAGCACATGACGGTTAAGCGCCGCGACGGCATCGCGGTGATCGCGATCGACAACGGCCCGCTGGTGAATTTCTGCAAGCCGGCGGTCGATCCGCTGTTTGCCTCCGCCGCCGCGGTGTGGGGCCACAAGGTGATGGCATTGGTGCTCACCGGCATGGGCTCCGACGGCCTGAAGGGGGCGCAGGCGATCGCCGCCGCCGGCGGCCACATCATGGCGCAGGACGAGGCCAGCAGCGTGGTCTGGGGCATGCCGGGCCAGGTCGCGCATGCCGGACTGTGCTCGGCCGTGCTGCCGCTGCCGGAGATCGCGGGCCGGCTCTCGCGTCTGTTCGCGGGAGAGCGCGCGTGACGCCGCAGGACTTCAACTATCTGCGCCAGATGTTGCGCGAGCGCTCCGGCCTGGTGCTCTCGGCCGAGAAGCAATACCTCGCCGAAAGCCGCCTGCTGCCGGTGGCTCGCAAGCACCGCCTCGGCACGCTCACCGAGCTGGTCGGCAAGCTCAAGACCACCAGCCCCGGTCAACTCGCCATCGAAGTCATCGAGGCGATGACCACCAACGAGACCTTCTTCTTCCGCGACAAGATTCCGTTCGAGCATTTCCGCGACACCGTTATGCCGGCGCTGATCGCGAGCCATTTGGGCCGCCGCCGCCTGCGCATCTGGTGCACCGCCGTGGCGAGCGGGCAGGAGCCCTATTCGCTGGCGATGACGCTGCGCGAGATGAACCAGCAGCTCGCCGGCTTCCGCATCGAGATCTTGGCCACCGACCTGTCGAACGAGATGCTGGCGAAGGCCAAGGCCGGCATCTACAGCCAGTTCGAGGTGCAGCGCGGCCTGCCGATCCAGCAGCTGGTGAAATATTTCACGCAAGTGGGCGAGGCCTGGCAGATCGCGCCGGAAATCCGCGCCATGGTGTCGTTCCGTCCGCTCAATCTGCTGCACGATTTCGGCCATCTCGGCTCGTTCGACCTGATCTTCTGCCGCAACGTGCTGATCTATTTCGACCAGCCGACCAAGATCGGCGTGCTCGACCGCCTGGCGCGCGTGATCGAGCCGGACGGCTTTTTGGTGCTCGGCGCCGCCGAGACCGTGGTGGGCTTGACCGGCGCGTTCAAGCCGATGCCCGACCGGCGCGGGCTCTATGTGCCGAACGCCAAGACATTCGCCGCGCAGCCCGCCGGCAATGTGATCAAGTTCGCCGCGAAGGCGTAGCGGCGGCCTGTCATGGCCGGGCTGAACACTCGTCCCGGCAATCCATGAAGCCCGTCGACAATTTCTGACATATGATTTTTTATTGCGGCAGTTCATCATGGAGTCGCAAACGCTGTGCGTGGCTCAACTCGCCAGCGCGCAGGTCATCGCCTTCGGCTCCTTCTGGACGATCTTGAGTAGAATGCGGGCGCTGCGTTCTGGGCGGCGGCGGCCTTGTTCCCAGTCGCGCACTGCCGACAGTGCGAAGCCGCCGCGGCGTAAGACCTGATCAGCCTCATGGTGAGAAGCGCACGAAGTGCGTGTCTCGAACATCACAAGTCGGCTATAGCCGACTTGTGCACATTACATGCCGATTTCGGGCAAGCCTGAGATCGGTGGGCTGCCCTCGTCCTTCGAGACGCCCGCCTTCGGCGGGCTCCTCAGGATAAGGGCGGATGATGTTCTCCCGCCGTAGCGGCGATTTCTTCAAGCGCGCGGCCAAAACGCGGCGTGTGCCCCACAAAAAAACCTCGGCCTTTCGGCCGAGGTGAGTTTGGAAAGCTAGGGCCGCAAGGCCCCATCAAGATGGTCGAGAGACGGGCGCGCACGTGTGGGTAACACGCCGCCGGTCGGCTCTTAATCGACAATCCGAACGATCAATCGCAGACGCGGACGCGGCGGACATGAATGCGGCCGTAGTTATCTTCGAAGTCTCGCCGCTCCATGTGGCACTGGCGGTAACCGGAGCGATAGTAGCGGCCTTCGCGATAGCCGTCATCGCGATTTATCTGCGAGCCGACGATGGCGCCGACCGCCAGGCCGCCGACGACGCCGGCCGCGATCGCGCCGTTGTCCGCGAGCGCTGGCTTGGGCGCGACGGTGACAACCAGCGCCAAGGCGGCGAAGGAAGCAGCAGTTATGATTTTCAACATGTTGTATCCCTTCTGTGTGCTGCGAGGCAACGGTTAATCGATGATCTGGACGATCTGGCGCGTGCGCGGATCGACCAGCACGGCGTGATCGTTGACGTAGGTGTAGCGATAGCCGGTCACGTGGTAGTCGGCCGGCACGTCGTAGTAGACGACGCCGCTATCCGGCAGAATCGCGCCGACGCGGAATTCGCTTTCATAGCGATAGGACGGCACGCGCTGCTCGACGACATAGGTGCGAAAGCGCGGGCGATCCTGCACGCCGAGAATGCCGCCGACCGTGCCGGCGACCGCGCCAATCGTTCCGCCGACCACCGCGCCGATCGGGCCGGCATCGCGTTCACCCTGCGCCGCGCCGCGTTCCATGCCGCGCACGGTGCCTTGCGCTTGCGCGGCAAATGGCAGCGCCAATGCCGCGAGAAGCATCATAGAACCCAGAATTTTGGTTTGCATCAGTCGCTCCATTTGGTTGGGAATCCCAACCGCCTGGGGTTGGACTCTGGGAGACAACCCGCCAAGCCGCGCATGGTTCCATTCTGCGACGATCTTTCGCTCGCCGGTGCGCCCATTCAATCGATTGAATTAAGGCAGCGATCGATTGAATTAAGGCCGCCGTGACGCCATGGAACAAGTCGCAGGACAAATGCTTGATGGCTGACAAACCGGTCCAAACCGGTCCGCTTCTCAGTCAAATCACGATCGAAGGGTTCATCAATGCTGATCTTTGAAATTATCGGCGGTATTTTTATTTTGCTGTTCTTGGCCGCGGCCATGACCGGAATCGAAGGTGCCGAGCATCGCTAGCGCACGATTGTTTTAAGTCGAAGCAACGCCGCGAACTCGACGCGCTCCCTCTCCCCGTTGGGGTGAGGGTTGGGGTCTAGTACTCTCGATAGATCGCAACCCCCGGATCGCTTCGCGATCCGACCTCTCCCCATGGGAAAGGTGAAACGAAATCGTGGCAAGGCCCGATTCAATCTTCTGAAGCAAACTCGCTCTAGCGCTCTCATTGAAAAACCCCGCCGTTTCCGGCGGGGTTCAAGTTGGAGAGAGCCCGAAGGGCTTCGCGCTTTAAGCCGGAATCCGCTCTTCCACTTCGCTCGGTTCGCGCAGCACGTAGCCGCGGCCCCACACCGTCTCGATGTAGTTCTTGCCGTTGGAGGCGTTGGCCAGCTTCTTGCGCAGCTTGCAGATGAACACGTCGATGATCTTGAGCTCCGGCTCGTCCATGCCGCCGTACAGATGATTGAGGAACATCTCCTTGGTCAGCGTGGTGCCCTTGCGCAGCGAGAGCAGCTCGAGCATCTGATATTCCTTGCCCGTGAGGTGCACGCGCTGGCTGGCGACCTCCACCGTCTTGGTGTCGAGGTTGACGACCAGGTCGCCGGTGTTGATGACCGACTGGGCGTGGCCCTTGGAGCGGCGCACGATGGCGTGGATGCGCGCGATCAGCTCGTCCTTGTGGAATGGCTTGGTCATGTAGTCGTCGGCGCCGAAGCCGAGACCCTTGACCTTGTCCTCGATGCCGGCAAGGCCGGAGAGGATCAGGATCGGCGTCTTCACCTTGGAGACGCGCAGACTGCGCAGAACCTCGAAGCCCGACATGTCGGGCAGGTTCAGGTCCAGCAGGATGATGTCGTAATCGTAGAGCTTGCCGAGGTCGACGCCTTCCTCACCCAGATCGGTGGTGTAGACGTTGAAGCTCTCGGATTTCAGCATCAGCTCGATGGATTGAGCCGTCGCGCTGTCGTCTTCGATGAGTAGAACGCGCATGCCAGTCCCCTATCTCGCCGCAACCGGGCCTTAAGGTGCGCCGCAAAGGCGGCGAGTGTGAAAAAACGCGGTGGGACAACCGATTCGACACTATGCGGACATGGTTAACAAAACCTGTTTCTTCTGTGCAAGCATTCACTGGCGGGGATATCCCGAATCGCCATAAGATGTTGTCAGAGAGTGGTTTTTTGGCCACGTGCCGGTTTAATACTCCAGTTTAAGAGTCAGGCCTAACCGACTCTGTGGACTCGCCCCTTCCGTCCCGGCCGGGCGATTCGTCGGCCGTCAGTCCCATGGACGATGACCCAATGATTAACGATGCGAGTAAACACCGGGTTAATGGCAAGGGTCGGGCAGTAAGCCTAAGGGCGGGTTTACGGCGATTTTCTTCCTCCGTCATTCCGGGACGGCCCGAAGGGCCGGACCCGGAATCCAGGGGCGGACTCCACGGCACGCGGCTCCGGATTCCGGGCTCGCTCGCTTCGCTCGCGCCCCGGAATGACGAGGGTATGAGATGAAAGCCCTGGCCGAGCAGATCGTCGACCTCGACGGCGTCGAGATCTATGGCCGCGTGGTCGGCGTGCGCGGGCTGATGCTGGAGATCGCCGGTCCCATCCACGCCATGTCGGTCGGCGCCCGCCTGACCATCGAGAGCGGCAGCGGGCGGGCGATCCCCTGCGAGGTGGTCGGCTTTGCCGGCAAGCACGCGCTGGCCATGCCGTTCGCCGCGCTCGATGGCGTGCGGCGGGGCTGCCGGGCGGTGGTATCGACTGGCGCCGGCAATATCCGCCCGTCCGAGCGCTGGCTCGGCCGCGTGGTCAACGCCATGGGCGAGCCGATCGACGGGCAGGGGCCGCTGCCGCTGGGGCCGTCGCCCTATCCGTTCCGCAATTCGCCGCCGCCGGCGCATGCCCGCCGCCGCGTCGGCGAGCCGCTCGATCTCGGCGTGCGCGCGCTCAACACCTTCGTCACCTGCTGCCGCGGCCAGCGCATGGGCATCTTCTCCGGCTCCGGCGTCGGCAAGTCGGTGCTGCTCTCGATGCTGGCGCGCAACGTGGCGGCCGACGTGTCGGTCATTGGCCTAGTCGGCGAACGCGGCCGCGAGGTGCAGGAATTCTTGCAGGACGATTTGGGCCCGGCCGGCCTGGCGCGCTCGGTGGTGGTGGTCTCAACCTCCGATGAACCGGCGCTGATGCGCCGGCAGGCGGCCTATCTGACGCTGGCTATCGCCGAATTCTTCCGCGATCTGCACAAGGATGTGCTGGTGCTGATGGATTCGGTCACCCGCTTCGCCATGGCGCAGCGCGAGATCGGCCTGTCGGCCGGTGAGCCGCCGACCGCCAAGGGCTATACGCCGACCGTGTTCACCGAGCTACCGCGCCTGTTGGAGCGCGCCGGGCCGGGCATCGATCAGGGCACCATCACCGGCATTTTCAGCGTGCTGGTCGACGGCGACGACTACAATGAGCCAGTGGCCGACGCCGTACGCGGCATTCTCGACGGGCACATTGTCATGGAGCGTGCGATTGCCGAGCGCGGGCGCTATCCGGCCATCAATATCCTCAAGTCGATCTCGCGCACCATGCCGAGGGCGGCCGACCCGGCCTTCCTGCCGGCGATCAGTCGCGCCAAGCAGGTGATGGCGACCTATTCCGACATGGAGGAACTCATCCGCCTGGGCGCCTACCGGCCCGGGTCCAGCGCCGACGTGGACGAGGCGATCGGCCTGCACAAGCCGCTGGAGGCCTTTCTCGGCCAGCTTAAGGAAGAAGCAACCAGTATGGCGGAGGGATATCAACGGCTTGAGAAAATCCTCAGCGGCGCGGAAACAGAAAACTAACGATATTGCGCCACAGTTGCCTCCACTGAACGTCCGGGACGTCCGCGCGGCCGACGGTATTGGCTTCCTGCGGGCGCGAATTCGGGGCTTCGGGGGAGTAATGAGTCGATGAAGTCACGCGAAACCCTTATCCGCCTGAAAAAATTCCAGGTCGACGAGAAGCGGCGCAAGGTGGCCCAGATCGAGGCGATGATCGCCGAATTCGACCGCATTGCGGCCGAGCTCGACCGCGAGATCAAGCTCGAGCAGGACCGCGCCGGCATCCACGATCCCGCCCATTTCGCCTATCCGACCTATGCCAAGGCCGCGATCGCGCGCCGTGCGAACCTCAGGCGCTCGGCCGACGAACTCAAAACCCAGCTCGACGACGCCAAGGCCATGCTGGGCGAGGCGTTCGAGGAGCTCAAAAAAGTCGAGATGCTCGACGAGCGCGACCACGCCCGCGAAAAGGCCGAGGAGAACGCGCGCGAGCAGGCCGAACTCGACCGCATCGCGGCGCTGCGCTTCGGGGCGAACGGGGCACACGCCTGATCCGATATCTGACGATTGTATTCCAGCGGCGCCGGCGACGGCGCCGCTTTTGATCTAAGACGCTGCTGCCAACTCCCGGGCGCTGGCTACTCGACTTCCGCTAGGCGCGGGTGCGGCGTCAGCACCAGGGCGAAATACGTCTCCATGTCGGCGTTCAGGATGAAGTGGAAGCGCGCGAACGCGTTCAGCAGGTCCTGCTGGGTGCGCGCGAACATATCGTTCCGGCAGATGAGGAATTTCGGCGCCGCCACGATGTCCTCGCGATCGATGACGCAGACCAGGCGCATCTCGGGATGGCGGGCGAAATAGTCAAACACCGCCGACGCCATCATCGGATAGCCGGGATGCAGCATGTCGTCGAGGCAGATAATGCCATCGAGATGCAGCAACGGATGGACCAGCTCAAGATCGTTGGTCAGGCACTCGCGCGAGTGATGGCTGTCGATGTGCACGAAGCGCACCGGCCGTTGGCCGAGTTTGTTGCGCAGCGCGTCACTGGTGATCTCGCGGCTGTCGGCTTTCCAGGACACAAAGCGCTCGCTGGCGATGCCGTGGGCCGCGCAATTGGCGAGAAAGCGGGTTTCGACGCCGGCATTGGGCCAATCGAAGCGATCGATGCCGAGCGCTTTCTCGCCCGGCGCCAGGCCGAGCGCCATGGCGATGAAGAAGCGGCCCTCGAAGGTGCCAATTTCGACCAGCTCACCGCCAATGCCGAGTTCGCTCTGGCGCCGGATCAGGTGCCCGCAAATGGCGGCCGCGAAGCGCGAGGACATGCCGCGCACCTGCTCGTAGTTTTTCGACAGGTAACGATCGATGGCGGGGTGGCCGCTGGCGATGTCGATCATCAAACGCTCCTGTCATCATCACGCGCGCATGCAGGGGCCGGCATGCCCGGTTTACTTCTTGCTGCCAGGCTCGGCCTTGGCTCGCATTTGCGCCAGCTCGCTGTCCAGCTTCGCCAGCGCTGACTTGAGCGTGGCGATCTCGGCCAGGGCGGCGGCATGGTCGCGGCTGGCGATAGCAAGCTTGGCGCCGGTCTCGCGCGCCAATCTGGCGAGCGCCTGCTGAAGAAACTCGACATTGGCCTGCAGGCAGCCGGTACGGCGCTCCATCTGCTTTTCGGCGGTGCAGACTTCCAGCCCGCGAATGTCCTGCGCGGCGGCCGGCGACAGAAGTGAAAATGACAGAACGGCAGCAACGAATAGTCTCATGGTCCATCCTCGGTCGGCGCGGAATGACGAATTAAAACGCCGCCGCCAGATCCCTGGCGCCGGGCGCCTGCGCGCCGCGCAGCATCTTGCCCTCGATGTCGGCGATCAGCCCCGCCACCACGCCGGTGCGGCGCGCCACCGGATTGCGTTCGTAGCCCGACTGCTGAAAGAAATTCGCGGTCGGCACGCGCGCGCGCAATGCCGCCGGCATCATGATCATGTCGATGCCGTTGCCGTCGCCGGTCAGGTTCATCAATTCCAGCTCGGCGGCGGAGAGCGGCGCGGTGTGATGCTTGCTGCGCGCGAAACGCACCGAATTGATGAGCTTCTGCACCTGCAGCAGCGGGCCGATATCGCGGTCGAGCAGCACCGCGTGCACGCCGATGCCGCCCGCCGTGCCCTTGGCGAGCTTGTCGTGCTCGTTCCAATGGTTCGGCACGCTACGGGCGAAGGCGATCATGCGCTTGAGCGCCTCGATCTTGGTGTCCATCGTCAGCCTGGCGTCGCCGGTGAGCGTTTTCGATTTCTGCCGCAGGATGCCGAGCAGGCGGCCGCCGTGCTCGGCCAAGAGCGAGACCGAATTGGTGCTGAGCAGCTGGTTGTAGCCGACCGCCGGCGAGATCGCGCGCGGGCGCGTGGGCGAGACGCCGGCCTGCATGTCGTAGGTGCCATTGCCGCCGGTCTCGAACGCGTAGACGCCGACGATCTGATCCCGGGTCAGGCCGCTGGCGCTGGCTGCTTGCGCATAGGCCTTCTTAAACTCGAGCTCGCTTTGCGGGCGCTGCGGCACGAAGCCGAACTGCTCGGCTGCGTTCTTCAGGAAATCGGCGATCAGCGGGATCGGCGGCCTGTCGTCCGGCCCCGGCCCGGGTGGCGCGTTGGGATCGACCGGCCGCGGCGGCCCGGCATAAAGCGGCGGCTGCGTCAGCACGTAGTCGTCGAGCCCGACCGGCTCGTTGTTGCGGCGCTTGGCATTGCGCGCGCGCCGCTTCTCGACCACGGCATCCCAATAGACGCTGGCCTCCTCGTCATAGGCGCGGCGGAGCTGGGTATACTGCGCGAGCTTGGCCTGATAATCGGCTATCGCCGCCGCGCTGGTCGGCGCGCTTTGCGCGCGCGCGGGCACTGCCGCCAACAAAAAGCCCGCAGCGAGCAAGCCCATCACGCGAAAATGGCGAAAGCACTTCATGATTCGTGATGTTTTGCGGGATATCGCCAGAACGGTCAATCGAACTCCGCCATCTCACAAAAAACGCGCCGCAAATGCGGCGCGCAGAAGGGCAGGGAGGTTGATCAGGCGAATCGGCGGCTCGCCGCGGGCAGGGCGAACCGTGACGGGGTCAGCGAACTGTCGGGCCGTTGCGGTCGGTGAACACCACCGGGCCGCCGGCCTTGATCACGGTCGGAGACTGCGCCGTCATGACATCGGTGCCGAGATTCAAGTCGCGCACGGAGATGCCGATGACGGCGATCAGCAGCGCGGCGCAAAGTCCGACCACCACGATCTTGAGGTGGGTGGTGCGGTCTGCGGTATACATCGACCAGTTCATGGCGTCCTCCTGGGTCCTTGACCGGTATGTCGGGCCGGCCCCGGGAAAGGTTCATCGGTATTCGCGGGCTAACGTAGCTACGCGGCCGAGGTTCCACAGGACGCATCACGGTTGCTTGAAAAGAGGTGATCGGCGCGCGATTGGCGGCAAAATGGCCGCAAATGGGCATCCGCTGGGCACAAAATGGGCCGGAGCGTCCGGCTTAAAGACTTGCCGGTCAGTCGGTGCGGCTGAGCTGATGTTCCTCGGCGATGCGCTCGAAGGATTCCGCCACGCTCTTGATGCGATAGGACAGCCGGTTGTCGTTCTCGACCGGCAACTGGCGGACGATCTTGTATTTGCCGCGGGCGGCCGCGTTGCCGAAGGTCGGCTCGTAATAGACGTTGGCGCCGATGGTGAACTTGTGTGTCATGTCCGTGCTCGCTTTCTTCTTGTTTCAGCGTTATCCGCGAGAAGCGGCATTCCGGTTGAGCGAAAACGCCCGGCACGAGGGCCGGGCGCTCCGTGTTTAAAAAAGTTCAATTCGCTATCAGGCGTTTGACAGATTGGACGCCGCCTGCTTGCCGCGCTCGGTCACGATTTCATAGGTGAGGCGCTGGCCCTCGTTGAGCGTGCTCATGCCGGCGCGCTCGACCGCGCTGATGTGCACGAACACATCTTTCGAGCCGTCGCTTGGCGTGATGAATCCGAAACCTTTTTGCGTGTTGAAGAACTTAACCGTACCTGTGGCCATCGTAGCTACCTTTGCGTCATACGCTGCTGGCGTTGAGATGCGCTGAAAGCGGTCATCGCTCCAAGCGATCGAAACATCCGAGTTTTACGGGTGCATTGTTAAGCGCCCTCAAACGGGCAGCGCAGCAAGGCAGAACCAAAAACTTTGGTTTCAACGCGTCATACCTACACGAATTGGCCAAAACGGTCAAACCTACGCATCGACGGCATTCTGCTTGAGCACGACCTCGTCCGAAAACCGGTCCCCACTTTTCGGGGTCATGCTCTGCTTCACCGTCTTCTGCAACGGAAAGCTGGCGCTTTCGTAGAGCGCGCGAATGTCCTTGTGACCGAGCCGATTTTCCTCGATCTCGATATAGGCGCCGAGCAGCAGCGGCTCTGGCAGCTCTTCCACCGCGAAACGGATGGCGTCGGCGGCGTGATCGAAGCGGCGATATTTAACGCGGCTGGAGATCTTGCGGTTGCGCGAGGGAAACAGTTCCGCCGGTGCGCTGTAATCGAATGCCATAGTCAAACTCCTTATGACCCACTTCGGGCCAAATGCATGAAAACCATGCTCGCTATATGGGGATGCAACGGCCGATCTACCAGGGGCGAAGAACGGCGAATTGGCCGCGAAATGCCGCCGAATGCGGCGTTTGGCCGTTAAATACGCCGCAAAATTCGACTTTGGGGGCAACCAAGCGCAACGTATAATCATCGTATTGTCAGCGTCTGCTATCGGCTGCGAGGGAATTCAGGATGGCAATTCCGAACACAGGCAGCGATCCCGCGCGCTTCCACTTCGTGATGATCAAGCCGACGCATTACGACGACGACGGCTATCCGATCCAATGGCTGCGCTCGGCGATTCCGTCCAACACGCTGGCCTGTCTCAACGCCCTGGCGGAGGACGCCAGGCGCCGCGATGTGCTGGGCGCCGGCGTCGAAATCCGTCTGCATACCTATGACGAGACCAACCGGCGCGTTCGGCCCGACCAGATCATCAAGATGATCTGTCGCGAGGGCGGCCGCGCGCTGATCGGGCTCGTTGGCGTTCAATCCAATCAATTTCCGCGCGCGGTCGATCTGGCCAAGCCCTTCCTCGCCGCCGGGCTGCCGGTGTGCATCGGCGGCTTCCATGTGTCCGGCTGCATCGCCATGCTGCCGGAGCTGCCGGCCGACATCAAAGCCGCGCAGGCCATGGGCATTTCGTTCTTCGCCGGCGAGGCCGAGGAACGCCGGCTCGACGAGGTGCTGCGCGACGCTTTCAATGGACAGCTCAAGTCGCTGTACAATTACATGGACGCGCTGC
Source organism: Hyphomicrobiales bacterium (assembly GCA_016185205.1). Classification (GTDB taxonomy): domain Bacteria; phylum Pseudomonadota; class Alphaproteobacteria; order Rhizobiales; family Xanthobacteraceae; genus Pseudolabrys. The sequence continues at coordinate 5,373 of JACPOA010000082.1, read as the reverse complement.
CTAACCTGGTCGGCGAGCCGCCGCCGTTCCTGCCCCGGAAGCACGTCCAGCGCACCGTCGGCAACCTGTCGAGCATCGATCTCGGCCGCGGCTGCCCCTACCAGTGCTCGTTCTGCACCATCATCAACGTGCAGGGCCGCAAGAGCCGCATCCGCTCGGCCGACGATCTGGAAAAGATCGTGCGCGAGAACTACGCCGAGGGCATCAAGCGCTTCTTCATCACCGACGACAATTTCGCGCGCAACAGCGCGTGGGAGACGCTGTTCGACCGCATGATCGAGATGCGGCAAGGCGAGGGCATGAATATCGGCTTCACCATCCAGGTCGATACGCTCTGTCACAAGATCCCGGGCTTCATCGAGAAGGCGACGCGCGCCGGCGTGCGCCGCGCCTTCATCGGGCTCGAGAACATCAACCCGGACAATCTGATCGCCGCCAAGAAGCGGCAGAACAAGATTACCGAATACCGCGAGATGCTGCAGATGTGGCGCAACCACGGCGCCATCACCTATGCCGGCTATATCCTCGGCTTCCCCGCCGATAGCAAGGCCTCGATCCTGCGAGATATCGAGATCATCAAGCGCGAGCTGCCGATCGACATTCTGGAATTCTTCTTCCTCACGCCGCTGCCGGGTTCGGAAGACCACAAGATTCTCTCGTCCAAGGGAATCTGGATGGACCCGGACATGAACAAATACGATCTCAACCACCGGGTCTCGCATCACAGCGGCGGCATGTCGGACCGGGAATGGGAGGAGGCCTATCGCGCGGCGTGGGAGGCGTTCTACACGCCGGAGCACATCTATACGATCCTGCGCCGCACCTGCGCCAACAAGATCGGCCGGCCCGGCACCACGCTGTCGACCATTTTGTGGTTCTACCTGACCATCCTGTACGAGGGCGTGCATCCGCTCGAAAGCGGCGCGTTCCGCCTCAAATACCGGCGCGACCGCCGCCACGGCCTGCCGTTGGAGAACCCGCTGCTGTTCTACCCGCGTTACTGGGGCGGCATCGTGGTGAAGGCCTTCAACTACGCGCGCGTCTATCTGCGCTGCAAGGCGATGCTGAAGAAGGCGCTCGAGGCGCCCGACCGCTGGAGCTATTCCGATCTGGCGATCGCGCCGCCCAAGGCCGACGAGTTCGACGCGCTCGATCTCTACCACGCCACCACCGGCGGCGAGGCCGCGCTCAAGCGCAAGTATCGCGACGACAATATCCGCGCGACCGGGCATGCGCATGACGACGAGGCGTCGATCCAGTCGGCGCAAGCGGCGGAGTAAGAACTGCTGGACGCACCGGCCGGCGGCTGGATGCCAGGCGGCCTTTCTTACAATTAACCGGCGGCCGGGCCGCCAAAGCTTACCATTTCACCAGCAGGCCGCCGCCGGCATAATAGCTCGTCTGAGCCGAGTAGGAGATGTGGGCCGCGGTCCGCGACGTCGGCGGGTTGATGCTCCCGGTAAATGAGGGACCTGCGATGCCCGGAACGCTTCCGTCGTAGTTGAGACCAACGAAGCCACGCAATGTCACCTTCGGAGCGAACCGATAAGCGAAGCCGGTTTCCGCGTTAGCGAGAAAAACCGTCTTGCTGTCGCTGACCGACAAAGTGCTGGCGTTGGGCGTCGTTCCAGCGGTGTCGGTGTGGGTATCGTTGCCCGATAGGGACGTGCTTCGGCTTGCACCACCCACCCAGCCTCCGATCCCAACCGTGAGCGCTGGAGTGACAGGGGCACTCACATCGAGGCCAACCCGTGCGCCGAGGTCCGTCCATCTCTCGGTTGTACTCGCGGAGTAGGTGCCGGAATTGTTTACGACACCGCCAACAATTTCGTTGAATGTTTGATTGAGCGTTTGACCAACGCGCGTGTTGCCACCAAACGCTGTCAGCGACGGGGTCGCAGTGAGCGAACCGAATTTCCAGTCGTTGGCAACTTTGCCATTGAATTGCCACGCACTGTAATTGGTGCTCAGCGCCCCCGAAATCGTGCAACTATTGCCCCCGCCCCCAGTACACAGGAATGCGCCCAAGGTGCTGGAACCATCGAGGAGTTGCGTCGTGACGCCACCGGTGGTGTTCGTTGTAAATTGCGAACCGCTTCCCTTGGCCGCCACGTAGGAACCGCCGAACTCAAACCGCGTACTCGTTCCCGGCATGATGTAGCCGATGGCGCCGCGAACCCCGCCGCCGTTCAAACCTTGATCAAACGTTTGGGCGACGCCGGCATCGGTCGTGGCGGGGGCCGCGGTCGTTAAGTGCCAACCAAGGCTGTATGCCGGCAGTCGCACTCTGTCGTACATACCGTCGAGCCAAAGATAATAGCCGCTATCAGTGACGACGGCGGCGGGAGCCTTGTAGACCGGCATGTCGGCGGCGGACGCAAATTGACCGGCGTAAAGACCGGCAATGGCGCTCAAGCTGATCGCAACAACAACGCGCCGCATCGAAGCCCCCTAGTTACAACCGAAAAAAAGGTATTACCCCCAAGTGTGTAAGCATAAGGATACCCTCCCAAGGCGCACATTCACAATGCGGATTGTGGGTAACCCGGCGGATAGAGAGACTATATCACCCGCTTGTTGCGGATGAGCCACAATCTAACCCCTGGGGGCTTTTCCCTCCCGCGCAGCGTCGGGAGGGTCGGGTGAGCGTCGCTCGCGACGCGAACCGGAGTGGGGGATTTTGGGCGATGAAAGAGATTGGCCCCCACCCATAGCCGATGCTTCGCATCGGCGTTCTTATAGGTGAAGAACAGCGGCCGAAGGCCGCTTTTGCCCTCCCCACACTCGCTTCGCTCGCAGGGGAGGGGAGCACGCCTAAATACTCCCCACCGTCTTCAACCTGGCGCGCGGGTGGATTTCCGACTGCGCCACCACCGGCGTCTGCGCGCGGAAGCGCTCGACGATGCCGCGCACGAACGGCCGGATGCCGGCCGAGGTCACCAGCACCGGCGCCTCGCCTTCGCGCGCCGCTGCCTCGAATTTCTCGCGCACCAGCGTGATGAATTCCGACAGCTTGGAGGGCTGCATCGCCAGCTGGCGCTCCTCGCCCTGGCCGATCATGGCTTCGGCGAAGGCCTGCTCCCATTTCGCCGACATCGCGATCAGCGGCAGGTAGCCGCCCGGGCTGGTGTGCTGGGCGCAGATCTGGCGCTGGATGCGGGCGCGCACATGCTCGGCCAGGATCGCCGGGTTGCGCGACGAGCCGATGCCCTCGGCGATGCCTTCCAGGATGGTGGAGAGATCGCGGATCGAGACGCGCTCGGCCAGCAGGATCTGCAGCACGCGCTGGATGCCGGACACGGTGATCAGCGCCGGCACCAGGTCCTTGAGCAGCTCGGCCTGCTCCTTCGGCAGTTCCTTGAGCAGCTTCTGCACTTCCGCGTAGGACAGCAGCTCCGCCATGTTGTTCTTGAGCAGCTCGGTCAGATGCGTCGACAGCACGGTGGCGGCGTCGACCACGGTGTAGCCCTTCATCGCGGCTTCGTCTTTGAGCCCGGCGTCGATCCAGGTGGCGGGCAGTCCGAAGGTCGGCTCGGTGGTGTGGGTGCCGGGCAGCTTCACCTGGCCGCCGGCCGGGTCCATGACCATGTACTGGCCGTGCCAGACCTTGCCGCTGCCGGCTTCGACTTCCTTGATCTTGATGACATAGGCGTTGGAGTCGAGCTGCACATTGTCGAGGATGCGCACCGCAGGCATCACGAAGCCCATCTCGGCGGCGAGCGAGCGGCGCAGCGCCTTGATCTGCTCGGTCAGCCGGTCGGTGCCGTCGGGCGCATTGACCAGCGGCAGCAGCGCGTAACCGAGCTCGACCTTGAGGTCGTCCATCTTGAGCGAGGCCGAGATCGGCTCGTCCGCAGCCTCGACCTTGGCGGCGGCTTCGGTCTTTTTGGTTTCGGCCGCCAGGGCGACCCGGGTGCGCTTGTCGAAGATGAAGGCGAGCGCGCCGGCGCCGCCACCGAGCGCCAGGAACGGCAGCATCGGGATGCCGGGCAACAGCGACATCACCAGCATCACCGCGCCCGACATGCCGAGCGCTTTAGGATAGGTGGACATCTGCTTGAACAGCGCCTTGTCGGCGGCGCCGGCGATGCCGGCTTTCGACACCAGCAGGCCGGCGGCGGTGGAGACGATCAGCGCCGGCACCTGCGTCACCAGGCCGTCGCCGACGGTGAGGATGGTGTAGGAGCGGGCGGCTTCGGCGAAGGACAGGCCCTGCTGCGCGATGCCGATGATCATGCCGCCGATCACGTTGATGAACACGACCAGCAGGCCGGCGATGGCGTCGCCGCGCACGAATTTGGAAGCGCCGTCCATGGCGCCGAAGAAGCCGCCTTCGTCCTCCAGCGTCTGGCGGCGGCGGCGCGCCTCTTTCTCGTCGATCAGCCCGGCCGACAGGTCGGCGTCGATCGCCATCTGCTTGCCCGGCATGGCGTCGAGGTGGAAGCGGGCGGCCACTTCCGCGATGCGGCCGGAGCCCTTGGTGATGACCACGAAATTCACGATCACCAGGATCGCGAACACGATGATGCCGATCACGAAGTTGCCGCTCATCACGAAATTGCCGAACGCCTCGATGACGTGGCCGGCGGCGTCGGTGCCTTCGTGGCCGTGCGCCAGGATCAGGCGGGTAGAGGCGAGGTTGAGCGCCAACCGCAGCATGGTCGCGATCAGCAGCACGGTCGGGAACGAGGAGAATTCCAGCGGCGTGTGGATGAACAGCGCCGTCATCAGGATCAGCACCGAGATGATGATCGAGATGGCCAGCGCCAGATCGAGCAGCAGCGGGGGCAGCGGCAGGATCAGGACGACCAGGATGGTGAGCACGCCGATGGCGAGCGCCAGATCGCCGCGCTTGAAGAAGGCGCCGATGTCGCCGAGGCCGGGAAGCTTGATGCCGCCGATGCTGGCGGTGGCGGTGGTCGGTACGGCGGTGATGTCGCTCATTAAGCCCACTTTTCCCGGCGCATGATCTATTCCGAAAACCGGTACCCACTTTTCGGGATCATGCGTTGCCTCCACGCCCCCGGAGGCTCGGACTCAGGTCGCGCACAATACGTAGGTCATCAAACCGGAGCCGGGCGCCGGTGTCCGCTTATCGAATCATGGTGGGTGATTGCCCCTATCCCCGGCATTATTTGCCCAGTTTATGGTTAGCGGGCGGTTAACGGGGAACCGTGTCTGGGCCTGTAAATGCCTGTATGACAATAATAAAAGTCCTCTCCCCCGGGGACGGGCTACCGCATTCACACATCTTGCTTGCGGGGAGTCCGGAAGACTGATTCCGTTGATCATCGGATGATTTGCGGGAGCAGGCGATGGTTGAGATGGCTTTTGGGCTGGGGCGGTTTGGCGACCGCCGCCTGGAAAAAGGGG
>JACPOA010000015.1 GCA_016185205.1 Hyphomicrobiales bacterium | reverse complement strand
CCCGGCATAGTACTTCATGGTCGTCCTTCCTTGATGCTTTGGAGCAGGCGAATGCCGGACTCCGTTCACACCATCACTGTGAGGGACGACCACCCAATACGCTACCAGCGCCCGCCCGTTACCCCATCTCCGTGGCGCGTCATCTCATCTCTTCCGGACCGCGCGCATCCTGCGCGCTCACGATCATGAGCGAGCCAGAGGCTCGCGGTCCGGAAGACCGTGACGCGCCACTGGAGTGGCGCGCCCCCAGCGATCAGTTCTCCGGCGACACGCGGAACTGATAGGGCTCTTCGAGCATCTTCGCCTCGTCGGCCGTCACCGTGAACTCCGTCGCCTGCGCCGCCGACGTGAGCTGGTCGAGGCTGGTGGCGCCGATGATCGGCGAGCCCATGTAGGGCTTGCTGAGCAGCCAGGCGAGCGCGGCTTGTGCGGGCGAAGCATTCTTGCCGGCCGCGACCTTCTTCAGCCGGTCGACGACTTCCCAGTCGCAGTCGCGATAAGTGCCGGCCTTGACCACGGCGTCGTTCTTGGAGCGCTCGGTCTCGCCGCCGCCTTCCTTGGCACGATTGCCGGCGAGGAAGCCGCGGGCCAGCGGCGAGTACGGGATCAGGCCGACGCCCTGCTCGTGGCACAGCCGGTTCATCTCGCGCTCTTCCTCGCGCTGGACGAGGTTGTAGAGGTTCTGCATGGCAATCGGCCGGGCATAGCCCTTCCAGTCGGCGATCATGACCATCTGGGCGAACTTGTAGGCCGGCATGGTCGAGCCGCCGATGTAGCGCACCTTGCCCGAGCGCACGATCTGATCGAGCGAGTACCTGGTCTCCTCGATCGGCGTGTAGGGATCGAGGCGGTGGACCTGGTAGACGTCGATGTAGTCGGTCTGCAGGCGCTTCAGCTGGACGTCGACCGCGGCCATCAGGTGCTTGCGGCCGGTGCCCTGGTCGTTCTGGCTGTCGCTCATGCGGATGCCGACCTTGGTCGACAGCACGATGTCCTCGCGCTTCGTCATCTTCATGAGCGTGGCGCCCATGATCTCCTCGGAACGGCCGGCATTGTAGGCGTCTGCCGTGTCGAAGAAGGTGATGCCGACGTCGAGGGCACGCTTGAAGTAGGCCGGCGCCTCGGCCTCGTCGAACTTGCCCCAGCCGCGGCGGCCCTTGGCGCCCCACGAATTGCCGCCGAGGCAGATGCGGCTGACGATCAGGCCCGAGCGGCCGAGCGGTCCGTATTTCATCGATAAATCCCCCTTGTCGCATGGCCCCTACCAACCCATCTTGGAGGGCATGAAAGTCCTGATCGAATATTGCGGCGCCTGAAACTATAAGCCGCAAGCCCTCCGTGTGAGGGAGAGATTAGGACCATCCGAGCCAATAGTCCCGCATTTATTGACTTTCTGAAGCCCAGACTGTAGGGGATTTCTGTGGGGGACAGGCGGCGCCACGGCTTCGCCGCCGTCCCTCGTGCTCCCCTACAGGAGCGCCCCAACTACGGGGCATGATCGGAGGCTTCATGGTCGCAACTACACTACGGCCGGGCAGCACAAAGCGTTGGGTCTTTCTCGACGTGCCAGAAGGCGTAGACATCCCTTCCGGCAGATTTGATAGAGATGGCAAGCCCATATTGATCAAGCGGTTCGCTGCCAGCACTGGCGAGACTGATCTAGGCCGGGCCAAGGCCGTGGCCGCCAAGATCGAAGCCGACTGGCGGAGGCAGATACAGGATGCGCGCGACGGTATCACCCGCCGGCAGGAAGATCACGAGCGCGCCGCCATGGAACTATATGAGCGACTGAGGCAGGCAAAGACGGCCGACGAGCGCGCCGCAATCGTCCGCGAGATCGACTTGGAGCACGGCGTGCTCGCGATGAACACCGACCGGGATTTCAGCAGCGATGGCTCCGGCCCGCATCCTGCCGCCGATCAGTTCCGTGGGCTGGCAACAGGCGAGCTTGTCCCGGTCGAGCGCAACGTTGAAGCCTACCTCAAGAGCAAAGCCGGATCGCGCGAGGCCAAGACGCTCGATCAAGCGCGCGCCATCATCAAGCGCTTTGCTGGCGAGTTTGAGTACACGCGCGACGTGACGCGGCGTGGCGTGCAGGAATACGTGAACGGCTTGGCTGTCGACAATGCCAGCCAGCAGACCATTCGTCGGCTCGTGTCGCAACTACGCACCTACTGGCGCTATCTCCAAAGTCTGGAGATCGTGGCAGACGGTCTAACGCCCTTCGATGGCCTGCAACGGCAGGATGGTGGCAAAGCCGAGCGCGCAAGGAAGCGCCAGGCATTCACGCCCAAGGATGTCTCGCGCCTGATAGCGGAGGCCCGCCGCAGCCGTGAGGACGAACAACTGGCCGACGCTGTGACGATCCTCGCTCACACTGGAATGCGGCTAGACGAGCTTGCATCAATGAAGCTGGAGCAAGTGCGGCAAGGTTGCTTCCACATCAAAGAGGACAGCGACGGCAAGACAGAGGCCGCCACTCGCATCGTGCCGGTTCACAGCGCCATCGTGGGCCTAGTCAAGCGGCTCTGCCGCGCAAGCAAGGATGGCTACTTGATCTCCGGCTTGTCGAGCAAGAACAAGTATAAGAAGCGCGGTATCTCGCTTAGCGACAAGTTCGGCCGGCTGAAGAAAGCTATGGGCTTCGATAAACGGTACGTCCTGCACAGCATCCGGCACACCGTGACGACGCTTCTAATTCAGGCTGGCGTCGATCAAGTCGTGCGGTACGAAATTCTCGGCCATGAGCACGAGCGCCTAGAGGAGCGCGTCTATGGCCACGGCGTATCGTTGAAGCAAAAGCGCGCGGCAATCGAGAAGTTGAAATATCCGAGGTCGTGACGACCGTCTATCGCCGCATGCTCGATGCTGGCAAAAATGCTTCGCCGGTCTCGCCCGCGTGACGCCAGACTTCCTCCAGCGTTTTCCGCAGCGAACCGCCCGGTTGCAGGCATCGCATCAGGTGCGCGCCGTCTAAGCATACGAAGCGCAGCTCCCCTTTCTTCGCCAAGCCTTGCAGCGCTTCCTTGGAGTAGCCGTTGATCGAAATGAACAAGCCACGCGTATCGACGGTTTTCCCGCTGGTCTTGTAGTCAAGCGTTGCGAAGCCGTCACCAGCAACGGGGGCATCCCTCCACCGAGCCTCAAGCAAGTGGGTTTGGTTTCCCCAAGCAAACGAACCGTCGATTTGCTCACCCGTGATCCTGAACGACCCCCGTGGCGCAAGGTCCTCATGGTCAAACAAGTCATTTAGAAGTCGCTCAAGTGCAAAGCCGCGCGCCTGCCGGTCCGTTTGGCCAACCATCTGTTCAAACTGCCTCATCAGGCCATCACGCTGTCCGGCCTTTTGTTCGGCACGCCGCTGAGCGATCGCGTCCCTTTCGCGCTCTTTCTGCTCGCGCTCCTCGCGCTCGCGGGCAGCCTGCGCGTCTCGCTCCTGTCGATCTTCAACGTGTTGACGCTTCAATCTTTCGATTGCCTCGCGCGCTTCCTGATGGGCAGGCGGCGCGCCCTTGCACAGTGCTGTGATTATAGCGGCAACAATTCGATCACCGTTCGGGCCAGACTGCTGCAGACGATTTAGAACTTCCTGCGCGACGTATCGCATCGGCGCCCTAGGCCAGCCACGCTGAGACTGTGCACGTCTCGCCTCCGCGACCTGCCGCGCCGCATCCAAGTCAGCCTTGGGTAGCCCCGCCCGAAGCAGGAAATTGTCGAGCCCAGTGTGGTAGTCAAACCCCCTACTCAGGGCGCTCTCTACGTCGCTGAGAACATTCGGTCCGAACGGCATTCGGGCCGTGCTTTACAATGATTTCGCTCAAAAATGAAGGGTGATACCGTCACCTCGACGCCGACACGGTCGAGACAGTTGTATTGCCGAGACCTCGCAGGCATCGGCAAGCTGCCGTAAGGCTGCCGCTGCTGAAACTAGGCTACGGCTCGTTTCGCATTCGCTCAAAGTCCTGAGCGTCGATGGCCTTCTTAATGTCAGGTGTTCCTATCCGCTCCTCGATTCCAGCCAAGTCCTCGATAGCCGTGAGCGCAGGAAGGACACCCGTTATCGCATCGATCGCAGGATCGAGCACATAACACACGCTATAGGTGAAGGGACGTTCCGCATCCTCCCGGAGCCGGGGAAGCCAAGCCTGGGCCTCTTCCACCCGCGCATAGAAGCGCACGATCTCTAGGGCGATCTGGCTTGGCAGCATGCCGACCTTGGCGGCGAGCGACGGATAGAGCCTCAGCGGCGGCAGCGTGATTTGCTCGATAAAGTGACGATCGAAAGGTTCATCCCTAATGTTGCCTACGCCATGCTCGACAAAGCGGTGCGCGACCGCATTCGCCATGCGCGCGACGGCTTGGCGGACGATGACGATCTCGCCATAGAGGGCGGAAGCGACCGCGATCATCTCATCGGAGCGAAGCCGCGTATCCCGCTTGCGATTGAGATGAGCATTGAAGAGCGCTCCGACAATGATAGCTCCGAAGCCTAGAAACGCGCCGATGCCGGTTTGCCAGCCTTTGAGTTCCTGCCCCCAGTCGATGCTCATGTGGTCCTCATTTTCGATCAACTCCCCCGGAGCCGGCGGTATCAGTTCGGAGGTCGGCTAAAGGTTAGCTCGGCTAGGCCGCTGGAATCTCACGCATTTTTGTCTCCCATAGGAGACATTTTGTCCTTGCAAGTTTGTCTCCTGTGGACTACATAGGGGCGGCACATGATTGAGGTTCGCTACTCGACAGAGTTTGGCAAGTGGCTCAATGGCCTACGGGACGCGAATGCACACGCCAGAATAGTACAGCGCATTCGCCGGCTGGAACGGGGCAACCCTGGTGACGTTAAGTCGGTTGGCGGCGGCGTACACGAGATGCGAATAGACTACGGACCGGGCTATCGGGTCTATTTCGTCTATGAAGGCTCGGCTGTCGTGATCTTGCTGTGCGGAGGGGACAAAGGCACACAGGACAAGGACGTTAAGCGAGCGCGAGACTTGGCCGGGAAATAGGAGTGTGTACGATGGAAACCACACGTTTTGATGCATCCGAACTACTCGACACGCCAGCGCGACGCGCGGCGTATCTCAGCGCAGCGTTTGAAACTGGTGACCCGGAAGAAATACGGGATGCACTAGGCATCGTCGCTCGCGCACGCGGTCTAGCCGACGTCGCGCGTGAGGCAAATCTAAGTCGGACCAGCCTCTACAAAACTCTTGGCGGGAACGGCAATCCTGAGTTCGGTACTGTCGTGCGCGTGCTTGCCTCTCTTGGCATTCGCCTAATGGCTACGCCTACCGTTCAACCGCGCAAATCTACCCACCGAACTTACACGGCAAAGAGCACGGCAGCACACAAACCGCACACTCGCAAGAAACTAGAGCCGGCACACGCCTAAGCTCACTCTTTCTAGCGAAGTTCAATAAGGGGCGGTCTATGCGGGCCGCCCCTTTCTTTTGTGACTATGCTTGGAGGCCATATGACTGACGTTGATAACTCTGATTCGGTCCCTGTTCTCTGCTGCCCAATCACCCGCAGCGGTCTGGCGAAGCTCCCTGTAAAGACGCGCCGCGTGTACTTGTTGGCGGGCCATTGACGCGAAGCGTGGTCTACTGCGGGCAATCCGGAACAACTATACCTTTCACTACGAGTTGAGGCCCTATCTCGATACCGGCTTCAACGGCTTGGACGCTTCATGGGATACGGCCATGTACTCCGGCGGCTGGAAGCGTCACGGCGCATTCCATAGCGCGTCCGAGCATGTCGTGGCGCGCGCGATGCTGGCCGAGGTCGGCGAGCGCGACCTCATCAAGGCAATGAACGACCTTGCCGATGAGGCAATCAATGCAGCCGGCGAACTGAATGACCTCATGGAGGGCGTCATGCTCGCCATCATGAAGAAGCACGATTTGATGGAAGGTGAGCGCGGTTACGAAGCGCTTCGCGTTTCTGGCCTGCCGCGTATGTTGGAGTTTTCTATCCCGCCAATCTGTGCCGACTAAATCCTCTCTTCTCTGGGCCAGCGCCCTTGCAGGCTCAAATCGGGGGGGCACGCTTCCTCGAACGCCACAGCGGCCATGGCGACGGCTTGTCGGCGCCTTCAAGTCCGCCGCGCGTGGCCTTGGTCGGCTGCGATGATCGCCGCGCGCACCTCCATTTGACGCGTGGCCTCGCTAGCCGCCGCTACCCGCTGTCTCGTTTCAGCGGCGGCTACCAGTTGTGACGCGAAAGATTGCCATGCGCTCACAACGCACTCTCGATCTCCGCCGCCAACCGCTGACAGAACGCGCGCTCGGCGTCGGCTAACGCTTCCGGCCATTGGCGTTCGGCATCCTGCATGCGCGCAAGATGGCGCGTTTCGGCTTCAAACTTGCGCGCATTGAGCCAGTCGGGCCGCTCACCCATTGGCAAGGCGTTGGCCTCATTCGTTGCGTCGCGAACGTCGCGCCGGTAGCGCGCCCACGACGCCGCTTCTATCCAGCGGCGCGTATCGTCGGGCATCATAACTTGCCTCCCATCTTCGCGCGGACCTGAGAAAGCTGG
>JACPOA010000014.1 GCA_016185205.1 Hyphomicrobiales bacterium | reverse complement strand
GCCTCCAGAAGCTCCCGCTTCCACTCGGCCGCCGGACCAAAACCGACCAGCACGACGCGCTTGCCTTCGAGCGCCAGGAACACCGGCAAGCGCGCCAGCGCGCCCATGCGCGCGGGCTTGCTCTCAATCGGTTTGCGCGCGTTGCTCATACTCGCTGCTTTCCCACATTGGCGTGGAAATCGCGGCCATTGCCGGTAGCCGCAACGAAGCCGGCGCGAATGGTGAAATCGCCGAAGCGCTCGCCCTTCTGCCGCGAGGCCGCATAGGCCGCGAACAGCGGATCGAGCGCGGCAATGATCGCGTCGTGCTCGATATCCTCAGCGTAGAGCTTGGACAGCCGCGAGCCGTCGAAAGCCGCGCCAAGATAAAGATTGTAGCGGCCGGGTCCTTTGCCGACCAAGCCGATCTCGGCCAAGTAAGGCCGCGCGCAGCCGTTCGGGCAGCCGGTCATGCGGATGACGATGTCGTCGGCGGAAAGCCCATGCGCGGCGAGCCGCGCATCGAGCGCCGTCACCAAATCGGGCAGATAGCGCTCGCTTTCGGCCAGTGCCAGGCCGCAAGTCGGCAGCGCGACGCAGGCCATCGAATTGCGCCGCAGACCGGACCAGGGGGCGAGCAAGCCGTTTTCCACCGCGAGCCAGTGAATCTCCTTCTGCTTCTCGACCGGAATATTGGCGATGATCAAATGCTGGTTCGGCGTGATGCGGAAATCGCCGTCATGACCTTGCGCGATCCGGCGCAGCGCCGACATCTGTTTCTCGAACAGGCGCCCGTTCTGCACATACAGCGTGAGATGGCTGCGGCCGTCGGCGCCCGCGCTCCAGCCATAGCGGTCGCCGGTCGAGGTGAACTGGAAGGGCTTCGCCGGCGCCAGCAGCACGCCGGCGCGCCGCTCGACCTCGGCGCGGAAGGCGTCGAGCCCGCGATCCTCGATGGTGTATTTCAACCGCGCGTGCTTGCGATTGAGCCGGTCGCCCCAGTCGCGCTGCACAGTGACGACGGCTTCGGCAATCGCCACCGCGTCGCGCGTCTCGCAATGGCCCATCACGTCGGCGGTGCGCGGATAGGTGTCGGGCTCGCCATGGGTCATGCCCATACCGCCGCCGACGGTGACGTTCCAGCCGGTGACGCTGCCTGCCTCGTCGAGGATGGCGATGTAGCCGAGATCGTGCGCGAAGATATCGACATCGTTCGACGGCGGCACCGCCAGCACGACCTTGAATTTGCGCGGCAGATAGGTCTTGCCGTAGATCGGCTCCACCACCTCGTCCTCGCCGCCGGCGATACGCTCGCCGTCGAGCCAGATCTCGCGATAAGCCGGCGTGCGCGGCAGCAGATGGTCCGAAATCTTGTGCGCCAGCTCCAGCGCCTCGCCATGCGCGCGCGACTGGTGCGGATTGGGGTTGCACATGACGTTGCGATTGACGTCGCCGCAGGCGGCGATGGTATTGAGCAGCACCGCGTCGATTCGCTGCATCATCGCTTTGAGGTTCGACTTGATGACGCCGTGCAGCTGCACCGTCTGGCGGGTGGTGAGTTTCATGGTGCCGTTACCGTAGTCGCGCGCGATCTGATCGAGCGCCAGCCATTGCGCCGGCGTCAGCACGCCGCCGGAGATGCGCACGCGGATCATGAAGGCGAAGGCTTTCTCCATCTTCTTGCGCGTGCGTTCTGGCCTAAGATCCCGGTCATCCTGCAGATACAGGCCGTGGAACTTGACCAGTTGCTGATCGTCTTCGACGATCGCACCGGTTATTTCCTCGCGCAGGCCTTGTTCAAGCGTGCCGCGCAGATAATTACTGGCTTCCTTGATGCGTTCGTTGCGCGAGACGTCGTCGGTCATGATATTTCCTCGTCATTCCGGCCGAGGCCGCATAGCGACCGAGAGCCGGAATCCAGATATACGATGGACTTGGCGATTTGTCTGGATTCCGGGTTCGCGAACTCCGCTCGCGCCCCGGAATGACCGCCGTTAATACGTGTCCTGCAGGTAGCGCTTGTCGCGCTCCAGCGCCACCACCGCCTGTTCGGCCGCATCCGGCGACAGCGCCTTTACATCAGCATAGGCGCGCACCAAAGTGGCGCGCACGTCTTTCGCCATGGCTTTGGCGTCGCCGCAGACGTAGAAGTTCGCTCCGCCGTCGAGCCATTCGATCAGATCACGGCGCTGCTCCCACAACCTATGTTGCACGTAGATCTTTTCGGGACGGTCGCGCGAGAAGGCGACGTCCATGCGGGTGAGCGCGCCGTCCTTGAGCGCCCCCTGCCAGTCGAGCTGGTAGAGGAAGTCGTGGGTGAACTGGCGGTCGCCGAAGAACAGCCAGCTTTTGCCGGTCGCCTGCGTGGCGCGCCGCTCCTGCACAAAGGCGCGGAACGGCGCCACGCCGGTGCCGGGGCCGACCATGATGATGTCGCGGTCGCCCGCCGGCAGCGCGAAATGCTTGTTGGGCTTGAGCTTCACCCGCACCCGGCCGCCGCACTTGAGCCGCTCGGCGACGTAGTTCGACGCCACGCCCTTGCGCGCGCGGCCATGGGTTTCGTAGCGCACCGCCGAGATCAGCAGATGCGCTTCCTCGCCGACCTCGCGCCGCGATGAGGCGATCGAATAGGCGCGCGGCGCCAGCGGCCGCGTCAGCGCGCGCAATTGTTCGGCGGTCAGCGCGATCGGGAAAGTCGCGATCAAGTCGATAAGCTGGCGGCCGGCGATCCACGCCTTCGCCTCACCGTCCGCGATCAGCGCCTTGACGTAGTGGTGGCCGGTCTGCGCTGCATAGGTCTCGACGGTCTTGAGCGACAGCGTGGTGACGTCGCGCGACTTGATCAGCTCGGCACGCAGCGCCTCGTCGCCCGAGAGGCCGGCAGCTTTCAGCAGATCGTCGACATAGGCTGGATCGTTCTCGGCATAGAGATCGAACGAGTCGCCCGGCTCGTAGGCCGGCGCGGCGCCCTCGAAGGCAAGCGCGAGATGCACGGTCTCCTTGTCGGAGCGCGAGGAATTCAAGTTCACGTGCTCGACGATCTCGGCCTCGACGATATCGGTGTTCGGCGCGGCCGTGGTTTTCCCGAAATCGACCTCGATCACCCGGCCACGGTCCGCATCCGGCGGTGTGAGCGCCTTCGCCGCATCGCCGATCCAGCGCGCCGCCGGCTCGGCGAAATCGAGATCGCAGTCGACGCGCTCGACCACGCGCTTGCCGCCGAGCGCTTCCAGCCGCGCGTCGAGCGCCTTGCCGATGGCGCAGAATTCCGCGTAAGCCGTGTCGCCCAGCGCCAGCACGCCGAACTCGATGCCGTCGAGGCGCGGAGCTCCCGAGCCCATCAATTCGCCATAGGCGCGCGTGGCGCGCGCTGGCGGCTCGCCCTCGCCCCAGGTGGCGGCGATCATCACCAGACGTTTCGCGGACTTGAGCGCGGCCAGATCGAGATCGGCCATGTCGATAATCGTCGGCTTGAGTCCGTTCTTGCGCGCCGCTTTCGCCATGTCGGAGGCGAGCTTCTCGGAATTTCCCGATTCGCTGGCATAGACGATGGTGAGCGGCTCGGCCGGCCGTGCCGGTGCCGCCGGCTGCGCCTGGCCCGAAACTGACTCGACGCCGGCGAGAAAGCCCGCCAGCCAGGCGCGCTGGACCGCACTCGCCGGCCCAACCACGCGGTTGAGCAAGGCAACGTCCTCCTCCGTGAACGGCGCGGTCTTCGGGATGGTGGCGGTGCTCGTGGACATGCCGGATGCGCTCACCAGATTACGCGCGGCAACACGCCAGCGACGATCAGAACAATGAGGGCTGTGGCGATCGCCAGGGCCCAGCGATCGAGCGCTGCGAGGCGCTGCGGTTCGTGGAAGAAATCGGTCATTGGTCTAGCTCCAATGCATCACAGGAGCTGTTAAATAGGAGACTATTCTACGCAGGCGCAATAACTGCTGGAAAATAAGAAGAAATTCGCTGTTTTCGGTCGAATCAGCCGAACATATTTTCCTTCCGCGCCCGCTCGCGGAGAACGTCAATACCGCCGAATTTTGCATGTTCCGGATGCAAATGGCGCATGCGTGGCCACAGGCGCCTTACCGAGTATGAACCGTCGGCCGTCGAACTTAACTGTGGAACCGCTGCCCGCGGCCCTCCGTCCGGCGTACCGCCGCGCATAGTATTGCGCCAAGCATGACCAAACTTCGCTACCGAAACGCGCTGCGCGCGCTGCTGACGCCCGCCGAGCTACGCGTGTTCGCGCGCCTCGACACGCCGCAAAAAATTCAAACCTTTCTCGACCGGTTGCCGGCCAATTACGAACTCGATGGCGACACCGTCCTATCGCCGCGCCGCATGCTGCAGACACGTGTCGCGCATTGCGCCGAGGGCGCGCTCTTTGCCGCCGCCGTGCTGAGCTTTCACGGCAAGCGCGCGTGGCTGATGGACATCCAGGCGCTGCCGAGGGACCAGGATCACATCGTCGCGCTGTTCCGGGAGCGCGGGCTGTGGGGCGCGATCAGCAAGACCAACCACGCCATCCTGCGCTGGCGCGATCCGATCTATCGGTCGCCGCGCGAACTGGCGATGAGCTACGCACACGAATATTGCCTGCCGGGCGGCAAGAAATCGATGCTGACATTTTCACGGCCATTCTCGCTGGCGCGCTTTGCGCCCAAGCGCTGGGTGATCGCGTCCGACGATCTCCACTGGCTGATGGACGCGCTCGACGCTTCGCCACATGTGCCGGTGGCGCCGGCGCAGGCGATGCGCAAACGGCGGCGCTCCTCGCGGGTCGAACTGCTCGCGCAACTGGTGCTGGAATGGCCCGACCCACGCAAGCGCAAGGCCAGGCGCAAAGCCAAACCAAAGACCAAGGGTAAAAAGCCGCGTCGGCCCTGAAGTTTACCACGCCGCGCGCGGCGTCTATGATTATTCACATCAAAAATCGGGGAGGCAATTCGCGTGACGTCTTTCATTAATCGCCGGCAATGGACCGTAGAATGGGGTCAATGCGACCCGGCCGGCATTGTGTTCAACAGCCGTTTTTTCGAGATGTTCGACCTCAGCACCTGGCTGCTGTTCGAGGCCGCGCTCGGCGTGAAGCCGCATGAGTTGCTCAAGACCTTCGATCTGGTCGGTATTCCGTTGGTGGACGCGCGCGCCAATTTCATCAAACCCGCCAAATTCGGCGACATCATCCAAATCGCCTCGCGGGTGGCCGAGTTCCGCCGCTCCAGCTTCGAGGTCGAGCATCGCCTGTCGGTCAATGGCGAGCTGGCGGTCGAGGGTGGCGAAACCCGGGTGTGGGCGGCGCGCGATAAAACCAACCCGGAAAAGTTCGGCGCTGTCGCCATTCCGGCCGATGTCATTGCCAGATTTGGGTCATCGCCGGGGCCTGAGGGCAATCATCCAAGCCAATCCCGCTAATTGGCCTGGAGGGGGCCGGCGCCCTGGTGTGACGTAACTTCAACGATTAAATAAGCCAAATAAAGCGCGAATCGACAAAACGCGCTCGACTCAAGGGAAGAAACGCTTGGCCCGGATACTTGAGTGCAAGCTCAATGGGCGTGACCGCGCCGACGCGGTCGCGGACAACGTCCTGTTGCTCGACTATCTGCGCGAGAAGGTCGGCCTCACCGGCACCAAGACCGGCTGCGACGGCGGCGAATGCGGCGCCTGCACCGTGCTGATCGACGACAGACCGGCGCTGTCCTGCCTTACGCTGGCGGCAACGGTGCAGGGCCGGCGCGTCGACACCATCGAATCGCTGGGCACTGACGGACAGCTGTCCGCCGTGCAGCGCGGCTTCCACGAGAAGCTCGGCTCGCAATGCGGCTATTGCACGCCCGGCTTCATCATGGCCTCGGCCGGCCTGCTGCGGAAGAATCCCAAGCCGACTGAAGAGGAGATCATCGCGGCGCTCGGCAGCAATATCTGCCGCTGCACCGGCTACGTGAAGATCATCGAGGCGGTGCAATATGCGGCTACGCTCAATGCGCAGGGCGTGGCGCCATGAACGAGATCGTCCCGGCGCACAACATCGGCGGCTATGTGCCGATGATCGACGGGCCGGAGAAAGTCTCCGGCCGCGCCAAATACACCGCCGACATTCTCGCACCCGGCCAGTTGGCGGGGCGCATTTATCGCAGCCCCTATTCGCACGGTGTGATCGTCGCGGTCGATGTGTCCGATGCGCTCGATGTGCCCGGTGTAGTCGCGATCGTCACCGGCGCCGACTGCGACAAGACCTTCGGCGTGCTGCCGGTCGCCCGCAGCGAGCATCCGCTGGCGCGCGACCGCGTGCGTTATCGTGGCGAGCCTGTTGCCGCCGTTGCCGCCGTTGACGCCGCCGCCGCCGCCGAGGCGCTGCGCCGCATCAAGCTCACGGTACGCGAATTGCCGGCTTATTACACCGCCAGGGCGGCGTTGGCGCCCGACGCCGTGCCGCTGCACGAGAAGAAGCCCGGCAATCTCGAACGCGACGTGTTGTTCGAGCTGGGCTCCATCGAGCAGGGTTTCGGTGAGGCCGATCTGGTGCGTGAGGGCAGCTACAACTGCGCCGAAGTCTGTCAGAACCAGATGGAGATGCACGCCGCCGTCGCCGAATACGACGCGGTGCGCGAGCGCATGACCGTGCACGCCTCCACGCAGGTGCCCTACTACGTCCACCTGATGCTGTCGCAGATCCTCGGCATGGAAATGTCGCGTATCCGCGTGATCAAGCCGCATGTCGGAGGCGGGTTCGGCTGCCGCACCGAGACGCTGAACGTTGAACTGATCGCGGCGCTGCTGGCGCGCAAGGCCAACGGCACCGTGCGCCTGGTGACGACGCGCGAGGAAACCTTCATCACCCATCGCGGCCGGCCGGAAACCGACATCCGCCTCAAGATCGGCATGCGCAAGGACGGCCGCATCACCGCGGTCGAATGCGAATGCGACCAGCGCGGCGGCGCGCACGGCGGCTATGGCATTGTGACGATCCTGTATTCCGGCTCGATGCTGTACGCCATCTACGACCTGCACAACGTCAAATATATCGGCCGCCGCGTGCTCACCAATACGCCGCCCTGCGGCGCCTTCCGCGGCCACGGCACCGTCGACATCCGCTTCGCGTTCGAAAGCCTCGTCGATGAGATGGCGGCGGAACTGGGGCTCGATCCGTTCGCCGTGCGGCGCGCCAATCTGCTCAGCGCGCCCACGTTTACCGACAACGACCTGATGGTGAATTCCTACGGGCTGCCCGAGTGTCTCGACTGGGTGGAGAAGGAAAGCGGCTGGTCAAAGCGCAAGGGCAGGCTGTCGAAGAGTAAGGGACTTAGTAAGGGTCTCGGCATGGCCTGCTCGCATTACATCAGCGGCGCGTCGAAGCCGGTGAACTGGACCGGCGAACCGCATGCCACCGTCAAGATCAAGCTCGATTTCGACGGCTCGATCGTGGTGCTGTCGGGCGCCGCCGATATCGGGCAAGGCTCCACCACCATTCTGGCGCAGACGGTAGCGGAAGTGCTGGGCCTCGATCTGTCGCGCGTGCGCGTGGTCACCGGCGACAGCGAAGTGGTGCCGAAGGACAACGGCTCGTATTCCTCGCGCGTCACCTTCATGGTCGGCAATGCGGCGCTCGACGCCGCGCGCAATCTCAAGAGCCTGCTCACCGCCGCCGCCGCGCGCAAGCTGGAAGCCAAGCCTGAAGACATCGAATGCCTGGGCGAGCTCTATCGCGCCGGTGCGCAGGACAAGGGCGCGACCTTCGATGAGGTGGTGACCGAGGCGCTGAAAGACTCAGGCACCATCACGGTAACCGGCACCTATTCGACCATCCCGGAATCGCAGGGCGGCAAGAAATATCGCGGCGCCGCTATCGGCGGCACCATGGGCTACAGCTATTCGGCGCAGGTGGTGGAAGTCAGCGTCGACGAGGACACCGGTGTCGTCACCGTCGACAAGGTCTGGGTGGCGCATGACTGCGGGAAGGCGCTCAACCGCCTCACGGTCGAAGGCCAGGTGCAGGGCTCGGTCTGGATGGGCATGGGCCAGGCCATGAGCGAGGAAGCCGCCTATCACGACGGCCTGATGATCACCGCCAACATGCTCGACTACCGGGTGCCGACCATTCAGGACTCGCCGCCGATCGAGGTCGGCATCGTCGAGAGCAACGACCCGCACGGGCCGTTCGGCGCCAAGGAGGCGGGCGAAGGCTCGCTTGCCGCCTTCCTGCCGGCGCTCACCAATGCCATCGCCGACGCCATCGGCATCCGCTTCAACGATCTGCCGGTGACGCCCGACCGCGTGTTCGAGGCGATCGAGAAGCGACGGCGGACGCTCGGCAAAGGTAACGAGGCCGGTCGATGATTTTCGGTTCGCCTAGCACGCGGCCTTTGCTCTCCCTCCCCCTGAAAGGGGGAGGGTTGGGGTGGGGGTCAATCTTGTCGCGAGCCTTCAATTGGACCCCCACCCGGAGCGCTACGCGCTCCGACCTCCCCCTTTCAGGGGGAGGTAAAGAAGGTGGGGGCGCCTGATGGACGCCCTGCCCGAATTCAAGGTGCTCAATCCGGCCACGCTCGACGAGGTGATGGCGGCGCGCGCCGCGCATCCCGACAGCAAGCCGCTCGGCGGCGGCACCGATCTGGTGGTGAACATCCGGCGCGGCATCGTGGCGCCGCC
The DNA here is from genome assembly GCA_016185205.1 of Hyphomicrobiales bacterium. Classification (GTDB taxonomy): domain Bacteria; phylum Pseudomonadota; class Alphaproteobacteria; order Rhizobiales; family Xanthobacteraceae; genus Pseudolabrys. Next base: position 35,340 of record JACPOA010000014.1, on the reverse strand, counting down.
GGTCTTGATCGACATGACCCGGGTCGCGGGCCTGCACGCAATCAAGGCGGATGCTAACTCAATCGAGATCGGCGCCTCGGTCACACTGACGCAACTTGCCGAGCATCCCGTGGCGATCGAGCATTATCCGGTGCTGGCGCAGGCGGCAGGCCTTATCGCCGGCCCCACCCACCGCAACATGGGCACGGTCGGCGGCAATCTCTGCCTCGACACCCGCTGCATCTTTTACAATCAGAGCGAATGGTGGCGCGACGCCAATAACCACTGCCTGAAGACCACCGGCAGCATGTGCCACGTGGCGCCGAAAAGCCGCGGCGTGTGCTTTGCCACCTTCAGCGGCGATCTGGCGCCCGCGCTGCTCACCCTCGGCGCCGAAATCGACATCGCGGGCCCGAATGGCCGCCGCACCATGCCGCTCGAGAAGCTCTATATCGGCTTCGCGCGCCTTCGCGGCGACGAAGCCGCCGCTTCGGCGGCGCAGGCGCGCCAGGACATTCCGGTCACCGAGACGCAGGGCGACGGCAAGTTCTTTTTGTCGCTGCGGCCGGGCGAAATCGTCACCACGGTGCGCGCGAACAACACGCCCGGGCTGCGCTCGGGCTATGACAAGATCCGCATCCGCAAGTCGATCGAATATCCGGTCGCCGGCGTGGCGGTGGCGCTCAAGCGCGAGGGCGACCGCTTGGCCTCCCTGCGCGTGGCGTTCACCGGCACCAATCCGCGCCCGGTGCTGCTCGACGGCACTGCCGCGCTTACCGGCGGCGGCCTCGACGAGCGCGTGTTCAAGGGCCTCGACGCGCTGGTGCGCGACCAGATCATGCCGATGAAGACCACCTTCACGCCCGGCCATTACCGCCGGCGCGTCGCCGGCGTGCTGGCGCGGCGGCTGCTGACGCGACTGTTCGAAGGCTGACGGGCAAAGGGGGAGCGGCGTGGCAGACGATTTCAGCGAGCGCAGACCCTACAACGCGGTCTCCGACTTCGTCGACGCCAATGTGGCGCGCGGGCTGGGAGGCAAGATCGCCTTCATCGATCCCGACCGTTCCCTCACCTACGGCAACCTGCAAGCGCGCAGCGTGCGCTTCGCCAATGCCTTGCGGGCGCTCGGCCTGCGGCGCGAGGAGCGGGTCGCGCTGCTGCTGCACGACACGGTCGATTATCCGGTGGCGTTCTGGGGCGCGATCCGCGCCGGCAATGTCGCGCTCCCGCTCAATACCTTCCTCAACGTGTCGCAATATGCCTACATTCTCGCCGACTCGCGCGCATCGGCGCTGGTTGCCGCAGCACCGCTGGCGCAGGCGATCTGGCCGATCATCGACCGGCTGCCGTCTTTGCGCACCATCATCCTGGTCGGCGCTACGTCTGAGGACTTGGTCGCCTATCCCGGCCGCGACGTGCATCTGTTCGAGGACATCATCGCCGAAGCTAGTGCCTTGCCGTTCACCGCCGACACGCTATCCGACGAAGTGGCGTTCTGGATGTACACGTCCGGCTCGACCGGCGATCCCAAGGGCGTCAAGCACGTTCATTCCAACCTGATGGCGACCGCCAAGCTGTTCGGCCAGGGCGTGCTCGGCATTCGCCAAGACGACGTGGTGCATTCGGCGGCAAAATTGTTTTTCTCCTATGGGCTTGGCAATGCCATGGCCTTTCCGCTCTCGGTCGGCGCCACCACCGTGCTGTGGCCGCTGCGGCCCACGCCGGACGGGGTCTTCGAGATCATGCGCAAGTACCGCCCCGCGATCTTTTACGGCGTGCCGTCGCTCTACACCGCCCTGCTCGCGCACCAGGACATCGGCAAAGGGGCTGGCTCCGACCGCTTACGCCTATGTGTGTCGGCGGGCGAAGCGCTGCCCGCCCATATCGGCGAGCGCTGGCGCGAGATCGTCGGCGTCGACGTGCTCGACGGCATCGGCTCTACCGAAATGCTGCAAACCTTCCTGAGCAACCGGCCCGGCGAGATCCGCTATGGCTCGACCGGCAAGCCGGTACCCGGCTACGACACGCGCATTGTCGACGAGAAGGGCCGCGAGCTCGGCGCCGACGAGATCGGCGAGTTGATCGTGCGCGGGCCGACCGCCGGCGAAGGCTATTGGAACCAGCGCGCCAAGAGCCGGCATACGTTTGCCGGAGAATGGACCTATACCGGCGACAAATATCGCCGCGACGCCGACGGCTACTACTATTACTGCGGACGCACCGACGACATGTTCAAGGTGAGCGGCATGTGGGTGTCGCCATTCGACGTCGAGGCCGCCCTGGTTTCGCACGAAGCGGTGCTGGAGGCCGCCGTCATCGGCAAGCAGGATTCCGACGGGCTGGTGAAGCCGAAGGCCTTCATCGTGCTCAAGACCGGCTATGTCGCCGACGAGCACCTGCTGGAAACGTTGAAGGTCCACGTCAAGCAGCAGGCCGGCCCCTGGAAATACCCGCGCTGGATCGAGCTGCGCAGCGACCTGCCGCGCACCGCCTCCGGCAAGATCCAGCGCTTCAAGCTGCGGGATGAGGATCTCTCAATTCCCTCCCCCTGAAAGGGCAGGGGGAGATAAGCACTGGTCACGCGATCTTCACGTATTCGAATTCGCCCGGCTTGTTGTCGATGCCGACCTTGGGCGGCGCGATCCAGCTGGCGAACTTGGCCGGCTCGAACTGCGGCTGCATCAGGCTTTCGATGAAGGCGCGGTCGCTTTCGGACGGCAGGAATTCGCCGTGGCGCTTCGTCCATTCCGCGTCGGTGAGCAGGTTTCCGTCCACATCCGCACTGATGTCGGCGAACTCGCCGATGTGGCGGTGGAAGGCGACGTGCGGCAGCTTGATCTGGAACGGAATGCCGAAGCCCTCGATCACCTTGTTCCAGCGGCCGACGCCGACATTGGCGTCGACCACATAGTCGTCGCGCAGCCGCATGTTGAGCGCGGAGAGCGCCGGCGTATTGTCGTTCTGGATCTTGCCGTCGATCAGGCGCAGCACCGGATAGGTTACGCTCTCGAGCTGATGGTCGTCCTTGAGCCGGTCCTCGCGATAACGGCCTTTCAGGCCGGAGTGGAAGGCATTGGCGGCATTGGTCGATATCTCGTTGCCGAACAGATCGAGCGTCAGCGAGAAATGCAGGTTGGCTTTCTTCTGGATGGTCGGCAGGTCGATGACGCCGAGCTTGCGCACCTTCTCGATCTCGTTGGGATCGCTGATGCCGGCCTCCTTCATCGCCTCGCAGGTGCGCTGGATGACGCGGGTGACGCCGGTCTCGCCCACGAACATGTGGTGGGCTTCCTCGGTCAGCATGAAGCGGCAGGTGCGCGACAGTGGATCGAAGCCGGACTGCGCCAGCGCTTCGAGCTGCATCTTGCCGTCGCGGTCGGTGAAGTAGGTGAACATGAAGAACGACAGCCAGTCCGGCGTCTTCTCGTTGAAGGCGCCCAGCATGCGCGGCGTGTCGGCATGGCCGGAGCGGCGCTGCAGCAGCGCTTCCGCCTCTTCGCGCCCGTCGGTGCCGAAATATTTCTGCAGCAGATAGACCATCGCCCACAGGTGACGGCCCTCTTCCACGTTGACCTGGAACAGGTTGCGCATGTCGTAGAGCGAGGGCGCGGTCTTGCCGAGGTGGCGCTGCTGTTCGACCGAAGCCGGCTCGGTGTCGCCCTGGATCACGATCAGGCGGCGCAGCATGGCGCGGTATTCGCCCGGCACTTCCTGCCAAGCGGGCTCGCCCTTGTGGCGGCCGAACGGGATTTTGCGGCCTTCGAGCGCCGGCGCCAGCAGCACGCCCCAGCGGTATTCCGGCATGCGCACGTAGTCGAATTTGGCCCAGCCCTTCGGATCGACGCTGACCGCCGTGCGCAAATAGACCAGCGATTCCTGGAAGCCTTCCGGCCCCATGTCCTTCCACCAGTCGATGTAGCCGGGATGCCACTTCTCCAGCGCGCGCTTGACGCGCGGATCGTCGCCGAGCGCGACGTTGTTGGGGATCAAGCCGTCGTAGTCGACTTTGGCAATGTTGATGTTCATGACTACACCCTTTCCTTTGCGAAGGTCGGCGACACGCCGCTGCCATAGAGCTTGAGCGCGCCCTGCTCGCCGATCGCGTTCGGCCGCTGGAAGATCCAGTTCTGCCAGGCGGTCAAACGCCCGAATATCTTGGTTTCCATCGTCTCCGGGCCGGCGAAGCGCAGATTGGCTTCCATGCCGGTCATGGCGTCGGGCGAGAAGCTGGTGCGCTCCTCCAGCATGACGCGCAGCTCATCGTCCCAGTCGAAATCCTCGTAAGCGGCCGTGACCAGGCCAAGCTCGGCGGCCGCTTCGCCTTCGATCGGCTCACCGATTTTGGATTTGGCGTTGCTGATCGTGTCCGGCTCGCCGAGGAAACGGGTCGCCAGCCGCGTCAGCCCATTGCCCATCGGGTAGCAGCCGAAATTGGCCTGGCCCAGCGTGATCGCCGCCGGCTTACGATTATCGCCCTCGCGCGTGCCGACCAGCATCAGCGAGCGATCGGCGGCGAAGGCGAGCTCGGCCAGCGTGCCGGCAAAGCAGGAACCGGGCTCGATCAGCGCGATAAAACTCCTTGGTGTGACATCAACGCGCTTGAGCACGCGTTTGAGATAATGGCGGATCTCGCGCATCAGCCAGTCGCCATCGGCCTTGGCGAGGAAATCGTCGTGCTCGAGCACGGCTTGCGCATTGCCGTCGGTACGCAACAGCACGACGCCGATCGCCGCCTCATTGGCGCGCAGATGCAGGATCGCGTCTTCCAGCTCGCGCGCCACGGTGAGCGGCCAGAATTTAGCGCCGAGCGCATGCGCGGCTTCAACCGATGCCGGCACCGCCTGCGCGGGGCCGCGCACGGTGATCGTCACCAGCCCGCGCGCGCGGTCGACCTCGACGTCGACGTGCGAATAGGACACCCGGTCGCCTGCGATCTTGCGATCGAGCGGGGTGAGCGCGATGCCCTTGGCATTGGTCGGCCGATCGGAACGCGCGGCGATCTCCTTGGCGCGGGCGGCGACCGTCTCTTTCCATTTTGAATTCGGCACCACCTCGTCCACCAGCCGCCACTCGACCGCCTTGGCGCCGCGGATGCCTTCTTCGATCGAGCAGAACACATCGGCGCGGTCGCGCCGGACTTTTCGCTTGTCGGTGACGCGCGTCAGCCCGCCGGTGCCGGGCAGCACCGCCAAGAGCGGCGTCTCCGGCAGCGCCACCGCGGAACGGCGGTCGTCCACCAGCATGATGTGGTCGGTGGCGAGCGCGAGTTCATAGCCACCGCCGGCGGCATTGCCGTTGATCGCGCAAACATAAGTCTGCTTGGAATTCTCCGATGCGTCTTCGATCGCCAGCCGCGTCTCGTTGGTAAACTTGCAGAAGTTCACCTTGTGGCCGTGCGTCGACTTGCCGAGCATGCGGATATTGGCGCCGGCGCAGAATACATTGTCCTTGCCGGACTTGATGACGACGGCGCGCACTTCCGGATGCTCGAAGCGCAGGCGCTGCACCGCATCGTTGAGCTCGATATCGACGCCGAGATCGTAGGAGTTGAGCTTGAGTTCATAGCCTTCGGTAAGGCCGCCGGCCTGATCGACGTCCATGATGAGATAGGCGACATCGCCGTCGCACTCGATGCGCCAATGACGGTAGCGCGACGGCTCGGTCTGGAAATCGATGGTCTGCATGATGGTGAGCGCCGGATCGAAGGTGGCCGGCGGCCTTCTCCCTGTTTTATGCATTATTGTGCATATCACTAGCATGTCGGCTGTCAGCAGGCAAGCGCCACAGTGCCCTAGGAACCATAAGTTCCCACAACGATCACAAGAATATGTGCTTTGCTCAATAAAACAGGCATTTTTCATAGCATTATCGGAGTAGCGATAGTTACATCCATCATCGACCTTTTCTCTTGCTTAGCATTATAATGCATGTTAGCCGATAGTGATGAAAGCCGCCCGCAACAAACACGCCTCCAACCACGCTGCCGACGGCTATCTGCACCGGCTCGGCGAACGCGTGCGCGTGCTGCGCAATCAGCGCGGCATGACGCGCAAGGCGCTGGCTCAGCACGCGCGGGTGTCGGAGCGTTATCTGGCTCAGCTCGAAGTCGGCCTCGGCAATTGCTCGATCGTGCTGCTGCGGCGCATCGCCCGCGCCATCGGTTTGCCGGTCACGCAGCTGGTGCATGACGGCGCCGAGCCGGCGCTCGATCTGGTGCTGCTGTCGCAGTTCCTCGAGCGGCTGTCGCCGCCGGCCCTGGCCGAGGCGCGCGACCTGCTGCTGAAACATTTCAGCAAGCCGTCGGAGGAATTGCGCCGGCGCCGAATCGCCTTGATCGGCTTGCGCGGCGGCGGCAAATCGACGCTTGGACGCCTGCTGGCAGAGCGCCTCGGCGTGCCGTTCATCGAGCTCGACCGCGAGATCGAAAAGCGCAGCGGCGCCAGCTTGAGCGAACTCTTCGAGATGTTCGGCCAGGAGACCTTCCGCCGCGCCGAGCGCGAGGCGCTCAGCGAGGTCTTGCGCCAGCACCAGAATTTCGTGATCGCCACCAGCGGCAGCATCGTCGCCGAGCCGAGCACGCTGGAATTATTGTTGTCGTCGTGCTTCACGGTATGGGTGCGCGCCGATCCGCAGGAGCATATGAAGCGCGTCATGGCGCAGGGCGACATGCGGCCGATTGCCAACAGCTCCCGCGCCATGGAGGATCTCGTTTCCATTCTCAAGAGCCGCGAGCCGCTCTATGCTAAAGCCGAGGTGGCGCTCGCCACCACCGGCAAGACGCCGGAGCAGAATCTGGCGGAGCTGTTGCATCTCATCGCGAATCCCGACACTCAAATGACGCGCAGGTCGGCGTGACGACTCAAAAAAACCAAAATGGGGAGCCGGCGGCTGCCGGGACGACATCAATGAGCGATACGATCAAGACCGATGTTCTGATCATCGGCGCCGGGCCGATCGGCCTGTTCGCGGTCTTCGAGCTGGGCCTGCTCGACATCAAGGCGCACCTGGTCGACATCCTCGACAAGGTCGGCGGCCAATGCGCCGAACTCTATCCGGAAAAGCCGATCTACGACATCCCGGCGGTGCCGTTCATCACCGGGCATGGCCTGGTCGAGGCGCTGATGCAGCAAATCAAGCCGTTCAACCCCACCTTTCATCTCGGCGAGATGGTGACCACGCTCGAAAAAATCGGCGACCCGCTGTTTCGCGTCACCACCGATCGCGGCAAGGTGTTCGAGACCAAGGCCGTGGCGATCGCCGCCGGCGGGGGCTCGTTCCAGCCGAAGCGGCCGCCGATCCCCGGCATCGAGCCCTATGAGGGTAAATCCGTCCACTATGCCGTGCGCAAGATGGACGCGTTCCGCGACAAGCGGCTGCTGATCGTCGGCGGCGGCGATAGCGCGCTCGACTGGACGCTCAATTTGCAGCCGATCGCCAAACGCGTGACGCTGGTGCACCGGCGCGACGAATTCCGCGGCGCCCCCGACAGCGTCAACAAGATGCGCGCTTTGGTCGCCGCCGGCAGCATGGATCTCAAGATCGGCCAGGTGTCGGGACTGGAAGGCGGCGATGGCCAGCTCACCGCCGCCAGCATCAAGGGCAATGACGGCGCCGTCGCGCGGGTCGAAATCGACGCCATGCTGCCGTTCTTCGGGCTCACCATGAAGCTCGGCCCGGTGGCCGACTGGGGCCTCACGCTGGAAGACGAGCTGATCCCGGTCGACACCGGCACGTTCGAGACCACGGTCCCCGGCCTGTTCGCGATCGGCGACATCAACACCTATCCGGGCAAGCTCAAGCTGATTTTATCCGGCTTCCACGAAGCCGCTCTGATGGCGCAAAAGGTCTACCACTACGTCTATCCCGACAAGCGGCTGGTGTTTCAGTACACCACTTCGTCGACCAGCCTGCAGAAGAAGCTCGGTGTCGCATGAGTGACGTGCAAGATTTGTCCCGCTCCAGCCAAAGCAACGCAAAAATGGCGAAGATCACCTTTGTCGAACACGACGGCACCAAGCACGCGGTCGAGGGCGAAGTCGGCTCCACCGTGATGGAGACGGCGCTGCGCAATCAGATCGGCGGCATCGTCGCCGAATGTGGCGGCGCCTGCACCTGCGCGACCTGCCTGGTGCATGTCGACGAGGCCTGGAGCGAGAAGGTCGGCAAGCCCTCGGCGGAAGAGGAAGACATGCTTGATTTCGCCTTCGAGGTGAAACCGACCTCGCGGCTGTCCTGCCAGATCAAGGTGACGGAAGCGCTCGACGGCCTGATCGTACACACGCCGGCCTATCAGGGTCGCTGAGGTCCAGGGCCTAAGGGAAAAGGGGCCAAATCGACGAAATTCTCGCGATTTGAGCCTAAATGGGACAGCTCCCGGCCATTTACAACATTGCTTAAAATCAAATTCGAGTCTTCGCAATCTGCTACAAGCGCCGCGGCACCCCGCCTGCGGTTCACCCGTTCGATCCCCTGAACGAGCGACGCCTCGCGGAACCGGTGCCGGCGAAAACGGAGCAATCATGATCAGAGTTTTGTTGGCGGCCGTGTGCATGGTCGTCTTAGCCGCATCGTCCCTGCAGGCCGGCGGCCTCGACCACCTGAAAGCGGCGAAAACCGCGGCGGAAGCCAGCAATGCCGATGAAGCCATCCACCTGTTCACCCAGGCAATCTCGGCCGGCGACCTTTCACCCGCCGATCGGCTTGTCGCCCACAAGGGGCGCGGCAGCATCTATACGGCCAAGAGCATGATCGCCGACGCGTTCCACAAACGCGACGACGCACGCCGGCTGCGCGATAACGCCATCGACGATTTCACCGCCGCGCTCCGCAGCAAGACCGATGACGACGAACTTTACGTCGCGCGGGCGCAAGCCCTGCACCTGAACGGTCAATACGATAAGGCCGTCGCCGATCTCGATGCGGCGCTCAAGCTGAAAGATTCGCTGAGCACCCTCATGCAACGCGCCGCCAGCAACCGTGCCAAGGGCGATTACGACCGCGCCGTCGCCGATTTCACGGCAGCGACGACCAAGGATCCCAAGACGGCCGATCTCGACGGCTGGGAACCCTATAACGAGCGCGGCTACACGCAGTTCCTCGCCGCGCGCTACGCCGAGGCTGCCGCCGACTTCGACAAGGCGGTGTCGCTCGGCTCGTCCACACATACCGGAGACGTGTTGTGGCTGCCCTACCAGGCGGCTTGGCTGCATATCGCCCGCGCCAAAGCCGGCCAGAACGACGCCGAGGAGCTCGCCCGCAATGCCGGCAAGATCGACCTCAAGCAATGGCCCGGCACGCTGGTTGCGTTCTTTCTCGGCCAAGTGAAAGCCGACCAGCTATCGCCGCCATCGAGCCACGGCTCGTCGATGGGCCGCGCCCGCGATTGCAATCTGTCGTTCTTCACCGGCGAGCATGCGCTCGTCAAAGGCGACAAAGCGGAAGCGGCGCGGCTGTTCGTGCGCGTGCGCGAGGTGTGCAGCATCCATACCGTGCATTTCCTCGCCGCCGGCGTCGAGCTGAAGCGCCTGGGCAAGTGAGGCTGAACGCTGACGTCATGGCCGGGCTTGTCCCCGCGATGACGTCCTAGCCGCTACGCACCCGGCTTCGGCCGCACCAGCAACGGCCCAAACGTCACGGCAAAGCCCAAAAACGCCGCAACCCAGGCGAACGCCGAAATAGGCAGTAACCACTCGCTCCAACCCGGTTCCAGCGACGAGCCGATGCGCGCCAACGCGGCGATGACGACGGCCGCATAAATCGCCTGCGTCGCCGGCCACGCAATGAGTGCGTTGCCGGTATGGCCGAGGCTGGCGCGGGTCATCACCGCGAGCGTCAAGGTGCCCGCCGCTCCCACCATCCAGGCATGGAGTCCGGCACTGTCTGCGACGATGCCGAGCGCGCCCAAGCCCACGAGCAGAAAGCCGAGCGGCACGAATAGGTAACCGACGTGCAGGATCAGCACCAGGCGGTCGCGGAAGGTGCGGTCGCCCGCCCAGCGCGCCAGGCGCACGGCATTCAGCGCAGCGGCGATGACGAGCGCGGCCGCGGTCAGCCGTCCGGCTGGCTGCACGACCCAGAGTGCGAGGCTCGCCCCGCTCACAGCAAGCGTGACGGCGTCGTAGCGCGCGAACGGCGCCGGCAAGCGTCCGGGGTTTTCGCGCGCCAGCCAGTTGCGCGTGAAGCTCGGAATGATGCGGCCACCGATCAGCGCAAGCAGCAGCACGATGGCGGCGATGCCGATGCGGGTGCCGTATTCGGCATGACCGCGAATATGCGCCTCGATATGGAATGCGACATTGCCGGCAAAGAGCAACGTCACCATGCCGACGACTCTGAGATTTCGCCAGTTCTTGCCGACGACGATCTCGCGCGCGGCGGCGGCGATGACCAGGATCAGGAAGCCAACATCGACAATGCCGGCCGCCAGCCAACCGATCTGCGCGGACAGCGTGACGCAGACGCGGCCCGCCAGCCACGCCGCGACCAGCACCAGCAACGGCATGCCCTGGATTGGCAACCGTCCGGTCCAGTTCGGAATCGCGGTGAGCAGGAAGCCGGTGATGATCGCCGGCAGGTAGCCGTAGAGCATTTCATGGACGTGCCAGTCGACCGGCGCAAAGGCGCTGGCGACTTGCAGCTCGCCATAGAACATCGGCAGCCAGGCGAGCACCGTGAGCCCGGCATAGATGGCGCCAAACAGGAAGAACGGCCGAAACCCGTAGGTCAGCAGTGTGAAGCCAGCATAGGCGCGCAGACGAGGGACCGGAGTCATTAAACCTCCACGCCGTCGGCCCGTGCCAACCGGCTCATTGATGTCGGCGCTAGTGGCGCAGGGCGTGCTCGAAGGCGCGCTTCAGGCAGGTGGCGCTCGGGTCCGGCGAACGGTTCAGCGCTCCCATCAAAGTGATCCATTCCTCATCGGAAGCTTCATTCGCGTAGCGTCGCACCGTCTGGCTCACATAAGCCGCCAGATCGACCCCATCGGCAGCGGCCTGTTCGCGCACCGCGGTGAGCAGCGCCAAGTCGCCGGCGCCGAGGATCGTCTCGAGCGCCGTCGTTTCGTCGGTCAGGTTGGCCAGCAAATCACCGAGCATGACGGCTCCTTAGTGCACGCGCATGTCGTTGGCGCCGGCGAGCTCGATGCCCTGGATCTGCGCCGCCGACACCAGTCGCGCGATGTATTGCGCGGCGGCCCGCCGCTTGACGCTCTCGCGCAGATAGTCCGCGATGCGGGCAGCGACCAGTTCATAAGGCAGCGTGCGGCCCTCATGCTTGCGACCGAGCTGGATGATATGGAAACCGTAGCGCGTCGCGACCGGCGCCGCGCACAGCTCACCGGGAGCGAGCCCGATGAGGACCTGTTCGAACTCGGGCGTCGTCTGGCCGGTCGTGATCTGGCCGAGATTGCCGCCCTGCGCCGCCGACGGGCATTGCGAATGCGCCTGCGCCAGCGCGGCAAACCGCTCCGGATGCGCGCGCAACTCGGCCAGCGCCGCGGCGGCATCCTCGCGCGCCTGCGCATAGGCTGGCGCGTCGGCGGGTAGCGCCGCGAACAGGATATGCGAGGCTTCGTAGATGTCGGACGAGCGCAAACGCGCACGGTTATTTTCGTAATAGCGCCGGCAGGTCTCGTCGTCCGGCTCGGGCACCGCGACCTCGCGCTCGATCAGCCCGCGCATCATGGCTTCTTCGTCGGTCTCGCGGCGTCCTTCGGCGTCGCTGATTGGCTGCGGCGTGACGGCAAGACGGCGCGCCTCCTGCAGCAGCAGCTCGCGGATGACAAGCGCGCGCGCGGCCTGCTGCCAGGCCGCGATCGGCTTTGCCGCGGCATGGTGCTGCATTTCGCGCACGATGGCGTCGCGCGCGATCGCCACACCATTCACGCTGACGGTAACCGGCTTGCCGCCGGGCAGTTGCGTGTGGACCGCGCAGCTCATCGCGGCCACTCCGCGGACATAACCCCGCGCGACCCACGCGTGCGCACCACCTGATAGCCGCGCCGGCCGACATACCAGATCGGCGCGCTCCAGACGTGCACCAGCCGGGTGAACGGGAACACCAGGAAGATCGTCATGCCGAGGAACAAATGCAGCATGAACAGCGGGTGCACGTCGCCGATGAGCGAGGAGACGCCCGGTTGCAGCGTCAGGATGCCCTGCGCCCAGGTCATGAACGTCATCATCACGTGGCCGTCGAGGTGTTGGAGCGACACGAAAATGGTGGACAGCCCGAGGATCAGCTGCACGTACAGGATCAGCAGGATCGCGGTATCGCCGAACGAGGAGGTCACGCGCACGCGCGCGTCGAACAACCGGCGATGCAACAGCAGGGTGAGGCCGACGAAGCACATGACGCCGGAGACGCCGCCGATGCTGATCGCCAGCCACTGCTTGAAGGTATGCGAGATGCCGATCGCGTCGAACACCCAGATCGGCGTCAGCAGGCCGCCAAAGTGACCGAAGAAAATGACGAGAATGCCGACGTGGAACAGGTTCGATCCCCAGGTCAATTGCCGGCGGCGCAGCAACTGGCTCGACCCGCTGCGCCAAGTGTACTGCTCGCGGTCGAACCGCAGCAGACTGCCGAGCAGAAACACGGTCAGGCAGAAATAGGGGTACCAGCCGAACACGATGTAGATGAGCAAGTCGCGCATGATTTTGTCCTTATTGGCGCGGCGGGACGGCGCGGGTTGGGTTTGCGGGCGGCATATCCGGTGCCGGGCGTAGTCCGCCGCGGATACGGGCGATCAGCCCATCCTTGCAGCCATCGCCGGCAACGGGGCCGAAATTAACAGGCTGGTCCTCCCAAGCGGCATCAAGCGCCGCCAGGTCGTAGGCCTCCGGATCGGGCAGTTCGAGCAGCGCCGAGACTTCAGAATCCTTCGGCTTGGCCGTTGCAAGCGCGACCAGAACGCGGAACACCGCTTCGTAGGCAGACTTGCGCTTGCGCAGACGCTCCGCCATGGCGGCGAAGATGTGGGCGGGCTGGCCCAGCGTTTCGCAGGCTTCCGCCGCCGGCAGCACCGAGAGATATTCCAGGAACAGCGGCAGGAAATCCGGCAGTTCGGCCGCGCTCATGAACAGATTGTGCTGCTCGTATTGCGTCTTCAGGTCGATCATGGCCTGGCCGCGGTCGCGGCTCTCGCCGTGCACATGCTCGAACAGGTGCAACGACAGCGAACGCGTGCGGTCGAACAGCATTACGTAGCGTTCCTGCAGATCGTAGAGATCTCCGGTAGCGAGTTCGGTCAGCAATTTATACAACTGGCCGCGCTGGCCGGACGGGATTGCCGTTTCCTTCTCGAGCACCTCGCTGATTTCGCCGCACGCCTGTTGCAGCTCAAGCGTCGGATAGGTCAGCAACGCCGACAGCGCCTTCAAGCTCTTGAGCATCACACGACCTCCATCGGGGTCTTGGCGCGCTTGTTCCCGCTTTTGGGCGTGCCGAACAGGTTGGTTTCGGTCGTGCCGCCGGAACAGCCATTGCCGAACGTGAAGCCGCACGAGCCGCGCAGGTCGTAGGCATCCTCGTTGATCTCGCGATGTGCCGTCGGGATGACAAAGCGATCCTCGTAATTGGCGATCGCCATGGTCTGATACATGTCCTCGATGGCGAGCGCGCTGAGGCCCACGCGCTTGGCGATGGCTTCGTCGATCACGCCGTCGACGGTCTTGGAACGCATATAGGCGCGCATCGCCAGCATGCGTTCGAGGCCGAGCGCCACCGGCTCCTCCTTGCCGGCGGTTAGAAGATTGGCGAGGTACTTGAGCGGGATGCGCAGCGAGCGCACGTCCGGCATCTCGCCGTCATGGCCCATCTTGCCGGCGGCCGAGGCCGACTGGATCGGCGACAGCGGCGGCACGTACCAAACCATTGGCAATGTTCGATATTCCGGGTGGAGCGGGAACGCCACCTTCCACTCCATGGCCATCTTGTAGACCGGCGAGCGACGCGCGCCCTCCAGCCAATTCTCGGGGATGCCGTCGACGCGCGCCTGCGCGATCACCGCCGGATCGTGCGGATTGAGGAACACGTCGAGCTGGGCCTGATAAAGATCCTGCTCGTCCGGCACACTCGCCGCTTGCTCGATGCGGTCGGCGTCATAGAGCACGACGCCGAGATAGCGGATGCGGCCGACACATGTCTCGGAACAGACCGTCGGCTGGCCGGCCTCGATGCGCGGGTAGCAGAAGATGCACTTCTCGGATTTCCCGCTCGACCAGTTGTAATAGATCTTCTTGTACGGGCAGCCCGACACGCACATGCGCCAGCCGCGGCACTTGTCCTGGTCGATCAGCACGATGCCATCTTCCTCGCGCTTGTAGATCGCGCCCGAGGGACAGGACGCCACGCAGGCCGGATTGAGGCAGTGTTCGCACAGCCGCGGCAGATACATCATAAAGGTGTTTTCGAACTGGCCGTAGATTTCCTTCTGGATGCCTTCGAAGTTGACGTCCTTCGAGCGTTTGGCGAATTCGGTGCCGAGGATTTCCTCCCAGTTCGGGCCCCACTCGATCTTTTCCATGCGCTGGCCGGTGATCAGCGAGCGCGGCCGCGCGGTCGGGAACGCCGACATCTCGGGCGCCGTTTGCAGATGCTCGTAATCGAAGGTGAACGGCTCGTAGTAGTCGTCGATCTCCGGCAGGTCAGGATTGGCGAAGATATTAGCCAGTATCCGCCATTTCGAGCCGATGCGCGGCTCGATCTTGCCGTTGCGCTTGCGGCGCCAGCCGCCGTTCCAGCGGTCCTGGTTCTCCCAGTCCTTCGGATAGCCGATGCCCGGCTTGGTCTCGACGTTATTGAACCATGCGTATTCCATGCCTTCGCGGCTGGTCCACACGTTCTTGCAGGTAACCGAGCAGGTGTGACATCCGATGCACTTGTCGAGATTAAGCACCATCGCGATTTGGGCGCGGATTTTCATCGTGCGAGCTCCAGCTTATTCGTGGATTTGGGCGCGACGGAGAGAGGTTCCGGTTGATCGGCGGTCGGCTTATCGAGCCAGTCGACCTTCACCATCTTGCGGATGATGACGAATTCGTCGCGGTTGGTGCCGATCGTGCCGTAATAGTTGAAGCCGTACGACAATTGGGCGTAGCCGCCGATCATGTGGAGGGGATTGACCACCGTGCGGGTCACCGAATTGTGGATGCCGCCGCGCTGTCCGGTTATTTCCGAGCCGGGCACGTTCACGATCTTCTCCTGCGCGTGATACATCAGGCACATGCCGTCCTTCACGCGCTGCGAGACGACGGCACGCGCGGTCAGCGCGCCGTTGATGTTGTAGGCTTCGATCCAGTCGTTATCGACGATGCCGGCCTTGCTGGCGTCGTTCTCGCTGATCCATACGATCGGCCCGCCGCGCGACAGCGTGAGCATCAGCAGATTGTCGGTATAGGTCGAATGGATGCCCCATTTCTGGTGCGGCGTGATGAAATTGAGCACGATCTGCTTCTCGCCGTTCGGCTTCTGGTCGATGATCGGCTTGATGGTCTTGAGGTCGACCGGCGGCCGATAAACGCAAAGCGCCTCGCCGAAAGCCCGCATCCACAGATGGTCCTGATAGAGCTGCTGACGGCCGGTGAGCGTGCGCCACGGGATCAACTCATGCACGTTGGTGTAGCTGGCGTTGTAGCAGACCTTCTCGGATTCCAGCCCCGACCAGATCGGCGACGAGATGATCTTGCGCGGCTGCGCCACCACGTCGCGGAAACGGATCTTCTCGTCCTCCTTCGGCAGGGCGAGATGGGTATGCTCGCGCCCGGTGAACCCGCCGAGCGAGGCCCAGGCTTTGACCGCGACCTCGCCGTTGGTTTCCGGCGCCAGCGAGAGGATTACTTCGGTGGCGTCTATGTCGCTTGAGATGCGCGCGAGGCCTTTGGTCGTGCCCTCCTCGGTCACGACGCCGTTGAGCTTCTGCAACAACTCGACCTCATGCTCGGTATTCCAACTCATGCCCTTGCCGCCATTGCCGAGCTTGCTCATCAGCGGACCGAGCGAGGTGTATCGCTTATAAAGATTGGGATAATCGCGCTCGACCACGGTGACGGCCGGCATGGTCTTGCCGGGAATCGGCTCGACCTCGCCCTTCTTCCAATCCTTGACGTCGAGCGCCTGGGCGATTTCGCCCGGGGTGTCGTGCATGATCGGCGTCATCACCACGTCTTTTTCGACGCCGAGCACTTCCGGCGCGACCTCGGAGAACTTCTTGGCGATCGCCTTGTAGATTTCCCAGTCGCTCTTGCATTCCCACACCGGATCGACCGCCGCGGTGAGCGGATGGATGAAGGGATGCATGTCGGAGGTGTTGAGGTCGTTCTTCTCGTACCAGGTCGCGGTCGGCAACACGATGTCGGAGTAGACGCACGTGGTCGACATGCGGAAATCGAGCGTGACCAGCAGATCGAGTTTTCCTTGCGGGCCCTGCTCGTGCCAGACGACTTCCTTCGGCTTCACTTTGCCGGTCGCGCCTAAGTCCTTGCCCTGCACGCCATGATTGGTGCCGAGCAGATGCTTGAGGAAATATTCGTGGCCCTTGCCGGACGAGCCGAGAATGTTCGAGCGCCACACGAACATGTTGCGCGGCCAATTATCGGGGTGATCCGGGTCCTCGCAGGCCATCTGCAATTCGCCGGATTTGAGCGCCTTCGGCACGTAGTCCTTGGGCTCGAGGCCGGCAGCCTGCGCCTGCTTGGCGAGATCGAGCGAGTTCTGCCGCAGCTGCGGCGCCGATGGCAGCCAGCCCATGCGCTCGGCCTGCACATTGTAGTCGATCAGCGCACCGTCCCACTGACCTTCGGGCGCGGTCGGCGAGATCAGCTCATTGATGCCGACGGTCTCGTAGCGCCATTGATCGGTGTGCGCATAGAAGAACGAGGTGGAGTTCTGCTGGCGCGGCGGCCGCCCCCAGTCGAGCGCAAAAGCCAAGGGCGCCCAGCCCGACTGCGGCCGCAGCTTTTCCTGGCCGACATAATGCGACCAGCCGCCGCCGGATTGGCCGACGCATCCACACAGCACCAGCATGTTGATGGCGCCGCGGTAGTTCATGTCGGCGTGGAACCAATGGTTCATGGCGGCGCCGATGATGATCATCGAGCGGCCCTTGGTCTTCTCGGCATTGAGCGCGAATTCGCGCGCCACCGTGATGATCTGGTCGCGTGGCACGCCGCTGATCTTTTCCGCCCAGGCCGGCGTATAGGGTTCGTTGTCGTCGTAGGACTTGGCGACATGCTTGCCGCCGAAGCCGCGATCGAGGCCGTAATTGGCGGCGAACAGGTCGAACACCGAGGCGACCAGCGCCTCGCCGTCCTTCAATTTCATCCGCTTGGCCGGCACTTTGCGCACCAGCACGCTGGCGTGGTCGGTGCCGGCGAAATAGTCGTGCTCGCGATTGCCGAAATAGGGGAAACCGACGTCGGCTAGCTCATCCTTGTCGTTGGCAAAGGTCAGCCGCAGTTTGGTGGCCCGGCCTTTGGTATCCTTTTCCTCCAGATTCCATTTGCCCTTCTCGCCCCAGCGGGCGCCGACCGAGCCGTTCGGCACCACGACGCTCTTGGAGATCTCGTCATAGCCGACGGTCTTCCACTCCGGATTGTTGGTCTCGCCGAGATTGTCGGCGAAATCCGAGGCGCGCAGTTGCCGGTCGGGAATGAAGCTGTCGCCCTTCTTCACCAGCTTCACCAGCATCGGCATGTCGCTGTATTGCCGGATATAGTCTTCGAAATATTGGGTCTGCTTGTCGAAATAGAATTCGCGCAGGATGACGTGGCCCATCGCCATGGCGAGCGCCGAGTCGGTGCCCTGCTTCACCGAGATCCACAGGTCGGCGAATTTCGAGGCTTCCGAATAGTCCGGACAGATCACCACGCTCTTGGCGCCGCGATAGCGCGCTTCGGTATAGAAGTGCGCGTCGGGCGTGCGGGTCTGCGGGACATTCGATCCCCACAGAATGAGGAAGCCCGAATTGTACCAATCGGCGCTCTCGGGCACGTCGGTCTGCTCGCCCCAGGTCTGCGGACTGGACGGCGGCAGGTCGCAATACCAGTCGTAGAACGACATGCAGACGCCGCCGAGCAGCGACAGGTAGCGCGAGCCGGCGGCATAGGACACCATCGACATCGCCGGGATCGGCGAGAAGCCGATGACGCGGTCGGGACCGTGCTTCTTCACGGTGTAGGCATTGGCGGCGGCGATGATCTCGGTGACCTCGTCCCAGGTCGCGCGCACGAAACCGCCGAGCCCGCGCTTTTCGGTATAGGCCGCGCGTTTCTTCGGGTCGGTTACGATCGACTCCCAGGCCGCCACCGGCTTGCGCAGCGCCCTCGCCTCGCGCCAGAGCTTGAGCAGGCGCGAGCGCACCAGCGGATATTTCACGCGATTACCGGAATACAGGTACCAGGAATAGCTCGCCCCGCGCGAGCAGCCGCGCGGCTCGTGGTTGGGCAGTTCCGGCCGCGTGCGCGGATAATCGGTCTGCTGCGTCTCCCAGGTGACGATGCCGCCCTTGACGTAGATCTTCCACGAGCACGAGCCGGTGCAATTGGCGCCGTGGGTCGAGCGCACGATCTTGTCGTGCTGCCAGCGCTTGCGGTAGCCGTCCTCCCAACGCCGATCCTCGTTGGTGACGATGCCGTGGCCGTCGGAGAAATTCTCGACGACGCGGTTGAAGAAGGTCAGACGGTCAAGAAAATGGCTCATCGCTTAAGTCCTCTATTTCGACCAATTACGGAGCAGCAGACGACTGCGATTTGCCCCGCTCGACATCGTGCAGGAGACCGCCGCGTCGGGTGTAGAAGACCCAGGTGATGGCCAAGCAGGTTACGTAAAACCCCATAAACCACCACAGCGCCATCTCCGGTCCGCCGGTCAGCGCGATCGAAGTGCCGTAGCTCTTCGGGATGAAGAAGGCGCCATAGGCCGCGATCGCCGAGGTGAAACCGATGATCGCCGCCGATTCCATGTCCGCCTGCCGAATTTTTTCGGCTGGATTCATGCTCGGGTTGAGACGCGAGATTTCCTGTCGCATGATCGCCGGGATCATCTGGAAGGTGGACGCGTTGCCCACGCCGGTTGCAAAGAACAGGATCATGAACATGGCGAAGAAACCCCAGAACGCGCCCGGCTGATCCTTGATGCCGAGGAAGTAGAGCACACCCCCGACCGCGGCGATCATCAGCGCGAACACCCAGAAGGTGACGCGGCCGCCGCCGTATTTGTCGGACAACCAGCCGGTGGCCGAGCGCGACAGCGCCCCGACCAGCGGCCCGAGGAAGATGAACTTGAGCGAGTCGACCTGCGGGAACTGAGTCTTGGCCAGCAGCGGGAATCCCGCCGAATAGCCGATGAAGGAGCCGAAGGTTCCGGTATAGAGCCAGCACATCAGCCAGTTGTGCTTGCGCTTGAAGATCACCGCCTGATCGGCGAACGAGGCCTTCATCGCCGCGATGTCGCTCATGCCGAACCAGGCCGCGATGGTGGAGATGACGATGAACGGCACCCAGACGAAACCGGCATTCTGCAGCCAAAGCTGGCTGGTCTTGCCGCCCTCGGTCGCAGTCTGCGGATCGCCGCCGAGCCAGCCGAACACGCCGGCCGTGATCACCAGCGGGATGACGAACTGCACCACGCTGACGCCGAGATTGCCGAGGCCGGCATTGAGCGCGAGCGCATTGCCCTTCTCCGCCTTCGGGAAGAAGAAGCTGATATTCGCCATCGAGGAGGCGAAGTTTCCGCCGCCGAAACCGCACAGCAGCGCGAGTGTCGCGAACAGGATGTACGGCGTGCTCGGATTCTGCACCGCGAACCCGATGCCGATCGCCGGAATCAACAGCGAAGCGGTCGACAACGTCGTCCATATCCGCCCGCCAAAGATCGGCGGCATGAACGAGTAGAAGATGCGCAGCGTGGCGCCCGACAGGCCGGGAATCGCCGCCAGCCAGAACAGCTGATCGGTGGTGAACTTGAAGCCGACCGCCGGCAACTTGGCAACAACCACCGACCACACCATCCACACCGCGAAGGCCAGCAACAGTGCCGGTATCGAGATCCAGAGGTTGCGGCTGGCGACGCGCTTGCCGGTCGCCTGCCAGAATTTGCCGTCTTCGATGTTCCAGGTGGTTATTGCAGCCATATCACTCCCCTCGATCTTCATGCGCCAATGTTTTGCGTACGTTGCCGGTCGGCTGGCTATTGATTCAGTCGCAGCGAACTTCCGCGTCTTTGCGCCGGTACCACCACCATGTCGCCAACAGACACGTCAGGTAGAACACGACGAACACGGCCAGAGCCGTTCCGGGCGTGCCGGTCGCATTGATGGAGATGCCGATCACCGCCGGGATAAAGAACAACCCGAGCGCGGCAATCGCCGCGGTAAATCCAAGCGCAACCGACGCTTCGATTTCGCCTTCGGCGACCGCACGACCCTGTGCCGCCTTGCTCTTCCCGGCCACGCGTGTGTGCAGCTTGAGGAAGACATTGGGGACGACATGGAACACCGAGCCGTTGCCGATGCCGGTCGTGACGAACAGCAAGACGAAGCTCGCGAAGAACCAGGATGGCGAAGAGCTGCCCGAAGCGGACGGCAGGAATACCAGGATCGCGATCGCGGCCACCAGCATGACGGCGAAGTTCCAGAAGGTGACCTTGCCGCCGCCGAGTCGATCGGACAACCAGCCGCCGAGCGGGCGGACCAGCGCGCCCAGCAGCGGGCCGACGAAGGCCCAATGCTTGGCTTCGGATGTCGGGAAATAGGTCGACAGCAATTGCGGGAACGCCGCGGCAAATCCGATGAACGAACCGAACGTGCCGGTGTAGAGCCACGCCAGGATCCAGGCGTGCTTGCGCTGGAAGATGCCCAATTGGTCGCGGAAGGTCGCCTGGACGCCGCGGATATTGTTCTGGCCCCAGGCGGCCGCGACGGTCGCCAGCAGGATGAACGGCACCCAGATATAGGCGGCGTTCTGCAGCCAGACTTTGGTGACGACAGCACCGTCAGTATAGTTCTGCGAGGAGCCGCCCATGAAGGCGAGCGCGCCGCCATAGATGGTCAAGGGCACCACAGCCTGCATCACGCCGACGCCGAGATTGCCAAGACCGGCATTCCAGCCAAGCGCCGTACCTTGCACCTTCTTCGGGAAGAAAAAGCTGATATTGGCCATGCTGGAGGAGAAATTGCCGCCGCCCAATCCGCACAACAGCGCGATGGCAACGAACACCGCGTAACTCGTCGCCGGGTTCTGGATTGCCAGGGCCATCCAAAGCGTTGGCAGCAGCAGCGAGGCGGTGCTGAACACCGTCCAGTTCCGGCCGCCGAAGATCGGCACGACGAAGGCATAGGCCAGCCGCAGCGCGCCGCCCGAAATGCCCGGCGCGGCCGCCAGCCAGAACAGTTGGCTGGTGGTGAACTGGAAGCCGATGCGGGGCAGTTCGACCACCACCACGCTCCAGACCATCCATACCGCGAAAGATAGGAACAGCGGCGGCATGGAGAGGATCAGGTTGCGCAAAGCAATACCCCGGCCCTGCTGTTGCCAGAACTTCGCGTCGTCCGGACGCCAGTCGGTGAGCCAGCGACGAGCGGCGTGCACGCCGACCAGGTGTTCCTTGACCATCTGGTCACGCAGCCCTGGTTCGCGCTCCAGCACCGCTGCGCGTTCGCCCTTCTCCGCCAGCCAAGTCCACACCATCACGCCGGCGACAACGGCATACATCAGCATAAACGCGCTGCTGCGCACGTTGGTGGCGTCAACGGCGATGCCGAAAACGATCGGCAGCGTGAAGCCGCCGAGGCCGCCGATCACGCCGACCAAACCGCCCACGGAGCCCATGTTCGCCGGGTAGAAGTCGGCCAGTTCGCGGTAAACGCTGGCCTTGCCGATGCCTTGCGCAATGCCAACAACGAAGATGAGGATCGTGAAAAAGACGACGCCGATCCCCATGTCGAAGGTGACATTGCCTTTGACGCCGTGGACCACCAGCGTGGTCGGCGGATAAGCGAGGAAAAACAGGCAAACGATGCAGACCCAGAACACCCACCAGGTCGTGGTGCTGCCGCCGAACTTATCGGAGATCCATCCGCCGAGCGCGCGAATGAGACCGGACGGCAGCGTGAAGAACATCGTGATGAAGGCTGCGGACTGAAGCGTCAGGCCGTATTCCGTTACGTAATATTTCGGCAGCCAGAGCGCGAGCGCGACGAACCCGCCGAACACGAAATAGTAGGCCAGGCAGAACCGCCAGACCCGCATTTCCGCCAGTGGCGCGAGCTGTTCGATCAGCGAGGGAAACTTGCCCTTCTTGCGACGCTCTTCAAGCTTCGGATCGGGATAGGTGCAGAACCAGAACAGCACCGCCATCGCCAACATGGTGACCGAATAGATTTGCGGCACCGCGCGCCAGCCGAAGGCGACGATGATCAGCGGCGCCGCCAGGTTCGTGACCGCGGCGCCGGCGTTGCCGGCGCCGAAGATGCCCATCGCGGTGCCCTGCTTTTCTTTCGGGAACCAGGCGGAGGTGTAGGCGATACCGACCGCGAACGAGCCGCCGGCCAGACCGACGAAAAGACCGATGAAGAGGTATTGCCAATACTCAGTCGCGAATGCCAAGCCGTAAGTCGGGATCGCCACCAGGATCATCTGGATGAGAAACACAACGCGGCCGCCGTAGCGATCGGTCAGAATCCCGAGCGGCAGACGGATCAGCGATCCCGTCAGGATCGGCGTCGCGACCAGCAAGCCAAATTCAGTCTCGTTAAGACCCAGCTCGCTTTTGATCCGGATGCCGATGACGGAAAACATTGTCCAGATGGCGAAGTTGACCGTAAAGGCCAACGTATTCATGGTCAGAACGGAATATTGCTTGCGGGTCTCGAAGACCTGCACCCCGCTTTGGCCGGCGACACTGATGGCAGAGGTATTTGGCATGGGCAAAGCCCGCTCCTGTGACCCGCTGAAAACCGTCAACGTCGACAAAAGCGGGAATTCGAGACCAATGCTTTGAGTTTGATCAATACTACTGACTATTTCTCTGCGACAATCTGACTTTACTTATGTGGATACATGGATTGACTTATGAGCATCTTCATTTTGATATTTATCAAGTCGGCTTGGGTTTCGCCGGCCTAAAGTGCGCCCATGGGTCGTGAATAGCCTGCATATGGAGGCGAAACCGTGCGTCAATCCGATTGGAAAGTCATCCGCGCCCTGCCGCTGTTTCGCGACATGGCCGAAGCGAACTTCGATGAACTGGTGAGCGCGGCGTTCCTGCAGCGTTTTCCACAGCATGTGACGCTGATCAATGAAGGCGGCATGCCGGACTTCCTGCATATCGTCGTTGAGGGATCGGTCGAGCTGTACGGCGTCCACGATCACCATGAAACCACGCTCGATATCGTGCGGCCGGTGTCGACCTTCATCCTGGCCGCGGTGATTCGCGACGAGGTCTATCTCAAATCGGCCCGCACGCTGACACCGTCGCAAATTCTCATGATCCCGGCGCAGACCGTGCGCGACGTGTTCGACCGCGATCACGCCTTCGCGCGCGCGATCGTCAATGAGCTCGCCGAGCGCTACCGCAGCGTCGTGCGCTCGCTCAAGAACGAGAAATTGCGCACCAGCGCGGAGCGGCTGGCGAACTGGATTCTGAGCGCCGATGCCCAGCAGGGCCATCAGCGCAACATCGAACTGGCGTTCGAAAAGCGCACCCTGGCATCGAGCCTGGGGATGACGCCGGAGAATCTGTCGCGCAATCTGGCGCTGCTGGCGAAATACGGGGTGCGGAGTTCCGGGCGCGATATCATCATTGAGGATTCAACGGCGCTGGAACGTTTTGCCAAGCCTAACTCACTGATCGATGGCTAGGGCGGCGCTGATATTCGCGGTTTAGCGCTGCATGGCGGGCGCAATCCGCCGATCACGCAGGAATTGACGGCTGGCCGGGGCGTCGGCGCCGACGAGATTCGGATCGGCAAAAGCCGGGCGCCGTCCGGACAATTCGTCTGTGAGCATCTGCAGCGAGGCTGCATCGTCGACATCGTACCAGCCGGGAACATTCACCACCGGCAAACCAAGCTCGCGCGCACGCTCCAGCGTCAAGCGATAAACCTTGTCGGTGCTCCAGGGTATGTTCGAGAACAGCCCGGCATGCAGTCGTGACAAGCCGATCAGCGTGTAGCCGCCGTCGAGCGCGGGGCTCAATACCACATTGTCGCCGCCACGGACCGCGTCCACGGCCGCGCGCAGGATCGCCTTCGGCAAGGTCGGCGCGTCGGAATTGACCAGGATAACGCCGGCATGGCCAACGCCAAGCAGATCGGCGCTACCCTTGACCAGGCGGGCACCGAGATCGCCCTCACCCTGCAATATCAGCCTGAAGCCATCGGGCAGCCATTGCCGCAGCGCGTCTTCCGATCCACGCGGCGTATAGACCGCGTAGCCGGCAACATCGCCGTCATCGGCCAAGCTCTGGACGGTGTTCGATAGATCGCGGATGAAGCAGGCCGACAGCGCCGCGCACTCGTCCGGCCGCAGCGGCGGCGATAGGCGGGTCTTCGATTGCCCGGCGATCGGAGCCTTGCAAACGATCGCGACGGCAACGGTGCTATTGATGGTTGAAGCCATTGCCAGGCACCCTTAGCATATTTCGGCGTGCACCCGCATGCGCGCTTAATGGATTGACCTGACGCGTGACCTTATCGCAACCGCTCGACACGCCGCTGTGGACCTTCTCGCTCGCCGTTTACGGCAGCGACGGGGTGGCCGATGAATGTCTTGACCTGCAAGAGCGTTTGGGCCTCGACGTTAATATCCTGTTGTTTGCCGCCTTCATTGGCGCGGTCGAGGGCGTGAGACTTGAGGTCACCGACATCGCGGCGGCGAATGCGGAGGTCGTCCGCTGGCAGGACGACATCGTGCGCCCGCTCCGCCAAGTCCGGCGGGCGCTCAAGCCAATGAGTGCCGAAGGGCTGCGCGCGCAGGTCAAGGCTACCGAACTGGAGGCGGAGAAAATCGAACTGGCGATGCTGTGGCAATGGTCGCGCCAGCATCTCACCGAACAGCCGCGCACCGACCAAAATCGCGCGCTCAGCGCCAATCTGCGCGGCGCGCTCGAATTCTACGAGGTGGCGGATCGACCGGAAGCCGCGCTGCCGCACCTGCTGGCAGCGGCGACAGCGTACGAGCCTTAAGCGTCAGCCCTTGCCGTTACCGCCGTCTTTCTCCGGCCGAAACTTCGTCTCCGGCTTGAGGCCCTTGCGGCGCTGCTTCTCGCTGATCTTGCCGTTGTCGAGATAGCGGCCTTGCGCCGCGCGCTTGGCCGCCTCGTCCCATTGCGGCAACCAGTCGCCGAGCGAATAGCCGAACCACGGCGCCTGCGGCCTTAAGGGCCCGAGATCGAGCTCCTGCCAGATCGCCTTGGCGCGCTCCATGTATTCCTGCTTGGGCAGCGCCAGCGGCGGCATGTCGCCCTTCATGGTGGCGTCCATCAGCAGCGTTGAGTCTTCTTCCTGGTCGTGCTCGCGTTTGGGGCCATGGCCCTGGCCGCGATGCGGCAGCATCTGCACGTCCTCGATCGGATTCATGCGATAGGCCATCGCCCACAACAGTCCGTCGGCATTGTCGACGTCGATGTCCTCGTTGACGGCGATGCAGATCTTGCCGCAGTCGCCCTTGAACGAGGCGGCGCCGCTGAGCGCGCGCCAGATTTCGGTGCGCGAGGTGCCCTTCTCCAGCGTGATCACGGTGACGCGCAGCAGTCCGGTGAGCGGCTCGTGCAACGACACTTTCTTGACGCCGCGAATGCCGAGCGTGTTGCGCAGATGCGCGGTGAACAGCGGCTCGTAGGCCACGCGCTTGATCACGCTTGATTCGCTGGGCGCCACCTGGCTGATATAGGACGGAATGATCGGGTTCCTGCGGTGCGTGATCGCGGTCACCCGCATCGGCATGTTGAACTCCTCGAGCGCGACATGGCCGTGCGACTCGCCGAACGGGGCCTCCGGCTCGAGATATTCGGTGTCGATCAGACCTTCGATCACCAGCTCGGATTCCGCCGGGATCGTGAGATCGACCGTGCGCGCGCGCACGATGTTGATCGGCCCGCCGGCCAAACCGCCCGCCACCGTGATCTCGTCGACGCCGAGCGGCAGCTTCTGCGGCCCCATGAAGGCCACGTAAGGCGGGCAGCCGAGCACGATGGCGCAAGGCATCGGCTCTCCGCGCTTCTGGTATTTGAGATAGTGCTGATAACCGCCGGCGCCGCCGACGCGCGTCGCCATGCGCACCACCAGGCGATCCGGAGATTTAAGAGCGGCGCGATAAGTGCCCATGTTCTGCACGCCGGTGTCGGGATCGCGCGTGATGACATTGGTTGCTGTCAAAGTCGGCGCGCTGTCGAAACCCGGCGTCGAAATCGGAATCGGCAGCCGGTCGAGGCCGTGGCCCTCGCCTTTCAACGCGTCGCCTTCGATGACGACCTCATGGCAGACCGCCTCGTTGACCAGCCGCGGCTCGACCGGATGGGCGATCGCGTGATCCCATTTGGCCTGGATGTCGGCGAGCGGCGCGCGCATGCCGACGCTGTAGATCTCCGGATTGGCGGCGATGGCGCCGACCACGACCGGGATGTCGTATTTGCGGCCGAGCCCGTCGACAATATTGGTGAACAGGAAGGCCTTGCGCTCCGCCTGGTCGATGCCGCCGACGAACTGCCAGCGCACCAGCGGATGCATTTCGGCGTCCTTGTCGATCGGACGATCGATTCGGCGCAGCAGCCCGCGCTGTTCCAGCGCTGCGATATGCTCGTGCAGATCGGAATAGTTGCGTGGCGCGTCGGTCATAAGTGCCCGTGATCAATACCAATTTTGCGGAATTGGTATAGGCACTTTCGGTCTCGATGAGAAGCCGCTTACCGCCTTTAGCGCGTCTGCCAGGAGGATTCTGCCAGCCCCAGCAGCGCCTTGGCGTTCGGGCAATAGGTTTCCCACACCGGATCGTTCGGATCGCGCTTCAGGTCCGCCACGCAAGCCTCGCGATGGCCGCAAATGGGGCAGTTGCGCATGATTTCTTGCAGCGCGCTGCCGGCATTTTCGATCACCGACAGATCGAGACCCAACATCTCCACGCGACAGTCGAGCAGCTCATCGGGGCCTTCCCCCTGAGCGCCGTTTTCCGGTGGGCGAGGATTGCGGCTTTGCATCAAATCCTCCTGCGGTCGTTATTCCAGTGACTCCTAAAGAACGCATTCGCGCATTGACCTGGGTCAACCGCTTCTCAAGCCAGGCCGTGCTTCACCCGGCTCTGTTGCTCCTGCGACTTGAACTGGTTGAAGCGCGGCAGGAACTTGTCCCAATCGATGATATGCGCGTCGATCTCGGGCCCGTCGATACAGGCGTGCTTGCGCACCAGCTTGCCGTCGAGATTCACCGGCACCATGCAGGCGCCGCACATGCCGGTGGCATCGACCATGATCGAGTTCAGGCTGGCGATGGTCGGCACCGCGTAGGGCCTGGTCAGATCGCTAACCGCCCGCATCATCAGCGGCGGGCCGATCGCGACCACCTCGGCGATCTTGCGGCCTTTGCCGGCCTTGTTCTGCTCCAACATTTCTTGCAGCGGGCCGGTGACAAAGCCTTTGACGCCGAAGGTGCCGTCATTGCTGGCGTAGATCACGTCCAGCGTCTCGGGGAATTCCTTCTGCAGCCGGTCGACGCGCTCGCCCTCGCCGGTCCAGAACAACAGGCTCGCGGTGCGGAAGCCGGCGATCAAAGTGACGTGGTTGCCCAGCCGCAGATGCGCCCGCATGATCGGGTAGACCGGCGGCAGGCCAACGCCGCCGGCGACGAACACCACCGTCGGGTCGCCCTCGTAGCGATGCAACTTGCTCGGCTGGCCGAGCGGGCCGGCGATGCCGCTGAAGGCTTCGCCGACCGCCATCTTGTTGATGCCGATGGTGCTGGTGCCCATTCCCTGGATGACCAGGTCGATGGTTCCGGCCTCGGCGTCCCAATCGGCGAGCGTCAGCGGAATGAGCTCGCCCTTCGGCGTCGGCAGCACGCGCACGAACTGTCCGGCCTGCGCCGCCTTGGCGACCAGCGGCGAGTTCACGGTGAGCTCGACAATGCCGCCGGCGAGATCGACCTTTTTGACGATGGTCTGGGACGCCTGGCCCTGATCGGTGTAGCGCGCGGCACTGGCGACGAGTTGCTTGATCTGCGCCGCGGTGAACGGGATATCGCCGACGATCTCGCGCGCCGCCGCCTGACCGTCGCCAGCCGCGCGAATGGCGGTCGACCCGCCGCGCGTGGCATCGCCACCGGAATAGACGCCGTCGAGCGAGGTCTGCTGCGATCCGCTCTTGACGCCGATCGTGCCCCATTTGGTGGTCTTGAGGTTGGGTTCGGAGTCCTTGATGATCGGGTTCGACGTATTGCCGAGTGCCATGATGACGAGATCGACCGGCATCGTCTCGGTCTTGCCGGTGACGACCGGCGCACGCCGGTGCGACGTGTCGGGGGGCCCAAGTTCCATGACGTCGAGAATGGTGTGGCAAACCGCGTGGGATTTTTCGCTCACGAACTCGCGCGGCGCCCGCAGCACCTTCAGCTCGATGCCTTCTTCCAGCGCATGGTGCAGCTCTTCCACCCGCACCGGCATCTCGGACTTGGTGCGGCGATAGACGATGGTGACGATGCCGCCCAGCCGTTTGGCGGTGCGCGCCGCGTCCATGGCGGTATTGCCGCCGCCGATGACGATGATCTGCTTGCCGGCGACCTCCGGCAGCGGTGTTTCGTAATCCTCGATCCGCGCCTGCATCAGGTTGACGCGGGTGAGGAATTCGTTGGCCGACATCACGCCCAGCAGGTGCTCGCCCGGCACGTTCATGAAGCGCGGCAAGCCAGCGCCGGTGCCGACAAAGATCTTCCAGAACCCGGCTTTCTTGAGATCCTCGATGGTCGCGGTCTTGCCGACCACGAAATTGGTGACAAACCTGCCGCCCAGCAGCTTGATCTTGCCGACCACGTCGTCGATCAGCGTATTCGGCAGCCGGAACTCGGGGATGCCGTAGCGCAGCACACCGCCGAGTTCATGAAAGGCCTCGAAGATCGTGACGGGATATCCCTCAGTCGCCAGCAGATAGGCGTTGATCAGGCCGGCGGGACCGGATCCGACCACCGCGATCGGCGGCTTTGCGGCCTTCGCCCACGGACTGGCATAGGCCTTAAGGCGCTCGGCCGACCCTTGCGGGTTCGCCAGCCGCTCGCGCTCCGGCAAGAACCATTCAATCTGGCCGATTTCGATCGGCTTTCCGGTCAGCGTGCAGACACCCTGACATTGCATTTCCTGCGGACAGACACGACCGGTGACATTCGGCAGCGGATTGCAGCCTTCGATCAGTTCGAGCGCCTGCTTGAACCGGCCGGTACCCAAGAGTTCAAGCATCTCCGGGATATGAATCTTGACCGGGCAGCCGCCTTTGTTCTCGGCATTGCCCTCGACCGGCACGCCGATCTCGCACGGCCGGTCCTCGCACTGCTTGTCGCGCAGCACCTCCAGCCACACCAGCAGATCGACCTCGCGCGCGCTGTAGCCGAGGCTCATGTAGCCGAGATAGCCCTGATTCACGAGATCGAAGTCCTTGGCGCGCACTTCCGGCGGGCGGATGTAGGGCGGAATGCTGTTCTGGGCGGGCCAGCCCTGCGACAGGCCCTTGAACATCGGGTAGCGGTCCGACAGATGGGCATCGATCGCGGCGATGAACTTGCGCTTGAACTTGAGCGGAACGTTCCAGATGAAACGCTGCAGGATCGAACTCATGTCGTCGTCGCGCAGCAACAGGTTCCACAGCGTCTTAATGAAGTTGCCGCCGAGCTTGTCCTGCTTGAACTCCCACACGATCGCCTGGGTGCCGTCGTCGACGAACACCTGCCGCAGCGACTGCGGATCGTTCAGCAGCCGTTTGCGCAGCAACCCGAGCTGTTTTTGGAAGACCTCGAAAGCCTCGCTGTGTTCCAGTTCCGCGATCTCGTTCTGCGTGACCTCGAGCGACCGGCTCGCCTGGCGATAGCGATCGAGATCGTCGACTTTGGCGCCCGCGGGGCTTGATGCGTCAGTGCGCATGGATGATCTCCGCGTCACAGTTGGCGGCGACACGGGTTAGCTTGCTCTTGAGTTCCGGCGTGATCTTGATGTGATCGAGCGCTCCCGGAATAAGGTGAGCCACCTCCTTGGCTGTACCGTCGACCACGATCCTGGTCTTCTCGAACAGCTCGCTCAGGTCCTGATAACAGGTCTTGCAGTTGTTGCACTTCGCAAGGTCTTCTTCGGCGAGCGTGACCACGGCCGACCCGTTGGTCGCCGCGGCAGCGTCGGGCGCCGCCGCCGTGGCCGCGACCCCCGCTCCCGGCATCAAAGCCGCCGCGAAACCGTTGGAGGGCGGCGCATTGGACGACGACGCCAGCTCCGACATCGCGCGGGCGATCGAGTCGATCGAGGATTCGCGCGCCTCCACCGATTCCTTGTACTGGCGCCGCAGGGCTTCCAGCTCGGCGTGATGATCCGCATCCAGCTTCGCGACATCGAGCCCGCTCAGATACTGCAGGGTGCGCCAGTATTTCCGGCGCTCCTGGACCAGATGAATGAGCGTCTGCGACGTTTCGAGCTTGATCAGCTTCTTGTCGTCGCCGGTCGACCAGACGAACGGCGTCTTGCCCTCGCGATCAGCCACGCTCAGCTCGATGTACTCGTGCACCGGCACGCCGACAGCATCGGCTGCGAGGCGTCGAAATTGCTTTTTGAACCGGCCTTCGGTCAGCGCGAAGTCGGCCGGGGTCAACGGCACCTGCAACAGCTTGGTGGCGCCGTCCTCGACATACTCGATCGTGTTGGTCGTCCAGTCCTTGCCGGCGTCCGGATTTCCGTCGAGCGAGAACCGCCCGTGCAGATCGCCGGCGCGGCGCGGATCGTGCACGAACACGGGATTCATGCGGCTTTCCACCGCCATGCGGGCGTGCCGGTTGGAGGTTGAATCCGCGATACCATGCTCCGGCTGACAGGGCGTGTAGACGTCGAGCACCGCCGGCGAGTCGTTGTGGTTCAGGTAGTCGATGACGTTCTTCAGGAAGTGTCCCTGCAGCGCGGTGCAGGCCTGGACCACGAAGACGTTCGGATGGAACGCGGCGATCAGGCCCAGCTCCTTGCGTTCGTCCTGCTTGCCGCTATGGGCGGAGCCAAACCGGCTAAGGTCGGAGTCCTGGCCGGTCAGGCTCGCCGTCGATGCCTGTCCGCCGGTGTTCGAGTAGGCGCCGGTATTGAGCACCACGACCTTGATCGGTGTCGTCGTGCTGAGAAGCCGCGACAATGCGCCGAACCCGATATCGTAGGTCGCGCCGTCGCCGCCCATGCTGATCACGGTCGGCAGCAGGCCCAGCTCCTCAGGAGTAAACTGAGCCCATCCGAACAGGCGGAAGAACCGGTCGTGCACCTGCGGATCGTAATCGTCGTCGAGATCCAGCTTGGCGATACGCAACGCTCGAATGTCGTCGCTCGCTTCCGCGCTCAGGCCCTCGAAGATGCCCTTGGCCACGGCGGGAGTGTCCTGGAACAGGCTGTTGACCCACGGGTCGTTGTACGGGTTGAACGGGAACGTCGAAGCGTACACGCTGCTGCAGCCGGTCGCGTTGGCGATCACCGTGCTGGCCGGGCCATTGCCACTCGGACCGCTCTCGAGCAGATACAGCCGCTTCTCCAGCGTCGCGATGGTCTGCGCGATGCGCTCGCAACGCTTCGGATCCTGCTCGCTGTTCTGCACCGACGGCAGCTTGGCGTTCAGCCGCTCGATCAGGCTCTCCACCTCACGGATATGCTCCTTGCGCCGCTTGTCGTGGATCGCGTGGTTGGCGCCGGTGACGAGCCGGATGGCGGTGACCTCGCCGCAACCGCGACAGGCGCCGTGACCGCCGGTGGTCGCGTAGTAGTTGTTGCGATCGAGCATCAACCGCTTGGTGTCGCCGTCGGGCTTGGTTGCTCCATCGACAAAGCGGGCCGGCGTGTTGGACGTCCGGCTGAGGAATTCAAACCGCGTTTGCAGCGTTTCGAGTAGCGCCGCGTCCTGTTCATGCTCGACCAGCGCATGCGGTCCGCAGACGTCGATACACTCGAGGCAGCCGGTGCATTTCCACGGGTCGATCGCGACCGAATAGAGCCCGCCGCTGCCGGGAACCGCCTTCTCCATGGTGTCGAAGAACGGCCGCGTCTTGGCGACCGGGAACACGGTCAGCGCATCGGCCAGCTTGCCGAGATTGCGGCGCAGCACGGCGTCGTCGATGTCGAGTTCGTCCGCCGCCGCTGCCACGATCTGGTGGAACGGCTTGGGCTCCTTCTCGTGCCGATAGATTTCGCGCACCGCGTCGTTGAGCGTATGGACCTGGCCGCGCAGCGCTTCGCGCTGTGTCTCCACGATATCGAGCTGGCGGATGGCGGTGAGCAGCAGGTCGTGGATGTCGTGCACCGTGTTCGGAATCGCCGCGTCCGGGCAGACCAGCGCACATTCCATGCAGCCGGTGCACAGATCGGCGATGAACTCCGGCGCATCGCGCCGGAACATGCCCTTATCTTTGAACGCGGCGCTTCCCGCCGGCATGAACAGACCGGTGCCAGGCAGCACCGGCGCTTCGGCGATGGTGCCGTCCCGGAACGGGGCGGCCACCATGTCGTCGTAGTAGTCCCGGTCGAGGAATCCGGCGCTCGATGCCGACCCGGCGGCACGGCACATCGCGGCCGAAATCGCGACACCGCGGCCGTTCGCCCGCACCGGGGCCTTTTCCGCCTGCACAAATTCCGGATCGTTGTAGTTGAGCTTCTGGGTCGCCTCGAGCCCTTCGCGGATCACCGCCATATTGCCTTCGACGACGGCGCCGCCCTTGGCGCCGAACTTCTTGGAAATCTGCTGCTGGATTTTCTTCAGCATGACCTCTTCCGAAGCCCCCGCCGCAATGCGGTCGACATGCCCGCAGATCGCGCCGATGAAGGCGATGCCCATCATGCGGGTTTCCAGCTCCGGCGTCGGCGCGTGCCGTTTGGCAACCGCGAAGCCGTCGACGACATAGACGTTGATTTTCCTGTCGCGGATGGTCTTGCGCGCCTGCGCCGGCAGTTCCTGCCAAACCTCGACCGGCGGAAGCTGCGATTGCAGGATGAATGTGCCGCCTGCCACCAGCCCGCGCAGCGGATTGGAGTGGCTGAACACCCTGTGATCCGGCGAAACGACGATTTCGACGTCTTCCAGCTCGGCGTTGGTGAGCAGCACCGGCTCGGGGCTCAGCGTGATGTAATAATTGGTCGGCGCGCCGCTTTTCTCCGACCCGTATTTCGGCGACGATTTCGAGTGGAGATCGAGCACGCCGGCAAGGATGTCGGTCAATAGCTTGCCGGTGGCGATCGTTCCGTAGCCACCGACCGAGTGGAAGCGGACGCGGAACGCCGCTTTCGGAAGCAGGCTGGGGTTCGGCTCGGTTTCCAGCGCCATCAGCTCGGTTTCCGGATAGGCGGCCTTCAGCCTGTCCTGCAACGCGGCAATGCGCGGCGACGGGTCCTTCGCGAAGAACTGGGAGCCGAGATAGACGAATGGGACGTTGCAGGTCTCCATATTCTTATACGCGGCAATCAGGTGACGCGGCTGCAGGTCATGGGCACCCAAGCCGAAGATCGCGGTGGTGATCTTCGGCACCTTCTTGAGCGCCGGGATACCGGGATGACGAATGCCATCGGCGTTCTCGCACGCCTTGAACAGCGCCTGCGTCACCATGCTGGTCAACGCGGTGACGTCCGAGCGCTCCAGCACGGTGACCGCCTTCTTGCCGTGCAGCGCCGCAACGACTTCGGCTTCCGGGAACGGCTGCAGCAGCTTGACTGAAATGACGCCGACCTTCTTGCCCTTTCCGCGCAGGTAGGTCGCGACCGCTTCGGCATCGTCGGTGACCGAGCCGAGGCCGATCATCACCGTTTCGGCGTCGTCGCACATGAAGGTCTTGATCGGGCCGTATTCCCGGCCGGTCAAAGCGGCGTATTCCTGCATCACCTCGCGGGCGAAACGCGGGACCTCGTTGACGAAATGCGTGCGGTGGTCGGCCGAGCCGGCCTGGAAGTCGGGTTGGTTCTGCACGCCGCCGGTCAGGCCAGGATTGTGTATATCGACCAGCGCGGGAACGCGTTGGCGCGTTCCCTTTTCATTGGCGTTGATCCACTGGCGGTACCACTGGCTGCGCAGCTCTTCCGGAATCCACGCAAGCGTCTGCTCGATCAGCGCGCCTGCATAGTCGCGTTCGATGTCGTCGGCGGTTGCAGCGAGGAAGGCGTTCACCTTCTTCAGGTCGCTCGGCATGAAGTCGTTCTGGTGCCGCGCAAGGTAACGCTGCAGCTGAAACACGCGGCCCTTGGCGCCGAACAACATCTCCTGCGCCACCGTCGGGCATTTGATGCGGCTGCTGGGATCGCCGAGGAATTCCCGCAGCAGTTCCGGTTCGGGCATCAAGGCTTCCGACAGCATGTGGCTGGTGGCGAAGCCGTCCATGGCGTTGGCAACCGGGATCAGCGACAGGGCGCTGAGCTTGTAGGAGATCGCGGCGAGATCGGCGGCTTCCTGCGGATTGCTGCCGAACAGGATCGTGTAACCGGACTGCAGCAGCGCGTAGACGTCGTCATGACCCGCCATCACGTTGAGCGAATGCTTGGAGACGACGCGGGCCGCCACATGCAACACGAAGCCGCCGACCTTCTTGCCGACGGTGACGTAATGCGATTCGAGTCCGTACAGGATGCCTTGGCTCGACGATGCGTTGGAAACGTATTTGCCGCCGGTCAGCGCCGCGCCAAGCGCGCCGCTCTGCGCGGAATGTTCGCCTTCCGGCTCGAAAAAGAACGGGTGCTTGTCCCAGACATTGCAGCCGCCGCTCGACCGGAACGCCTCGTAGATTTCCGATATCTCCGTGGATGGCGTGATCGGATAACCGATGACCCCGCCGCACACATGGCCCATCACCTCGGCGATGGCACCGTTTCCATGGATGACGTTGGGAATCCCGGGATATTTGGCGTTCATTTATTCACCCCGTGTGGCCTGCTCGCTGCTTGCAAACAGTTAGGACGATGGCGGTAATCCGCCTTGAGATGGATCAAGTGACGGCTGGATATCGATCAAGTAAGCCATTGATTAAGAACGCACAAATGCAATATGGCCGGGAACTTTCCCGGCCATTTTGATTCTGAGTTGCCGCGCCGCTCTACATCCCCTTGACGATGCTCTCGGTCATTTTCTTGGCGTCGCCCAAGAGCATCATGGTGTTGTCGCGGTAGAACAGCGGGTTGTCGATGC
>JACPOA010000013.1 GCA_016185205.1 Hyphomicrobiales bacterium | reverse complement strand
GGCTTTGGGTCTATGCGCGTGACCAGCGACCTTGGGGCGGACCGGCGCCTCCTGCGGCGGTCTACATCTTCGCGCCGGACCGGAGGGCGGAGCGGCCGGCAGCGCATCTGGAACACTTCAAGGGAGTGCTGCACGTCGCTGGCTATGCAGGCTTCGAGCGGCTGACGACACGGGGCGACGTCGTGCTCGCCGCCTGCTGGGCGCATACGAGGCGCAAGTTCTACGAGGTCGCGCAGACCGAAGACACGCCGCTGGCGCACGAGGCTCTGCGTAGGATCGCCGGCCTCTATGCCGTCGAAGCGCAGGTCCGCGGTCAGTCGTCGGCGCACCGCTTGGCTGCGCGACGGACGCTCGCCAAGCCGATCGTCGACGCTCTGCAGATCTGGCTGGAAACACACCTCCCGCATCTGCCTGGCCGCGGAAAACTCGCCGAGGCGATGCGGTACGCACTCGCGCGCTGGAACGGGTTGACCCGATTCCTGTACGACGGCCGCATCGAGCTCGACACGAACCCGGTCGAGCGGGCCATCAGGCCGGTGGCGCTTGGGCGCAAGAATCATCTCTTCGCCGGCAGTGATGGCGGGGGAGCCCGTTGGGCGACGGTGTGCACGCTCATCGAGACGTGCAAGTTGAATGGCGTCGAACCCTACGCCTATCTGCACGACGTTCTGACGCGGATGGTCAATGGGCATCCGATCAACCGGATCGATGAGTTGCTGCCGTGGGCTTGGAAGGCCGCACATCACGTCAAGACCTGACCGACGTGCGAGAACCGGACGCATACAAGTCAAGCCAGCACTAGCCGTTTCTACGACTTTCAGATTCATGGCGAGCTCCTTTCTCTCTGCATGATCGCGGGCAGAGTCCGACCGTGAACGTGCACGCAGTTTGCATTCTCCAGGCGGGGACCGTGCGTTCCTTCGCGTTCGGCACAGGGCCGTCGCATGCTCTTCACCAGTTTCGTAACAAGGCTGTCCAAGCAGTCACAGCGCTCTCATCCTCGAGGGACGGAGTAGGCAAGAGATAGCGGACATTCCCTGTTTCGCGGCCCCGCCAGGGGACGCTCACCGCGCGCGCGGATCTCGATATTTGCTCCTCTTCAACGGGTCGACGGCATAACCGGCAACCGACAATTCGTTCCTGTTTGGCGCATCGATCACTACGCCGGCTTCAGTTTCAGCTTCCGTGTCACCTTGGCGCCGAAGCCGACTTTGAAGTCGCTCTCGTCGATCCACATGCGGTGCAAGATCCCGGCGAGCTTGCGTGCGACCGCAACGATCGCGCACATCATGCTCGTCCTTTTTGCGATCCGAAGGCCCCAGGCCCGCAGCGCAGACCATGTGCGCACCCGCAGAAGTAGGCTGGCGGCCGCTTCGCACAACGCCTCCCGGACGGTGACGTCACCCTGTTTGGTGATCCTCCCATCGTAATCAATCGACGTACCGGACTGATGCCGTCTGGGCGTCAGGCCAAAATGCGCACCGACCGTCCGCGATCGGGTGAAGCGCAGCGGATCGTCTACCCCGACTTTGAACGACAGCGCGGTGACGGGACCGACGCCGGGAACAGTCATGAGCCGACGGCAAACGCCATCGTGCCGGATGACCTGGAGAAGCACCTTATGCAGCTTCTCGTAGCCATCGAAGACCGCTCGCCGCACATCCAGCATGGTCTCGACCATCGTCGTGAACACATAGTCCGCACGCTCTATCAGCTCGCGAACTCGGGCTTCGAACCGTCCGCGGCTGATCGGACCCACCAGCAGTCCATAGGTTCTCAGTGCGCCCCGAATGTGGTTCTCGATATCGACCAACTTGCGCTTGAGAAGCTTCCGATTGGACAACAGAGTGCGCATCTTCTGCATCTCAATGTTCTTCACGTGCACGGCTCGGAACCAGCCCAGGCGCATCATCTGTGCGATCCCGCGGGCATCGTTGCGGTCCGTTTTGTTGCGCATGGTCGACAGCGAGACATGCATGTGCCGGGCCTCAACGACGATCACTGGCAGCCCCGCTGCATGCAGCTCGCGATACAGCCACATCCCGAGCGATGACGCCTCGAGGCCAATGCGGCTGAAGCGATCCGCGAAGCCTTCAAGCGCGGAGCGGATCGCAGAAGGTTCGGTGGAGACCTTGGCCTCCCGAATGTTCCTTCCGTCCTGGTCAACGACGCAAATGCTCGTTTCCTCGAGCCCGACGTCCAGTCCCACATACAGGTCCATGGCAGATCTCCTTGTGTGCGAACGACCTTTTGATCGTCGCACCAGGCTTCGATACGCGGCTACCACGCTCGCGATTCATCGAGGCCCGATTAGAAGAGCCGTCCGTGGATTGGGGGCTCCCGACGTCCCCACCTCTCTGGCATGGGTGCAGACTTGGCTGGGCGGGCACCGCTGGCGACATGTCTATTCATTGCAACGCCCTTGCACTCGCTCGGCTGACGAACAGTCCGTCAGGTCGAGGCTGCAATGCAGGCTGGCCGGCACTGGATTGTTTGTCCGAAGCGCGGTCCGATGGCCCAAGCGGCGACCACCCAGCCAACAGGCCATGCGGACTACGCGCGGCGAATAGCGCTGACTCCTGCCACGGAGCCTCTCGCCGGGCGATAGCTACTCTCCCACCAACCAGCGGCGCTCCGATCATCGGGGCGAGGGTGGCAACGTAGACCTGCGTCTCCAGCGGCAACTCCCGCCCCGTCGTCAGGTATTCCTCATAGCGCCGAGGGCCTGCGTTGTAGGCAGCGAGAAATCCGGGCGACCCGTACCGATCGAGCATCTCCCGCATGTACGCGGCACCAGCGAGAATGTTGTCGTGCGGGTCGAATGGATCGGGGCCCAAGCCATGTCGCGAGCGCAAGTCCTTCCAAGTATCAGGCATGATCTGCATCAAGCCCATCGCACCTTGCGGTGAGACCGCCCGCTCGTCGCCCGCACTTTCTCCCATCATGACGGCATCAATCCAAAGTGTCGGCAACCCGAACCGCTGCGCGGCCTCGGCGACGAAATTCGAGAAGGGACCTGCTGCAAGTTCGTGCTTCGACTGAGCAACGACGAACGGCTCGGCCTGCGCGGAGTAGACTGTTCCGCTTGTCAGCGAGAGCAGCAGGACGATGGCCATCACGGAGACTGGCCGACCATCCCCTACCCTGGTCTTGACCGGGAAGGGGAAGAGGACGCGATGCTTTTCGAACAAGGGCTCGGCTGTGCGAACATGGGCGCGGTACATGATTACTCCTTTTTGATCCAAACTGGATGTGCGCGAGCGACAACGGCGGACGACGGGATTGCTCCAAAGTACCGGCCGTCCAAGGAATCGGCCGATTGCCAGTTCATGAGGAAGAGTTCGCCGGTGCCAATGAGGCGACAGCCTTGCCACGTGGGAAGCAGGCGGCCGCGACCGTCACGCTCGCGCGCACTTCCCATCGCAATGCCGTCGACGAGAATCATGGGCCCGTTCCTGCAGACGGTTTGCCCAGGAAGCGCTAGAACGCGCTTCAGCATGGGAACGCCTCGCGGCAGATAGCTGCCGTCCGCGAGAAAGGTTGCGAGCGGCTCGGGCGGCGCTACGGCGACAAGTTCGCCGATGTATCGTGTGTTTGATGGATGGAGGCTGTAGAGGCCGAGGGGAACGCTCGCTGAGGCGTTCCATATGTAGAGCGGCGGCCGGTTGGTGCCGAATGCAAGAGCAAGCACGCCAACGCTGCTCACCGTGATGGCGAGGATGGAGTTGCATGTGCTCACGGCTCAATCCTTTGACGCTGGAGCCAGGCCTGATGGCGTGAGCGCGTGTACCATCTTGGGGTCTCGCCGGCCGACAGACGGTTATGGACGTGACGCCAATAGTCCGGCGCCGCATCGGCGGGATCGACGCCCAGCTCCTCGACCGTATCGATCATTTGGAGCACCTGCTGGACCTTTGCCCATCCAGAGATCCGCAACAGGATATCGCCACCCGGACGCACGTACGGAACGGTCGCGCAGGGTGCGCCGGCAGGTACTGTGCGCAGGATGTCGATGCGCGACGCGATGGTGCCGAAGTCATTGGCTGCCCAACGAACGAACGCAAAGATGCTGCCGGGCGTGAAGGAGAGGACACGCCGGCGGCGATCGAGAACCTGTTCCGCCGCCGGTCGGCCGAAGCGGATCCAGTGCTCGATGTGCTTCTCGAGCCACAGGAGCTCGACGTGGGTGAGATCGCTCATGCGGCCCGCCCGACGCCAAGCGCACACCCGAGTTGCTCTCGTCCCGGGCTGCTTGTCGTTGGCCCCTGAAAATGAGACTGCGCGCGGATGGAATGTTGAGTTTTTCCAGATGCTTGAGCATTGGCTAATGGCCCTTCGATCATAGATTTGGCCCCTATTTGGTAGACTGACCACCATATCTGGGTGTATGGTTG
>JACPOA010000111.1 GCA_016185205.1 Hyphomicrobiales bacterium | reverse complement strand
TCATAGCGCATACGAATGGCGTCCCGGTCGACCACTTCGTCAATATATAGCGCTTCGTACTCCCATATGCACGAAATCCGGATTCTATTACTGCTTTATACAACCCGTATCGATTCGATTATTTCGTCACAGGCCCTAAGTCGTTTTCGTCCGAGAGTGCCGACTTCGATGGCTGCCTCTTCTGCAAGAACCGAATCTGTTCTGGCCTCGAAACGCTGCTGAAGCTTCAGTATTTTGACCCCATCATGCCTGCGGCGCTTCCAGAGCCCGAAGAACGGCTCCACGGAACGCAGCCGCGGCCGCCGCCCGGGTCAACCGCACCTCTTCCTGCGTTTCCCACCAGTTTCAACCCCCGCGGTCCTCCGTCCTTCAGCTGAGACCGACGACGGGCAATTCGCGCATTGGCGCAACGGCCTTGTCGTCGGAAACGTTTGAGGACGAACGGCTGGTGTGGACAACGCGCCTTCCCTCGTCCTTGTCGACAAGGGATGCGCGATGTTCCGTTCGAGAAAGACACTCTACGTCACGATTGTGCTTGCGATCGCCTTCGCCGGGGCGGCTGTTGCCTATCTTACGACAGACGTCACGGCGCTCACCGCTCAGCCCGAAAAGTCCGCCCCTGATCGGCACCAAGACGAAGGAAATTCGGTTCGGCTATCTGCCGACGAGATTCGCCGTGGCGGCGTCAAGATCGAGCGCCTTGCACCTGTCGAATTCGCCGACACGTTGGCCGCCTTCGGGACGATCGGCGCCAACCGAAACAGCTTCGCACGGGTGACGTCCCCGGTCGCCGGCCGCTTGGTGAAGATCGTCGTCGACCTGGGCGTCCTAGTATCGGCCGGCGAGACGCTGGCTACCCTGGAGAGCCCCGAATTGGCCGAGGTGCGCACGGCGTACCAGCAGGGCAAGACCGAGCTCGATCTCGCACAGATCAACTTTGATCGGGCACAGAAGCTTTTCGTCGACAAATCGGTCGCCCAGAAAGATCTGCTGAGGGCGCAGGCCGACTACGAGCGCGCCCGCTCGGCGCTGGCGGCCGTCGAGGCAAAACTCGCAACTCTGGGGGTTGCCGCGGCCGCCCCGGCCGGATCATCGCCCGCCTTTCTTGCCGTAAATGCGCCTCTCGCCGGCACCGTCGTAGAGCGTACGGCGGTTCTCGGCGAGTACGCCCAAGCCTACCAGGCCCTGTTCACTGTCGCCGACCTGTCCACTGTGTGGGTCGAGACCAACCTCTACGACCGCGATCTGGCCAACGTCGCCGTCGGCGCGCCGGCGACCGTGACCGTGGGCGCCTATCCCGGACAGCGCTTCGCCGGGAAGGTCGCCTATATTGGAAACATCCTCGACAAGGATACGCGCACGGCGGTGGCGCGAGTCGAGGTCGCCAATGTCGATGGCCGCCTGAAGCCTGGCCTGTTTGCCAATGTCGAGATCGAGAAGACGCGGCGCCAGTCCGCGCTGCGAGTTCCCGAGAATGCTTTGGTGCTGCTGCAGGGCCAGATGACGGCGTTCGTGGCGCACGACGGCGGCTTCGAGCCGCGGCCTGTCGAGATCGGCGAGCGCAACGGCGGCATGGTCGTCGTCAAATCGGGACTGGAGGCCGGCGACGAGGTCGTCGTGGATGGTGCCTACGCGCTGAAAGCCCGCTTGCTGAAGTCGCAGATCGGCGACAGCCACTAGGAGCACCGCAATGCTGACTGCAATTGTGGGGCTTTCGCTCCGCTACAAGCTCCTAGTGATCGTGGCGTTCGCGATCGTCGTCTTCCTGGGAGTGCGGGCCTTCCAACAGGTGCCAGTCGATGCGTTTCCCGACGTGACGCCGGTGCAGGTCAACGTTTACACCGAATCCCCCGGGCTCGCCGCGGAGGACGTCGAGACGTTGCTTACCGTGCCGATCGAAACGGCCATGGCCGGCCTGCCGGGTGTCGAGCAGGTCCGTTCGGTGTCACTGTTCGGCCTGTCCTACGTTAGCGTCTATTTCACCGATTCGACCGACATCTACTTCGCCCGCCGCCTAGTCGATGAAAAGTTGGCTGAGGCCAAGACGCGCATTCCCCAAGGCTATGGCGAGCCCGAACTGGGTCCGAACTCCACCGGGCTGGGGCAGGTCCTCTGGTACACGATCGAATCGGCGGACAAGAGGCTCTCCAACATGGACCTGCGCACGCTGCAGGACTGGACGGTGCGGCTCTTGCTGCGCACAGCACCTGGCGTCGACGACGTCACGTCGTGGGGCGGGCTGGAGAAGCAGTACCAGGTCCAGATCGATCCGCAGCGGCTGATCAAGTATGGCCTCAACTTCAAGGAAGTCATGGAGGCGCTCGACGCCAACAACCGGCAAGTCGGCGGCCAGTATATCGATCGAGGCAAGGAACAGTTTCTGGTTCGCGGCCTTGGACGGGTGTCGAGCGTTGACGACATCGCCAACATCGTCATCACGACGCGCGAGAACACGCCCATCCGCATTCGCGATGTGGCCGACGTGAAGGAAGGGCCGGCCTTGCGCTTCGGCGCGGTGACGCGCGACGGCAAGGAGGTCGTGCTGGGGATTGCCCTGCAGCGGATCGGCGAGAACGCGGCAAAGGTCGCCCAGGCCGTCAAGGCCAAGCTCGAGCTGGCGCGCAAGGCTTTGCCGCAAGGCGTGACCCTGAATGCCGTCTATGATCGCACCGAGCTGGTTGACAAGGCTGTGGGAACGGCCGAACGCGCCTTGATCGAAGGCTCCGTCCTGGTCGCCATCGTCCTGTTCCTGTTTCTCGGCGAGTTGCGATCGGCGGTCGTCGTCATTGTCTCCCTTCCGCTCGCCATGCTGATCGCCTTCATATTCATGCGGGTGACGGGCTTGTCGGCCAACCTGATGTCGCTTGCCGGTCTCGCCATCGGCATCGGCATGATGGTCGATGGCGCCGTCGTTATGGTGGAGAACAGCTACCGCTTGCTGAGTCACCAGCGAGGCCCGACCGCCAGTCGCAGCGAGACCATCCTGAGGGCAGCCAGCGAGGTGGCCAACCCGATCGCCTTCGCCATCCTCATCATTATCGTGGTGTTCCTGCCGCTGTTCAGCTTGAGCGATCTGGAAGGCAAGCTGTTCAAGCCGA
The DNA here is from genome assembly GCA_016185205.1 of Hyphomicrobiales bacterium. Lineage (GTDB taxonomy): Bacteria > Pseudomonadota > Alphaproteobacteria > Rhizobiales > Xanthobacteraceae > Pseudolabrys. The sequence goes on along the minus strand of JACPOA010000111.1, from coordinate 9,836 downwards.
TGGCGCTCACCATCACTTTTGCCATGGTCGGATCGCTCATCCTCACCATGACGCTTGTCCCGGTGTTGTCGGCGATATTGCTACGGCCGAAGGCCGAGAAAGACACCTTCATTGTCCGCGGGGTCAAGGCAGTCTACCTGCCGCTTCTCGATCGAGCGCTGGACCGCAAGGGTGTCACGATGGCGTCGGCTGCCGTCCTGCTGGCCGGTTCGACTGCGCTCTTTCCCTTCCTCGGCAAGGAATTCATGCCGACCCTGCAGGAAGGCATGATCCAGTTCCGGGTGACCAGCATTCCGTCGACGTCGCTCGACGAATCGATTCGGGTATCGAACCAGATCGACGGTGTGCTCAAGAGCTTTCCCCAGGTCGTGTCCACCCTGGCCACGATCGGCCGCGCCGAGAAGGGTGAAACCACCGACGTCAACTACATGGAGATCAACGTAACGCTGAAACCGTTGGCCGACTGGCCCGCAGCGATGTCCTATCAGGAGCTCGCCACGGAAATGCAGGAGCGCATCGAGAAGGAAGTGCCGGCCGTGGTGATTGTGCCGACGCAGCCCATCCAGTCGCGGGTCGAGGAACTAATCTCAGGTGTCCGCGCGACGCTCGCCTTGAAGCTCTATGGGCCGGAGCTTTCGACCCTCGACCGGCTCGCTGGCCAGGTCAAGGGCGTCCTCGCCGGCGTTCCCGGCGTTACCGACCTGTCGCTCGAGGCGAACACGGGCAAGCCACAGATTGCCATCCGCGCCGATCGGGCGACCATGGCACGTTACGGCGTCAGCGTGGCGGAGCTCCTGCAGGTCGTGCGTGCGGGCATCGGCGGCCAGGCCGTGAGCACGCTGATCGACGGCACCAGGCGCTTCGACATCGTGGTCTGGCTGCCGGAGGCGTTCCGCAAGGACATCGCCGCAATCCAGAACATCCCGATCCGCACCCAAACGGGAGCGCTCGTGCCGCTGGCGCAGCTCGCCAAGATCGAGGTCGACGACGGCTAGTCCTTCATTCGCCGCGAGCAGCTCCAGCGCTATGCGGTCATCCAGATGGACGTGCGCGGCCGGGCTGTCGATGCCTTCGTCGCCGACGCCAATGCGGCCATCGCCCGCCAGGTCAAGCTGCCCACGGGCTACTACATCGAATGGGGCGGCTCGTTCGAGAACCAGCAGCGGGCGATGACGCGGCTCGCCCTGATCGTGCCCCTGACGATCGGCCTGATCTTCATCCTGCTCTACACCGCGTTCAACTCCGTGCCGCACGCGACGATGATCATCGCCAACGTGCCGTTCGCGCTGGTCGGCGGCATCGTCGGGCTGTTCGTCACCGGGCAGTACCTGTCGGTGCCGTCGGCGATTGGCTTCATCGCCGTGTTTGGCGTCGCCATGCTGAATGGCATCGTGCTGGTGTCGTTCATGAACGACCAGCTCCGGCTCGGCCGTTCGATCCGCGAAGCCGTGCGCGAAGCGGCGGCACTGCGCCTCAGGCCGGTCCTGATGACCGCGTCCGTGGCGATCTTGGGCCTCCTGCCGACGCTGCTCTCCCAGGGCGTCGGTGCCGAAACGCAGCGTCCGCTCGCGACCGTGGTCGTGGGCGGGCTCATCACCTCGACGGCGCTGACGCTGCTGCTCCTGCCGCTGATGTACGAATGGGTCGAAACGCGCCGCGAGCGGCGGGACATGACCGTCGGCGTCGAGCCAAATCCCCTGCAAGACCCGGCCGGTGGCGGAGCCAGATGACGCTCATGACCATACGACAAAGCAATTTGCGTGTGGCCATGGGAGGACTTGGCCGCCTGCTCGTCGTGCTTGCGGCTGTCGGGCTTGTCGGCTGTACCCTCGGTCCGAATTTCACGCAGCCCGACGCGCTCAATAGCCCATCTTATCTGCCCGACCCCAAGACCGACTTCGTTTCGGCCGGCATTCCCGGCGGCGAGGCGCAGCGGATCGTGCACGACCTCGACATTCCCGGCCGATGGTGGGGCGTCTTCCAGTCCAGCCAGCTCAATGGGCTGATCGACGCGGCGCTCCGCGCCAATCCTGACATCAGGGCCGCTGCCGCCAGTCTTAAGGCGGCGCGCGAGAACGCCCGGGCTCAGCGAGCCACTCTGTTTCCCACGATACAAGGCGGCTTCGGCGCATCGCAGAACCAAACGCCGAGCAGTCTGTCGTCGGTGACCGCCGACAACAGCTACATCTATGGTCTGTTCACCCTTGGCCTGACGCTGACCTACAATCTCGATCTATGGGGGGCCAACCGGCGGCAGATCGAGTCGCTCGATGCGCTGGCCGAGGCGCAATGCTTCCAGCTCGAAGGCGCTTACCTTTCGCTGACTTCCAACGTCGTGGCGGCGGCCATCCTTGAGGCCTCGCTCCGCGCCCAGACCGAAGCAACGCAACGAGTCATCGCCGCCCAGCGTGAGACGCTCGCCATCCTGAGGCGCCAATCAGGCCTCGGCGAGATTTCCGGCGCCGACGTGGTCGCCCAGGAAGCGGCTTTGGCCCAGGTTGAGGCTTCGTTGCCCCCGCTGCAAAAGGCTCTGGCCCAACAGCGCAATCTGCTTGTTTCGCTGATAGGGCGTCTGCCGAGCGAGCAACTCGCCGAGCAGTTCCGGCTATCAGACCTCCGGCTGCCCGAGGAACTGCCGCTCAGCCTGCCTTCGCAAATGGTCCGGCAGCGTCCGGACGTGCGTGCCGCCGAGGCCAATCTGCATTCCGCCTCTGCCCTGGTCGGCGTTGCGACCGCAAACCAGTTCCCCAACATCACGATAAACGCCGGCATCAACACTACGTCGCTCAGCACAGATACTCTGTTCGGGCCGGGCCTCGCCGGTTCGGTGGTCGGCGTCAACATTCTCCAGACCATCATTGACGGCGGAGCGCTGGCGGCCAAGAAACGCGCAGCCCAGGCCGGTCTGGAGCAGGCCGACGCGCAATACCGTTCGACCGTGATCACGGCCTTCCGCAACGTCGCCGACACGCTGCGCGCGCTGGAGTACGACGCCATCACGCTTAAGGCCACGGTCAATGCCGAAAGGGCCGCGGCGACAAGCCTCGCCATCAGCCGCCGACGACTCGAGCTTGGCGAAACGACCTACATCGTGGTGCTGACCGCTGAGCTTCTCTATCAGCAGGCGGTGCTCAATCGTGTCCAGGCACAAGCTGCGCGCTACACCGACACGGCGGCGTTGTTCCAGGCACTTGGCGGCGGCTGGTGGAACCGCGACTCACCGCGGCATGATCCCAAGGACGGCGCACCGCGTTGTCGGCCACCGGAATCGCGAAAGCAGGGGTGAGCTGTTGGGTGACGGTGAGCTGTGAATTTTTCAGGCGGATGTTGGCCGTTGCAGGAATATGCCTCATCTCCGCCTCGACCATCGGGGCAGCGCAGTCATCGACCGCCAAGATCGTTGGTATCGGCGCTGCGACCTGCACCGACTTTCTGGACAATATCGACAAGACTCCCGTGACACAGCGTGACTACCTCGCCTGGGCTCAGGGGTTCATGAGTGGCGTCCTTCTCAGCAGACCCGCGAGGGTAGATCAAAATCTAGACCTCAAGCCGGCAGAATTCGGATTGCTCAAGCAGCTCGAGTTCTTGCGCCAATGGTGCGCGGCCAACCGATCGCAGGATTTCTCTGATGCCGTTTTGGCGCTCTACAAGAACCGCCGAATTCATAGCAGGCCATAGATGGAGGCCAGTGTGACAGAAGGTCTGATCATACCGTCCTGCGTCGGCAAGAATTCGACATGAAATCTGTACATCATGCCTTCTTCTCGATTCTAGCGCTTGCGGCAAACGAGCCGCGGCTCACGCCCGACGAACGCCGATGGCGCCGGGAAATGCGATCGGCATGGTTGCGACTTGTCGTCCTTCTCATTCTGGTGGCGACGCTAACGGTCGCGAAGCGTCACGACGATCTTCTCGTGCACGCGAATGTGGCTACGGGTGCGTGACCCTGCTCGGCTTGGCTTTCGCCTGGACCAGGCGAGGCCCTTCGTGGCTGCCGACCGTTTTTGTGGGCGTCGATGCGCTTCTCGTGGTCATCCTCATTCACGAGCATCTGTTTGCGAAGAGTATCGTCTTCGACCATCGGGTAACGGCACCCACTCTTGCGGTTGGCCTCGTCCTGCTGACCCACGTCGCGCTCCGTCTCCAACCAAAGTTGGTTCTGACGTATGCCGGGATTGTCTTGGCGGGTTGGCTCGGATTACTCGTCGCTGCGGCCTTTCTGGACCCGCATATCATCACTGGCGATAGCTTCACGCGGATGCCTTTTTCCGTAGAGGTCGTTCTCGCCGCCGCATTTGGGTTCGCCGCGGTGGTCTGCTGGCTCATGACCAATGACCACGATGCCCTGCTGAAAAGCGCAGTGAATAGCGAACGTCGACGCGCAACTCTCAGTCGCTTCTTTTCACCCATAGTCCTCTCTGAGCTCCAGATGAACGGCGGCTCGTTCGCGCTGAACCGGCGCAGGGCAGGGGTGATGTTTGTCGATTTGCGATCGTTCACGCGCTTCAGCGAGAACGTCGACCCGGAGGCCATCGCAGAGCTTCTCACCGAATATCGCAAGCTCGTCACCGACATGGTCTTTGCCCATGGCGGCACGATCGACAAATTCATTGGTGATGGTGTTATGGTGGCTTTTGGTGCGCCACCGGCCAAAAGATATGACGCGGCGCGTGCGCTTCGCTGTGCCTTGTCTCTTTCTAGCGCGCTTTCCCACTGGAAGGAGGCTCGGCAAGCGCTCGGCAAGCGCTCGGCAAGCAAGCCCTCGACGCCGGAATCGGCCTGCACTCTGGCAGCGTCGTGGGAGGTGTTCTTCAGAGTGGGTCGCACGATGAGTTCACGCTGTTCGGCGACGCCGTCAACGTCGCCGAGCGCCTTGAACGACTTTCCAAGGGTCTCGGTGCCTCGGTCGTCGTCTCGGAAGCCATCATGGAAGAGGCGGGTGGCGATATTGCTGCCGGCGAGACCCGGTGGCAGTGGAAGGACGATGTCGAGCTCGATGGTCGCAGCGGCAAGTTACGTATCGCTTACCTGGTAAGGACATCGGCGCCGTGGCTTTGACCAAGGACAACGCACGCTTGCAACGCGGCGGACTGCGGTAACGACCTCGGTTAGCCAGTGCTCGGTGTTTGCCTCGGCGACCGGCCTGTCGGTGGTTCGCTGGTCCAAGTACTACCACCTGTTCATTCTCGCATCGCTGGCCTTTGTCATCGCTTCAGTCGGGCGTATCGCCCGGCGACAGCAGTGGCACGGCTGGGCCGGGTGCAAATCACTGGGATGGGCCTCTTCTATATCCTCTTGCTGACGGCCTTCTACGTGGACAACGGCAAGAGCCAGCCACTGTGGAGGGATTTTCCCTCAATCGCCTACTTGGCTGCTGCCGGCGACCGTCGGATTGCCGTTGATCGCCTATGCTCTGGTTCGACATCCACTCGTTCGGAAATAGCGATTCGGCTCGATCAGGCGCATCTCAACAGTGGCTCGAACAAGGCAATGCCGATCTCCAGTGCTTCCTCCATGACAAGTCTATCGCCCAAGACGTGCGTGCCTTTGCAGGCGCACCATGCCGCCAGATGATCGTCATCGCAGAAGAATACCGTGCTGGGGCAACGGCTTTGGGCGACGCAGCCCTCGAATGCCAAGGTATACCAGACGATGGCTGTCCCGGGCTCGACTGCTGCGAGCGCCGTGCCGCTGCTCGACGTCGCGATATGAATGGGCTTCCCGCAGTGGGCACACGCGGAATTAATCGTCGTTTCCGTTCGGCACATCGCGCCAGTGCCCAGCGCATCAATCGCACACAAGGCGTCCACAGTCTGACCGTGAACAGTAACGCGATGACCGGTGCAGTAGGCGGCGAAAGGGTAAGCCGCGAGGATCGATGCGCCCGACTCGTCGAAGACAACAAGATCGCGTGCGCGCAGTGTGCCCAGTGCGCGCCGCGTAATGTCGAGAGTCTGGCCGCTTGTCGCAGCCACATCCTCTATCGAAGGGCCACGTCCATGATTCGCAAAATGGCGCAAGACGTTGGTTAGAGCCTTGTCCTCTGCCTCGTCCAATCCCGCCCAGCCGTTTACGCCCGAGGGATGCGCGGCGAGCCTGCGCTGCATGACTTCGCGAGCCTTCGGAAGCGTGATCCTCGACCAGTCCGGTCGGTACACGCCAGCACGCAGCTCCGCTGAAAGTGGTGCAACGCCAAGACGCGCAGCCAAGTCCTCTATAGCCGTTCTATCGGGAGCCTGACCGCCAATCCTGAACGAGATCGAACCGGCCTCTTCCGTGACCGCGAACCGGAGGGTCGCGCAACACGAGCGCTCCCTCTCCGCGAGCGCGTCGAGCGCGGCGCGCAAACCTTCTCCCGTCTTGAAGCGCAACGCCACGCCGTCCGGCGTGCGCTCCGCGACGCCGCCGTAGGCCTGCATGAGCGCTGCGATTTCGGCCATTCGCTCATGGAATGCGGCCGGTTGCAGTGAGCAAACCTCCGGGACCACGGTTGTGGGTTCTGCCACGCAACACGCACTTCCATCGCCCATCTGGATCGGCGGGCAGGGAACCGATCCATAAGAACAGAAGACGCAGCAATCGCCGTGCCTGGGCTTGAGCCGGCTGCCACACCCGGTGCAGGTGTAGAAGTAGAGGCATGCATCCGTCGGCATGGTCTCGACCGCCTGTGTGCCACAGTCCGGGCACGTCAGCGTCGACTCCAGGATCGGTGTCATAGCGGCGGCTCCATCCAGAAGGTGAGGGCCAGCAGTCCGAAGGCCAGGACGAGGGCGACCTGAGTGATGCGGTCGAGGATCGGCCGCCTGCACGGGCCCGCAGCGCCGCAGGCCCGCGCATGGCGCTGACGCCACGTGAGCACGGCTGCACCAAGGAGGCAGATGACCGCCGCGGCTAGGACAGAGAGTTGGTAGGGGCCGACCAGTGCTGCGATTCCGAATAGCCCGGCCGAGCCAATCCCGAGTGCGCCAAGTGCGATTGGCAACGCGCAGCACGACGCAACGCCGAATGCCGCCAGGAGTGCGCCCGTCGCCAGGGTCGTCGTGGCGGCGTCGCGTCCAGCTTCCCCCGGCGCCTTCGAAGCGCCTGTGTTGTGAAAATCAGTCATGGTCCGGCGAGCCTAGACCTTGTAGGAACTACAAGGTCAAGTATGCACGGCGTGAAGGTGTAACCATGACCACTCCAGGGATGATCTCGATTGGCGCTCTGGCGAAACGCTCCGGTGTGCAGGCGGAAACTATCCGCTACTACGAGACGGAAGGACTCCTGCGTAAACCGGAACGCAGTGTCGGCGGGTACCGGCTGTACGGCGCGTCCGATGTCGAGCGGCTGTCGTTCATCCGCCAGGCGCGGGATCTCGGATTCAAGCTCGATGCCGTGCGACGCCTGCTTGGTCTTGCCGATCGCAAGGTGAATACCTGCGACGAGGTACGAGAGCTGGCCGGCGCGCATCTGGCGGAGGTGCGCACAAAGCTCGCCGACCTGCGTCGGATGGAACGGGTATTGTCGGACCTCGTCCATTCCTGCGCGGGCACCACGGTGCCCGAATGCCAGCTACTGCAAGCCCTGGCGGCGCCCAGGATGAAGGCAGCTTTGCCCACAACAGTTCGCAGGACAAGCGTTGGTCCAGCTAAGAATCCGACCTCCATACGCGGCGCGCGGTCACGGCACCGCATCAAATGACTCCTGGGCAGATCGCATGGCCAAAGCTCTTTTGATCTATGCGGGTGCGGCACTCGCGGAAATTGCCGGTTGCTTTGCCTTCTGGGTTTGGCTGCGGAGCGGCAAGTCGGCCGTCTGGGTCTTGCCGGGCATCGTAAGCCTGATCGTGTTTGCCTGGCTCCTGACCCTGATCGATTCTGACTACGCGGGACGTGCCTATGCTGCCTATGGCGGTGTCTACGTTGCGGCCTCCATCGGCTGGTTGTGGCTCCTCGAGGGAGCTCGGCCCGATCGCTGGGATATCATTGGAGCCGCCGTGATTCTCTTTGGCGCGGCCATCATTCTCTTCGGCCCGCGTCCGACATGAGCAGCCGATGTTGCGGCGGCGCGAATGGTCGATGTCGTGGCACCCGCTGTCGATGCCGCCGCGGGCGAGTCGTCTGCCGAGGCATGATTATAGGTAACCGACACTTTCCCTGACGCCGCGCCAAAGGCGTCTTGGGCGCGCTCCGAGCATCACTAATCTCGCCTGCTAAGATAACTAGCATCCACCCTTGACCTTGGAGCTAACTCCAGGCGCTAGCTTACACTCGTCGACAGCATTTCACCGGGAGCCGATGAATGAAAACCGCGACATTCAAGATCGAAGGGATGAACTGCGATGCCTGCGCGAGCAGGATCAAGGCGCTCGCCGAGAAACTACCTGGCGTGCAGGTTGCTGCCGTCTCCTTCTCCAAAGCCGAAGCCTGCATTCTCCTCGATCCGCAGACCGTAACCGAGGATCGCCTTGTCGCGCTGGTTCACGACGCTGGCTTTCGCATCGTCGGCCACGAGTAGCGATCGTCGCATTCAATGGTGCAAGCAATGACCAACGCAACTCTGGCTCAATCCTCTCTCCAGCCCTGGAGTGAAGAGCCGTCGAGCCGCCCGGATCGCCGGAAGATCCGCGCTCGCATTGGGGGCCTTCATTGCTCGCTGTGCACCGGCACCATCGAGAAAGCACTCGGCCGCATGCCGGGCGTCGACAAGGTGGCGGTGAGCCTCACGCACGAGCAGGCTCTCGTCGAGTACGATCCCGCAGTCGCGCGCCCCGAGCATTTGCTGCAAACCTTGCGGGACATCGGCTACACGATCTCCGATCCGCGCAAGCTTCGCGCCTTCGAGGACGAAGAGCGCGATCTCGTGCACGAAGCGCGGCGGTTCGTGCTCGCGGTAGTTCTCAGCGTTGCGGCCATCCCTATCATCGCTGACCCAACGGTCGGCTGGATCGGCTTTCTCCCGGCGCTGGTCTGCCTCAGCCTCGGTGGGTTCGTGTTCCTCGTCCTTCGATCAACCGGTTTGTGGATTGCGATCGGCGCTGCGACGGGCCTCACGGTCATGGCGCTCTCGCTGCTCTATCTCAACCTGACAGGACACCTGACCCGCGCCGCGCCCTGGCTGGCTGCCGCGTTGGCCGTCGTGCTGATCTTCGGAGTGGGCAGGCATATCCTGCATATGGCCGTCCAGGCGCTGCGCCGCGGCATCCTCAACCAGCACGTCCTGCTGGAAATCGGCGCCTTCGCCGGCATGGCCGGCGGCATCATCGGATTGGTGTTGGATCGACCCGACTATCCGACCGCGGCTTTCTTTGCTGTGTCGGTGATGGTCGGCACTTACCACATTTTCTCGGAATGGCTCTCGCTCATCGTCAAGACGCGCAGTTCGCAGGCCGTGAAGCGTCTGCTTGATCTGCAGCCCGAAACCGCGCGGGTCGTGCGCGCCGGCCAGGAGCTTGAAGTTCCGATCGAGGACGTGGAGCTCGGCGAGTGCGTGCGAATTCGTCCAGGTGAACGCATCCCGGCCGATGGCACCGTGGTCAGCGGTCACTCCGGCGTCGACCAGTCTCTGGTAACCGGCGAGGCCGTTCCCGTCGAGAAGCGGGAGGGTGACGCAGTGATCGGTGGATCGATCAATGGCACAGGCACGCTGTTGGTGAGCATCACGGCGGTTGGGGAAGGCAGCTTCCTCCATCAGGTGATCCGCCACGTCGAGGATGCGCGGGCGCTGAAGCCCGGTATCCTCCATCTCATCGACCGCGTGCTGCGGGTCTATACGCCGGCGGTCCTGGTGATCGCGGCGTTGGCCGTTGTCGGATGGCTTGCCGGTTCGTGGCTCGCTACCGGGCAAGTCGACAT
>JACPOA010000110.1 GCA_016185205.1 Hyphomicrobiales bacterium | reverse complement strand
GAGATCATCGGCCACGGGTGCAGCATCAGGTTCCTGCCGACCAGGCCCGAGGAATTGGCGAGCCCGTTGGGAAACTTGGCCGAGGCCGAGTTCAGCAGCAGCCGCGGCGTGCCGACGCCGTTGCAGGCCACGATCACGACCTCGGCCGGCTGGAAATGCTCCTTGCCCTCGGCATCGTAGTAGATCGCGCCGGCCGCCATGCCGTGCTCGTTCGTCGTGATCTCGCGTACCCGGCAACGGGTGCGCAGCTCGACGCCGGCGCGGATGGCGAGCGGCCAGTAGGTGATGTCGGTGCTGGCCTTGGCGCCCTGGGCGCAGCCCGGCGTGCAGTGGCCGAGGTTGATGCACTGCGCGCGGCCTTCGTAAGGCGTCGTGGCGATGGTGGTGTCGGAGGGCCACCAGTGCCAGCCGAGCTTGTTCATCGCCTTGGCGTAATGCGTGCCGGTCTTGCCGAGCGGGATCGGTGGCATCGGCGGCTTGTGCGGCGGCACGCCGGGGTCGCCCGGCAGGCCCGAGACGCCCATCATGCGGTCGTTCTCGTCGTAGAAGCGGTCCAGCGCCCAGTAGTCGATTGGCCAGTCATCGGCCACGCCGTCCAGCGACTTCACCTTGAAGTCCGACGGGTGCATGCGCGGCCAGTGTGCCGTGTAGATGACGGTGCCGCCGCCGACGCCGTTGAAGTTGGCGACCTTCATCGGCGAGTTGTCGTCGTTCACCGGATAGTCGGTGTCGCGCCCGCGCCGGTTCGGGAAGATGTCGAAATCGCCGTAGCGCCGCGCCTCCCAGTCGCGACCATTGGTCGGGAAGTCGGTCGACTTCATCCAATCGCCCTGCTCCAGGCAGAGAATGCGCATCTTGGTCTCGGCCAGGCTCCAGGCCACTGCCGCACCCGAGGCGCCCGAGCCGATGATCAGCACATCGACGCGCTCGTTGCCGCTCATTTTGCCAGCTCCTTGCGGTCGTCGCGCCACAGCGGCGGGCGCTTGCGCACGGCATCGAGCAGCGACCAGTCGCCTTGTTCCAGCGTGTAGCCCTTGGGGAAGGGAGCGCGGGCCTCCTGCCTCAGCGCCAACAGCACGCGGTCTTCGCGGTAGTAGGCGCCCAGGATCACGCGCCCCAGCGCCACGATCGGCGCCGCGCGGCTCCCGTACATGTCGTTGATCAGGACTTCCCGCCTGTCACGGTCCAGACTGGCGAACGATTTGGCCGTGATCTCCGTGATGGCCTTGCGGACCAGCGGCAGGTCGCGACCCACGGACCTCACGATATCGGCCAGGATGGCGGGATCGTCGGCACCCGGCACGCCCAGCTTGGCGTCGGCGGGGACCATCGTGCCGGCGATCTCGCGCAGGGCGGCGATCTCGGCCTCGGAAAGACTGTCGTTACTCATCGCGCTCTGCTTTACACGATCGACGGCCTCATTTCACCGCGCCCATGGTCAAGCCGCGCACGATGTACTTCTGCACCATGAGGCTCAGCACCAGCTGCGGCAGGGCGGCGACGATAGTCGCGGCGGCCATCTGGCCCCACAGCACCTGCTCGTAGGAAATGAACTGGATGGCGCCGACCGTCACCGGGAAGGTCTGGCGGCCTGCCAGCATCAGCGGGTAGTTGAAGGCGTTCCAGCAGAACATGAAGCCCAGGATCACCGTGACTGCGATGCCCGGCATGCTGAGCGGCAGGATCACCCGGGTGAGCACCCCCAGCCAGGAGCAGCCGTCGATCATCGCCGCTTCCTGGGTCTCGAGCGGAATCTCCTGGAAGAAGCTGCGCAGCATCCAGATGGTGAAGGGCAGCGTGATCAGCTGGTAGGCGAGGATCAGCCCGCCATGCGTGTTGTACAGCCCGAACGTCTGGAAGAGCAGGTAGAGCGGGATCACGAAGGCGATGAACGGCACGAAGCGGAAGCTCATCAGCAGGAAGGCGAGCCCGTTCTTCGCCGGGAAGGTGAAGCGGGCCAGAGCGTAGGCGGCGGGAATGCCGGCCAGCACCGACAGCGCCACGGCGCCGACGGAGATGATCAGGCTGTTCAGGAAGAACAGCGGAAAATCCGGACGCGTCGAGGAGTACTGTCCGCGCTGTTCGCCCATGACCAGGGCGGCGTAGTTGTCGATCGTCGGCGTGAACACGAAGCTGGGCGGCACCGAGAGGATGTCGCCCGGGCTCTTCAACGACGTCAGCAGGATCCAGACGAAGGGAAAGCACGTCCAGGCGAGCAGCACGACCGCCGCCACGCCGATCGCGACCTGGCGGACGGTGCGTCGGTAGGACACCGCCTGGGGCGCCTGATAGAGCACGGCTTGGGCTGTCATCAGGCAGTGCTCTCCGAGGCGCGGTTCCAGAGCCGCATCAGCAGGTAGCTGATGATGACGACCAGGATGAGGAGCACGATGGCCTGCGCCATGCCTTTGCCCATCTGGTACCACTGGAAGGAATACTGGTACGCCATGATATGCAGGTTGGTGGTGGCGTCATTCGGGCCGCCGAGGGTGGTCGCGTAGATCACGTCGAAGATGCGAAGCGAGTCCATCGTCCGGAACAGCACGACCAGCACGATGAACGGGCTGAGCAGCGGCAGCGTGACGTAGCGCAAGATGTCGATGGGGCCCGCGCCGTCGACCCGGGCCGCTTCGTACGGTTCGGTGGGCAGGGCCTGCAGCCCGCCCAGCAGGATCAGGGAGACGAACGGCAGGTTGCCCCAGGTGTCGATGATCAGGACCGAGACGATCGCCCCCTGCGTCGAGCCGAACCAGTTGACCGGATCGACGCCCAGGAACGACAGCAGGTAGTTCAGGATGCCGGCGTTGGTCGAGCCCATCATGATCTTCCACATCAGCGCGGTGATCACCGGCGGTATCATCAGCGGCAGGAGCATCAGGGCGCGGATCGCGGCGCGGCCGGGAATGCGCGCATGCAGGAACAGCGCCACCGCGAGCCCGAGGCCGACCTGGATCACGACCGCCGCCAGCGTGAAGCCCAGCGTGAATTCCAGCGCGCGGGCGAACAGCGGCTCCTCGATCAGGCTGAGGTAGTTGTCGAGCCAGACGAAGCGGAAGCGATTGGGATACTGCAGCCAGTAGCTGGTGAAGCTGTAGTACAGCCCCAGCAAGAACGGGTAGACCATGCCGGCGAGCAGCACCAGCGCCGGCGCCAGCAACAGGTACGGCAGAAGCCTTTCCCGCCGCCAGTGGCGGCGCTTGCGCGTGGTGCTCACGGGACCGCTACTTGATGCCGGCTTCCTTGAGCACCTTGTCGGTTTCCATGCTCGCCTTCTTGAGCGCGTCGGCGGCCGACATGCGCTGGAAATAGATCTCGTGCAGGGCGCGCGCCCAGACATCGCCCATCCGCGTGCGCTCGGGCTGGGGTGTCCAGATCACCTTGGCCGTCTCGAGGTTCTTGGCCACGGTCTTGAGGTAGCTGCCGCCGCCCCACGACCCCATGATCTCCTGGACACGCGGATCGTCGGTGACCGACTTGCGCGACGGATTGTAGTTGCGATAGCCGACGGTGGCGTTGAGCAGGGTGCGCGGCGCGGTCGCCCACTGGGCGAACAGCCAGGCCGCCTCCTTGTTCTTGGTCGCCTTGCTGATGCCCAGCGCCCACGTCCACAGGCCCGAGTAGGGCTTGCCGCCGGGGCCGGCCGGGATCAGCGCGTAGCCGACCTTGCCGGCGACCTTCGACTTCTTGGGGTCCTCGTAGTTGGCGGCGAAGAAGTCGGCGTCGACGATCATGCCGGCCTGGCCGGCGGTGAAGGCCTCCATGGCGTCGTACCACTGCATGTTGGCCCAGTTCGGCGGGCCGCTTTCGCGCACCATGTTGATCCACGCCTCGGTGTACTTCACCGAGCGCGGATCGTGGAAGTTGGCGTTGAGCTTGCCGTCGAACTCGCTCCACTGGTCGTCGGTGTATGATTTCAGGCCGCTCATGAAGCCGGTGCCCATGCTCGCCACGCTGGGCGTGCCGCGGGCTACGATGCCGGGGATCCCGGCGTTCTTCTTCACCAGCCGCGCCGCCTCGGCCATCTCCTCCAGGGTCGTCGGCACCTTGATGTTGTACTGGTCGAAGATGTCCTTGCGGTAGGACAGGATGTAGCTCTCCTCGAGGACCGGAATCGAGTAGATCGGGCCTTCGCCGATGCCGCCGCCCGTCTTGCCGTTCCAGCGGTTGGCCGCGATCAGCGCCGGATAGAAGTCGTCGAGCTTGTACCAGCTCTTGTCGGTCAGCTTCGGATTGTTGAGGAAGTCGTCGAGCGGCAGGATCCAGCCCGGGGTCACGTATTGCCAGTTCCGCACCGGCCCGGTCATGATGACCGAGAATTCCCCGCGCTGCTGGGAGAGATCGGCGACCAGCTTGGTGAAGTATTCCGCCTCGGGCAGGATCAGGTACTCGACGTTGATGCCCGTCAGCTTGCGGAACTCGGGGATGAGCGGCAGCAGCGATTCCGTGAACGGATGCTTGTTGAGGCCGATGGTGAGCGACTGGCCCTTCGCCTGCTGCCAGTCGATCTTGGCCTGGCGGTAGTAGGCCAGCGCCTCGTCGTCCTGCGCCTCAGCGAGGCCTGCCCCGATGACGGGCGCGGCAAGAAGCAGTCCTGCGAGCTGTCGGCGCCGCAAGTGCATTGGTTCCTCCCATATTGTCGTGCTTGTTCTGTGCGCAATTCTCAGCGCGCAGCCGCTGTCCCGTCAAACAGAATCGTATCCCGCAATTCGGGATGGCGGACTAGAGTTTCGCAGCCACCAGCCGGGCGTGATGCATGACGATCTTGGCGAGCTCGGCGACCTGATCCTTCTTGAGCCGCCGCATCGGGCTGCTGATGCTGAGGCCCGCGACGACGCCGCCCGACCGGTCATGGATCGGCGCGCCGATGCAGCGGACGCCCGGATGGTGTTCGCCCTCGGTGACGGCATAGCCGCGGCCGCGCACCGCCTTCATCTCGCTCTTGAACTTGCGCCCGTCGGTGATCGTGGTGTCGGTGAGCCGCTCCAGGCCGCGCGCGACGATGGAATCGATCTTCGCGGCCGGCTGGAACGCCAGGATCGCCTTGCCGACGCTCGTGCAATGGACGGGGGCCGCCTCGATCAATGTCAGCGGCGAGCCGCTGTCGGCCGAGACGCGATGGATGAAGATCACCTGCTGCCCATCGAACACCGCAAGATGCGCCTGGTGGCCCGTGACGCGGCTGAGCGCGTCGACGAAGGGCAGCGCGGCGCGATGGAGGTCCATGTTGGCCAGCATCGTGTTGCCGCGCTCGAACAGCTTTAGCCCGAGGCGATAGCGGTCGCGGTGGTTGTCCTGGTCGAGCAGGCCGACATGGCGCATCGAGGCCGCCAGCCGGTGGGCGGTGCTGCGCGGGAATCCGGTCGCGGCCGAGATCTCCGCCAGCGACAGCGATCGCCGTGAGGTCGAGAAGGCGTCCAGGATCGAGACCACCTTGGTCAGCGATTTCAGGGAGTCTTCAGGCATCTTCTGTCCATCCCGCAATTCGGGATGGATAGCGGGGATTGCAGCTTTGGGCCAGCCCTACTGGCACTGCCCGTGGGCGGCGATGACGGCCTCGAGGCCCTTCTGCTGGGCGGCCGGCAGCGCCTTCGGATCGGGCGGCCCGCCGTTCGCGCCCTTGGTCGTGTTCATGCTGTGCATGGCGGCGATCGCGTCGGCGCGGACGGCGCCGGTCACCTTGCCTGACATGCAGGTGCAGGCCTTCACGGGATCCGCCGCGGACGATCCCTGCTGGCATTCGGCCATGAAGGCGTCGGTCTGGGCTGAGGCCGAAAAGCCGAGCGCCAGGACCGCGGTGGCCAGCGCCGCGCCGAGATCACGAGATGCACGAGTCATTTGAACTTCTCCCCAAGGGACTCTGACGACCCTAGTGGATGCGCGTTACCGCGTCTTGTCATTCTTCCTCCCCCATCTTCGGGGGAGGATTGAGGAGGGGGCGAGCAACAGTCGATGGGCATGCCGATTTCAGATCTGAAATCGGAGAGATCGTCGGTGGGGCTTTCCCCCTCCTGTATCCTCCCCCGTATGACGCAGGGGTGTCCGGGGAAGTTTAAGCATAGGCGAAGGCCATCTGGTTAGGGCAGTGGCGAGGAGCAGCCCTGGCGGGGTTTGATCGGTTTGGCTTGTCGATGTCGGTGAGTGAGAAGCGGGAGAAGAGGCGAGCGGCGATGAGCTCGGCGAAGCGGATGTCGGGGAGGCGGAGATAGCTTTGTCGGGCGGCGATGCGCAGCAGGACGTAGGCGATCATTGCGGCCAGGAGCTGGAGGCGGATGGCGTTTTGGTTTTGGCCGAGGAAGGATCGGATCCTGAGGTGCTGTTTGATCCACCGGAACAGGAGCTCGATCTGCCAGCGCGCCTTGTAGAGGTCGGCGATCTGGTTGGCGGACCGGGTGAGGTCGTTGGTGAGCAGGACGATCTTGCCGCCGCCGTGGCGTTTGAGGCGGATGCGGCGCATCGGGATGTCGAGCTTGGAGTTGCCCTTGCTGACCAGCTTGACCTCGGCGTCATCGAGGATGGTGAAGCCATCGCCCTCGGTCTTCTCGACGGTCCGCCAGCGCTGGGCGCGGAAGCGGGCCGAGGTCTTCATGCGGGTCACCAAGCAGGCGCCGGCCTGATCGATGCTGATCCACCAGTCATAGCGGCAGTAGGCCTTGTCGAAGACGTAGGTGCAGCCTGCCTCGAGCGGCACCGTGCGGCCGACCTCGATGTCGTTGACGTTGGCATGGCTGATGTCGACGAAGGTCGGGTTATCGGCGGCCGGATCGTAGACGACGTGCATCTTCAGGCCGCGGATACGGCCGTTGCCCTTGGCCCAGTCGACCACTCGGCCCAGCGGCACCGGTGTGGCATCGATCAGCCGCACCATCGCGCCGCCCTCCTTGCGGGTCAGCCGGTCGGCCAGTCCCGACAGCTGGCTGAAGGTCTCCTGGAAGATCGACGGCGGGCGGCGCTCATTGGCGTCGCTCAGCGTCGAACGGGCCAGCTTGCTCACCCCGAGATGGTAGTGATGATGGGCGTTGGCGTTCCAGCTCGCAGTCAGGCCGCGCAGGCTGCAAAGGCCGCTCAGCTGGGCATAGATCAGGGCCACGAGATGGCTCCAGCTGTCGAACCTCTTGTCGTAGGCGTTGGCATCCTCACGTTCCACAAGCCGGTCGAACCAGCGCCGCGAGATCGGCTTGAGTATCGTCCCCAGAATGCTATCGCTGTAGCGCATGCCCGGTTGCCCTTTCTTAGTCTCGACAACAAGAAAGTATCGGATTCGCTCCGATGCAGCCGGGCATGCACCCGCGTCATAGTGAATCTTCCCCGGACACCCCTGCGTATGACGGGGGAGGAAAGATGAAGACAAGAAAAAGCCCCCGCCTTGCGACGGGGGCTGCCAGGTAGCCCGCGATTTTTATGTGCGGGCAATCCTCAATGCAGGCGGCGCGGCAGCTCCGCGATCGCCTCGTCGCCCAGGGCCGCGCTGCGGCCCGAGCCGACCTGCTCGCGCAACAGCGCCCGCGTGGCCGACAGCGCCACGTCGACGGCGGTGTCGCGCACTTCCTTGGTGGCGGCCGCTTCCGACTGGGCGATGCGGTCCAGCGCCTGCTGCTCGCGCAGCGCCACGGCCGTCTCCAGGTTCTGGGCGGCACGGGCCTGCATGCGCTCGGCT
>JACPOA010000102.1 GCA_016185205.1 Hyphomicrobiales bacterium | reverse complement strand
TCGGCTACGATCGCTGCAAGACGCTTGCGACCGCCAGCCGTAACGTTCACCACGATTCCCTTGCGCATCCCCCCAGACTCGCATGCCCGCGAGTCACGGGGAATCCCTAAAGGGACTCGTTTGTTAGCGCGGGACCACTAGCGACAGCTTGTTCCAGCAGCTTGGTCATTGATTCAGCATACCACAGATTCACCGCTCGTAATAATCCTTCACCAATTTATCCAACAGCCGCACGCTCCAGCCCGAGCCCCAGCTCTTGTTGATGTCGGTCTGGCGACTGTCGAAGCCGGTGCCGGCGATGTCGAGACGCGCCCACGGCGTCTTGTCGTCGACGAAGCGCTTGATGAATTGCGCGGCGGTGACCGAACATATTCGCAGGCACCGGCCGCGCGCAATAGCCATATTTATCGTGGTTGCCTCGGCTACTCTAAAAACTTACAATTTAAGATTGCACGGCCTGACGTAAAGGTTTTTCATGCAAAACTCGCCTGAAATGTTCAACGAAAAACTTCAGCGCATTAAGACCCGACTTAATGCGATTGCAAATAAATATAAACGCTATCCACCGACATGGCCGTTCATCATAGGCAGCCTGCTGATCATCGCTGGAATTATTTATCCAACCTATGGCCGGGAGCTTGCGTACAGCCAAATCGGACTTGATCTCAAACAAGTCTCCGCCTTTTTGAAAGAACTCGGATTTGCATTTATTATTTCATTTGTTGTCGCATGGCTCATAGAAGCCAACGCCCGGCGAGAATACATTCAGTTTGTTGAAGAAACCAGCCAACAATTGTCAGTATCGATCTACGAGTTTCTTTATAACGTAAATTTGCCACCAAAAGTTTTCAAATTGATCGAGGAGAATCTTTTTAAGGAACAATTCATGCGAGAGAATTTGAAAATTACATACCATGTAAATGAATTGAATAGCGACGACATCAGCAAAAATGTTTCGGCAAAAACTAAACTTGAAATGTGCGCATCGCTGTTAATTTTCGATGTCGAGGTGTCCTATGTCGTTAAAAATATTTCAGGATATTCAGGCAATTTTCCCGGCGCATTCACGGTTGAAAAGGAATTGAAGGAATTCTTCAACCCGAATAGCCTGGTGGCGAAAACCGGCCTGTTATCATTAAATATTGACGGCAAATACTTTAATTTAGCGGCGCTGAATAAAACCGATAAATTGGCGCCGGACGATGAGCGGAATAAGAATTTTACGTTTCCGATTCCTCTCGAGGCCGGCCAATCAAAATTGGTTTGCTTGTCATATCGAATGATAAAGCGGAAAAGCGACAAAGAGCTTTATCGCATGCTGTTCATTTGCGACAGCCTTACATTTGCGGCGCATTATCCAAAATCGATCAGGATGATAGCTGATCCGGTGCTGCCGCTAAAGCAACAAACCGACAAAAATCTTCTCTATTCTGAGATCGACGATGGCTTTATCCAATGCGTCATCAGCCATCCGATCTTCCCAGGCAATGGCATCCTGATGTGGTGGGAGCCTAAATAGGCACGCCGGGTGTTACTTCTTCTCAAAGTTTTCTTTCAAAAATTCATCCAGCAGACGGACGCCCCATCCCGACGCCCATGAGTGCCTGATTTCGTCGGATTTATTATTGAATGCAACTCCGCAAATATCGAGGTGAATCCAGGGTACCTCGGTCACGAAATTCTGCAGAAATCGCGCCGCTGAAATGGCACCGCCCCAACGGCCGCCCGCATTTTTCAAATCGGCGAACTGAGATTTTATATAGTGATCGTGTTCTTCGCCAACCGGCATTCGCCAGATTTTCTCGCCGGTTTTTTCCGATGCCTTCTCCAGCTTTTGATGGAGCGCATTGTCGTTCGAGAACGAGCCTGCGTATTCGAAACCTAATGCCACAATGATTGCGCCGGTGAGTGTCGCCAGATCGACCATGGCTTTTGGCTTTAAATATTTCTGAACATAAGTGAGGACGTCGATCAACACCATTCGGCCTTCGGCGTCGGTGGTGATAATCTCAATCGTTTTTCCAGCCATGGTTTTGATGATGTCGCCTGGTCGAAGTGCATTGCCGTCCGGCATGTTCTCGACCACGCCGATGATGCCGATCGCGTTGACCTTGGCTTTGCGGCGGCCAAGCGCATGCATGAGCCCGACTACACAGGCGGCGCCCGCCATGTCGCCCTTCATGTCCTCCATGCCGGCGGACGGCTTGATCGAGATTCCGCCACTGTCGAAACAGACGCCCTTGCCGATAAAGGTGACTGGCGCCTCGCCTTTCTTGCCACCGTTCCAGCGCATGACGACCACGCGGCTCTCGTGCGCCGAGCCCTGGCCGACCGCCAGTAATGCGTTCATGCCGAGCTTCTTCAACGCCTTGAGGTCGAGTACCTCGACCGCGACGCCGACTTTTTTCAAGCTGGCCGCGCGGCGGGCGAATTCCTCCGGATGCAGCACGTTGGCCGGCTCGTTGACGAGATCACGCGCCATCACCACACCCTCGGCCACCGCCTCGCGGCTCTGATAGGCCTTGCGCGTGGCGATGACATCGGCGACGGCGATGGTCACGCTCCGCTTCGCAGGCGGCGTCTCGTCATCCTTACGCTTGGTCTTGTAACGGTCGAAAGCGTAAGCGCGCAGCCGCACGCCTTGCGCCAGATCCGCCGCCTGCTCGGCCCCGAGCGCGCCGCTGGCGAACTCGGCGAACACGCTGCCGTCGGAGGCCGCCGCCGGCAGTCGGCCCATGGCGGCGCCACCGAGCTTGAGGATGTCCTTTGGCTGAAGCTCGGCCGTCTTGCCGCTGCCGATCACCACCAGGCGGGCGACTTTCAGCCCTTCCGGCAGGATCAGCTCGAGCGCGGAGCCGCTCTTGCCGGTGAAACGCTCGGTCTTGGCCGCGCGCGCCACCAGGTCGGCGGCCGTGCCCAGGGCCTTGCGGGTAGCCGGGCCGAATTTGAGCGCATCGTCGCAAAACACGATGAGGACGCCTTTGGCCGGCGCGGCGAAGGGGCCAAATCCGAGCTTCAGGGCAGCGGTCATTGCGCGTAATCCTTATGCGGGAAAACCCGGCGGGTTAGCCGGTGTTTGCAACCGTCTGCTATCGTACATGCCATTCCCATGTCCATCAGCGGAATGCCTGTCAATTCGAGAATTATCTGGGGACATGCCGATAACGGCCGTCGAGCCGAGGCCGCCGGCTTCCTTGCACCGGAAAAATCCGTCACAACAGGCCGTCTCCCGGCGTGCCGATCCTTGGTGAAGTCATGCGGATCATTTACCTGCTCGGCCTCATCGCGAGCATTTTCTTCGCGTCGTTTATCGCGCAATCGGTTCTCAACGCCGCCGGCATTTCGATCGACCTGATGGCGGCCAGCGGCGCCGGCCAAATCGTCAACTACCTCATCGTGTTGATTTGCGCCTATCTGTTCGCGACGCTGGTCTGGCGTCAGTCCGTCACCGGCTACTTTCTGCTTTATTTTCAAAATTGGCGAAAGGCGCTCGGCGGTTTTGCGGTTTGCGCCGGATTGGCGCTCAGCGTCGGCATGCTTTGGTACATGTTCGTGTTCGCCGCCGGGGGCGCGCGCTGGTCTTCGGTGGCCTGGGCGCAGACCGACGCACGTGTGCTGTTGGTTTTGCCCGCATGTTCAATCTGACCGATGCGGCGGCCCGTCACGTCATATTCACCGGCACCTTGTCATGCACGGCCGGCGAACCGCTGCTCGGCGGCGTCACGTCGCGCAGCAGGACATATGCTTCTTTTCCTTTCCGCTGCCCCTAGCGCATGCCATCGGGTTACTGGCGGCGACGGCCTAAAAGTCCCCGTCCAATCGAGGAACCCGACCCCGCGGCCGGGTTGGCGGCCTCACCGAGGGTGGACAGCGCCAGGCCAAATCGCCACGTTTTTAGGCTTTTCATGGGGGTCGGACGCCATTTCCGGGTCCAGCTGCATCCGTTGCGGTATTATTTTACCAAAATCGGCCGCCAGAGGCACGGATTCGGAGCCTCCGTTGTTCCCGGCATTTACCTTTTGTTGTGCATGTTCAACGGCTTTGCCTTTGCATGGCCACTTTGTAGACCGAACAAGGTAAACCTGACGGGGGGTTGGGTTTACGTTCTGTTGTCTATGCGCCGGTGGGACGCCGGACGCCGACTGATGCCGGCCGGAACTGGGGGACGACGTCGCGGATGGGGTCGATCAATCGATATATCTTCCGCACGACGTTCGGTGCGTTCACGGTCGTGCTGGTCAGCCTGACGGCCTTGATCTGGGTCACGCAGGCGTTGCGCGACTTCGACCTGATGACCAGCCAGGGGCAGACCATCCTGGTGTTCGTCGGCATCACCGGCCTGATCATTCCGCTGCTGATCCTGGTGATCGCGCCGATCGCGCTGCTGATCGCGGTGGTGCACGTGCTCAACAAGCTGTCCACCGACAGCGAAATCATCGTGATGAACGCCGCCGGCATGTCGCCGTGGTTCCTGTTCCGCGCCTTCATGTCGGTAGCGCTCGTGGTGTCGCTGATCGTGTGCGCGATCAGCGCCTATTTCGCGCCCAAGGGCCTGCGCATGCTGCGCGACTGGCTCACCGAGGTGCGCGCCAATGTGGTGAGCACGATCGTGCAGCCTGGCCGCTTCACCTCGATCGAAAACGGCGTCATGATTCATATCCGCGAGCGGCGCAACAACGGCGAGCTCGCCGGCATCTTCCTCGACGACCGCCGCAATCCGAACGAACGCATCACCGTGCTCGCCGAGACCGGCGAGCTTCTGGACAACGACAACGGCACCTTCCTGGTGCTGCAGAAAGGCATCGTGCAGCGCCACGAGTTCAAGGAGCGCGATCCGGCGATGGTGGTGTTCGACCGCTACGCCTTCGACCTGGCGCAGTTCTCCGGCGGCCAGCAGGCGGTGAAATATTCGATCCGCGAACGCTATCTCTGGCAGCTCATGTTCCCCGATCCGAAGGACCCGTTCTACATCGAGCAGCCGGGCCAGTTCCGCGCCGAACTGCACGACCGGCTGGTGGCGCCGATCTATCCGTTCGCCTTCGTGGTGATCGCCTTCACCTATCTCGGCGCGCCGCGCACCACGCGGCAAAGCCGCACGATGTCGTTGATCGGCGCCATCAGCGGGGTGGGGCTGCTGCGTCTGATCGGATTCGTCTCCACCGTGTTCGGCGCCAATACGCCGTGGATGCTGTCGCTGCAGTACGTGGCGCTCGTCATCGCCTTCGGCGCCGGGATGTTCGTGATCCGCCGCGGCCTCATCCTGGAGCCGCCGGCCTTCCTCGCCAAGTGGATGACCGCCGTTATCGATCGCCTCAACCGGCAATTCGCCACCCCGTGAAGTAACGCCATGCAGATACTGGTTGGAACACTCGCTCGATATTTCGGCCTGCGCTTTCTGAGCGCGGTGCTGCTGGTGTTCGTCGGCATTTTCGCGCTGGTGGCGTTGCTCGACTATGTCGAACTGATGCGCCGCACCAGTGACATTCCGAATGTCACGGCTGCCCTGGTGGCCAAGACCTCGTTCTACCGCGTGCCGCAAGTGACCGAGCAGTTCCTGGCATTCTGCGTGCTGATCGCCGCGATGTCCTGCTATCTCAATCTGTCGCGGCGGCTCGAACTGGTGGTGGCGCGCGCCGCCGGCATGTCGGCCTGGCAATTCATTTCGCCGGCGGTGGTGGTGGCCTTCCTGCTCGGGGTTTTCTTCACCACCGTCTACAACCCGGTCTCCGCCTCGCTGCAGGAGCGTTCGAAGCGCTACGAAGCCGAACTGTTCGGACGGACCCCGTCGGCGTTGCGCAGCGGTGGCGGCTCCCTCTGGGTGAACCAGCGCACGGCCGAAGGCCAGGCCGTCATCAATGCCAAATCGAGCACCGACCAGGGCGTCAACCTCAACGGCGTGTCAGTATTCACCTTCGATCCCGAAGGCCACTTCAAGCAGCGCATCGAGGCGCGCGCGGCGGTGCTGGAGCCGGGCGTCTGGCGGCTGCTCGATGCCCGCATCTACGAGCCGGGCGTCCTGCCGGCCGACCGCGCCAGCTACCCGCTCAAGACCAACCTGACGCCGGAACAGGTCCGTGAAAGTTTTGCGACGCCGGAAACTGTCCCGTTTTGGGAACTTCCACTGTATATCAATATTGCGGAACACGCAGGTCTCGGGGCGGCAGGCTATAGATTGCAGTTCCAAAAGCTTCTGGCACGTCCATTTTTCCTGGCCGCCATGGTTTTCCTTGCCGCCGCGGTCAGTTTACGGTTCTTCCGCTTCGGCGGGGTGCAGAAGATGGTTTTAAGTGGCGTGGCTGCCGGCTTTCTGCTTTATGTTTTATCGAAAGTGACCGACGATCTGAGCAAAGCCGAGCTGATGCACCCGGTGGCAGCGGCATGGCTGCCTGTGCTCGTCGGCGGTCTGACGGGGTTTATCGCGTTGTTGTACCAGGAGGATGGGTGATGGCGGGGCCTGGTCGCTCTCGTCCACCAGCGCCTCGGCGGCTTTGCCGCGGCGTCGCAGGTCTTGCTGCCGTCCTCGCCATCATGGCCTGCGGCGGCTTACTCGCGCCTGCGCCGGCCGATGGGCAGGTGCTCAGCTTCCCGCAGCGTCCGCAGACGAAACGGTCGCAGATCAGCATCGAGCGCGAAAAGGCCGCGCAGAAACAGATGCTCGTGCAGGCGCGCGAGATCAATTACGACTACGCCAATCATCGCGTCGCCGCCGTCGGCAACGTGCAGATTTATTATGGCGGATCCACCATCGAAGCCGACAAGGTCATCTACGACCAGACCGCCAAGCGTCTGCACGCCGAAGGCAATGTCCGGCTGAGCGAGGAGGACGGCAAGGTCACTTATGGCGAGATCATGGATCTGTCGGACGATTATCGCGACGGATTCGTCGACTCGCTACGGCTGGATTCCCCCGACCAGACCCGCATGGCGGCCGCCCGCGCCGAGCGATCGAGCGGCAACTTCACCGTCTTCCATAACGGCGTGTACACCGCCTGCCTGCCCTGCAAGGACGATCCGAAGAAGCCGCCGCTCTGGCAGGTGAAGGCCGCGCGCATCATCCACGACCAGGGCGAGAAGATGATCTATTTCGAGGACGCGCGCCTCGAATTCTTCGGCAAGCCGTTGGCCTGGCTGCCTTACTTCTCGGCGCCCGACCCGACCGTCAAGCGCAAGACCGGCGTGCTGCCACCGTTCATCGGACAAAGTTCGATTTACGGCCAGTCAGTCCAAGTTCCCTATTACTGGGCGCTGGCGCCCGACTACGATGCCACGCTCGCGCCGATGGTGACCACCAAGCAGGGCGTTATGCTGGAGGGCGAATTCCGCCAACGCCTGCTCAACGGCGCCTATTCGATCCGCGGCGCCGGCATCTATCAGCTGAACAAGGACACCTTCGCGAGTACCGACGCCTCCGTCGCGCCCGGCTATCGCGACTGGCGCGGCAGCGTGGAAAGCTCAGGCCAGTTCGCCATCACCGACAAATGGGTGTGGGGCTGGGATGGGGTGTTGTTGTCCGACAAGACGTTCCTGCAAGACTACAATCCGCGCCTGTCGAGCTACTACTTCGCCGATCCGTTCTCGTCGGCCGCCAGCTCGGGCATTTCCCAGCTCTATATCGCCGGCAAGGGCAACCGCAGCTATTTCGACGCCCGCAGCATCTATTATCTGGGCTTCTCGCCAGCGGACATACAGAACCAGCTTCCGGTCATCCATCCGGTAATCGACTACATGTACACGCTCGACCATCCGGTGTTGGGCGGCGAACTTGGATACAACATCAATTTCACCAGCCTGACGCGCAATCAGGCCAATTTCGACGCGATCACCCAGACTGCGCTCATCAATGGCACCTGCGCGCAGACCGCCGATCCCGCGATCAAGACCTCGGCCAACTGTCTATTGCGCGGTATCCCCGGCACCTACAGCCGCTTCACGGCGGAGACCCACTGGCGGCGCAGCATCACCGACCAGTTCGGCCAGGTGTTCACGCCGTTCGCGTCGGTGCGCGCCGATGCCGCCTCCATGCAGGTGATATCGGATCCTGGCGTGTCCAACTTCATCAATACCGGCAACAGCGACCTCGTGCGCGCCATGCCGACCGTCGGACTGGAATATCGCTATCCATTCATCAACGTGCATTCCTGGGGCACGCAGACGGTGGAGCCGATGGCGCAGGTGATCGCGCGGCCGAACGAGCCGCAGGTCGGCAAATGGCCGAACGAGGACGCGCAAAGTTTCGTGTTCGACGACAGCAACCTGTTCCGCGTCGACAAGTTCTCCGGCTGGGATCGGGTCGAGGGCGGCGGCCGCGCCAATTACGGCTTGCAATACACCGCCCAGTTCAACCAAGGCGGCTTCGTCAACGCCTTGTTTGGCCAGTCCTACAGCCTGTTCGGGCAGAATTCCTTCGCGCAGGGCGGCACCACCAATACCGGCCTCGCCAGCGGCGTCGACACGCGCCGCTCCGACTATGTGGCGCGCTTCTCCTATCAGCCCAACAGCACCTATACTTTCACCTCGCGCTTCCGCTTCGACAACGACAATTTCACCGTGCGGCGGACCGAGCTCGAGGCCCGCGCCAAGTTCGATCGATGGAATGTCAGTCTGCTCTATGGCGACTATGCCGCGCAGCCCGAGCTCGGCTTCCTGGACCGCCGCCAGGGCGTACTCGGTTCCGGAATGCTCAAACTCGATGCCAATTGGGCGGTGCTCGGCGCCGCCCGCTATGACATCAACGCCAGCAAGTTCGGCCAGACCCGTCTCGGTCTTGGCTATATCGACGATTGCCTCCTCCTGTCCCTGAATTACATTACGAATTACACCTACGGATCTGGCACGCCGAACATCAACCACACGCTCATGCTGCAGATGGTCCTGCGCACGCTCGGCGGTACCTCGGTCAGCCAGTCCGTCGGCGGGATGGGCGGCCTTTGATGCAAAGCCACGCCGACGCCTGCGAGCGCCGGCGCAATTGAGACCGTGGATATCGCGATGCCGATGCTGAATGTGACAATTCGAACACTTCGTCGATGGCTGGCGGGCGCCGTTGTCGCGCTCGCGCTGGCGCTGCCGTCCCTCGCCCATGCGCAGGTTGTGGTGATCGCCAACGGTTCGCCGATCACCGAACTCGACATCCAGCAGCGACTCAAGCTGGTCGCCACCTCGAGCAACACGAAGCCGACCCGCCAGGAGATCATCAACGACCTGATCGACGACCGGCTCAAGATCGCCAAGGCCAAGGTCTACGGTCTGGAGGTGAGCGACGCGGAGGTCGACCAGGCCTTCGAAAGCATGGCCAAGCGCCAGCGCATCTCGGTGCAACAATTTTCCCAAGCGATCGAGCGCGCCGGGATCCAGCCGAGCACCATCAAGGCGCGCCTGCGCGCGGAGCTGACCTGGAACCAGCTGGTGCGCGGCAAGTACGGATCCTCGCTGCAGGTCGGCGAATCCGACATCGCCAAGATCTTGCGCGACCGCAACACGAGCGAGAGCGCCACGGTCGGCTATGTCTATACGCTGTACCCGATCACCATCGTGGTCGGGCGCGGGTTGAGCGAAGGCGCCATCGAAGCCAAGCGCCGCGAGGCGGAAAACCTGCGCAGCCGCTTCCTCACCTGCAACGAGGGCCTGCCATTGGCGCGCGCGCTGCGCGACGTGGCGGTGCGCGAGCCGATCAGCCGCAGCTCGGCCGATCTGGCGCCGCAACTGCGCGAGCTGCTCAGCAGCATCGAGGTCGGCCGCCTGACCGCGCCGGAAGTGACCGAGCAAGGCCTGCAGATGTTCGCGCTCTGCGCCAAGAAAGAGAGCTCCGAGGATACCCCGGCCAAGCGCGAAGCGCGCGAGCAGCTTTACAGCAAACGCTTTGAAAGCGAAGCCAAGAAGTTTCTCGACGAAATCCGCAAGCAGGCCATGATCGAATACAAATGAGCGCGCGCGGCCGCCTTCCTCTCGCGGTGACACTCGGCGAGCCGGCGGGCATCGGCCCCGATTTGACGCTCGACATCTGGCAGCGCCGGGTCGCGCTCGATCTGCCGGCCTTCTATCTCATCGGCAATCCGGATTTCCTGGCCGCGCGCGCGCGCACCATCGGGCTCGACGTTCCGCTCAGCGTGGTTGCGCCCGCCGACACGTGCAGCGATATTTGCGCCGCCTTCGAGCGCGCCGTGCCGGTGGTGTCGCTTGAACTCGCGGTCACCGCCGCGCCCGGCAAGCCCGACGTAACAAGCGCGCCGGCCGCGATCGCCTCGATCCGCCGCGCCGTCGCCGATGTGATGGCGGGCCGCGCCGCCGCGATCGTCACCAATCCGGTCGCCAAGAACGTGCTGTACGCTTCCGGCTTTGCCGAGCCGGGCCATACCGAATTCCTGGCGCGGCTCGCGCAGGAGAGCACCGGCAAACCGGTCAGGCCGGTGATGATGCTGTGGTCGAGCGAACTCGCGGTGGTGCCGGTGACCATCCATCTGCCGCTGCGCGACGTGTTCGCGGCGCTCACCGCCGACCTGATCGTGGAGACCGGGCGCATTGCCGCGCGCGATCTGGCGGCGCGCTTCGGGATCGCGCGTCCGCGGCTCGCGATCGCCGGGCTCAATCCGCATGCCGGCGAAGACGGCACGCTCGGCGAGGAAGACCGCAGCATCGTGGCGCCGGCCATCGCGCGGCTCAAGGCCGAGGGCATCGACGCCGTCGGCCCGCTGCCGGCCGACAGCATGTTCCACGCGGCCGCGCGTGCGAGCTACGACGTGGCGCTTTGCATGTATCACGACCAGGCGCTGATCCCGATCAAGACGCTGGCGTTCGATCACGCGGTGAATGTGACGCTCGGCCTACCGTTCGTGCGTACCTCGCCCGACCACGGCACCGCCTTCGACATCGCCGGCACCGGCCGCGGCGACCCGGCGAGCCTGGTGGCGGCGCTCACGCTCGCCGCGCGGCTCACCGCCGCCGCGCCAGCGCTGGCGCTGGCGCCCGCGAAATAGTTTATGGCCCAGATCGACGACCTGCCGCCGCTGCGCGACGTGATCCGGCGCCACGCGCTGTCGGCGAAGAAATCGCTCGGCCAGAATTTCCTGCTCGATCTCAACCTCACCGCCCGCATCGCGCGCGCGGCCGAGCCGCTCGAGGGCGCCACCGTCATCGAGGTCGGGCCCGGACCCGGCGGCCTGACGCGCGCCCTGCTCGCGCTCGGCGCCACCCGCGTCATCGCCATCGAGCGCGACCGGCGCGCCATCGCCGCGTTGCAGGAGATCGCCGCGCGTTATCCGGACCGGCTCGAGATCGTCGCCGGCGATGCGCTGGAGTTTGACGCGCGCGCGCAGCTCGGCCGCGAACGCGCACGCGTGGTCGCCAACCTACCCTACAATATCGCGACCGCGCTGCTGATTAATTGGCTGACGGTCGAGCCGTGGCCGCCCTGGTACGACATGCTGGTGCTGATGTTCCAGCGCGAGGTAGCGATGCGCATCGTCGCCAAGGTCGGCGACAAATCCTACGGCCGGCTGGCGGTGCTGGCGGGCTGGCGCTGTCAGGCGAAAATCCTGTTCGACGTAGCGCCGACGGCCTTCGTGCCGCCCCCCAAGGTGACCTCGTCAGTCGTCCGGCTGGTGCCGCGCGCCGAGCCGCTGGCCTGCGACGCGGTGGCGTTGCAGCGGGTGACCGAGGCCGCCTTCGGCCAGCGTCGCAAGATGCTGCGCCAAAGCCTGAAATCGCTGGCCGTCGACGCCGCCGCCTTGCTCAGCGACGCCCGGATCGAGCCAACCGCACGGGCGGAGGAAATCGCGGTCGAGGGCTTTGTGCGGCTTGCCAATATTTTCGCTGGGCAGGCGAAGGCGCGCGTGTAAAGTTCTTGGCTATGCAGATGCACCGCCAATCGCTGACCGCCTATGCCACGCCGCTGCGCGAGACGGTGGTGGACGCCCCGCAACCGAAAGGCAGCGAGGTGCTGGTGCGTATTGCGCGCTGCGGCGTCTGCCATTCCGACCTGCACATGCAGGACGGCTATTTCCTGCTCGGCGACGGCAAGCAGCTCGACGTGCGCGCCGGCCGCACGCTGCCGTTCACGCTCGGCCACGAGATCGCGGGCGAGGTCGAAAGCGCCGGGGCGGATGCCCATGTGGCGCCGGGCGCCAAGGTCGCGATCTATCCCTGGATCGGCTGCGGCCAATGCGCTGCCTGCAAGGCCGGCGACGAGAACATCTGCGCGAGCCCACGCCATCTCGGCATCACCGTCGACGGCGGTTTCGCCACGCACGTGCTGATCCCGCATGAGCGCTATCTGATCGATTACGCGCCGCTGTCGGCGTCCTACGCCGGCGCGCTGATGTGCTCGGGGCTCACCGCCTATGCCGCGCTCAAGCGGCTGTCGGATCGCGCCGCGCGCGCGCCGCTGCTGCTGATCGGGCTTGGCGGCGTCGGGCTGATGGGGCTGGCGCTGGCGCGCGCGATGTATGGCACGGCGCCGTTTGTGGCCGACATCGACGCCAAGAAACGCGAGGCCGCGCTTGCCGCCGGCGCCGCGGCCGCCTTCGATCCGGCCGACGCGGGCGCGCGTAAAGCGCTGCTGAAGGCGAGCGGCGGCATCTACGCCGCCTGCGATTTCGTCGGCTCCGACAAGTCGCTCAATTTCGCCACCGGCGTGCTGGCCAAGGGCGGCAAGGTCGTGGTCACCGGCCTGCTCGGCGGCGGATTTTCCACGCCGGTCGCCATGTTCCCGCTCAAGGCCATGACCATCGAGGGCACCACCACCGGCACGCTGGCCGAGGCGCGCGAGCTGATCGAGCTGGTGCGCGCGAAGAACATTGCGAGCCCGCCGATCGCCGAGCGGCCTCTGGCGCAAGCGCAGGCCACGCTCGACGACCTGCGCGCCGGCCACATCGTCGGGCGCGTGGTACTGACGGCGTGAGAATGGGGTCAGGGATTCATCAATCACACGAGAGGATACGACATGCGCCCGGTTAGCTTCGCTCTGCTGGTGTTCCTCGGCTTGCTCGGCATCGCGCCCGCTGACGCCGCCTCCGACGGCGATGTCCTGAAGAAGTTCGGGATGCTCGGCACGACCGCCGTCGACTGCGCCGCGCCGCCCGGCCCTAGCAACCCGTACGTGATCTTCGCCGTCTCGCCCCAGGGCAAGGCCACGCGCACCTTGAAGATGATGGATCCCGGGCTCGACGCCACGCTCGCGATACGCAACTTGCGCCTGCTCGCCCCCGACACGCTGCAATTCAACGAAACCGGGCGGCAATCCGAGCTGGTGATCACCCTGGTCAAAGTCGCGGGCAAGTTCCGCAGCTGGCGCTCGGTTCGTGCCGATGGCACCGTCCTGATCGCGGATGGCAAGTTCCCCACGACCAGCAAACCCACCCTCGCCTTTACGTTCTGCCGATAATCCGGGATCGTCGGCGCTTGATTAGGCTATTTATCGATGTCCGGATCAATCTGCTTGGCCCGCGCGATATCGGCATCGCCGCCGGCCGTATCGCCCTTCGCCTGCTTAGCGGTGCCGCGATGGTAGAGGGCGCGGGCATAATTTGGATTGATCCGGATCGCCTGGTCGTAGTCGGCGATGGCGCGGTCATTGTCGCCCTTGGCGCGCCAGATCAGGCCGCGCCGGTCGTACACGATGGCGGATTGGGGCTCCCGGCGGGCGGCCAGATTGCAGTCTGCCAGCGCGTGCTCGTAGCCGTCATTGGTATAATAAATCCCGCAGCGGTTTCTGAGCGCCATCGGATGGTTCTGGGCTTCGCGGCTATCTTTCAAGATGCGATTGCAGGCCGCCAGACTGCGAGCGACCGCGTCCCTATTGTTGACATCCGCGCATTGTTTCCAATCCGCGCTCTGGCCAAAGGCCGGCGCGGCGGCGGTCAGCGCGACAAACACCAGCATCCCGCAAGTCGGCAAACGCATGACGTCCCCCTGATTTATGACCGATGAGAGAATATCATCCGGACCGGGACCGTCACCAGGGAGTCCGCGCCCTAAAGCTTCGCCATCAGCCCGCGCACGTTGCCCTGGCGACGCGACATGAGCGCGGGCGACGGCGAATTCGGCAGACGCGCGACGACGACCAGCCGATCGACCTCGCCCCTGAGGAAGGCTTGCAGAAAGGCCGGATAATTGTTGAGCGACACGCATCCATTCGATTGGCCGTTCGGCCCGAGCATATAGGAATGCGCGAGCATGCCGTCGCGCCCGAACATCTTGCCCTCATCAACCGGCGTCAGGCGAATGGCTTGCACGCCGTGGAACGGCCGCTCGCGCAGACTGAGATCGTAGACATTCGGCGGCGTCGGCCCGCGATTCTTGACGGCGACATAGCGCGGATTGTCCATCTTCTCGC
Source organism: Hyphomicrobiales bacterium (assembly GCA_016185205.1). Lineage (GTDB taxonomy): Bacteria > Pseudomonadota > Alphaproteobacteria > Rhizobiales > Xanthobacteraceae > Pseudolabrys. Next base: position 37,651 of record JACPOA010000102.1, on the reverse strand, counting down.
CCAGGCCGGAATGCGCTTCCAGCGTGTGGCCGCTAGGCAAATACACCGTGCGCGCCGAGATGTCATAGACCGCGGTGCGACTGTCGACACCGGGCAGCGCAAAGGCCCCGTTGTGAGCCTGCGTGCGGGGCGTACGGAGCCCAGATGCGGGCGGCGGCGCGGTTGCTGCCACAACGGCTGCTGACACCGGCCGCGGCAGCGGCAACGGCACATCGCTCGTGACTCGCACGGGAGCTGGCGGTGGCAGCGGCGCCTCGATGATCGAGGCCGACTTTGGCGGCCGCTCGAACGTCGGCTCGCTGTTGAGCGCCAAGACCTTGGGTTCGAACAGCGGGCTGGCCACCTGCGGAGAATTGGGGAGCTCCGTCGCATTGGCCAGTGCGCCATAGGGCCCGTTCAGGGCAACCCTCTTGTCCATCTGCATCGGCGAATGCGAGCGCAGCTCGGATCTGGCGCCGAGCAAAGACGACAGCGTCCACGCGGCGGCTATGAGGCAGCCGACAGCGACGCATGCGCACGCAACAATACGGAAAAAGATACGCAGAACCCGGCCTCACCCAACACAACCCACGTCGCGTGGATAACTCTGCATTGGTTAAGGTTAAGTGACGGTAAAGGCGCGTATCGCGGACAGTGGAACCGCCTGCGCACGGTTCCACGCTACCGCGCCGTGCGGGTCCGTAGGTCAACGAGGACGATGACGGCTACAGCTTCGCCATCAACCCGCGCACGAAGTCGGACAGGCCCGGCTGGCGCTCGCGCTTGAGCCGCTCGGCGGCGAGGATCGCCGTCACGTCGGCGAAGGCCTGCTCAAGGTCGCGATTGATCACGACGTAATCGTATTCCGCCCAGTGGCTCATCTCGTCGGCGGCTTTCGCCATGCGGCGGTGGATGGTCTCGTAATCGTCCTGCGCACGGCTGTGCAGCCGGCGCTCCAGCTCGGGGATCGAGGGCGGCAATATGAATACGCTCACCACGTCGCCGCGCGCCTTCTCGCTCAGCTGCTGGGTGCCCTGCCAGTCGATGTCGAACAAGACATCGTGCCCACGGCTCAGCGCGTCCATCACCGGCGCGACCGGCGTGCCGTAGTAATTGTCGAACACCTCGGCCCATTCCAGCAGGCCGTCCTTCTCGACCAGCGCGTCGAACTGCTTGCGGTCGATGAAATGATAGTCACGGCCGTCCACTTCGCCCGGCCGCATCTTGCGCGTGGTCACCGACACCGACAGCGTGACGCCTTTGTCCTCGGCCAACAGCCGGCGCGACAGCGTGGTCTTGCCGGCGCCCGAGGGCGACGACAGCACCAGCATCAGCCCGCGCCGGGCGATGCTCGTCTCCGCCTGCCGTTTGACCGTCATGGAAATCACTCCAGGTTCTGCACCTGCTCGCGGAACTGCTCGACCACGCTCTTGAGCTCGAGGCCGATATTGGTGAGCTCGACGTCATTGGCCTTGGCGGTGAGCGTATTCGATTCGCGATTGAGTTCCTGCGCCAGAAAATCGAGCCGGCGGCCGATCGGTCCGCCGTCGGCGATCATCTTGCGCACCTGCTCCACATGAGAGACGAGCCGGTCGAGTTCCTCGCGGATATCGGCCTTGCTGGCGATCAGGATCGCCTCCTGATGCAGGCGGTCGGAATCGAAACGCTGCGAGGCCGCCAGCAGGGTCGCCACCTGCTCGGCCAGCCGCGCCTTGATCGCTTCGGGTTTGCGGCCGGGCGCCGCTTCGGCGCGCGCCGCGAGCTTGGCGATCTCGTCGAGCCGCGCCGACAACAGGCGGCCGAGCGTGGCGCCTTCCTCGCGCCGCATGGCGATGAGGTCGGCGAGCAATTTGTCGAAGCCGGCGATGATGGCGGCCTCGGCGGCGCGGCGGTCTTCCTCGCGCTCGTCCTCTTCGGTGACCTCGATCACGCCCTTGAGCGCCAGAATGCCGTCGAGGCTCGGCGGCGAGGCCTCGACCTTGCCGGCCAGCCCCTTGAGCGTCGCCAGCACGGCGGCCAGCACCGGCTCGTTGACTTTGACGGTCGGCTGCACGCCTTTGCGCTCGACCGTGAGATTGGCATAGACGGTGCCGCGCGACAGTTTTTCGGTGGCGTTCTTGCGCGCCGGCACCTCGACCGCGTCCCAGCCCGGCGGCAGCCGCAGCCGCAAATCGAGGCCTTTGGCGTTGACCGATTTGATCTCCCAGCTCCAGGCATAGGAGCCGGCAACGCCGTGGCCGCGCGCAAAGCCGGTCATGCTCGACAGCGCCATGGAATCCGATCTCGTGTTGTTGATGCCGTTGAAGTCGCGGCGACCTTAGCGGCGGGGCGGCGTGGTCACAAGACCAGGCTATCTCTTAGGAGCGATCGGCACCGACGGCGCGTTGGCCTGCTCAATCCCGCGCAGGCGCGCCACGTTCTTCTGGTGTTCGTTGTAGTTATCCGAGAACACATGGCCACCGCTGCCGTCGGCGACGAAATAGAGTTCCTTGGTGCGCGCCGGATTGGCCGCCGCCTCCAGCGAGGCGCGGCCGGGATTGGCGATCGGCCCGGGCGGCAGCCCCTCGATCACATAGGTGTTGTAGGGCGTATGTTGATCGATCTCGCTGCGCAGGATCGGACGGCCAAGCGCGCCCTTGCCGCCGGTGAGACCGTAGATGATGGTCGGATCGGACTGCAGCCGCATCTTGGTCTTGAGGCGGTTGATGAACACCGCCGCCACCCGCGAGCGCTCGTCCTGCCGGCCGGTTTCCTTCTCCACGATCGAGGCGAGCGTGACCAGCTGCTCCGGCGTCTTGATGGGCGAGTCCGGCATGCGGTGTTCCCAGACCTCCGCCAGCACGCGCTTATGCGCTTGCGCCATGCGCTGCACGATCTGGTCGCGCGCCATGCCGCGGGTGAATTTGTAGGTCTCCGGCAGCAGCGTGCCTTCGCGCGGGATTTCCTTGATCTGGCCGGAGAGCACGTCGTTCTCCAGCAGCTTGGCGACGATCTGCTCGGAGGTCAGCCCCTCGGCGATGGTGATGGCGTGCTGCACCACCTTGCCTTCGATGATGGTGTCGACCACCTCGGCGACGCTGGCGTGCTTGCCGAACTGGTATTCGCCGTATTTGAGCTCGCCGCGCGCCTTGAGCACGACCACGGCGCCGATGAATACGTAAGGCTGATCGATCACGCCCTCGCGCATCAGCAGGTCGGAAATATCCTTGATGCCGAGACCGCGCGGAATGTTGACCACCTTCTCGGCCTCGAGCGGACCGACCGCGTCGAACCGCTGCTTGCCGACGAACAGCGCGCCGCCGACGGCGACCGAAATCAGCACCAGCACCGTGAAGATTGCATTGCCGACGATCACCAGCGGATGGCGCACGCGCTTCGAGCGGCGGCGCGGCATCGGTATCCGTTCCGGCTCGAGCGCGGCGCGCGGGCTGCGCGGCGGCTTGCTGGAAGGTGGCGGCGGCGGAACCGGGCTCGGGCCCGAGGCCAAGGGGCCGCCGCCATTGCTCGGCGGCTGCCGCAAGGGACCCTGGTTCAGTGGCGGTCGATTGGAATTCACGCGCCCGCTCCCATACGGCGACAATCGATAAACGTCAGCAGGCGGCGAAGGTTGGGAAGGATTATGGCGAAAGCTGGGGGCCTGCGCATGCGCTATTCCGCGTAGCGGCGGAAGATCAGCGAGGCGTTGGTGCCGCCGAAGCCGAACGAGTTCGACAGCGCGATATCGATATCGCGCCGGCGCGCCTGGTGCGGCACCAGGTCGATCGGGGTTTCGACCGACGGGTTGTCGAGATTGATGGTGGGCGGGGCGACCCGGTCGCGGATCGCCAGGATCGAGAAGATCGCCTCGACCGCGCCGGCGGCGCCGAGCAGATGGCCGACGCAGGATTTGGTCGACGACATCGAAATCTTGCCGGCGGCATTGCCGACCAGGCGCTGCACCGCGCCGAGCTCGATCTCGTCGCCGAGCGGCGTCGAGGTGCCGTGCGCGTTGATGTAGTCGATGTCGCCGGGCGCGATGCCGGCGCGTTTCATCGCCATGCTCATGCAGCGGAAGGCGCCGTCGCCGTCCGGCGAGGGCGCGGTGATGTGATAGGCGTCGCCCGACAGCCCGTAGCCGACCAGCTCCGCATGGATCGTGGCGCCGCGCGCCTTGGCGTGCTCGAGCTCTTCCAGCACCACGGCGCCGGCGCCCTCGCCCATCACGAAGCCGTCGCGGCCCTTGTCGTAGGGCCGCGAGGCGCGTTTCGGTTCGTTGTTGAAATTGGTCGAGAGCGCGCGTAGCGCGGCAAAGCCGGCCAGCGCCATGCGATTGACCGGCGATTCGCTGCCGCCCGCCACCATCACATCGGCATCGCCGAGCGCGACCATGCGGGCGGCATCGCCGATGGCATGCGCGCCGGTCGAGCAGGCGGTGACCACCGCATGGTTGGGACCCTTCAGGCCGAACTCGATCGACACAAAGCCGGAAGCGAGATTGATGATGCGGCCGGGAATGAAGAACGGCGACACCCGGCGCGGCCCCTTCTCGTGCAGGGTGACCGCCATGGAAGCGATGCCCTCGATGCCGCCGATGCCGGAGCCGATCAGCACGCCGGTCGAGGTCTGATCCTCATAGCTCTCGGGCCGCCAGCCGGCATGGTCGAGCGCCTGGCGCGCCGCGCACATGGCGTAGACGATGAATTCGTCGACCTTGCGCTGCTCCTTCGGCTCCATCCACTGATCGGGATTGTAGGTGCCGTCCGAACCGTCGCCGCGCGGGATCACGCAGGCGATCTGGCAGGCGATGTCGGAGACATCGAAACGATCGATCTTCTTGGCGCCGCTCTCGCCCTTGAGCAGGCGCGCCCACGTCGCCTCCACGCCGCATGCGAGCGGCGTCAGCATTCCCATCCCGGTGACGACGACACGCCTCATGACCGGCTCCGAGCGTAATGGTACGCCAACGCAGGCAAGCTTGCGCAGACTGCGTCAACTTGTCTGCGCTTTGCGCACCGCGCACAGCTCATCGGCCACCGACTAGTGAAGCTATTGAGCAGGCGCGCCGACGGTTGCTCAGCTTTTTGCGTTCTTTTCGAGAAATTTGACGGCATCGCCGACGGTCAGAATGGTCTCGGCGGCATCGTCGGGAATCTCGCAGCCGAATTCCTCTTCGAAGGCCATCACGAGCTCGACGGTGTCGAGACTGTCGGCGCCAAGGTCGTCGATAAAACTCGCTTGCTCGGTCACCTTGTCGGGTTCCACCCCAAGGTGCTCCACGACGATCTTTTTCACCCGCTCGGCAATGTCACTCATCGTTCCAACCTCGTGCTTTTTAGATTTGGGCTGCAACCCGGATCAGATCGCAACCATCGCGGCATTGGCCTCGTCGTGGTTGACGGTGGCGTGACCATTTCCGATCGCGGAGCACATATTGCGATCCGCCATCGGCCGCCCCCGCCAAGCCGAATTTCGGTTACCATACTTCAAATGCGTTGACTAGCGCGCGCCAGCGTAGCCGGGCGGGCCCGCAAAAGCCAAGCATTTCGCACCTTTCTGCGCATGATCTTATCCGAACAGCGGTAGCCACTTTTCGGGATCATGCGCTAAAACATGGCCATCCCACCGTTGATGTGCAGCGTCTGGCCGGTGATGTAGGCGGCCTCGTCGGAGGCCAGATAGACCGCCGCCGCCGCCACGTCGGCGGGCGTGCCCAGCCGGCCGGCGGGGACGCGGCCCAAAATCGCCTCGCGCTGCTTGTCGTTGAGCTTGTCGGTCATCGGCGTGGCGATGAAGCCGGGCGCGATGCAATTGGCGGTGACGTTGCGCTTGGCATATTCGGCCGCCACCGACTTCATCATGCCGATCATGCCGGCCTTGGAGGCGGTATAATTGCCCTGCCCCGGATTGCCGGTGACGCCGACCACCGAGGAAATGCCGACCACCCGCCCGTAGCGGCGGCGCATCATGCCCTTCACCGCGGCGCGCGTGAGCCGGAAGGTCGCGGTCAGATTGATGGCGATGACCTGATCCCATTCCTCGTCGCGCATTTGCACGAACAGATTGTCCTTGGTGACGCCGGCATTGGCGACCAGGATGTCGAGCTTCTCCATCTTCGCTTCGGCATCCGGCACCAGTTTCTCGACCGCGTCCTTGTCGGCGAGATCGCAGGGCAGCACATGCACGCGGGCGCCGAGCTCGTTGGCCAGCGCATCGAGCACCGCGGCCCTGGTGCCGGAGATCGCCACCGTCGCGCCCTGGCCATGCAGCGCACGCGCCACCGCGGCCCCGATGCCGCCGGTCGCGCCCGTCACCAGCGCGGTCTTGCCGCTCAGATCGAACATAGTGAACTCCTAATGAGTTTGCGCGGCCTTGAACGCCGCGATGTCTTCAGGGCTGCCGACCGCGCTGGTGGTGGCGCCCTCGGCGATGCGCTTGATCAGGCCGCCGAGCACCTTGCCGGTGCCGATTTCGGTGAAGCGCGTGACGCCGGCGCCCGCCATGAAGGCGACCGACTCGCGCCAGCGCACGGTACCGGTGACCTGCGTCACCAGCGCGCGCACGATCTCGACCGGGTCTTGGATCGGCTTGGCCAGCACATTGGCGACCACCGGCACCACCGGCGGCTTGATCGATACCTTTGACAAAGCGTCGGCCATGGCCGCGGCGGCGGGCTGCATCAGCGCGCAATGGAAGGGCGCGGATACCGGTAAAATCATCGCGCGCTTGGCGCCCTTGCCCTTGGCGATCTCCACCGCGCGCTCGACCGCGGCCTTGTCGCCGGACACCACCACCTGGCCGCCGCCATTGTCGTTGGCGGCCTGGCAAACCTGGCCTTGCGCGGCTTCGGCCGCGACCGCGGCGGCGGCATCGAATTCGAGCCCGATGAGCGCCGCCATGGCGCCGACGCCGACCGGCACCGCCTTCTGCATGGCCTGCCCGCGCGTGCGTAAGAGCCGCGCGGTATCGGCGAGCGTGAAGGCGCCGGCGGCGGCCAGCGCCGAATATTCGCCGAGCGAATGGCCGGCCACGAACTGCGCGTCGCGCGCAAGATCGAACCCAGCCTCCTGCTCCAGCACGCGCAGGGCGGCGAGCGACATGGCCATCAGCGCCGGCTGGGCGTTTTCGGTGAGGGTGAGCCTGTCGGCCGGCCCCTCGAAGATGATGGAGCTGAGCTTGTCGCCGAGCGCCTCGTCCACTTCGGCAAAGACTTTGGCGGCGGCTGGGAAATTCGCCGCCAGCGCCTTGCCCATGCCGACCGTCTGGCTGCCCTGACCCGGAAATACGAAAGCGACCGCCATGCCCCTGGCCTTTGCCCCTTGCCGTGCCCTTTTTGGCGCGCGGCGCCTCGATAATGGGCCGAAAGACACCGCGATACGGGGTTCTGTCAAGTTGTGGGCCCGCCGGTAACCTGACGACAAGACTCCGTCGGCTAGGGTCGGCGTTAACGATTGAGGACCCAGCGATGAGCGACCTGGTCAGCGAGAACGACCTCGATCGGGCCCGCAAAGACCCCGAGTTCCGCCAGCAGCTTTTGGCGCATAATCTCGAGCGGCTGCTGGAAGCGCTCAACGACATGCGCAAGGTTCCCGACAATAACAGTCCGGATGCCGCGCGTCAGATCCGGGAAGGCGTCGATCTGGCGGTCAAGCTGGCCGAGCGGCTGCAACGCGACAACCGCAGCGGCGGCCCGCGGGCGGCCTAGGCAGCAGATAAAACCGCCTTTTTGACGGACTGCGGCAACGCGATCGATCTGAAAAACGCCTTCGGATAGAGGTAATCGTCGCCGGATTCGTCGACGATCCTGAGCAGACCGTGTTTCTCCGCACCCGGGTCACGAATCGAAAGGTAGATTTTCCGTTTCTCAAGCGAGGCTGGGTAGCCTTCATTGTTGACGCAGACGACCAATTGTTTTGCTTGCGGCTTTGCCATGGTTTCGCGTTTCAAAGCAGGTGCTTAATCTTGAGTTCCTTACGCGCGATCTCGCGGATTCCAGATCCCGTGGCGAACGTCTCAACGACCAAAATTTCGCCCAAAATCTTGAAATGCATCAATCAATGGTCCCAAGCTGAAGCGAAACCGTCAATGGCATGGACGGGATCAGCGTCTTGCCTTTTCGGCAAAACTCCCTATAAACCGAGCGTTCCGTCGATCCTGGTTGGGAGCTGAACGGACGGCCGGTTTCATGGCCTTCGGTCATGAACGGTAGGGCCCTTGTGCCCGTCGTCCCGTGTTCCCGCCTTCAGAGCATTCGAGCCTTTCCCGAAGGGCTCGAGGGGCTAGGCGCCAGGGTCGCGGCCATGGGTGAAAAAAGGAAAGGCATTTCATGCCGCTATACGAACACGTCTATCTTGCGCGCCAGGATCTGAGCACGCAGCAGGTCGAGGAATTGACCGCCAAGCTCAGCGGAGTCATTGCCGAGGCCGGCGGCAAGATCACCAAGACCGAATATTGGGGCCTCAAGTCGCTGTCCTACCGCATCGCCAAGAACCGCAAGGCGCACCTGACGCTGCTCAACGTCGATGCGCCGTCGGCCGCGCTCAACGAGGTCGAGCGCCAGGAACGGCTCAGCGAAGACGTGCTGCGCTACCTCACCATTCGGGTCGAGGCGCACGAGGAAGGCCCCTCCGCGATGATGCGCAAATCCGACCGCGATGATCGCGGCGACCGTGGTGATCGCGGGGATCGCGGGGATCGGGGCGACCGTGGCGATCGTCCACGCCGTCCGCGTCGCGATGACGACGTCGAAGTCGCAGCGGTGGAGGAATAGACCATGGCATTTGGATCGCAAGCTGGTGGTGGTGGCGGCGGAGCCCGCCGACCTTTCTTCCGCCGTCGTAAGACCTGTCCGTTCTCCGGCGCCAATGCGCCGAAGATCGACTACAAGGACGTCAAGCTGTTGCAGCGCTACGTGTCGGAGCGCGGCAAGATCGTGCCGAGCCGCATCACCGCGGTGTCGGCCAAGAAGCAGCGCGAACTGGCCCAGGCGATCAAACGCTCGCGCTTCCTTGGCCTGCTGCCTTACGTGATAAGATAAGACAAACGAGGCTTGCGGGATCGTCCCGCGAGCCGATGGTTGGGACGGACGCGTTCCGTCTCTAACCGCTCGAAGAGCGGGACAGCTCGTGATGATGCAACTCGGATTGATCGGTATCGGTGCTGGCGCCGCGGCGGCTTTGCTGTTCGCCTCGGTGACGTCGGGCTCGTGGCTGTCGATCATCCTGTTCTATCTTGCGCCGTTGCCGATCATGATCGCCGGAATCGGCTGGAGCCATTGGGCGGCGCTGACGGCCGCGCTTTCGGCCGCGCTCGCGCTCGGGCTGGTGTTCGGCACGGTGTTCTTCTTCGCCTTCCTGGCCGGCGCCGGCATCCCGGCTTGGTGGCTTGGCTATCTCGCCATGCTGGCGCGTCCGGCGACGGTCGGCGGCCACGGCCCCAATGGCGGCAGTGCGGCCGCGCTCGAATGGTATCCGCCCGGCCGGCTGGTGGTGTGGGCGGCGGTGCTCGCCGCGCTGATCGTGGTGGTCGCCATCCCCAATTTCGGCACCGATGCGGAAAGTTTCCGCGCCGGGCTGCACCAGGCGCTCTCGCGCATGCTGCGCATCGAAACCGGCGCGCCGGCGGGCGCGCCGCTCTCGGTGCCCGGCGTCAGCAATGCCGAGCGGCTGATCGACTTTTTGGTGGCGGCGATTCCGGCGGCGGCGGCGGTGCTCGCCACCATCACCAACACGTTCAACCTGTGGCTCTCCGCGCGCATCGTGAAATTTTCCGGCCTACTGAAGCGGCCCTGGCCGCAGCTCTCGGCCATGACATTCCCGCCGCTGGCGGCGGCGGCGCTCGCCATCGCCATGGGTTTGAGCTTTCTCGGCGGCCTGATCGGCATCATCGCCGGCGTGTTGTCGGCCAGCCTGCTGATGGCCTTTGGCGTACTCGGCTTCGCGGTGCTGCATGCCATCACGCAAGGCATCAACAGCCGCGGCTTCCTGCTCGGCGGCGTCTATGCAGCCGTGCTCGTGTTCGGCTGGCCGGTGCTGGCGCTCTGCCTGCTCGGCCTGGTCGAGATCGCCTTCAATATCCGCGCGCGCGTCGCGCAAAAACGCGGACCGCCCGCCGTGACCTGACCATCGAGACCAGCAACCCGACATTCGAATCCAACAACCCAACAAATTCAGATCAAGGAGTAACGACAATGGAAGTGATCCTGCTTGAGCGCATCGGCAAACTCGGTCAAATGGGCGACGTCGTGCGCGTGAAAGACGGCTACGCCCGCAATTTCCTGCTGCCGCGCGGCAAGGCGTTGCGCGCCACCGCCGATAACAAGTCGCGCTTCGAAGGCATGAAGGGCGAGCTGCAGGCCAAGAGCCTCGAGGCCAAGGGTGTCGCCGGCGAAACCGCCGCCAAGGTCGACGGCAAGAGCTATACGGTGATCCGGCAGGCGAGCGAAAGCGGCCAGCTGTTCGGCTCGGTCAGCCCACGCGACATCGCCGGCCTGATGAAGGCCGACGGCGCCGAGATCAACCGCTCGCATGTGACGCTCAACACGCCGATCAAATCGATCGGCCAGTACAAGGTGCCGCTGGCGCTGCATCCGGACGTTGAAGTTTCCATCACCGTCATCGTCGCGCGCAGTCAGGCGGAAGCCGAGCGTATCGCGCGCGGCGAGAACGTCACCGTGCGGCGCGAGGATGCCGAGGAGGAAGCGGCCGCGGCGCTGGCCAATGCGGAAGCCTTCTTCGAGCCGGAAGCGGCCAAGGCGCTGCAAGAAGGTGAAGAACAAGCCGACGCCGGCGGCGAAGCCGTGGCCACGACCGACGCAGACAAGCCGGCCAAGGCCGCCAAGAAGGCCAAGAAGAAAGACGAGGAGGCCTGATTAGAGGCCAGGTCGTGGGCGGGTTAAGTCGGTGGCGGATGTTCGCTCTGCCACCGACAGCGGACTCTCGATGGCAGTCGCGGCATGTCCGCTAGGTGCCAGTCGAAAGTCGACGGCAGGCCTCAGTTTAATGAAACGTTTCCCGATGGCTGATGCTGGCCAAGCGACAACGGCACGGTGTCGGGAATAATGAGGCTGAAGGTCGCGCCCTTGCCGTTGACCATCTCGAACCGGCCACCGAGTTGCGCCGTGAGGCCCCGAATGATGCGCAGCCCCAGACTTGTCGAGTTCTCCGCGACGAAGCCGTCCGGAAGTCCGATGCCATCGTCGCTCACCGTCAACGTGATCGCACCGTCATCGTCCCTTCCGAGGTCGATATTGATCGTTCCCTGCGGCCGTCCGTCAAACGCATGTTCCAGGGCGTTGCTTATCAGTTCGGTCGCGACCAGCGCGATGGGAATAGCCTTGTCGGCGGGGATCGTCACATTGACCGAATTGACCAGACATTTAACGCTGGGTGCGCCCCAAGACGTCACGATGTCGTCGCAGAGTTCTTGGAGGAACGCGCCATAATCGATTTGGATGCCATCAGGATCGTGCAGCTTGCGATGCAGCTTGCTGATCAGCGTGAGTCGCATGATGGAGGTGGTGAGGGCTTCCTTAGCGCGCTGATCGGCGACGTGCGTGCGTTCAAGATTGAGCATGCCCGCCACGAGCTGCAAATTATTGGCCACCCGGTGTTGCAGCTCGGTGAACATCGTTTCGCGCTGTTGCGCGAAGGTTTCCGCTCTCGCCCGCTCTTTCTCCGCCTCCGCATAGGCTTGGCGCAGACGTTCTTCGGCGCGTTTCCGTTCGGTAATATCGATGATGATCGCTTGCACCATTTCAGCGCCCTCGCTTGCAAACGGGCTCAAGCCGATCTCAATGGGAAATTCGCTGCCATCTTTGCGTAGACCATAGAGGTCTCGCCCCGCTCCCATGGCCCTCATCGAAGGTTGCGCGGCAAACCCAGCGCGTAAAGCCGCGTGACGGCCGCGAAACCGGGCGGGCACCAACGTGTCGACCAGTTGGCCGATCAATTCCTCGCGGCCGTAGCCAAACAGCTTCGCCCCCTGCGCATTGAGCAGGTTGATGCGGCCGCTGTGGTCGACGAGCAGGATTCCATTCGGGTCGGCTTCAAACATGGCTTCGCGCTGGCGTGCGAAAACAGCCTTGCTCGCCTCGGCACTTTGCAGTCGCTTTAGAACCATATCGAGGTAATGAATTGGCAAAATAGCAAGCGTGACGACGAGGGCGTAGGCGCCGAGGTTGAGTACGTTCTGAAGGTTTAACGCGAAGGAGTTTAGCGGTGGCAGAAAGAAGTACCACGCGGCCAACCCGGACAAAGCGGCGCATAAAACGCCAGGCCACAGACCGGCAAAGAAGGCTGTCACAATCACTGCGAGAACGAAGAAGAGGAAAGGTAGGGCTCCAGCAGGCAACCAGTCATTCAGGCCATAGCGCATGCCGAAGGCGAGGAGAAAGGCGACAACGGCAAATCCGAAGCCCCAATTCCGCCCAGTCCGCCATCGTTCAATGGCTCGAAAGATCATTCGATCGCGCGCGCTGCAAAAAAATCGGCGCCCTTCTAGCGCGAGGTAGCATTATGCATCCCTTCCGCCTTAAATTGTCTGTTTGGTACCCAACATAGAAGCTATATCGCAATGCAGCATGATGAAAAATGGTCCTGGTAATCGGCAACACAACGACCCATATTGGAAAAATCACCGACCGGCTGCAAAAACTCAGGCGTCGGTGGCTGAGAGACAGCATAGCGCTCCCGCCTGGACGGAGAGCGCTGTGGTTGCAAAACCCCGGTCCCCAAATTATTTCTTGGCATCCCTGCCGGCGACCGACTTTGGCCTGCTGCGGCCACATCTGAAGACCAAAGAGTTGGTCGGCGAAACGGTCCTATTTGAAGCTGGCGACAGTGTCGATTGCGTCTATTTCCCTCGTACCGCCATTGTTTCCCTGGTCGTAACCCTCTCCACCGGAGAGATGATCGAAGCCGCCATGGTCGGGCGCGACGGGATTGTTAATGGGTTAGCCGCGCTGGGGCGGCCGATTTCATTGTGCCGCGCTGTCGTCCAGATGGCAGGCGAGAGTTCAGTGCTCGATCTCAATAAGTTGCGGCGGATTGCCGACCGGAGCAGCGCAATCCGGACGGCGCTCGTTCGGCATGAACAATTTCTTCGTAGCCAGGTGCAACAATCGGCAGCATGCAACGCAACCCACTCGGTGGAAGCGCGGCTGTCACGCTGGCTGTTGCGCGCTCACGAATTGAACGGCACCCACGCTCTCCTGTTCACGCAAGAATTTCTTGCGGAGATGCTCGGGGTGCGAAGAACCAGCGTTTCGCTTGTCGCCAACACCTTGCAGCAGGCGGGTCTGATCAAATACCGCCGTGGACAAATTCAGATCACCAACCTGGAAGGTCTCCAAGAAGTGTCTTGTGAGTGCCATGAGACGGTCAAGGCCTCTTACAAGCGGCTACTCGGCGGGCCTTCAGTTCGTCCATAAAAGTCAGATATTTTTTTGGACTGAACAGCCCAACAAAGCGCTAGTGCGGTGGATTTGAAGTTCCTGCTATTGCTCCCGCGAGTCCAAACAGGAACTTCAAATCCAAAACCGCACTAGAATCATTAAATTGCTAGTGTCCCCTTGATTCCGAAGTTCGCATCAATGCGTACCGCCAAGTCTTGCGAACTTCGGAATCGGGACACTAGTGAATGTCACGCGGTCACTCCTCGCGAAGTCGATAAGGTGTTGCTCCGCCTGAGATGATGCAACGCGTCATCATCCCGACTTGGATGATGCAGCGCGTCATCAGCGAGCGCGGAAAATGGAACCGCAAACAATATTAAACGTTAGTACTATGAGCCGAAGGGACCGCTGTGGAGGTCCCCATGGAACACAAAGGAATTAGATATGAAATTCGAGCGCGTCCTGGAAAAAACAAGTGGAGTTGGACAGTTTATCTCGGCGTTGCCAAGTCGAAGAACGGTGAAACGAGCGGTCCACGACAGCGAGCTGTGATCGCTGCGCGAGCCGCAATTGATCTCTGGTTGAGACAGAACCCTTCGGCAGAATCAAAAACGTCGAAAACAGAAGAATTGCCTGACAACGTTACCCCGGCCTTGCGGCCGGGGTTTTTTCATTCTGCGCGACCACGACCAATGAAACGTCAAGATGACAAACGGCTTTCCGCGTTTCGTTTAAGCGTGGTTGCTCGCTGCCGTGAATGTCTGTTTGGGGTTTGCGCTATTCGACGCACGTCCGCTTTGGCCGTCACACCGGACAGGCCACGCCCTAATCCGACTTGCCGCTCTCGGCCGGCTTCGGCTCAGCCTTGGGCTTGGCCGGCTTGGGCGCGGCCTGCTTGGCGGCAGCCGGCTTAACTTCGCCAGACTTTGCCTCGCCAGACTTGGCCTCGCCAGATTTGGCCTCGCCAGATTTGGCCTCACCAGACTTAGCCTCGCCAGACTTGGCCTCGCCAGATTTGGCCTCACCAGACTTAGCCTCGCCAGACTTGGCCTCGCCAGATTTGGCCTCTCCGGGTTTGGACGCGTCCGGCTTCTTCTCGGCCCCCTTGGCCTTGTCGTCGCTCTTTTGCGAGTCGCTTTTGGGCGGGCGTTTGGCGGTACGTCCGGGCTTTGCTGCCGGGCCGCTGCCCGCCGCGCGCAGATAGCCGGCGATGGACGCCGCCGTTTCACGGCTGGCGGTATAATGTTCCCGCAGGAAGTTTTCCAGCCCGAGTATGCCGCCGCCCTTCGCCGCCAGGCCCTGCGGCGACTTGTGGCAAGTGGCGCAATCCGAGGCGAACAGCTGGGCCGGCGTCTTGCCAAAATCCAGGTTCTCCTGCGCCCGCAATGGGATCCCGAGGATAAGCAGAAAACCGACCATGCATATCGATCGACGGACAAACTCGGACATTTGATCTCCAGCCTTTTCGTTTCGCTAAACCGCCACCGTACTCTCTTAGACGATATTCATGCCGGTGTGAGTACCATAACCACCGCTGCTATGTCGGCCACCGTGCGTAAGCGCCTCAAATCAAAGGCATTGCCGGCCATTTTGTTCTTTGGTTTAATTGATTCGGATCAACCTTCTTGGAACCGCGGCGTGATGGGCAAGTGACGCCGACGATCGGGTAGCTGATTATGGTGTGATGGGGGGCGGCCGATGGATCGGTTGCTTCAGTTCCTGCTCAAGACCTTTATCCAGCGGGGAACGTTCCGAGTCACCACCTCGCGCGGCGCGGTCTTTACGTTCGGCGATGGGACCGGCCAGCCGGTTTCGGTACGCTTTGCCACCCGCGCCGCCGAATGGGGCATCCTGCTCGATCCCGAACTCAAGTTCGGCGAATCCTACATGAACGGCAGCTTCGTGGTCGAGCAAGGCTCGATCGCCGACGTGCTCGCGATCTGTCTCGGGCAGAATACCGACGTTCCGCATTGGGCTCGACCGCAGACGTGGTTGCGCTATCTCCATCGCCGGCTCAAACAATTCAATCCGCGCAAGCGCGCGCGCCGCAACGTGGCGCATCATTACGATCTCGACGGACGCCTCTACTCGCTGTTCCTCGACGCCGACCGGCAATACAGCTGCGGCTATTTCCAAAGGCCCGACCAATCGCTCGACGACGCGCAACTGGCCAAGAAGCGGCACCTCGCCGCCAAGCTCCTGCTCTCTCCCGATAAGCGCGTGCTCGATATCGGCTGCGGCTGGGGCGGGCTGGGGCTTTATCTGGCGGAAATCGCCGGCGCCGACGTGACCGGCATCACGCTCAGCCAAGAGCAGCACGCCATCGCCAACGAGCGCGCCGCCGAGAAGGGCTTGAGTGAGCGCGCCCGCTTCCGCCTGCAGGATTATCGCGACGCCAGCGATCGGTTCGACCGCATCGTTTCAGTCGGCATGTTCGAGCATGTCGGCGTCAATCATTACGACACCTTCTTCCGCAAGAGCGCGCAACTGCTCGCCGACGACGGCGTGATGCTGCTGCATTCGATCGGTCGCTCGGAAGGCCCCAGCGTCACCAATGCCTGGATCTCAAAATACATTTTCCCGGGCGGTTATATTCCATCGCTGTCGGAAGTGCTGCCGGCAATCGAGCGCTCCGGCCTGTTGGTCACCGATATCGAAATCCTGCGCCTGCATTACGCCGAGACGCTGAAGTCCTGGCGCGAGCGCTTCCTGGCGCACCGCGAGGAAGTCGAGCGCATCTACGACCGGCGCTTCGTGCGTATGTGGGAATTCTATCTGGCGTCATCGGAAATGTCGTTCCGCGAGCAGGACATGATGGTGTTCCAGATCCAGCTCACCAAGCGGCAGGACGTGGTGCCGATGACGCGCGACTACATCACGCGCGAGGAGCAGCGCCTGCTCTCGGCCGAAGGGAACCGCCGGGCGCCGTTGCGACTGGCTGGCGAGTAGCCATCCGTTCGCATCGCGCGCGATGCCGCCGGGTCAAGGTCTTTCCCACCGCTGATTGGCCCTTGTGAATTGCGGGCGCAAGCGTAGACCGCGCACTGCCGCCGCAAACGCCCGTGCTATGCCACAATCCCCGGGTACACACAGACATCCATGGCCATCGCCGATTCGACAGCCCGCAAGCAGGTCGACGACCCTGCCCCGCTTTTTCGTTCCGCCCCGCACAACATCGAGGCGGAGCAGGCGCTGTTGGGCGCGATCCTGGTCAATAACGAGGCCTTCTACCGGGTTTCCGATTTCCTCAATCCGGAGCATTTCTTCGAGCCGATCCATCAGAAGGTCTACCAGATCGCGCGCGACCTGATCCGCGCCGGCAAGATCGCCACGCCGGTCACGCTGAAGACCTTCCTCGACGCCACGATCGACATCGGCGGCATGACGCTCGGTCAATATCTCGCGCGGCTGGCGGCTGAGGCCACCACCATCATCAATGCCGAGGACTACGGCCATACCATCTACGACCTGTCGATCCGCCGCGCGCTCATTCTGGTCGGCGAGGACATGGTCAATGTCGCCTTCGACGCGCCGGTCGATTTCTCGCCGCGCAACCAGATCGAGGACGCCGAGCGCAAGCTGTATGAGCTGGCCGAGACCGGCCGCTACGACGGCGGCTTCCAGCGTTTCGCGCAGGCGCTCACCACCGCGGTCGACATGGCCGCGCGCGCCTATCAGCGCGACGGCAAATTGTCCGGCATCGCCACCGGCCTCGACGATCTCGACCGCATGATGGGTGGCCTGCAGCCGTCGGATTTGATCATCGTCGCCGGCCGTCCCGGCATGGGCAAAACCGCGCTCGCCACCAATATCGGCTACAACGTCGCGCGCGCCTGGCGCGGCGAGGTCAAGACCGACGGGCATTCGGTCACGGTCAATGGCGGCATTGTCGGCTTCTTCTCGCTCGAAATGTCGGCCGAGCAGCTCGCCACCCGCATCATCGCCGAGCAGACCGGCATTCCATCGAACCAGATCAGGCGCGGCGCCATCGGCGAGGCCGATTTCGAGCGCATCAAGGATCACTCGATCGAATTGCAGCACCTGCCGCTGTTCGTGGACGAGACCGGCGGCCTGTCGGTGGCCCAGCTCGCCGCGCGCGCGCGCCGGCTCAAGCGCCAGCGCGGCCTCGATCTGCTGATCATCGACTACCTGCAACTGCTGCAAGGCTCGACCCGGCGCAGCCAAGAAAACCGCGTGCAGGAAATCACCGAGATCACCACCAAGCTGAAAGCCTTGGCGAAAGAACTCAACGTGCCGATCATGGCGCTGTCGCAATTATCGCGCCAGGTGGAAAGCCGCGACGACAAACACCCGCAGCTGTCGGACTTGCGCGAATCCGGATCAATTGAACAAGACGCCGACGTGGTGCTGTTCGTCTATCGCGAGGAATATTACCACGTGATGCGCAAGCCATTGGAATCAGACCGCGAGAAGTTCGCCACCTGGCTGGCCGACAGCGACAAGTTTCACGGCAAGGCGGAAGTCATCATCGGCAAGCAGCGCCACGGCCCCACCGGCACGGTCGAACTGCAGTTCGACGGCGCCATCACGAAGTTCTCGTCATTGGCCAAGACCGACCATCTGCCGGACCGGATCGGCTAGCGCTCGGGCCCCGCATGGACGCCCCGCGCCGTGCGGGTTAAACCTTCGCCATGGACGACCGCACCAGCCAGGCCGACGTGAAGCCGCCGGAACCGCATCCGGCCGAAAAGACTGCCGGCCCGCCGGCGCCGCAGGCGGGCGGCATCCTGACCGTCGACCTCGCGGCCATCGAAGCCAACTGGCGCGCGCTCGGCAGCCGCGCCCTGCCCACGGAATGCGCGGCCGTGATCAAGGCCGACGGCTATGGCTGCGGCATCGAGCCGGTCGCGGCCCGCCTCGCCCATGCCGGCTGCAAGACGTTTTTCGTCGCGGATCTGGCCGAGGCGCGGCGCGTGCGCGCGGCGGCGGCGGAGCCGGCGATCTATGTGCTCAACGGCCTGCTGCCGGACACCGCTGCGGTCTATCCCGAGCTGCGCGCGCGGCCGGTGATCGGCAGCATGCAGGAACTGGCGGAATGGGACGCCTTCTGCTCCGCCAATGGGTGGCATGGCGGCGCTGCGCTGCATGTCGACACCGGCATGAACCGGCTCGGCATTTCGGCCGATGAGGCGGCGGCGCTGGCGCCGCGCATCCGCTCGGAAAATCACGGCATCACGCTGCTGATGAGCCACCTCGCCTGCGCGGAAGCGCCGGAGCATCCGCTCAACGAGCGCCAGATCGCCCTGTTCCGCGAAGTGCGCCTGCTCTATCGCGGCATTCCCTCCTCGCTCGCCAATTCGTCCGGCATTTTCCTCGGCAACGCCGCCCATTGCGACATGGTGCGCCCGGGCGTCGCGCTGTACGGCGTCAATCCGACCCCCGGCCAGCGCAATCCGATGCGGCCGGTGGTGCGCTTGCAGGCGCGCATCGTGCAGGTGCGCAACGTGCCGAAGGGCGAGACCGTCGGCTATGACGCGGCCTGGACCACCAAGCATGCGACCAAGATCGCCGTGGTCGCGGTCGGCTATGCCGATGGCTATCTGCGCGCGTCCAGTTCCTCCGACGCGGCGCCGGGCGGCGACGCCATCGTGGCCGGTGTGCGCTGCCCGCTCGCCGGCCGCGTATCGATGGACCTGCTGGCGATCGATATCACCGGGCTGCCCGAAGGCGCCGCCCGCCGCGGCGAGCTGGCCACATTGATCGGCGACAAAATCACAGTCGACGACGTCGCCAAGGCCGCCGGCACCATCGGCTATGAGGTTCTCACCAGCCTGGGGCGCAGGTATCACCGGGTTTATCGGGCGGAGTGACAGTGCCCGGCTTCTCAATGGGCAGCTTATTCAAGCGCCTTAATAGCGAGCGTTATTTTCACCAGCTAAACAAGAATCGGCCGTCAAAACCGACGTGCAACGCGCCTCGTCCAAGAACATCCATGCCAATCAACACGTCAACGTCATCACTATCTTCCGCACGAATTTCGAGACCCTGTAATGGTCCAAATATTTGCAAATGCCCAGAAACCTTCCCTTGTGCGTCTTGCGTAGAACTCATCACAAATCCAACGTTGAATAGATAGATGTTGGTTTCTTTTACCTCGGAAGCCGATATTAAATTACCTCTTCCACGGGGCGACAGACCAACTTTCTCTGCTACTCTTTGTGAGACGCATGTGCATTGAGCGCCGGTGTCAAAAAGCGCCTTAAAACCATGTAACGTCTGATTGGAGATAACATTTCCAACCGCTCCTGGGACAGGAACGGGCAATATTGTAACAGTATAGTAGATTCCATCGCGAGGATCGAAACTACCCGACAAGCACGGCACGGGACCGGTATCCTAAATTTATTGGTCGATCAGTAATGTTTTGGATCGACCATCGACCGTCAGAAAACATGGTCTCGGCTGTCGTAATTGCATCTGGCATCGTCTCATAAACTGCAATTAGCTTTCCATCTCTCATCAGAGCGTATTTATTTGCCTCCTGCTTAAGGAGTTCCGGAAGCAATTTTTTGAATGCTTCGTAGTTAAGTTTGACTTGCTCTTCCTGAGACATGATTACAAACGCCACCGTGCTTTTGCTGCCTTCTTTGCGATTTTGCTTCGCTCTTGCCGGCTTTGATTTACCGCCCACACTTTGGCTGCGGCTTTTCCGGTGCGAACTCTTCCAGACTATTGCGCTTGCATTTCCGTGATCTCGCCGGTCACAACTCGCGCTACCATCACCGCTCACCGCTCACGTCTGGGAACGCTTTTCGCCTCTTGGTCCAGTCGGCATCCAACTTTCGTCTTCGTTACTTTTGGTCCTATCACATCCGTAGTTGGCAGGTCATGACAACATTTTCACACCCTAAAATGCAATTATTACAAGTTAGTCTCGAACTGCGACATGGCCAAATTTAGGGGTTAGTAAACAATGTTCTTGTAATGTTCTCATGGCCGGGTTAGCCTGCCATGAGCCATTTCAAGGACGATTCTCGTGTCAAAACGGACCCTTAGCTTCATCTGCCAGAACTGCGGGGCGGCGGCGCACCGCTGGCAGGGCAAGTGCGAGGCCTGCGGCGAATGGAACACCCTGGTCGAGGAAGGCGCCGAGCGCCCGGCCGGCCCCGGCCGCAAGCCGGGCAAGGGCCGCCTGTTCGCGCTCGAGCCGCTGGCCGGCGAGGCGCATGACGCGCCCCGGCTGCCGTCCGGCGTGGCCGAGCTCGACCGCGTCACCGGCGGCGGCTTCGTGCGCGGCTCGGTGCTGCTGATGGCGGGCGATCCCGGCATCGGCAAGTCGACGCTGCTGATCCAGGCCAGCGCCGCGATGGCACGCGCCGGCCACCGCGCGGTCTACATCTCCGGCGAGGAGGCGGTGGCGCAGGTGCGGCTGCGCGCCGAGCGTCTCGGCCTGCGCGATGCCGCGGTCGAGCTGGCGGCGGAGACTTCGGTCGAGGACATCGTCGCCACGCTGTCGGAAGGCAAGGTGCCGCGGCTGATCGTCATCGACTCGATCCAGACCATGTGGACCGACCTGGTCGAATCCGCGCCCGGCACGGTCACGCAGGTGCGCGGCTCGGCGCAGGCGTTGATCCGCTTCGCCAAGAGGTCCGGCGCCGCCATCATCCTAGTCGGCCATGTCACCAAGGACGGCCAGATCGCAGGTCCCCGCGTGGTCGAGCACATGGTCGACGCCGTGCTGTCGTTCGAGGGCGAAGGCTCGCACCAGTTCCGCATCCTGCGCGCGGTGAAGAACCGCTTCGGTCCAACCGACGAGATCGGCGTGTTCGAAATGACCGGCGCCGGCCTGCGCGAGGTTGCCAACCCGTCCGAGCTGTTTCTCTCCGAGCGCGATCTCGGCTCGCCCGGCACCGCTGTGTTCGCCGGCATGGAGGGCACGCGGCCGCTGCTGGTCGAAATCCAGGCGCTGGTGGCGCCGACCTCGCTCGGCACGCCACGGCGCGCGGTGGTCGGCTGGGACCCGAGCCGGCTCTCGATGGTGCTGGCGGTGCTGGAGGCGCATTGCGGCGTCAAGCTCGGCGGCTATGACGTTTACCTTAACGTCGCCGGCGGCATGCGCATCCAGGAGCCGGCGGCCGATCTCGCCGCCGCCGCCGCGCTGGTGTCCTCGCTCGCCAATGCGCCGCTGCCGGCCGATGCGGTCTATTTCGGCGAAGTGTCGCTGTCGGGCGCGATCCGCCCGGTGGCGCAGGCGCCCGCTCGGCTCAAGGAAGCCGCCAAGCTCGGCTTTACCCGCGCCGTCGTGCCGGAGGCGGCCAAAACCGAAGGCGGCGACGGCGGCCTCAAGGCCAGCTTCGTCGCCAGCCTGAGCAGCCTGGTCGCCGATATCGCCGCGCGTGGCAATCGGGGCACAGCCGGCAAAAACCGGGGACAAGACGGGTGACGGCACGCTGACACCCCGCTATATACGGGGCCTCGAAACCGCCCCCGGAAGGCTTATCTAAGGCCCGGGAACGGCAGCAGAAAAGAGCTTAATATTAAGCACTTAAGGCCGACATCGCCGCCCTGTTCCGGAGCCAAGCCGGCTTTGCCGGATTCGGCCCCCGGGCCCTGGGTTATGCGCGATCGCGGTCGCGCCACTGCGCGGAGCGACTGAGCCCGATGCCGATCACGCTGCTCGACATCATCCTGCTGGCGGTCATGCTGATCTCGGGGCTGCTCGCCATGATCCGCGGCTTCATGCGCGAGATCCTGTCGATCGCCGCCTGGGGCATCGCCGCTTTGGTCACGCTCTATTCCTATTTGCGCGTGCTGCCGATGGCGAAACAGTACTTCGCAAGCGACATGGTGGCGGCCGGCGTCACCGTCGGCGGCATTTTCCTGCTCACGCTGCTGATCGTGTCGATCATCACCGTGCGCATATCGGACATGATCCTCGACAGCCGGGTCGGCGCGCTCGACCGCACGCTCGGTTTCCTGTTCGGGCTCGGCCGCGGCCTCATCATCGTGGTGGTCGCCTTCCTGTTCTTCGCCTGGCTGGTGCCCGACCGCAGCCAGCCGGAATGGGTGCGCGCCGCCAAGTCGAAGGTCGTGCTGCAAAGTACGGGACAATGGCTGATGTCCATGTTGCCGGATGACCCCGAAAGCACCATTTTGAAGCGGTTGAAGAAGCCCAAGCCGGACGACGAGGATGCGCCCGATACGGCTCCCGGCCGGCGTTCCGAGCGACCAGCGCCGATGATGCAAACGCAAAGCAATCAGCTCCAAACCATGGGAACGCGATAGCGATGCAAGACCGCCCGCAAGACCTCGTGCCGATGGCCGACACCGAATTCGATCCGGATGCCGACCGCCTGCGCGAGGAATGCGGCGTGTTCGGCATTTTCGGCCATCCGGACGCGGCGGCGATCACCGCGCTCGGCCTGCACGCGCTTCAGCATCGCGGCCAGGAAGCCGCCGGTATCGTCTCGTTCGACGGCAAGCGCTTCCATTCCGAGCGCCGGCTCGGCCTGGTCGGCGACGCCTTCGCCAAGCGTGAAGTGATCGAGCGGCTGCCCGGCACCTCGGCGATCGGCCATGTGCGCTATTCCACCACCGGCGAAACCATCCTACGCAACGTGCAGCCGCTGTTTGCCGAACTCGAGGGCGGCGGCTTCGCCATCGGCCATAACGGCAATCTCACCAACGGCATCAAGCTGCGGCGCGATCTAGTGCATGAAGGCGCCATGATGCAGTCGACCACCGACACCGAAGTGATCCTGCATCTGGTGGCGCGCGCCCGGCGCAACCGTTTCGTCGACCGCTTCGTCGACGGCCTGCGCCAGCTCGAAGGCGCCTATGCCTTCGTCGGCCTCACCAACAAGAAGCTGGTGGGCGCGCGCGACCCGCTTGGCATTCGCCCGCTGGTCTATGGCACGCTCGACGGCTGCCCGATCCTGGCCTCGGAGACCTGCGCGCTCGACATGATCGGCGCCAAATATGTGCGCGACATCGAGAACGGCGAAGTGGTGGTGTTCGACGAGGACGGCGCGCAGTCGCACAAGCCGTTCCCGCCGATGGCGGCACGGCCATGCATCTTCGAATACATCTATTTTTCGCGTCCGGATTCCATCGTCGGCGGCCGTCACGTCTACAATGTGCGCAAGACCATGGGCGCCGAATTGGCGCGCGAGGCGCCGGCGCCGGCCGACGTGGTGGTGCCGGTGCCGGATTCCGGCGTGCCGGCGGCCATCGGCTTTGCGCACGAGTCGGGGATTCCCTACGAACTCGGCATCATCCGCAATCACTATGTCGGCCGCACCTTCATCCAGCCGACGCAGACGATCCGCGATCAGGGCGTGCGCATGAAGCACGCGGCCAACCGCGCCGTGGTCGCCGGCAAGCGCATCGTGCTGGTCGACGACTCGATCGTGCGCGGCACCACCTCGCGCAAGATCGTGCAGATGGTGCGCGATGCCGGCGCCAAGGAGGTACATTTCCGCATCGCCTCGCCGCCGATCACGCATCCGGATTATTACGGCATCGACACGCCCGAACGCGACAAGCTGCTCGCCGCCACGCACGACCTCGAAGGCATGCGCAACTTCATCGGCGCGGATTCGCTGGCCTTCCTGTCGGTCGACGGCATCTACCGCGCCATGGGCTTCGACAAACGCGACGCGGCGCGGCCGCAATTCACTGACCATTGCTTCACCGGCGACTACCCGACGGCGCTCACCGACCAAGCCGGACAGGACGCCAGCCCGCGGCAATTGTCGCTGCTGGCGGAAGCGATTTGAACCTCGGCTGGCGCTGGCGTTAGTTCATGTCGAAACCCCTCTCCGACCGTATCGCGCTGGTCACCGGCGCCTCGCGCGGCATTGGCGCAGCGCTCGCCTTTGAGCTGGCGCAGGCAGGCTGCCATGTGGTGGCGGTGGCGCGCACCGTCGGGGCCTTGGAAGAGCTCGACGACAGGATCAAGGCGGCCGGCGGCTCGGCCACGCTGGTGCCGCTCGATGTGAAGGACTCAGACGGCATCGCCCGCCTGGCGCTGGCGCTCAACGAGCGCTACCGCCGGCTCGACGTGCTGGTGGGCAATGCCGGCCTGATCGGGCCGCTGTCGCCGCTCGGCCATATCGAGCCGAAGGACTGGGATAACGTATTCGCGGTCAACGTCACCGCCAATTGGCAGTTAATCCGCACCATGGACCCGCTGCTCAGGGCGGCGCCGGCCGGCCGCGCGGTGTTCATGACCTCGGCGGTCGCGCATATGGGGCGCGCCTATTGGGGGCCCTATGCGGCCTCCAAGGCGGCGCTGGAAGAGCTGGTGCGCGCCTACGCTGCGGAATGCGCCACCACGCCAGTGCGCGCCAATTTGTTCGCGCCGGGGCCGACCCGCACCCGCATGTATTTGGGCGCCTTCCCCGGCATCGATCCGCTGACGCTGCCGACGCCGGAGGAGGTCGCACGCGCCATCGTGCCGCTGTGCCTGGCGGACTGCGCGGAGAGCGGCAAGATTTGCGATTTCCGCACCGGCAAGTTTTTGGAATTTCATCCGCCGGCCTGATCCTTCGCCCCGCGTGCGGGGAGAGGTGATCAATGCTTCCGCTTCGCCTTGCCCTTGAACGGATTGGCCTTCTCGCGCAGCGTCAGGCGGATCGGCGTGCCCGGCATTTCGAAGGCCTCGCGCAGCGAATTCACCAGATAGCGCTTGTAGGCGTCGGGCAGCGCGTCGGCGCGCGTGCAGAACAGCACGAAGCTCGGCGGCCGCGTCTTCGCCTGGGTGATGTAATTCAGCCGTAGCCTGCGTCCCGACACCGCCGGCGGCGGATGCGCGCCGGTGGCAGCCTCGAACCAGCGATTGAGCGCACTGGTCGACACCCGCTTGTTCCAGACCGCGTGCGCATCGACGATCGTCTGCATCAGCCGGTCGAGGCCTTCGCCGGTCATGGCGGAGACCGCCACCAGCGGCACGCCTTTCATCTGCGTGAGCTTCTCGCCGGCCTGCTCGCGCAGCTTTCCGATCTCGCCCGCCGTCTTCTCCTTCAAGTCCCATTTATTGACCGCGATAACGATGGCGCGGCCTTCCTGCTCGACCAGGTCGGCGATGCGCTGGTCCTGCTCCTCGAAGGCGTTCTCGACGTCGAGCAGCACGACCACGACCTCGGCGAAGCGCACCGCGTTGAGCGCATCGGCCACCGACAGCTTTTCCAGCTTCTCGTCGATGCGCGAGCGGCGACGCAGGCCGGCGGTGTCGTGGATGCGGAATTTCTGCCCGCGCCAGTCGAGATCGACCGCGATGGCGTCGCGCGTGGTGCCGGCCTCGGGCGCGGTCAACAGCCGCTCCTCGCCGATCAGCCGGTTGACCAGCGTCGACTTGCCGGCATTGGGGCGCCCGACAATGGCGACGCGAATCGGCTTTGGCCCCTGCGGCTCACCCGCGGTCGCGATCTGCTCGGCGGTGAGATCCGGCAAGGCCGCGCGCAAGGCATCGTACAGATCGACCAGGCCCTCATTGTGCTCGGCCGAGATCGCCACCGGGTCGCCGAGGCCGAGCGCGTAAGCATCGAGCCGCCCGCTTTCTCCGGCGGTGCCCTCCATCTTGTTGGCGATCAGCACGGACGGCTTGCCGGATTTGCGCGCGAGTTCGGCGAAGGCGCGATCGGCCGGCGTCGGTCCCACGCGCGCGTCGATCATGAAGAAGATCGCATCGGCCTGTCCGATGGCGGTTTCGGTCTGCGCGCGCATGCGGCCCGACAGGCTCTCGGGCGCCGACTCCTCAAGGCCGGCGGTGTCGATCACGGTGAAATCGAGATCGCCGAGCCTAGCCTCGCCCTCGCGGCGGTCGCGGGTCACGCCCGGCCGGTCGTCGACCAGCGCGACGCGCCGGCCAACCAATCGGTTGAACAAAGTCGACTTGCCGACATTGGGCCGGCCGACAATGGCGACGGTGAAGGTCATGATTTTTTTCTTTCCCCTGTCCCCCTGTGGGAGAGGGTTAAGAACAGATCAGCGCGAGAAGGTGCCGGGTGCCGGCGCGGACGGCCAGGGCGCGCTGCTGGTGCTCTGTCCCTGCCCAGGCTGCGGCTGCTGCTGGCCTTGCGCGGCCGGCGCGGGCGGTTTCGGTTTGCGCTTGGGTTTCGGCTTCGGCTCGTCCGCAGACTGGACCGCGGCGGTCTTCTTGGCCGGTTTACCCGCGGTGGCGGGTTTTTCCGGCTCGACCGGCAGTGTCTGCGCGGTGTCCGGTGGCGGCTGGTTACCCCTGATGTATTCCTGCGGAATGCCCTGGCTGACGCCCGGCACGCCTTGCGGGAACACCGGCTTGCGGTCGCCCGGCAGCTTCGCTTTTTCGTTGAGGCCGAACACGTCGAGCTTGTCCATGTCGAAGTCCGCGCAGCCAGCCATAACAGGGCCGATCGCGATCAATCCGACCAACAGAACGATGCGGTGCATGCCACGCATGGAGGTTCTCAACTTTTCCCGTCGCCGGCGATCAGCGCCGACAGCACGTCGATGCGCGCGCGCGTGCTGGCCGGAGTCTCGGCATCGGTGGCGATCATGTCGACATAGCGGCGGGTCGCGGCGACATCGTGGTTGCGCCAGGCCGACAGCGCCAGCAGCTCGCGCGCGGTGTGGCGGAAGCTGCGGCCCGGTTCGGCGAGCGGCTCCAGCCGCCGGCGCATGTCGGCGAGCGATGCGCTGTCCACCAGCAGCAGGCCGGCGCGGATCGCGGCCAGGTCCTGCCAAGTCGTGCCGAGCGAACTATCGGCCGCGAGATCGTCATAGGCCTTCACCGCATCGGCGGACGTGACCTGCGCCAATGCGGCGGCGGCGCGAAAGCGCGCCAGCACGCGATAGCCGTCCGGCGCCTCGGTCGCGATCTTGGCGAAGGCGGCCCCCGCCTCGGCATGCTTGCCCTGATCGCCCAAGGTCACCGCGGCTTCGAAGGCCGCGCCGGCGGCGGCGGCCTGCTTGGCCACCCAATATTCATAGCCGCGCCAGGCGCCGATGCCGGCGACGATCAGGACGCAAACGGCGATGATGACGATGCTGTAGCGGTCCCACAGCTTTTTGAGCTGATCGCGCCGGACTTCCTCGTCGACTTCATGAAAAATATCGGCCACGAAAAGCTCCAAAACCCCTGCCGCCCGTACCCCGGGCTTATGGATTGCGCCGTAACCTAACGATATGGCGGGCGCAAGGCAAAAGCTGCACCGATAATCATTAATATTCAGGGATTTAGCACTGTCATTCCGGGACAGCCCGAAGGGCCGGGCCCGTAATCCATAACCCCAGCACCGGGAGTATGGATTCCGGGTTCGCCGCTTCGCGGCGCCCCGGAATGACAAGAAAGCTAAGGCTTCTTCTTCATGGGATAGACGTGCTCCGGCCCCGGGAAGGCGCGCTTGCGCACGTCGGCGGCATAGTCGGCCACCGCCTTTTCGATGCCGGCGGCCAATTCGCCATAGCGCTTGACGAATTTCGGCACCCGCGGCGACAGGCCGAGCATGTCTTCCATCACCAGAATCTGACCATCGCAGGCCGCGCTCGCCCCGATGCCGATGGTCGGGATCGGCACCGCACTCGTCAGCTTGCGCGCCAGCGGCTCCGCCACCGCCTCGATCACCACCGAGAACGCGCCGGCCTCGGCCACGGCGATCGTATCCGCCTCGATGCGCCCCCAGTCCGATTCCTCGCGGCCCTGCGCGCGGAACGAGCCGATGGTGTTGATCGACTGCGGCGTGAGGCCGACATGGCCCATCACCGGCACGCCACGCTCGACCAGGAAGGCAATCGTCTCCGCCATGCGCTTGCCGCCCTCGACCTTGATGGCGCCGCAGCCGGTTTCCTTGAGCACGCGCGCGGCATTCATGAAAGCCTGCTCCTTCGAGGCTTCGTAGGAGCCGAACGGCATGTCGACCACCACCAGCGCGCGCCTGGAGCCGCGCATGACCGCGTGGCCTTGCAGGATCATCATGTCGAGGGTGACCGGAACCGTGGTCTCCAGCCCGTGCATCACCATGCCGAGCGAGTCGCCGACCAAAATGACGTCGCAATGCTTGTCGACGACCGCAGCGGTATGCGCGTGATAGGAGGTGAGGCAGACGATCGGCTCGCCGCCCTTGCGCGCGAGGATATCGGGAGCGGTCAGCCGCCTGGTCTCGTTCTGGACTGACATCGGGACTATCTCCCAAACGCCGGCACGCCGATGACGGCCGGATGGAATGCATAACCGAGCGCGAGATAAACCACGATGCCGACCACCACCACGATGATGTCATTGGTAAAGCCCGTCGGCGCGGTGGTCGTGCCCAGGTCGCCGCGCCGCTTGGCGGCGATGCGAGCATAGACGCCCCAGGCCAGGAACACACCGAACATCAGGATCGAGCCGAGATCGCCGTTCGAGAGCAGATGCGCAAGCGCCCAGGTCTTGGCCGCGGCCAGCAGCGGATGCTTGGCCTTGGCCTTGATGTGGCTCGGAATGAAATAGGCGACGAGCAGGATGACCGCCGGCAGCATCAGGGCGACGGTGACGTGGCGCATGAAGCCGGGCGGCGACCAGACCTGGATCCAGCCATGCGCGCGGTATTCGCCAAAGCCCCACACGATCAGTGCCAGGCTGCCGAGCGATACGATGCTGAACAGCGCGCGATAGGTGTTGAGCCCCAATTTCGCGATGGTGGCGGCGCGTGCCGCGCGCATGGTCACGAAGACATGCGTGGCGAGGAAGACGAGCAGTCCGAGGATGAGGATAGTTAAGCCCATGGGTACTCCCGGTACATTGTCTGCGCATGATCTTATCCGAAAACCGGTTCCCCCTTTTCGGGATCATGCGGACGACGCAGTAGAAGCGATTGCGATGGCTTTAGGCAAGCTCCCTTATGCCGCGGCGGCATCCCTGTTCTTCACGTCCTTGATATCGGTGAAAACGATGCCGGCACTGCGCTCGCGCGTATAGTCGAGAATGAACTGGTTGCGCGCCATGAACACGCGGTCGCCGTCGAGATCCTCGGCGACGCTCGAATAGTTGGCCTGCACGAAATCGTCGATCTTTTTCAGATCGGCGCAGGCAATCCAGCGCGCCAGCTGGAACTCCGGCGTCTCGAAGCCGATGTCGAGGCCGTATTCGCCGGCGAGCCGGTCTTTCAGCACGTCGAGCTGCAAGGGGCCGACCACGCCGACCAGCGCCGGCGCGCCGTCGAGCGGGCGGAACACCTGCACCACGCCCTCCTCCGCCATCTGCTGCAGCGCTTCTTTGAGCTTCTTGGCCTTCATCGGGTCGCCGAGCTTGACGCGGCGCAGGATTTCCGGCGCGAAATTCGGCACGCCGAGGAAGGCGATCTCCTCGCCTTCGGTCAGCGTGTCGCCGATGCGCAGCGTGCCGTGGTTGGGGATGCCGACCACGTCGCCGGCATAGGCCTCGTCCGCCACCGTGCGATCCTGCGCGAAGAAGAACTGCGGCGCCGACAGCGTCATCGGCTTGCCGGTGCGCACCAGTCTGGCCTTCATGCCGCGGCGCAGCTTGCCGGAGCACAGCCGCGCGAAGGCGATGCGGTCGCGGTGATTGGGATCCATGTTGGCCTGGATCTTGAAGACGAAGGCGGTCATGGAATCTTCGTGCGCGTCGATGGTGCGCTTGTTGGCGACCTGCGCACGCGGCGGCGGCGCCACTTTGGCCAGCGCGTCGAGCAGGTCCTTGACACCGAAATTCTTCAAGGCCGAGCCGAAGAACACCGGCGTGAGGTGGCCCTCGCGGAACGAGGCGAAGTCGAACGGCCGGCAGGCGTCCTTCACCAGCGCCAATTCCTCGGTGACGGCCTTGGCATCGAGCATCGGATTTTTCGCCGCCAGCGCCGCCAGATCGAGCGGCTGCGGTGCCGCCGTCTTGCTGTCCTCGCCGAGCAGCCGCATCTCGCCGGTCGTGAGGTCATAGGTGCCGGCGAAATCGCGGCCGCGCCCGATCGGCCAGGTCATCGGCGCGGTGTCGAGCGCCAGCGTCTTCTCGATCTCGTCCAGCAATTCGAACGGATCGCGGCTTTCGCGGTCCAGCTTGTTGATGAAGGTGACGATCGGAATATCGCGCAGCCGGCACACCTCGAACAGCTTGCGGGTGCGCGCCTCGATGCCCTTGGCGGCGTCGATCACCATCACCGCCGAGTCGACGGCCGTCAACGTGCGATAGGTGTCCTCGGAGAAGTCCTCGTGGCCCGGCGTGTCGAGCAGGTTGAACACGAGGCCGTCGTAGTCGAAGGTCATAACGGACGTCACAACGGAAATTCCGCGCTCGCGCTCGATCGCCATCCAGTCGGAGCGGGTCGAGCGGCGGTCGCGCTTGGCCTTGACCTGGCCGGCGAGATTGATGGCGCCGCCGAACAGCAGCAGCTTTTCGGTGAGCGTGGTCTTGCCGGCGTCCGGGTGCGAGATGATGGCGAAGGTGCGCCGGCGCTCGACTTGGGTGGCGAGCGGCGTATTCGGGATCGACTCGGAGGGGGCCAGCGCGACGTTCATAAGGCGCATGTGGCAGGGAAAGCGGGCCGGATCAAGGGGCGGGGTTGCCGCGGTTATTCAGCCGCGACGGTCGCCGGCCGGTAGCGCGCCTCAGGGATCGGCATACCATTTTCGCGGGCGACCTCGAGCCACGCCTCCATGGCCACCCGCAACTCTGCGACGGCGGCCTCGCGCGTGTCGCCATGCGCGGCACAAGGTTCAAGGTCCGGGGCCTCCGCAATCCAGACGGAGTCCTCATCCGACCAGTAGACGACAATGGCGTAATTGTTCATGCGTTCGAGTCGAGTGTGAGCCTATGTTTATCTATTATAGTCCGAAGCTGGCGGACTTGGTACTGCTTTGCGTCCTTTCCTTCCGGCTGGACGGGAAAAGGCCTGCCGGCCGCCGGATGCACGTACATATGATGGCTGCCTTTCGTACGCGCCAGGTTGAACCCAAGCGCCAAGAGCAAATGTTCAAAGTCGCGGAAAGCTATGGTTCCACGGCCACTAAGGACCGCGTCAAAGGTCTTTTTGTCGCTGGCCATTGGCAGCCTCACGCCTGCACGACAACGGCCTCACTGTATTGCTCCGGCTTGAAGCCCACCAACAGCCTGCCCCCACCAAGCTCGAGCACCGGGCGCTTGATCATCGACGGCTGCGCCAGCATCAGCGCGATGGCCTTTTTCTCGGTGACGCCGTCTTTGTCCTTGTCGGGCAATTTCTTGAAGGTCGTGCCGGCGCGGTTGAGCAGCGTTTCCCAACCGGCTTCCTTGGCCCAGCGCTCCAGCTTCTCGCGCTCGATGCCCTTGGTTTTGTAATCGTGGAAATCATAGGCGACGCCCTGCTTGTCGAGCCAGGCGCGCGCCTTCTTCATGGTGTCGCAGTTCTTGATGCCGTAGATGGTGATGGAATTGCCCATTCGATCCCGCCATTTTCATGCGATTCATCGGCCCGGAGGCGCCGCGCGGCAAGGCCGGATGCCGCGCTTTTGACCGTTTTCTACCTAACCTGTGAATCCGCCGTGCCGCATTTTGCATCCCGGTTGGTCCTTGACAGATTCGGACGGTCGTCCTACTTGTGCCATTAGGACGACCGTCCGACTCCGTCCACGCCAGACTGCCGGTGGGTGAGTTTATCTCATGAGCGATCAGACAACCCGCAATCACATTATCGAAGCTGCCGATCAGCTATTCTATCGGCACGGCTACGAACACACCTCGTTTTCGGACATCGCGGACGCCGTCCAGATTTCGCGTGGCAATTTTTACTATCACTTCAAATCCAAGGATGAAATTCTGGATGCCGTGATCAATGTGCGTCTAGCCAGCACCCGGAAGATGCTGGAGCAGTGGGAAATCGAAGGGAAACAACCTGCCGATCGCATCCGGAGCTTTATCCATATTCTGATCGCGAACCGGGCCGACATTAAACGTTACGGCTGCCCGGTCGGCACGCTGTGCACCGAGCTTACGAAGCTGACTCATGCCTCGCAAGCCGAGGCCAACAAGCTCTTTACGCTGTTTCGGACCTGGCTGCGCAGGCAATTCACGCTGCTCGGCCGCAAAGCGGACGCCGACGCGCTGGCGATGCATCTGCTCGCCCGCAGCCAGGGCGTCGCCACACTGGCAAGCGCGTTTCACGATGAGAAGTTCATCAAGCAAGAAGTGCAGCAGATGTGTGAGTGGCTGGATTCGTACACCGAAGGCGCGGCGCTCAATGCATCCGGCGGACGCGGCGTGGACAAGGCCGCGCGGCGTTAAGGCATATTTATAGGAGAGGACATCGGATGTTTATCGTAACGCTTAAATTCTCCGACAACAAAAGCAATGCCGGCCAATTCATGGAAGGCCACAAGGCATGGATCAAACGCGGTTTTGATGACGGCGTGTTTTTGTTGGTCGGCAATCTTCAGCCGAACTTGGGTGGTGGTATTGTGGCGCATAATACGTCGCTGCCGGCCCTTCAAAGCAGGGTGAACGACGATCCGTTTGTCGCGGAAAATGTTGTCAGCGCGGAAATTCTTGAGATCGCGCTATCGCGGACCGATCAACGGCTAGAGTTTCTGCTCGCTTGAATAACATCCGCCCTATCTTCTCGGCGCAAGGATCTTAGACACATGAGGACAACGATATTGGGGCCGGACGGCAAGTCGCGCTGCCGCTGGTGCGGCGCCGCCCCGGAGTTTCTTGGCTATCACGATACCGAATGGGGCTTCCCGGTCAGTAATGATCGTCGCTTGTTCGAGAAATTGAGTCTGGAGGGTTTTCAATCCGGACTGAGCTGGCGCACCATTCTCGCCAAGCGCGACAACTTCCGCGCAGCGTTTCATGATTTCGATTTCGACAGAATAGCGCGCTTCACCCAGCGCGACGTCAATCGTCTGCTCAAGGATGACGGCATCGTCCGCCATCGCGGCAAGATCGAAGCGGTCATCAACAATGCACGACGGGCGCAAGAACTCGTCAAGCAAGAAGGTTCGCTCGCCGCCTTCGTCTGGCGTTACGAACCCGACGCGAAGCAGCTCGCAAAACCGCAGACCGCATCGACCTCCACGGCATCGCTTGCCTTGTCGAAGGCCCTCAAGAAACAAGGCTGGAAATTCGTCGGACCGACCACGGTGTATGCCTTCATGCAGGCCATGGGGCTGATCAACGATCACGTTGTGGATTGCGTGATCCGAGCCAAAGTTGAGCGCGCGCGCAAGACGTTCCGGCGACCGGGGCGCTGACGTTCGATCTGCGGGCAGAGAACGGCAGCTCACCTAAGACCCGCACCAAAGCCAAGCCGGGATACCCGTCACTCCCACTCAATCGTCCCCGGCGGCTTTGAGGTCACATCATACACGACGCGGTTGACGCCCTTGACCTCGTTGATGATGCGCACGTTCGATGCCGGCGGTTTTGTAATCGTGGAAGGCATAATCGACGCCCTGCTTGTCCAGCCAAGCGCGCGCCTTCTTCATGGTGTCGCAGTTCTTGATGCCGTAGATGGTGATGGGCATTTGGATGCAATGATGAAGCTTACAATCCCTGACCCATAACTACCGCCATGCCTTCGTTCCCTGAATTCATTTTCGATTTAAGTGAGCTTCCATCACTAAGCGGAAGGGTAAGTGCAGGGCCAATCATGCTCCCAAACGCATGCTTTTCGCCCGAAAAACTGCGGCTTACAACTCCTCGAACGACGGCGCCCTGAGCCCCGAAGATCGGCGCGCCGCTCATTTTACCGGGAATTCGAGCACGAAAATCAAAACTTGGTCCGGGAGCAGGAATGGCCTTTGAAAGGTGATTTTGTGGAAAGACTTCGACAACTTCCCCAACAGAAACGTAGAGGTCCCATTTAAAGTCTACGATTTTTGGTTGACCGTTATCGTACTCGACCTGGATATCCTCCATTTCCGCATAGCCGATTGCGTAGGCTTTTTCGCCTTTAACGAAAGGGTGGAGTGAAAGATTCAGCGGCTGATGGGCAGATCCATCCTGATTTTGTCGCAGCTTACAAACCGCCACGTCTGTCACACCTTCAAATTTTTCCTTCTCGTGAATGAGCGGACTCTCTGCCCAATTACCCCAGTACCATCCTTGTTCGAACTGCAGAACTCTGAATCCTTTCACACCGGACCCCGGCGCAAGCGGCATAAGGACACCCATAAGAAAACCGTCATGCATTTCAATTTTATCGACGGTTGTATCCCGCAACGTGCCCTTTCCATAGCCCCGTTCTCGCGGATCAGTAAGCACATGGCATGCTGTGATTACATAACCAGTGCAACTGACTACAAACGCTGTACCAATACAGCGAATGCTCGGAGCGCCTTGCTCCCACACCACGACAGGAAGGATACTTTGTTTCAGTAAGAAATTTGTCGAACCAAAAGAAGAAAGGAAGTCCCCGATATTTGTTGGTGGCGAATTCGATAGAAGTTCAACGTCGCTTTCAAACTGAAAATAGTCTGGTTCGTGACCAGCTCTAGGGGCAAGTTTAATGCCTTTGGCGCCGTGGACGGCCCATCGTCCATCTTCGCGGCGCGTCCAAAGCGGCTTCAGAATACTGACGTCAAAATCAGGAGCCGTAGACATATCACTCCCACTCGATCGTCCCCGGCGGCTTTGAGGTCACGTCGTACACCACGCGGTTGACGCCCTTGACCTCGTTGATGATGCGCGTCGCCACCATCCCGAGAAACTTCATGTCGAACGGATAGAAGTCGGCGGTCATGCCGTCGGTCGAGGTCACCGCGCGCAGGCCCACCACGAAATCGTAGGTGCGGCCGTCGCCCATGACGCCGACGGTCTTGACCGGCAGCAGCACGGCGAAGGCCTGCCAGATGTCGTCGTATTGGCCGGTGCGGCGGATTTCCTCGATGTAGATCTCGTCGGCCAGCCGCAGGATGTCGAGCTTCTCGCGCGTGATGGCGCCCGGACAGCGGATGGCGAGCCCCGGTCCCGGGAACGGATGGCGGCCGACAAAGGCCTCCGGCAGGCCAAGCTCGCGGCCGAGCGCGCGCACCTCGTCCTTGAACAGTTCGCGCAGCGGCTCGACCAGCTGCATCTTCATGCGCTCGGGCAGGCCGCCGACATTGTGATGCGACTTGATGGTCACCGAAGGCCCGCCGGTGAACGACACGCTCTCGATCACGTCGGGATAGAGCGTGCCCTGTGCCAGGAAATCGGCGCCACCGATTTTCTTGGCCTCGGCGTCGAACACGTCGATGAACAATTTGCCGATGGTCTTGCGCTTCTCTTCCGGGTCCGAAACCCCATCGAGCGCCTTGAGGAACACCTCGCTGTCGTCGACATGCACCAGCGGAATATTGTAGCTGTCGCGAAACATCGTCACGACCCTCTCGGCCTCGGCCAGCCGCAACAGCCCGTGATCGACGAACACGCAAGTGAGCTGCTCGCCGATCGCCTCGTGAATGAGCACGGCGGCCACCGCACTGTCGACGCCGCCGGACAGGCCGCAGATCACGCGGCCTTTGCCCACTTGTTTGCGGATTTTCTCGATCGCCTCGTCCTTGAAGGCGCGCATGGTCCAGTCGCCGGCGAGCCCCGCGACCTTGCGCACGAAATTGCGGATGAGCGCGGCGCCGTGCGGCGTGTGCATCACCTCGAGATGGAATTGGGTGGCGTAGAATTTGCGCTTGTCGTCGCCGATGATGGCGATCGGCGAGTTCGGCGCGCGGCCGAGCACCTTGAAGCCCGGCGGTAGCACGGTGACGCGGTCGCCGTGGCTCATCCAGACCGGATATTTCTCGCCCACGCGCCAGACGTCTTCGAACAGCGGGCTGTCGGCGACGACTTCCACCTCGGCGCGGCCGAACTCGCGGTGATGGCCGCCTTCGACCTTGCCGCCGAGCTGGGCCGCCATGGTCTGCTCGCCGTAGCAGATGCCGAGCACCGGCACGCCGGCCTCATAGATCGCCTTCGGCGCCAGCGGGGCATCCTGGTCGAGCACCGAGGCCGGGCCGCCGGACAGGATCACCGCCTTCGGCTTCATCTCGCGGAAGGCGGCCTCGGCCTTCTGATAGGGCACGATCTCGCAATAGACCCGCTCCTCCCGCACCCGCCGCGCGATGAGCTGGGTGACCTGGGAGCCGAAATCGACGATCAGCACCTTGTCATGCATAGGGGACGGACCCGCGGAAGACGCCGGAATCGGCCCCGTCCGAGGCCGTTTTGTGGGGGTGAGCGCGCTTCGGGTCAAGGCGGCGGGCCTGCTCCGGTCAACTATTCAAGTTTTCGCCACATTGAGATAACCCTCCATTAGCCCCGGTGTGAGAGACAAAGGGAGATAATTTCGCCATTTCCACACGTTTGGGGCTCGCCTTGGCCTTCCACGCCGACCATCTGACCCTGACCCAATCCGCAGGCGCCGACCGCCGCGCCGCGCTGTTCCGGGAAAACCTGGCTGACATGGCCGAGCGCTGGACGCTGGGTCTCGCCTGGTCGCTGATGCCGTCACGCATCGGCGGACTGCCGGCCCTGTGGCGGCTCTGCTTCGACGAGCTTCTGGCGCCCGACTACGCCCTGCCCGATCCCGAACGCGCGCTGGAAAATCCGCCCGGGCTCGCCGGCATCGTGCACGACCTCACGCTGCCGACTCTGCTCGCCGCCTATCGGCGCGGGCTTTATCCCTGGGCGCACATCGCGCCGCTGAAATGGTGGTCGCCGCCGCAACGCTCCGTGCTGTTCTTCAAGAATGTGCACATCTCCAACAATCTGGCCCGCCTGATGCGGCAGGACCGCTACACCGTGACCTTCGACCGCGATTTCGAAGCCGTGATCGCCGGTTGCGCCGGCCGCCGGCAAGGCCGCTGGCATCTCACCTGGATCACGCCGCGCATCATGCGCGTCTATGCCGAGGCGTTCGACGCCGGCCACGCGCACTCCTTCGAGGTCTGGAACGAAGCCGGCAAACTGGTCGGCGGCGGCTACGGACTGGCGAGCGGCGCCAGCTTTACCTCCGAGTCGCAATTCGCGCTCGAGTCGAATGCCTCGCGCATCGGCATGACCGTGCTCAACTGGCACCTCGATCACTGGGGCTTCCGCTACAACGACGGCAAGCTGATCGGGCCGCTGTGGCAGAACATGGGGTTCCGCGAAATTCCGCGCCGCGATTTCCTCGCGCGTCTCGCCGAAGCGGTACGGCTGCCTGCCAAGACCGGCCGCTGGCAGGTCGAGGCCGATCTTGACACCGTGTCGCATTGGCAGCCACAAACAGGCTGCGGCGACTAAGGGCCCGTTAGGGAACAATCGCTCTATCTTACGATGAGTTTGGCGCGATGGTGTAGTTCCAATCGCCATGGAATTCGTGGCGCGCGATGTTGATGGCCGCCATTTCGGCGTCGGAGACTTTGACGCCCTTTGGATAG
>JACPOA010000108.1 GCA_016185205.1 Hyphomicrobiales bacterium | reverse complement strand
CTCGCCGGTCGGCGCCACGATGGCCGTGCCGCCGTGCAGCCAGAAGCCGTCCTCCTTGCCCGCCTTGGCGGTGGCCACGACCCAGATGCCGTTCTGGTAGGCCGCCGCCTGGATCGAGAGGTTGTGGTGGAACACGCGCAGGTAGGGCGGCTCCTTGGGCGCATAGACATTGTCGGTCGGCGTGTTGTAGCCCAGCACCACCATCTCGGCGCCCTTCAACCCCATGACGCGGAACGTCTCGGGCCAGCGCCGGTCGTTGCAGATGCACTGGCCGACGATGATGTCGTCCTTGAACATCTTCCAGACGTTGAAGCCGAGATCGCCGACCTCGAAGTATTTCTTCTCGAGATGCTGGTAGGGCGCCGCCGGCCGGTGCTCGGCATGGCCCGGCAGATGGACCTTGCGGTACTTGCCGATGGTGCGCCCGTCCGGCCCGACCAGGATCGAGGTGTTGAAGCGCCGGGTCTTGCCCTCCTCCTCGGTGAGCTCGGCATAGCCCAGGTAGAAGCCGATGCCCTTGGAGCGCGCCAGCTCGAACAGCGGCAGCGTCTCGGGACTCGGCATCTGCGCCTCGAAGTACTTGTCGACCTCGGCCTGGTCCTCGATCCACCAACGCGGGAAGAAGGTGGTGAGCGCGAGTTCGGGAAACACCACGAACTTCGAGCCGCGCGAATCGGCCTCCTTCAGCATCTCGACCAGGCGGGCGACTACGCTCTTGCGGCTGTCGGCGCGGTTGATGGGGCCAAGCTGTGCGGCGGAGACTTTTAGACGACGAGACATCAGAAATTCCTTGTTCCATAGGGCCGGTCGGCAAAGCGGTCCACGAGGCCGACCTGACGAGTATGCGCTGGTTGCTTCGGATAAGGCCGATTCCGCTCGAGCCAAACCATGAATGAGCCGATTCTTGGGACGACGCGCCCGCGATCACCACTGCGCGCGAATACATGTGCCTGCAGGTAGGTGTCCACAACCTTCGGATCCAGGTATCGCAGCCGCATATTCGGCAATGGCCCAAGAGGGTTGTTGGTAAGAAGGCGTCTCATCTATTCAGTGCCCACTTGCTGACGCGACTTCATCCGGAC
The DNA here is from genome assembly GCA_016185205.1 of Hyphomicrobiales bacterium. Taxonomy (GTDB): domain Bacteria; phylum Pseudomonadota; class Alphaproteobacteria; order Rhizobiales; family Xanthobacteraceae; genus Pseudolabrys. The sequence continues at coordinate 471 of JACPOA010000108.1, read as the reverse complement.
GTCATAGCAAACTTCACGCCGACCCAGCCAAGGACCAACTTGCGAAAGGCTGTTTCGATCCGATGCAGGTTCTTAAGCCACTTCCAACGTTGGAATTGCTTTGATCTTTTCGCCAAGCGCTTGCTCGGCACGCTGCAAATCGTAGCGCTTCTGCAGATTGAGCCAAAGATCTGGGCCGTTTCCGCACAGCTTTCCGAGCCGCAACGCCATCATTGGCGTCACCGGTTGCCTTTCCTCGAGAATGTCGTAGAGCGTCTGGCGCGACACGCCGAGCAGCTTGGCGATCTTGGTCTTAGGTCGCTCCAACGCCGGCAAAATCTCCTCGCGCAAAAGTTCGCCGGGATGCATGGGAGGCAGACCGCGCTTCGGGAGTTTCTTGGCCACAGAACACCTCCTCAATGATAGTCTTCCAAATCGACGTCGATTGCGTCGTCGTCTGACCATCCGAATGTGATTCGCCAGTTTCCGCTT
>JACPOA010000030.1 GCA_016185205.1 Hyphomicrobiales bacterium | reverse complement strand
GCTCGACTGGGGCCGCGACACCTTCGGCACCACCATCTCGGAAGGCTACGGCCAGACCGAGATGACCCTGATGCTGCTGAATTCGCCCGAGTGGTTTCCAGTGCGGCCGGGCACGTGCGGCCGCGCCTGCCCGGGCCGCAAGGACGCGATCGTCGACAACGAGGGCAACCTGCTGCCAACCGGCGTGGAAGGCCAGATCGCGGGCCTGCGGCACGATCCCATCGTCATGCTGGAGTACTGGCGCAATCCCGAGGCGACGGCGAAGAAGTTCGCCGGCGACTGGCTGCTGACCGGCGATCTCGGCCGCATCGACGAGCAGGGCTACGTCTTCTTCAAGAGCCGCGACGACGACGTCATCACCTCGGGCGGCTATCGCATCGGCCCGGGCGAGATCGAGGAATGCCTGATGCGGCATCCCGCCGTCGCCATGGTCGGCGTGGTCGGCGTGCCCGACAAGGTGCGCACCGAGATCGTGAAGGCCTTCGTGCAGCTCCGGCCCGAGATCGTCGGCACCGACTCGCTCAAGGCGGACCTCGCCAACTTCGTGAAGACCCGTCTCGCCGCCCACGAATATCCGCGCGAGGTCGAGTTCGTGGCCGAGCTGCCGCTCACCACGACCGGCAAGATCATGCGGCGCGAGCTCCGGCGCCTGGATGCGGAGCGGAAGAGCGGCAACGGCCAGGGATAGCCGGGCAGCAGTCTCTACTGAAGTCATAGTTAAATATAACTAAAGTGCGCACCGTTGGCAAGGCGCAGGCCTCGCCACAACGGGTGGTATTTTTTCGCCCCATATAGGGACACCACATGCAGTGGTGCAGTCAGTGACAGCACATGCATGTCAAGAAAGTCACATGCGTACGGTCAACATTGCCTATGGGAAGTGACGATCGGGCGCGGCGATTATCGCGTGGCTCTGTAAACGCTCTACGCCGCCTGCAGCGCCTTCTGAACGGCATTCGGGGCGCGCTCGATGACGAGCAGATAGGCTCTGGTCGGCCCTTCCGGCTGCCGCGAACCCTGTTCCCAATGGCGCAGCGTCTTCACGCTGAACCCAAACCGTCCGGCAAACTCCTCCTGTGTCATGTCCAAGCGTGTCCGGATCGCCTTCACATCGATCTTCTGGGGCACATGGATGCGATAGGCACGTTCATCCGCCTTGCCTTCGGCATAGGACACGGCCTCCTTGAGGCCACGCCGGATGCTGTCTGCAACCTTGCTCATGGTTTTCTCCTCTTGAATGCCTTCACCAGCAGCGCCGTCAACTGCCGGAAGTCATTACGGTCCTGCTGGGTGAGATCGGCCCGATCGTTCTTGGCGAAGGCGGTCAGCGCAAAGAGTGGCGTGCCGACATCATGGTGGAAGTATATCACCCGTGCGCCGCCGCGCTTGCCTCGGCCTTCCAATCTCCATCGCAGCTTGCGCACGCCACCTGTTCCAGGAATGAGGTCGCCAGCCGTTGGGTTGTAGGCGAGATAATCCACCAGAAGACTCCGCTCATCATCGCTCATGAGCTTGCGGGTGGCCGATAGAAATTCCGGGGTCTCAACGACGCTGATCGGAACCGTTTCACTCATAGCCGTTACTACTCCAATGGGGTAGTCAGTGCAATTGGAATGTGATCCAATAGCAAGGCACGGGCGACATCGCGTTATTCGAGTATTCCCGCCCCTCGAACGTCTATTGCCTCATCCACGAAGGCTGGCTCATCCACGACGAGCATCGCTCCTCCGGCTGGACGCAGTTGGACCGGATGACCGGCTCCCGCGCAGGAGCGGTCTGGCGCAGTCGGAGAGGGCGAGGAACATGAACCGACGCATTCGGACAGTTACGCTAGTTGCGCTACCGGTTTTTCGGTTTCGGCGAGGGCCGGATTAACCAGCCAGTGCGTGGTCGCCCGGCCGACCCTCTCGCGAGCAAGATCGACGCGCACGAAGCCGAGATAGGCCAGCCGTTCCAGCACATGTTGGGTTTCGTCGGCCGTCGCCGCCTGGCAGAGCGCGCGCCGGCGAACTTCCTCTCGCGACACCTCGGCCGGCCGCTTGTCCAGGAGCCAGCGCGCGACGCGGCGCACGCGCTTGGAATGGTCGGAGAGCTCGGCGCTGTCGAACACCGCCTTGGCATGCGGCCAGTAGTAGCCGCGCCACAGCGCCGCGGCGGCCTCGACCTGCTCGGCGCCGATGGCGCCCGGCCGCACGGCCTTGCCGCCGATCGAGCCGAGCAGCTCGACGACGCCGGCCAGCCGCACGATCAGCGACCGGCTCTTGCCGATCCACGCCGCCTCCAGCCCCTCGACGTTCTGCCGCTCCGCATGCAGCGCCGCCAGGACCTTGTCGAGCGCCGCACGCCCGCGCGCATCGACCGCGAGCACGCAGGGATCGTCGGCGCTCGCCGCCAGCCGCGACAGGGCACGCAGCCGCTGCAGGAGCTCCTCGTCGCGCGAGCGCTCGACCACCGCGAGGGCGCGATAGGGTTGCGGGCCGGGCCAGGCAAAGAGAAAGCGTGCGGCCAGGCTGTCGTCGCCCGAGCGCAGCGCCTCCATCAGCCGCTCGGGCCGGATGGTCTCGAGGATGCTGACCGGAAAGCGCGGCAACGATCGCGCCGGCTGGCGCGGACGCGCCACGGTGACGGCGCCGGCTTCCCAGGCGGCAAGCCACGTAGTGCGATCGTCCTCGTCGTCATGCGCAGCGCCGATCCACGCCGCCGGACCGTCGCGCCAAAGCAGGACGCCGCGCGGGTTGCCCGAGACGATGTCGGCGAGCGCCACGGGATCGGCATCGCTCGCCACGACCTGCGAGGGCACGAACGGCTGGGCTTCGCCGTCCTTCACACCCTGCCCGGCCCCACCTTGCCCAGCTCGTGCCGTGCGCCGCTCCTCGTCGCCGGCGCGCCGTTCCTGTTCGACGAGATCCAGCAACCGGCGCATGGGCGCCAGCGCGGCCGACTTGCCGGTCGAGGGCTCGCCCACGACGGCCTGCCACAGCACCAGCGGCTCGTCCCAGGCCGGCGTGACGCGCACCCGCACGCCTGCCCCGCACATCGCCGCGACGCCTGCCAGCACTGACTGCAGAACGTAGTCCGCCGGGGCGCCAGTCGCCCGCTCGGTGTCGGCGATCCAGTCGCGCCAAGGTTGCGGCACCATCGCGAGGAGCACGGCAGGCACGGGACCACGGCGGTTATCGAGGACGCTGAGGTCGGGGGTGCGCCAATTCTCTTCAGACGCTTGCAGGTGAAAGGCGTGGGATCGCATGGCTGTTCCTCGCAAGGAACAAATATAGAACGCACTTGGGGGCGAATCAATAACTGAAGTATACATCTGCGCTGCACATACCTACATGGCCATCTACATGGTCAGGAGGCCGAGATGAGCACCGTCAATCTGGCTGATGCGAAGGCGCGCCTGAGCGAGCTCGTCGACCGGGTCGAGGCTGGCGAAACGACCGCCATCACCCGGCGCGGCAAGACGGTCGCCCGCCTCATCGCGCAAGACAGTCCGCGACGGCGGATCGACAAGGCCATGCTCGCCGCCTTCACGACATCCCTGCCGCCGCAGCCAATCGGTGCGGCCGAACTCGTGAGGTCAATGCGCACATCTGACGCCCGCCACGTGGTGACTCTAACTCCGTCGAAACTTAGCTGGCAGGGGAATACTCTGCCCGGACTTGAAGTCCATTTACTATACGGCCGGCGTCGTGCCCGGAGCCTTCGTCGGATCGAAATCGTGCTCGCGCGCGATTTCAAGGATGCGAACACCGTGGCGTGCTTGCTTGAGCGAGGGCGCCCTCTGCCAGTTGTTACCGGCGTAGCTGCTGAGCGTGTGCGCAATGCCTGCCTGCCACTCCGCAAGATGACCGGACCGCCGGCCCCACAGATGCAGCGCAAACCAAGCCTCTGCCGACAGTTTCATGCAGGCGGCCGTAGCGGCATGCTCGTCGACCAGCCCGCCGCCTGAGGGGTCAGCATCCGCGGCTGAACTCGCCTGCCGGCCAGTCCACTCGGCAGGAAGACGGTCAGGCAGAGGCAGGTCGAGATCACGGACGGAAACCCAGCAGTGCTCCTTCTTGCACCACTCCGTGACGTTGCGTCCGGCTGCGCTCTCCTGAATCTGACGGTCGATCGCCCGACACCAGCTCCGCAGAAGTCCTTCAAGCTCAGCGCTCACCGCTTGGTGCTTCCAGATTTCGTCGAGGCGCAGCCGGCCACCTGTCCGGTGCGACACATAGGCGACGAGGTAGCATGCGATGTTTGCGCGGTAGGCTGGGAAGCCCTCCTGCCGAACAATCCGTGTCACGGTGTTGAAGAGGATCACCTGCGCGACGGTGTCGCGGAAGAACTCCTCATCGGGTTCCCAGGCTTGGCCCCTTGCGTCTCTGAGGCCCTTCATGAACGCCACGAAGTTCTTCTGGGCGCCGCCGCTCACCACATGCGGCAGCCGGTTCCAGCTGTTGAGCACCTTCGCAAGGTCGGTCTTGGTGAAGCGCTGCGCAGCGGGCGTGCGTTCCTTGAAGCTGCGCAGCCGCGCAGGTGTGGTTCCTTCAATCGACACGGCGGTGCTGTACTGCCCACGCGAGCGTTCATAGAACCATCGCGACCGTTCCCCTGGCGCCCACACGGTCTTGGAGAGGCGCTCCAGCGCTATGTGGAAGGGTTCGTTGGAGGAAAAATCGGCCTCCTGGATGACGTTCTGGGTGTTCGCGAAGCGGGAGATCTTCGGTACCATCTCCTCGACACGTTCGGCAGGCAGCCGGGTAATCTTCGCCGCGACATGCACATGCGATAGATCGACCCGGTCGCGCTTGCGCGCGCGATGGATCGAGGCCGTCGTCTGGCCTCCATTCACGATCTGCAGCCCGCGCATCACGGTGATCCGCAGCCCCCCGGGGCCCTGCTCGGTAGCCACCTCGTCGACGGTAACGGAGATCCCATTGTTGTAGGCCAGGAAGCAGTGCGCCTCCTCGCGCAGCGTATCGCGGATACGCCGGTTGACTTTGCCGGTAGCCTGGAGAAAGGCCCGGACATTGTACTCAAGAAGGCGCGGGCCGAATTCATCGTACATGCGGTAGAGTGATTCGCCAGGAACGATCGCCAGATATGATTCGAATTCACCGCCGGACGCCGGCATGGCGACGCACGGGATCGGGGCCAGTCCCATTGCCTTCAGGTCGATCTCGATGACCTCGCGCGTTTGCCCCTTCATCATCGTGCGCATCAGACGGCGCAGGTCATAGACCTCGAAGGAAACCGTCATATCGCCGACCTGCTGCGGGTCGAGATCGCGCGCCACCGAAACGCCGTCCGTCAGGACAAAGACGCGGGCTTCCTTGATGCCACACGACACGGCCTCGGCGAGCCTGCTCATCATCGCGTAGGCGTCGCTGGCCTTCTCCATCTCCTCCTGGACATTCCGTGCGACAGCCTGGAGCGCGCGGGCGGCCTGCCCGGCAATGCGGCTGACATCAGCTGTTTGGATGGTACCTGTCTCGACACCACCATCGAAGATCGCCACCAGGAGGTCGATGCGCTCGCCGTCATCGGGCATCGCGTAGCCGTTCAGTTTGATGCCGCCCGCGCCGAGGCGGCCCTGATGAAAGCAGACGACGGGATTGTCGATCATGCCGATTTCGGCAAGATGTTCGGCAACCGTCTCGACAAAGGCGTTTTCGGTAAATTCTGCCCCTTCGGCATCACCGAGGGCGCGCGTCTGCACCTCCTCCCGGAGCACGAAAGCAAAGGATGAGAGTTCGCGATCCTCACTCATCGGCCCGGCTGCCCAACCAGTGAATCAAGATATGTCGCCGGCACCGCAAACGGCGCGCAGGCACGCACCTGGATCGTATACCGGCAGTCATCCACACCGGGCCTCAGATCGGCAGGTGTCAAACGCGGAAAGCCGTCGGTCACCCGGTAGAAATCAACACGGTCCAGGCCGAATCTGCGGTCATAGAAGCTTGCCTGCGCTTCCAGATAACCTGCATCCCTCAGCTGCTCGTCAAAACGCGCCACGAGTTCCGGTGCATCCTGGCGCACAATCGATCGGACCGCCCCCGCCAGCTCCGGCAGCGTCACGCCTCCGGGATCGGGGCGCAGATGGACATGGGCGAGAAGGATCGTGCCGCGCAGGTCGTCGAGCTGCGCGGCGTTCGAGATCGGGATCAGCGTGGGCGCTTGGCGAGTTGTCGTTTTCACCTCGAGAAAACCGCCCGGAAGGCCGAAATCGTTCGGCTGGGTATCAGGTCCTGCCCAGGTATTGAGAACCGCGCGAATACCGATCAAAGGCCGGAGATGGTCGCGGATGAGAACCAGCTCGCCGATCAGGCCGATGATCTCTTCGTCGCTCATCCCTCCCGGCCCATGGCGGGCCATGAAATCCTGCCATATGTGCAGCTGCCGCATCAAGGACCGCAGCGCATCCGCCCGCCGCGAGAGCGCTGCCGCGACCGCGGCGACATCACTGCAGAGGACATCGAACACCGATTCATAGGCCGGGTCGGACAGGATGATTGCGTATCGGGCCATGCCCGATGAACTGCCTCCAGTTAGCCGCGGCTCCACGCTGAAGCCGCGCGACTGCGGCAGCACGATATCGGACGGGACGTCGGCAACCGGCAGCTCGAGTACAAGCATCGGGATGCCACCCGGCTGCTGAATGCCGGCACTGATTTCACACGATGCCTCGGTATGGACGCGCCGCAGGTGCCATCCAGCCTCTCGGCGGTGCTCCGCACGCAATGCAAGCCAAGCGTCGCACACCTGACTCATGCATCACCTTCATCCGGATCACTGTCACCATATATACTGTTCACTCTGTAGCTGACCTTCTGGGCGCGATCGCTCGCTGGAAAGCTGATCCCAAGGCCGATCGGCGGAGTGGCTACTGGAAGGAAGGTGTGGTTGACAGTCGCACCTTCGTGCTCAATCGATGCGGTCCGCGCGAGCGGGTACAGCAGCAGCAGTCCGGTCGAAGGCGCACGCATGTGCCGCAGAGATTCGCCGGACGGATGGGTCGGCGGCCCGTCAGTGCGCCGCCTCCGCTTCGGCGGAGTAGCGAGCGTCCGCGCCATGGCCCGGTCATAGGCGTCAGCACTGATGTCCACGGCCTCATCTCGCGGATTCAGCAGGCGCCGGATCACAAAGCGGTCGTCGGCGGGAATGATCCTAAAAGGAGGGCCGTCACCATAGCCGCCTTTGGGCTGACGGACGACGGACGATACGGCATGCGACCCAAGCGTAACGCTGTCCCGCCCGTCACCGCTAACGAGCAGCACATTCCAGCCGGTAAGCTCGCCGAGTTCGATCTGGCGGCGGATGTATTTCGCCAGAATGGGCGCGTTCGCGCGGGACGCATCTTCGTGTGTGCTGAAACGGTCTAGGAAAGCAAGGATTTGATCGGCCGGCACCCCAGACCAGAGATGCGATCCACGCCAGTGGTGAACCGAGTCGCCGGCGCGGAGCTGCTGCGGATCGCTCGTGTGTCCGGCGGCCGGCAATCTGCCAATGAAATCGTTCGCGGCCGAGAAGTTCTCTGTGAGCGTCCGTTCGTCGGTGGAGAACACGCTCGTCTCCGAGATGTCTCCCGCAAACGAGACCTGCAGCTCGGTTCCATGGCGCATCTTGGCACGGGAGGTGACGAGCAGGGTCGGATGGCTGCGCACCCTGAGCCCGAACTCCGCCGGCGTGGCCCCAACTGCTTCCATGCGATCGAAATCGCGCCGCAGCTCATCATTGGCCTGCGCAATGTGGCCGTACCAGTCGAAGTGGTCCTGCGTGGAGAACAGGCGGCAGAGATCGAGATAGCCGGGCCGGTACCCGAACCAACGGCCCATCTGCAGAAGGCTGTCATACATGGTGCTGCCGCGAAGAAAATAGCTGACGGAAAGGCCTTCCAGGGTGAGCCCCCGGGCGAGCTTGTCACCGCCGACTGCAATGACATTCAAGCCGGTCGCCTTGTTAGCCTCGTAGTCGAGCACATCTGCCGATGTGCCGTTGATCTCGCGGATGCGAATCGTTTCGATGGTGGTGCGCAGCGCCTGTTCGATATCGGTCCAGGCAACCTCCGGACAGTCGGGAAGGGCGAGCCGAGCCGTCACAGGCTGGAAACGGTCCCGCCAGACTGCCTGCAGCGCGCGGGTTCCATCCGGCCCTCCATAACGCACCTCGTTCGCCAGCTCGTCGAGTTCCTCCTGCAGTTGCTCGATCACCCTGCGCTGAACGGCCTGGAACCGCGTCACGTGAACCAGCATGCTGTTGTGCTCGGCGAGCTGGCCGCGGGCACGCCGTGCCGCGACGACAAGTGCAAAACACTTCACCGCCTCGGCAAGCGAGGGCGGCACGCGCGCCTCTCCTTCGTAGCGCGGGAGATGGTCAATGCGATGCAGCGGCGGCATCCATCCCCGTGTCTCGCGCCGAGAGCTGCTAGCTGCATGGTCGACGATATTGATGATGAGGCTCGGCATACCGGGCTCGATCGGCTCATCTTCGGGATCATCGGCGGGGAGCCCAAAGATTCTAGCGGCGCCGACGTAGTTCTCGGGCGATGGAATGTTAATGATGAAGTCGCGAGGGAAGAGATCCTGCTGCTCCAGGTCCGTCTCAGCATCGGGGTGGATGAAGATGTTTGCGAATGGCGTCGCTGTGTAGGCGACGTATGATTGCTGATCGAACCGGTGAAGAATCTGGCGGATCTTCGAGTTGATCGACGTCGGCTGGTGCCTGGGATCCGCAACGCCCTGAATGAATTGCTGGCGGCGGGTATCGACAGAGGCATTGTCTGCTTCGTCGTCGATCATCAGCATCGGCATGGCGGAGAACCGCCGGTTTGCACCATCGGTGACGTTTCCGGTGCCATTGATCCACTGGATGACACCGTCGAGAACGCTGTGGTTCTTCTTCACCACCATCAGCAGGGGCTGGCCGCCGGGATGGATGCCGAACTGCGACATCACCCGGTAGTTGAAATCGCCCCTTTCCTTCCGGTTGGTACACCAGTTGACAATGCCGGACGGGTCAATCTCGCCGACGCCGACGAAGAGATTCGACCCCTCGCCGACGGGCGTGCTGATCTTGCCGATAAACCCCTCATCGAGCCGTATCTGCGTCTGGCTGCGCAGATTGTTGTTCGTCCCGGTCAGCACGATGATGACTTTGTAGCCGGCATCGGCGGCCTTGCAGATCAGGCCCGTATAGTTTCCAGTCTTTCCGGACTGCACGTCGCCAACGACCATCCCCCGCCGCATGAACGGAAGATCGAGCGAGGGATCGCCCACCAGCTCGAGTGTCCTGTCGGTGACGCGGTTCAGGGCGTTGATGCCCGGCTGAGGAAGCCGCTTCCGGATCAGGTACGTGCGATAGCGCTCCCACAAACGCCACCGGACACTGTCGCGCCGCCCATCGAGCCAGGGGACATGGGCCCCGTCGCCGCGGAGGATGGATTCCTCACTGATGAAAGTGCTGAAGATCGATCCGAGCTGCGCAAGGGCTTCGTCGCGCGAGACTTGGTCCCTCCATTCGGGAAAGGCGGTCAGCAGCCGGTCAACGACGGCGCCGATGTCCTCGCGCGACAGGGGGGCATCGCTGTCGCGCTGTGCGAGGCGCATCTGCGCCATCTGGATCAGTTCGTTCTGGCGGGCGGGATCAATGGGCATCACGTCACCGGATCGTCTGGAAGCTGAGCAACGGCCTCCGGGTAGGATGAAAACGGCTCGACCGCCGCCAGACGCTGACGCGCCTGTTCTGCCGGGAGCCCGAGGCCAATGCGCAAGTGTGCATAGATGGAGAGCAGCACTGATTGATCCGTGGCAGTCATCTGTGGGGCGGGCGCGGCCTCTGCGATGTCATCGCGTTCGGCTGTTTCGAGCCAGATGCGCTGAACAGGCAGAGTCCTCTCAAGAATATGCAGCATATCCTCGACAAGTAGTCCACCAGCGACAGCAGAATCGAGCACCCGCCTTACAACCGGATGGGTGCGGTCGATCCGGTATGTGGGCCCGGTGGCGCCCTGTATGGCCGTCCAGGCCCGGAGCGGAGCCGGTGCCGCTATCCGAGAGCTGCGCCCGCCACGGTGGGCGAACACTTCGCGCGCATCGCGGCGCACCTGTTCGGCGAGCGCCTGCAGACGCGGCCGGAGCGCCGGCGGCGGCACTGCGATGGACTTCCGAATATCCACCTTCCAGAGGTTGTCGCCGCTGGAACCGAGGTCGAGTTTGACCCTGGCGAGCCTGTGGATGTCATCACGCGCCCATCGCCGGCCCGGGCCTAGCCCCAGCCATCCTCCAGCAACGAGGAGGCGCTGGTCGCGGTACATGAAGAAACCCTGATGTGCCAGCCAGCCTTCGGGGCCGCCAGCGCGATTGAACTGCTCCGTCGTCAGCCGATCGCGATGCGGCAGTACAAAGCCCTGGACCTCTACTGCGCCGGCCACGTGAGGCAGGCGCTCGACCGGCGTGGCAATGGTCGCCGGATGGGTCTGAAGGAACGGATCCCACGGGCTGATCTTCGAGAACGAGTCCGTGCCGATGAACAAGGCGACCTTCGGATGCGGCCCCTCGAGGAACCGGTGAAAGGTCATTCCAACATGCCGTTCGACGCGCCGCGCGATCGCGAGAAACTGCGCGCGCACGCTGTCCTCGCCTGCGCTGCTCAGCAGCCGGTCCAGACTCCCGATCACGACTGCGGTGCCGCTCGCGAGATGCGCCGGCACGGTCGCGTCGGACTCGATCGACGCGGGCGCTCGGCGGAGCAACTGCCATTCGTCCACTTCGGCGACGCGATCGAGGTCCCAGCAGCGAACCGCCTGCTGTTCTGTCGTAGTCCGCGAGCTCACCGCGAGCACTCGTCCTTGTGATAGCGCTGCGGTCTTGAGGCCGAGGCCGAAACGGCCGAGATCACCGGGTTCGCGCGCCTCAAGCGGGTGGCGGCTGGCGAGACGCATTGCCTCGGTGAGGTTCGCCTCGTCCATGCCATGGCCGTCATCCAGAACGCGGACGACTGATCCTGCTCCGCGCCAGATGAACTCGATCCAGATATTGCGTGCCCGCGCAGCGATGCTGTTGTCGATCAGGTCGGCGATCGCGGTTTCAGGCGTGTATCCGACGCCGCGATACGATTCGAGCGTAGCGCTTGCGCGCGGTGGAATATGATCGAAGTCCTGGTTGTTGTTCTGCGTCACGGATTCGCCGCTCCCAGGCGGTTTTAGGCTGCCTGGTCCACCGTGCTGGCCATGGGCTGACGCTGGGTGAGCTGGCTCCGGATCGTCGTCGCAATCGCCAGCGCCAGCAGCGGAGGAACAGCGTTGCCGATCTGGCGGAAGGCAGCATTCATTGCGCCGGCGAACTTGAAGCCATCCGGGAAGGACTGGAGCCGTGCCGCCTCCCGCACTGAAACCGTGCGGCACTGCCGGCTGTCGAAATGAATATGCGAGTACGTGTCCTTGCCCATATGGGCCGTCAGCGTGCGCGAAGGCTTCTCCGGATCCAGCTTCCACCACCGGTTGGGGAACTTCGCCGGATCGTAGGGCGGCACGATCGCACTCCGCAGCTTGCCGCTGCTCCTGATCCCGGCTTGGTCCAGCGCTTCCTCCAGCATCGCTTCCGCGATCTCCCGCGCCTTCGGGTATTCCGCCCCGTGGGGCATGCGCGCGAAGATGGGAAAATCACGCGGCGTAAGCCTGACGAGATGTGCGTCCGTCCCCCGGACCGTCTCGAAACCCTCCCAGTTGCGCATCAGACTTGCGTAGTCCGGCAGGGGATCGCAGCTACGGTAGGGCAGCTCGTCACTAAGGCGGCGCTTCCGGATTATGGCGGGATCGGTCCGGTGCTCGCTAATGCGCGGAAGATCGGACAGCGCCTCGCGGACGCCCGTCGCGGCCGGAAGCGTAGCGACAGGATCATGAATCTGCCGGAAATGCGGGCTGTCACTTGATACGTGCTTCAGCGCGACGCGACGCGATCCCTCGTAGCCGCGTGGAAGCTCAAGGTAGCGGCTTGGGCCGGGGAATGACGGCTCGATATTCAGGTCCTTGGCATAAGCAATTAAAAACAGCCGCTCGCGTACCTGGGGGACACCGTAGTAGGCCGCATTGAGGATCGTGTAGGCAGAGCGGTAACCGAGGTCTTCGAGCGTTTCGCTGATCTCCTCAGGGATGTTGTGGCCGCCGAAGTTGAGAATATCCGGCACGTTTTCGATGATGATGGCGAGGGGCTGGGTATCCTCGACATAGGCAAGAAACCGCCGATAGAGTCTCGCGCGCGGATCAAGACGGAATGCGTCGCTCTTGCCGCCAGCTATCTCACGGAGCTTGGACCGGCCGATGCGCGCGAAGGCCTGACATGGAAGGCCCGCGGCCAGCACGTCAAAGGAGGCACTGGTCTCCGATCCAAGCCCGAGTTCCCCGACGAGTGTATCAGCAGAGTACCGCACCATGTCTCGCGCCTTGGCCCAGGCTTCGGTCTTGCCGCCGGCGGGCGCAAAGTTCAGCGCATAGCTCGCAGCGGCAACCGGGTCGAATTCCACATGTGCGGTCAGCTCGAAGCCCGCAGTCGCGAGGCCGAGCGAGAGGCCGCCGCATCCAGAACACAACTCCAGGGCGCGCGGGGCCTCTCCGGCGCGCAGTCGCTCCGCCTTCGCTAGGCGCATCCGCGTCTGCTTAGCGGTCACCATGGCCCAGAAATCCCGTAATGCCGTTGCGGAGCCTGTCTAGGTCAGCTGTCTGGCATTCCCAGATGGTCAGCACCTGCCAGTTCATCCGTTCCAGCTCTCCTATGACGCGGGCATCGCGTTCTTTGTTTGCGGCGAACTTCCTGCGCCAGAATTCAGTGTTGCTCTTGGGCTCATAGGCGAACCGACAGCCCTCATGCCGGTGCCAGAAGCAGCCATGGACGAATATTACCTTACGTCGACCCGGGAAAACTAGGTCCGGTGTGCCCGGAAGGTCACGTCGATGCAGTCGGAAGCGGTAGCCGAGCCGGTGAACCAGCCTTCTCACCTTGATCTCAGGCGCGGTGTCGCGCCCGCGGATCCGGGCCATGTTCGCCGATCGTCGCCGTACCGAAATGGTGTCCATCGCCTGCCCAGTACCACTCCTGCCGGGTATCGGGATCGTCCCGGCGCTTAAGCATTAATCCAATCGGAAGCAGGAAGACTATTCGAATCGGTGCCGCTCCTGCCGGCTCCTACCGTAGTACGGGGGATGCCGAGGACACCCCGCATGCCCAGCGATGCCGGTCAGGCGGACCCGCCTCACGCCAGCACCGTCCCCCGCCGCCTGAGCAGCCGGCCCGGCAGGGCGCCGGTGTGCTCGCCGCCGTCGATCACGATCGTGCCGTTGACGATCACCGTCCCGATGCCCGCCGGATACTGGTGCGGGTCGTCGTAGGTCGACCGGTCGATGATCGTTGCGGGGTCGAACAGAACCACGTCGGCCGCCTGGCCCTGCCGCAAGAGGCCGCGGTCCGCCAGGCCGAGCGCCGCCGCGGCGCCGCCGGTCATCTTGGCGATCGCCTGGGGCAAGGTGAGCAGGCCGAGATCGCGCGCGTAGTGCCCGATGAGCCGCGGGAACGTGCCGTAGAGACGCGGATGCGGCTTGCCCTGGCCGGTGATGCCATAGGGCGCCACGCAGGGCCCGTCGGAGCCGACGAGGGCGGACGGGTCGGCGGCGATGGCGCGGACGTCGGCTTCCGACATCGACCGCACCACGATGCGGGTCGCGCCCTTGTCGGCGATGATGACGTCGCAGACCGCGTCGAGCGGATCGCAGCGCCGCTCGCGCGCGATCTCCTCGATGGTC
>JACPOA010000029.1 GCA_016185205.1 Hyphomicrobiales bacterium | reverse complement strand
CCTGGGTGATCGGCCGCCTCGGCGGATGGGATGGCTACTACGGCAAACCCGGTCCCCGCGTCATGCGACGAGGTCTGCATGACTTCCGGCAGATCAGATACGGCGCCACGCTGGGCGGCCAAGATGTGTGAATCGGATAGCTGCCCTTTCGGGGGAGGTAAAGAGCGGACGGCGCGCTACGGATCGGCAAAACAAACGGGGCGACCTTCCGGCCGCCCCGTGGGAATTGAACTTTCCGCCGGTGCTTAGTTCGGCACCGGGGTCTTGGCATTCGGCGGGAACGCCGAATTGACCTGGACGCCGCGCAACAGGTCCATCGCCATGTTGAGCGCCTTGTCGTTTTTCGCGTCCGGCGGAATGTAGGACTGCGAGCCGGTCTGCTCGGAGCCTTCGGCGGCCTTGAGATGGCCGCGCAGCGAGGCCTCGCCCTTGGTGTCGGTCTTGGCCTTGAGCTCGTCCGGCACGTCCTGCAGCACTTCGATGTCGGGCGTGATGCCCTTGGCCTGGATCGAACGGCCGGACGGCGTGAAGTAGCGCGCGGTGGTCAGCCGCAGCGCGCCGTTGCCGGAACCGAGCGGGATGATGGTCTGCACCGAGCCCTTGCCGAACGAACGGGTGCCGATCACGGTGGTCCGGCGGTGGTCCTGCAACGCGCCGGCGACGATCTCGGACGCTGACGCCGAGCCGCCGTTGATCAGCACGATCACCGGCTTGCCCTTGGTGAGATCGCCCGGCCGCGCGTTGAAGCGCTGGGTCTCCTCGGCGTTGCGGCCGCGGGTGGAAACGATCTCGCCCTTCTGCAGGAACGCATCCGACACCGAGATCGCCTGGTCGAGCAGGCCGCCCGGATTGTTGCGCAGGTCGAGCACGTAGCCCTTGAGCTTGTCGTCGCTCACCTTCGCGGTGATGTCGGCGATCGCCTTCTTCAGGCCCTCGGTGGTCTGCTCGTTGAACTGCGTCATGCGGATATAGCCGATGTCGTCGTCCTTCACTTCCGAGCGCACCGCGCGAACGCGGATGATGTCGCGCATGATCGACACTTCGATCGGCTTGTCCTGGCCCTTGCGCATGATGGTGAGCTTGATCTTGGTGTTCACCGGGCCGCGCATCTTCTCGACCGCCTGGTTCAGGGTCAGCCCCTGCACCTGGTCGTCATCGAGCTTGGTGATGATGTCGTTGGCGAGAACGCCGGCCTTGGCGGCGGGCGTCTCGTCGATCGGCGCCACCACCTTGATCAGGCCTTCTTCCATGGTGACCTCGATGCCGAGCCCGCCGAATTCGCCGCGGGTCTGCACCTGCATGTCTTTGAAGCTTTTGGCATCCATGTAGCTCGAATGCGGATCGAGCCCGGCCAGCATGCCGTTGATCGCGGTTTCGATCAGCTTGGCGTCGTTCGGCTTCTCGACGTAGTCGGCGCGCACGCGCTCGAACACGTCGCCGAACAAATTGAGCTGCTTGTAGGTGTCGGCCACCGCGGCCTGGGCACGCGCGCCGATCATGACCGTGTAGGGTTGCACCGCGAGCAGCGTCATGGCCGCTCCCGCCGCCGCGCCGAATAGAATGAGTGAGGTCTTGCGCATCATCCGCGAACCTTTTCGCCTTCGCCAGCCGCCCACCATGGGCCTGGATCAACGGGAACCCCGTCCTTACGAAACTCAATATAAAGCACCGGTTGGCTGGAACCTGTCGCGAGGATAGCGGCGATATGGGAGCCATTTCCCATCACCGCAACGGGTTCTCCGGTCAGCACAAACTGTCCGAGATCAACTGATATCCGATCCATCCCAGCGAGCAAGACATGATACCCGCCGCCGACATTCAGGATCAAGAGTTGTCCATAGGAACGGAACGCTCCGGCGTAAACCACCCAGCCGTCGGCTGGCGCGGTCACCTGGGCGCCGGCGCGGGTGGCGATGGAAAGGCCCTTTTCCAGCCCGCCATGGCCGTCGGGCGCGCCGAATTCCTTCAATTTGACCCCGTTAACCGGGCTTGGAACTTGTCCGCGCAGCGATACGAAGGCGATCGCCGGCGTTAACCGTCCCGGATCGCGAAACGCCGATAAAGCCGGCCGGCTGTCGCTGCGGGCGGCCTCGCGGGCGTCGCGGATGGCGGGGTCGAGGCCCTGCTCGAGCTTACCGATCAAATCTTTGAGATTATCGACCTGGCGGGCCAGATTACCGGCGCGCGCGCGCTCGGCCTCGAGCGCCTGCTCGCGTTCGGCCTGCTGCTTCTGGCGCTCCCCGATCAGCGCGGTCATGCGCGCCTGCTCGGCGCCGAGCGAGGCCACCTCGCGGTTGAGCTGCTCACGTTCCGCTGCGATCTTTTTGCGCACATTCAGCAGTTCGCCGAGGTCGCTGGCGAGCGCCTCTACTTCGTGGCGCATTTCCGGCAGCACCGCGCCGAGCAGCATGGCGGTACGCACCGATTGCAGGGCGTCTTCCGGGCTGGCGATGAGCGCCGGCGGCGGGCGGTGGCCGATACGCTGCAGCGCCGCCAGCACCTCGCCGATCAGCGCGCGCCGCCCGTCAAGCGACTTGCGGATATTGCGCTCATTGTCGTCGAGCGGCTTGAGCCGGGCTTCGGTCGCCGCGATCTTGCCTTCGACGCCGCGCAAGCGGGTGGCGGTGTCGATCAGATCTTGGTTCAGCTTGCGGCGGTCGGCGCCGAACTGCTCGATCTCGCGCTTGAGCGCGGCCTCGGTCTCCACCGACTTGCGCTGGGCCTCGCGCGCGGCCTGCAGTTCCTGGTCGCGTGCTTTGAGCGCGTCGAGGGCCTCGGATTTGTCGGCTTGCGCTGGCCTTTCCTGCGCCCACGCTGGCGCGGCAAGCGGCCATGCCAAGGCGAGAGCCGCAATGAGCGCGGCGCGCGGATCAAGACCGCTGAATTGGCAAATCATCGCAGCCACGTTACGCCCGCAGGTTGAGACGGCAAGCGCATTGTTTTCCGAGTCATTGCGTCGGCATTAAGACGCTTCTCTCTTATCCCTCCCCCGCAAGCGGGGGAGGGATAAGAGAGCGCTCACGCCCGATGATACGGGTGCCCGGTGAGGATGGTGGTGGCGCGGTAAAGCTGTTCCAGCAGCATCGCCCGTACCAGCTGGTGCGGCCAGGTGGCCGCGCCGAACGACAGCCGCAGCTCGGCCTTGTCGCGCAGGCTGGGTGCCAAGCCATCGGCGCCGCCGATCAGGAACACCGCCGCCGGCCGGTCATTGCTGCGCCATTTGGCGAGCTGGGCGGCGAGGCTGGCACTGTCGAGATTCTGGCCGCGCGCATCGAGCAGCACGACCGCCGCTTTTGGCGGAATGATATTGACGAGCGCGATCGATTCCTCGAGCATGCGCTTGCCTGCCTCGTCGGCGCGGCTTTCCCTGATTTCGATGATTTCAACGTCGCGCAGGCCGAGATTGCGGCCGGTTTGCGCCGCGCGCTTGCGATAGCGCTCGGAAAGTTCGGTTTCCGGGCCCCGTTTCAGGCGTCCGACGGCGGCAACGATGAGGCGCATCGCGCCGTCCAGTCTATCAGCTTAGACGCGGGGGTGTTGCCTAACATTTTTCTTGCGCATGATCTGATCCGAAAACCGGTTGCCATCCCCGATCAAGTCGAGGACATGCTTTTCGGGATCATGCGCCCCACATCTTTTCCAGATTGTAGAATTCACGCACTTCCGGCCGGAACACGTGGACGATGACGTCGCCGGCGTCGATCAGCACCCAGTCGGCTTGCCGCATGCCCTCGACGCGCACGCCGGGAATCCCGGCCTCGTGCAGGCCTTTGACGACATTGTCGGCAACGGAGCCGACATGGCGCTGCGACCGGCCGGTGGTCACGACCATGTAATCGCCAATCGAGGATTTTCCGGAGAGATCGATGGTGACGCTGTCCTCGGCCTTCATGTCGTCGAGGCGCGCGAGGACGATGCGCAACGTCTCCTTGGCACTTGGGCGCTGGGAAGCATTTGGCCGCTGGGGCGCCTTTGGGCGCTTGGAGACGGGTTCGGACGAACGACGCGTCGCCCGAGAGAGTGCATGTGTGGCCAGGGGTTGTTATCCTTTCGGTTCGTTGCGCGCAGTGCGAAGGTCTTGGTACGAAGCACTTGCCCGGTTCGAACCGGGGCGCACTTAAGATAGCTATTTCGCGCGTTTTTTTCCACCCTTGCGGGTGCGGTGCTTGCTGCTTGTTTTGCCGGCAGGCCCGCTCCGTCCGCGCAGGGCGCGCAACGCCGTCGAGGACAGTGGCGATTTGAGCCCGTGCAGGAAGGCCCAGGCCGGCGCGCGGCGGTCGGGCAGCGTGGCGGCATTGTGTTCCGGAATACGGGCGCGGCCGAGCGCCTGGCCCGCCGGGCTGGCGGCGGCGTAAAGGCTCGGGCCGAGGCGGTCGACCACCACGATCGGCACCAGCTTCGCTATTCCGCGCCAATTCTGCCAGCGGTGAAAGCTGCGCAGATTGTCCGCGCCCATGATCCAGACGAAGCGGACCCGCGGGAAGCGGGCGAGCAGCCATAAGATCGTGTCATAGGTGTATTTGGTGTTGATGACGGCTTCGAGACCGGTCACGTCGATGCGCGGATGATTGGTAAGCGCGCGGGCGGCGGCGATGCGCTGGTCGAGCGGGGCAAGACCGCGGGTGTTCTTGAGCGGATTGCCCGGCGTCACCAGCCACCAGACGCGGTCGAGCTTGAGCCGCTTGAGGGCGAGCAGGCTGGCGCCCAGATGCGCCATGTGCGGCGGATCGAAGGTTCCGCCGAACAGGCCGATTCTCATGCCGGGCGCGCTGGGGGGCAGTAGGCGCTCGGTGCGGGCGGGTCCTTGCAATGTCACGGCCGGATCTGACCGTTTCCGCGTATGCGGTATTTGAACGTTGTCAGTTGATCCACGCCAACAGGTCCGCGCGCATGCAGCCGGCCGGTGGCAATGCCGATCTCGGCGCCGAAACCGAACTCGCCGCCGTCGGCGAACTGCGTCGAGGCGTTGTGCAGCACGATCGCCGAGTCGACCTCGCGCAGGAACTTCTCGGCTGCCGCCGCGTCGTCGGTGACGATGGCGTCGGTGTGGTGCGAGCCGTAACGCTCGATATGGGCGATGGCGGCGTCAACGCCGTCAACAACACCGGCGGCGATGACGGCGTCAAGATATTCGGTCGACCAATCGTCTTCACTCGCGGGCTTGACGCGACTGTCCACCGCAAGCGCCGCTTTGTCACCGCGAATTTCGCAGCCGGCGTCGATCAGCATCTCGAGGAGCGGCTTGAGATGGGTCGCGGCGGCGGCGCGATCGACCAGCAGCGTCTCGGCCGCGCCGCATACGCCGGTGCGCCGCATCTTGGCGTTGAGCACGATCTTCTTGGCCATGTCGAGCGAAGCCGCCTTGTCGACATAGACATGACAGACGCCTTCCAGATGCGCGAACACCGGCACGCGCGCTTCGGCCTGCACGCGGGCGACTAGACTGGTGCCACCGCGCGGAACGATCACATCGATCGCACCGTCCAGACCGCCCAACATCAGCCCGACCGCGGCGCGGTCGCGGGTGGGGACAAGCTGGATCGTGGCCTCCGGCAGGCCGGCCTCGCGCAGACCCTGCGTCAGGGCGGCGAGGATGGCGCGGCTCGAGCGCAGGCTGTCGGAGCCGCCGCGCAGGATCGCGGCATTGCCGGATTTCAGGCAGAGCGCGCCGGCATCGGCGGTGACGTTCGGCCGGCTCTCGTAGATGATGCCGATGACGCCGAGCGGCACGCGCACCCGTTCGATGGTCATGCCGTTCGGCCGCGTCCAGCTCTCGGTGATGCGGCCGACCGGGTCTTGCAGGGCGCGCACCGCCTCGATCCCGGCGGCCATGGCCTCCACCCGGGCTTCATCGAGCGCCAGACGGTCGATAAAGGCGCCGGTCAGCCCGCCACCGCGCGCTTCGCCGAGGTCTTCGGCGTTGGCGGCCAGGATTTGGCTCTTTTGCGCTCGCACGGCAGCGGCCATGAGTCCGAGGGCGCGGTCCTTCTGCGCGGGCGCCGCCAGCGCCAGCGTGCGGGCTGCCGCACGGGCGCCGCGGCCGATCGCGGCCATGGCGGTAGCCAGATCGCCAGTCCCTTCAACACTTTTCAACGGCGCGGTCATCGGTCTGAAACCGGTCCAAGTCCCTGAACGGGGTGGTTTTCCTATCACGTCGGGGTTCGCCCGGCGAGGTGGGCCGGGGAGGCGCATTGCAGCCCCCCGGCTGGGGATAGCGTGGATAACCGCGGCAATATTCAATTGGCATACATATTGGAAAGGCAGGGTGCGGTGTTTACGGAGGAGTGAAGGCCCTCCAGGAGGATGTCATGGCGTACAGTTCAAACCGGCTGCCCAGCCGGTTCCCGGTCGGCACCAAGTTCGTGATCGAAGGCAAGCGCGGCGGCGATGGCCAGGTTTTCAGCCGCTATCTGGAGTTTCCGGACGGCACCTGCCTACGGCTGCCGAAGCGGGCGAGTAAGCGCGCCGCTCCCCGGCGCCGAAGCCGCCGCTAGATTTCTTATTTGGTCGCATTTTCTACGGCGAACCGGTTCCCACTTCGCCGGAAAATGCTCCACGCGGCCACTGGCCCAGTTTCGCTGGGGCTTTGCAGTCGGCCAATGGCCGACCCGCTCTACTCGCCGCCCAAAACCAGATCGTCGCGGTGGATCATCTCGGTTCGGCCGCTAAAGCCCAGGATCGCCGGCACGTCGGCGGACGAGCGGCCCTTGATCTTGTCGGCGTCCTCCGCGTCATAGGCGATCAGCCCGCGGCCGATCTCGTGACCGTCCGGCCCGCGCACCACCACCGCATCGCCGCGCCCGAAGGCGCCCTCGACCTTGACCACGCCGGCCGGCAACAGACTTTTGCCGCTGCGCAAGGCTTTGACCGCGCCGGCATCGATGACGAGCGCGCCGCGCGGCTCGAGCGAGCCCGCGATCCACTTCTTGCGCGCGGTCACCGGATTGGCCGGCGTCAGGAACCAGGTGCAGGGCGCGCCCTGCGCGATCGCCTGCAGCGGATGCGGCACGCGGCCGGACGCGATCACCATGTGGGTGCCGGCGCTGGTGGCGATCTTGCCGGCCTCGATCTTGGTCAGCATGCCGCCGCGTGCGAATTGCGATTCCGACGCGCCCGCCATCGCCTCGATCTCGGGCGAGATGCGCGCCACCACGTCGACCCGCTTGGCATCGCCGGCGGACGGCGGCTTGTCGTACAGCCCGTCGACGTCGGACAGCAGCACCAGCAGATCGGCGCTCACCATGGTGGCGACGCGCGCGGCCAGCCGGTCATTGTCGCCGTAGCGGATCTCGCTGGTGGCGACGGTATCGTTCTCGTTGATCACCGGCACGGCGCGCCACTCCAGCAGCTTGTCGATGGTCTCGCGCGCGTTGAGATAACGGCGACGCTCTTCCGTATCGCCGAGCGTAACCAGCACCTGGCCGGCGGTGATGGCATGCGCGCCGAGCACCTCCGACCACGAGCGCGCCAGCGCGATCTGCCCGACGGCGGCGGCGGCCTGGCTGTCCTCGAGCTTGAGCGGGCCGGAGGGGAGTTTGAGCACGGCGCGGCCGAGCGCGATGGCGCCCGACGACACCACCAGTAGGTCGCGCTTTTCCTGGTGCAGCGCCGCGATGTCGGCGGCGAGCGAGGTGAGCCAGTCATCGTTGAGCTTGCCGGCGGCGGAATCCACCAGCAGCGAGGAGCCGACCTTCACGACGATGCGGCGGAAGTCTTTGAGGGAAGGCGTTTTATGCATGACCTAGCGGCGCAGATTGAATCGTTGATGGGTCTCTAGCACGCCGTTATCGGTGTCGTCATGGCCGAGCTTGACCCGCTCATCCCGATTAGGATTGCACGGTATCGCCTTCCTTTAGCGCGGTCATGGAAGAATTTCGAAACGGCTGGCGGGCCAGCAAAATCGCGATATGGTGGCAACGGGAGAAGGCCTGATGCTTAAACACCAGACTGTCGATCCTGCCGGCTTCAACAAGAAGCTCATCATGCCGTTCGAACTCCGTCTCAAGGACTTCGAAATCGCGATGCAGGATGTCTATGATTTCTTTTTCGACGTGAACAGGTTATTCCAGAAGAAAGGCCTGCCACGGCTCGACGACGAAATCCGCCCAGCGATCATGTCGGGAATGCTGTCGGACATGTTGACCGCGAGCCTCGCCAAGCATTCGCGCGCACTCACCCAGAATCTCTATTTCAACGGCCATCCCGATCTAATCGTGAAGGGCCGATATCCGAACAACAAGATTAAGGCGGGTGTTGATGGGGTGGAGATCAAGACGACACGAAAGAAGGGCGGTGCGGTTGATACCCATGGCGCGCGTGATCAATGGATGTGCGCGTTTGTCTATGAAACCGATCACGTCACAGAGCCGGCGGAGAAGCGCCAGCCAATGAAATTCACCGAAGTTTATTTGGGCCACGTGACCGTGGCAGATTTCCGGCGCAACGAACGAGGTGAACTTGGCACCAGAACGGCAACTCTCGGCGCCGACGGCATCAAGAAGCTACGGTCAAACTGGGTCTACCTCCCGAAGGGCGCTTAATTTTGCTATCGCCTTGGTCGCCACCTTAATGTATTTCGGATCGCTCTCGATGCCGACGGATGCGTAACCAATCGAATTTGCAGCCGCGAGCGTTGACCCCGACCCGGCAAATGGGTCGAGAATCGTCCCCTCGCCGAGCGGTAGTGCGGCGCGAACGATTTGCCGCAGAAATGCCTGCGGCTTGAGCGACGGATGTGCCGCAATCTCTCGCTCCAATTTCGGCGTTGGCCGGGATCGGATCACGTCGCCGAAGGGCCGCTCGGCCGAAAGACGCCTGAAGCCGCCAGTTTTGTGCCGACGCAAATTATCCTGCACACGGCCCTCGACCGGCCTCCGGAGGATTACCCACGGCTCGAACATTGAGCGTGGCATCACGCTCACGTCATGAAATTCCTTGTGCGCGTTCTTCGGCCGGTCGCCGCCGCGCATTGTCATAACAAGACGGATGATGCCGCCGCGGAGTTCGAGACCGCCTTCTGTCATTGCTGATCCAACGATGTGCGCAAGTAACGGATTGCTTGCGACCACGACGTTGCCGCCGGGAACAAGTACGCGATTGAGCAGCATGCCGAGCCTCTTGAAGAATGCATAAAGTTGGATGCGGTCTTCGTCGTCAAGCACGGTGAAGCGCGGTAGCGGTGCACGCTGATGACCGTCGAACGACGGCGGAATTCGCCAAACGCCGCCTTTCCCTGTGCGGAGCTTCTGTTGCTCCGTCTCTGAGTATTCGACCAAGCCGTACGGTGGGTCAGTCACGCAGGCATGTATCGATGATGCCGGCTCCGCCGCGAGCCACTCAAAGCAGTCGGAGTGATAGAGCTTGGCCTTACCGATAGTTGCGACCGGATCAAGGTTGAGTTTGTGTCCGTTGGCATCCCCGAAGTCATTGCTGTTTGTTTTGAGCTTGTAGCGGCCGCGGCTGGTCCGCTCGAAAGTCTTGCCGACGTTAATATTGAGATAGCTTCGGACTGAAGACGGCGAAGTGGCGCCCATCCGCGCCCTAACCGCCCGGGAAATCTCGTTCAGAGAGGCCTCGCCGCCAATCAATTGGAGGTAGCCGCAGATGGAATCCCTAATGCTGCCGGGTGCCTTGGCCACGCGAATCGTCCCCCTTGAAACGAAACATGAACATTAAAGACGTCTTGACGTCAATAGTTTTATCAAAATTTCCTGTGCAGAGTTAAGTTCTCGTCGATCTGCCGAGGTATCCGCAAATGGCACAAGCCCGCAAGGGGCACTCGTTTGTGCTCCCGCAGCGGGATCACCGGTCACGGCGCTCATGCACCGGCCCGGTGATGACAGTGGCTTTAGTCGCAGCTACCGCGCCCCCGGTGCGCTCTGCTTGAGCGCGCGCATCACGTCGCCGCGCGAGATCACGCCCAGCATTTGGCGGTTCGGTCCCAGCACCGGAAAGCTGCGAATCTTGAGGTTGACCATCAGCTGCAGCACGCGGGTCAACGGCGTCGTCGGTTCGACATGCACGACCGCCTCGGTCATCACGTCGCCGACCGTTCGTTTCATCAACTCGTCGTAGCGCGGCACCATCTGGCCGGTGGTGAAGGCGAAAATGCGCAGAAAATCGAATTTGGTCACGATGCCCAGCATGCTGCCGCCTTCCACGACCGGCAGCGCATCGAAGTCATTCTGCTGAAATAACGTTTCCAGTTCGGCCATGCTGCATTGGCGCGTCACGCTTTTGACCGCCGGCGTCATGTACTGACCGGTCGTCGATTCAAGAAAGCGATACATGGCCGTCAATCCTCTTTACTGGTCGCTCGGACGATATAAATCGCGCAGCGGCCGTGTCGGTAGCTAATCAAGTTGTCCGGTTTTGGTAGCACATCATTTGTCCGCTTCTGTTTGTGCTGTTTTTGGCCTTGTGGGGCTTGTGGGCAACGCGCTTTGCGTTGTCCACAAACCCACATGGCGTAAGGTTGCTG
>JACPOA010000095.1 GCA_016185205.1 Hyphomicrobiales bacterium | reverse complement strand
GGTCATCGTCCCTTCCAGGACGAGCCAGATCCCAGGCCACTCCCGGACACTCAAAGCATCGTCGGCGCCGTCGTCGACATCTTCGATGCGTTCGTTTCGACACTCACCGACACCCGCCTCGAGCCCGATCTCGAGGAGCTGCTGTGGTCGGCCGTCAACCTGTTCCATCGCGCCACCCACCGTATCGAGCGTGAGCTCGACACCAATGAGCAAGCGCAGCGTCGCAGCCAGAAGGAGCAGAACGGCTCGGAGGTCCGCTCGGTCGAACTGGAGCGTCTCGTCGCCGAGGGCCTGACCCTGATCGAACGCCGCAACGCCCTAGAACTCTTTCGCGACCAGGCCGCCGACCGCTTCGAGGTCCATACCGGCTCGGCCTGGCGGCCGCGCACCGGGTCGATGGTCAATCACCGGGCGCTCACTGCGGCGATGATCGACAGCCGGGACTTCCTGGCCGCCCGCCGCCGGGCCGACACAGAGCTGCTGGTGCCGGCCGGTCCCAAGATCGCCTTCACCGGTGGTGCCGACTTCAACGACCATCGCCTGATCTGGAGCATGCTCGACAAGGTCCGCGCCAAGCATCCCGACATGGTCCTGCTGCACGGCGGCTCGCCGACCGGGGCCGAACGCATCGCCGCCCGCTGGGCCGACGACCGCAAGGTGCCGCACATTCCGTTCAAGCCGGATTGGACCCGTCACGCCAAGGCCGCGCCGTTCAAGCGCAACGATCAGATCCTGGAAGTCTTGCCGATCGGCGTCATCGTATTCCCGGGCTCGGGCATCCAGGAGAACCTCGCCGACAAGGCCCGCAAGCTCGGCATCCCGGTCTGGCGCTTCGGGTCGGGCGACGCATAAGCGCCGCCTTTTGGCCAACTTCACATTCGACAGTAGGTTCATCGCGCCATGGTGGTGGTGGAAGGCGCAACCGTTCGACCCTTGTCACGGAGATCCACCATGCTTGCCATTGGCATCGTTCTCAGCGTCGTCGGCCTCGGCTCTTTCTGCTGGCTCTTGTTCAAGCTCGCCATCTATGCGCTTCCCGTCCTTGCCGGACTGACCGCAGGCCTCGCTGCCTTTCACGGCGGAGCAGGTGGCATCGGTGCGATCATCGTGGGGCTAGTGATCGGCGGCGCGACCCTTGCGCTCGGGCAAATTGCCTTCGCCATCACCCGTACGCCGCTGATCCGCGCCATCATCGGTCTGCTCTACGCCGTGCCGGCGACGGTCGCCGGCCATCAGCTGTCGTTTGCGCTGGCCGGCATCGGCATGTCCACAGGCGGTTGGCAGACGGCATTCGCCGTTGTTGGCGCCGTTCTCTCTGGCGTCACGGCCTTCTCGCGCATGACGCTGTTTGTCCCGGCAGCGGACGGACAGGGCAGCGGGGGATCTCACTCGCCAATTGTCTGGCGGCCGCACGACCAGAGACGCTGACGCTCTCTGCATCCTCATCGTCGAGATTGGCGAAGTTGGGTGATGAATGCTCGTTGGAACGTGCTGGCGCCAACGCAGCCCTCGAGAGCGCTTCGATGAGCCCCGTGTATTCGGTGCAGTCGACAGATGCTGTGGCGAGTTCATTGTCTACGTGCGGTTGGCAGGCATGGACGCCGTCCTTTTTCTACGCCACGGCCGCCTTCTCTTCGCCGGGTACGCCGGCTCTCTTGCGCAGGACCCTTCAGGTTAGCCACGACTTCTCCCGAGGATGCTGTTCGGCGTGCGACCCACGGCCTCTCCTTGGCTTGATCTAGCCGTAGGACGGCGGTGCCTCGATCGCCTGAGCCGCACGGGCGGCGGCGCGACTTTCTGCCCCGGGGCTTCGCCCTTTCCTCGCGCGGCAAGAAAGTCGCGCCGCCGCCATCCTCCGCTGTGCTC
>JACPOA010000028.1 GCA_016185205.1 Hyphomicrobiales bacterium | reverse complement strand
CGGTCAGCCGCACGGCATTGATCGCCATGTTGCGCGCCGCCCGCTGCACGGTGGTTTCCGGCACGATGCCGACGCCGACATTGCATTCGACCAGACGACAGATCGCATCGAAGCTGCGCAGCTGCACGCGCAGGCGGATGGAGCGGCCGATGCGGCTCGCCTTGTCGGCGAGGAAGCGCTGGATCGCGCTGGCGCGATCCAAGCCTACCATGTCGTAGTCGAGCACCTCGGTAAACCCGATGCGCGAACGGCTGGCGAGCGCATGATTGCGCGCCACCACCAGCACGAAGCGGTCGCTGCGGAACGGAAATGTGTGCAAGCCGCCGTAATCGACCGTGCCGGCGACAATGCCGATATCAGCGGCGCCTTCCGCGATCAGTCCGACGATCTCGTCGCTCAGCCGCTCCTCCAGGTCCACGCTGATGTCGGGATAGGCCGTGAGGAACGAGCTCAGCGTCTCGGGCAGGAACTCGGTGAGCGCATTGGTATTGGACAGCACGCGCACCTGGCCGGCCAGCCCGCGCGCATAGGGCATCAGATCCTCCTGCATACGTTCGGACTGCGCCAAGATCATGCGCGTGTGCTGCAGCAAAGTGCGGCCGGCCTGCGTCGGGACGACGCCCTGACGCCCGCGCACCAGCAGCTGGGTTCCGAACGCCTGTTCCATCTTGCGGATGCGCGTGGAGGCGGCGGCCAGCGCCAGATTCGAGCGCGCCGCGCCATGGGTGATGCTGCCCGCCTCTACGATGTGGCGGAACAGGTTGAGATCGGTGAAGTCGAAGCGCATGGGACCGGCTACCTTCTTATTTTACGAAGGCAGACTACGTAAAACACATATTGCATGGCCTATTTTTGAGGTTCAAGCTTCGTAATTCATGAAGTACCTGTTTTGGTGGCCGGTCAAGCCTGAAAGCATCTGACCGCCCCGCCCTCGACCGGTGCATTGACCCAAAAACTGCTTCGCCGTTTTATCAATCGAAACGTCGAGGGCGGGAAGTTTTGATTTTGGTCAATGGGCGCGATGCGGCTCTGGTGGAAAGTGGTTGCAAACCGGCCGCGATCGCCGCTGCGATCGAGCGGCTGGTTTTGAGCATTCTGGAGAACGACGATGGCCGAGCTTGAGGCGGGAACGACAGCGGCAGCGCGACGACCGCGTCCGCTTTCTCCGCATCTGCAAGTCTACAAATTCATGCTGAGCTACGTGATGTCGGGCTTCCACCGCATCAGCGGCTTTGTGCTGTATTTCGGCGTGCTGCTGATCGCCTGGTGGCTGATCGCCGCCGCCTCCGGCCCCAATGCCTACGCCAATTTCGAATGGTTCATGGGCAGCCTGATCGGGCGGCTGGTGCTGCTCGGCTACACCTGGGCCCTGCTCCATCACCTGCTCGGCGGCATCCGTCATCTGATCTGGGATGTCGGCCGCGGCTTCGAGCCCACCGAGCGCGAATTTCTGGCGCTCGCCACCATCGTCGGATCGATCTCGCTCACGCTCATCGTCTGGGTGGTCGGCTATCTTGCCATGGGAGGCCCGCGATGAAACAGAATCAAATTCTCACGCCCATGCGCCGCGTGCGCGGCCTCGGCGCGGCCCACACCGGCACGCAGAATTTCTGGCATCAGCGCGTGACCTCGGTGGCCGCCATCCCGCTCACCATCGCGCTTATCATCATCGTCATCTCGCTGCTTGGACGCAGTCACGCGGCGGTCGTGCAGATTCTCGGCTCGCCGATCGTCGCGATCGTCATGCTGCTGTTCATCATCAACACGGCCTATCACATGTGGATCGGCCTGCAGGAGATCATCATCGACTATGTGCACGAGGATAAACTGAAGCTGGCGTGCCTGATGGGAAACACGTTCTTCGTGTTCGCCATCGCCTTCGCCTCCGCTTTCGCCATCCTCAAGCTTTCGTTCGGGGTTTAAAAAGTCATGGCGAAGAATGCAAAATCGAGCAGCGGGCCGGCGGTCAACGGCCACGCCTATCCGATCGAGGATCACAGCTACGACGTGGTGGTGATCGGCGCCGGCGGTTCCGGCCTGCGTGCCGTGGTCGGCTGCAGCGAAGCCGGCCTGCGCACCGCCTGCATCAGCAAGGTGTTCCCGACCCGCTCGCATACCGTGTCGGCGCAGGGCGGCATCGCCGCCGCGCTCGGCAATATGGGCGAGGACGACTGGCGCTGGCACATGTACGACACCGTCAAGGGCTCCGACTGGCTCGGCGACCAGGACGCCATCGAATATCTCTGCCGCAACGCGCCGGAAGCGGTCTACGAGCTGGAGCACTGGGGCCTGCCGTTCTCGCGCCGCGAGGACGGCCGCATCTATCAGCGCCCATTCGGCGGCATGACCACCCATTACGGCAAAGGCACCGCGCAGCGCACCTGCGCCGCCGCCGACCGCACCGGCCACGCCATGCTGCATACGATGTACGGCCAGGCGCTGCGGCATTCGGCCGAGTTCTACATCGAATATTTCGCCATCGACCTGATCATGGACGACGAGGGCCGCTGCCGCGGCGTGGTGGCGCTCAATCTCGACGACGGCACCATCCATCGCTTCAGCGCCAACATGGTCATCATCGCCACCGGCGGTTATGGCCGCGCCTATTTCTCCTGCACCTCGGCCCATATCTGCACCGGGGATGGCAACGCGATGGTTCTGCGCGCCGGCCTGCCGCTGCAGGACATGGAATTCGTGCAATTCCATCCGACCGGCATCTATGGCGCCGGTTGCCTGATCACCGAAGGCTCGCGCGGCGAAGGCGGCTATCTGGTCAATTCCGAGGGCGAGCGCTTCATGGAGCGCTACGCGCCGTCAGCCAAGGATCTGGCCTCGCGCGACGTGGTGTCGCGCGCCATGACCATCGAGATGCGCGAAGGCCGCGGCGTCGGCAAGAACAAGGACCACATCTATCTGCATCTCGATCATCTCGATCCCAAGGTGCTGCACGAGCGGTTGCCGGGGATCGCGGAGCTTGCCCGCATTTTCGCCAACGTCGATATCTCGCGCGAGCCGATTCCGGTGCTGCCGACGGCGCACTACAACATGGGCGGCATTCCCACCAACTATCACGGCGAGGCATTGACCAAGAAGAACGGCAATGCCGACACCGTGGTGCCCGGCCTGATGGCGCTGGGCGAAGCGGCCTGCGTGTCCGTGCACGGCGCCAACCGGCTCGGCTCGAATTCGCTGATCGATCTGGTGGTGTTCGGCCGCGCCGCCGCGCTGCGCTGCGCCGAGTTGCTCACGCCCGGCGACAAGCAGCCCGAGCTGCCGAAGGATTCCGCCGATCAGGCGCTGGCGCGTCTCGACAAGTTCCGCAACGCCTCCGGCGGCACGCGTACCGCGCAGCTGCGGCTCAAGATGCAGAGGGTGATGCAGGACCATTGCGCGGTGTTCCGCACCGGCGAGGTGCTGGACGAAGGCCACAAGCTCATCCACGACGCCTATGCCAACATGTCGGATATCGGCGTCAGCGACCGTTCGCTGATCTGGAATTCCGATCTGATCGAGACGCTCGAACTCGAAAATCTCATGGCGCAGGCCGTCGTCACCATGGATTCGGCGCGCAACCGCCCCGAAAGCCGCGGCGCCCATGCGCGCGAGGATTTCCCCGCCCGCAACGACAAGGACTGGATGAAGCATACGCTGTCGTGGATCGACGCCAAGGGCAACTCGAAGCTCGACGACCGCCCGGTGCACACTTTCACGCTCACCAACGACATCGCCTATATCGAACCGAAAGCCCGCGTCTACTGACGTCAAGGCTCTCCTCAAACAACACGCGGATCGCCGACATGGTCGAATTCACGCTTCCGAAAAATTCCAAGATCACGCAAGGCAAGACCTGGCCGCAGCCGGCCAAATCCGGGGGCTTGGCCACGGACGTGACCGAATTCCGCATCTATCGCTGGAACCCGGACGACGGCCAAAATCCGCGCATCGACACCTATTACATCGATCGCGACGATTGCGGCCCGATGGTTCTCGACGCGCTGATCTGGATCAAGAACAACGTCGATCCGACGCTGACCTTCCGCCGCTCCTGCCGCGAAGGCGTCTGCGGCTCCTGCGCCATGAATATCGACGGTACCAATACGCTGGCCTGCACCAAGGCGATGGACGATGCCAAGGAGCCGGTGAAGGTCTATCCGCTGCCGCATCAGCCGGTGGTGAAGGACCTGGTGCCGGATCTGAAGAATTTCTACGCGCAATACGCCTCGATCGAGCCCTGGCTGCAGACCGTGACGGCCACGCCCGAGAAGGAATGGAAGCAGAGCTACGAGGATCGCGCCAAGCTCGACGGCATGTACGAGTGCATCTTGTGCGCCTGCTGCTCGACCTCGTGCCCGAGCTATTGGTGGAACTCCGACCGCTACCTCGGTCCGGCGGCGCTGCTGCAGGCCAACCGC
This sequence comes from Hyphomicrobiales bacterium, assembly GCA_016185205.1. Classification (GTDB taxonomy): domain Bacteria; phylum Pseudomonadota; class Alphaproteobacteria; order Rhizobiales; family Xanthobacteraceae; genus Pseudolabrys. The sequence continues at coordinate 55,589 of JACPOA010000028.1, read as the reverse complement.
TGGGTCAAGGACAGCCGCGACGAAGCCACCGGCGCTCGGCTCGACAATCTTGAGGATCCGTTCCGGCTCTACCGCTGCCACACCATCATGAATTGCTCGAAAGCCTGCCCCAAGGGCCTCAACCCGGCGAAGGAAATCGCCGAGCTGAAAAAGGCGATGGTCGACCGGCAGGTCTGACGCCGACGGCTCCCCTCGAGCATTTTCCGGCGAAGTGGGAACCGGTTCGCCGTAGAAAATGCGATCAAATAAGAACCTAGAACGCGTTTCCGATTCAATTGAATCGGGACGCGTTCTAGCGATCTGGGTTGTAGCGCGGCTGGCGATAATCGCACGCAGCCGGCCTTTCGGCCGGGTTGCCGTTCACCCGCCTACAACTTAGGCTTGATCCGGTTGTAGCGCTGGCGCAAGCTGGCCGCTCGGGGGGTTCCCGTGCGTCGGCGTCGCTGGTCGGTAGCATATGCGTGCCTGGTGCTGTGCGCGGCCTGTGTCGGGCCGAGCACGAATTTTCCCGCATTGCCGGCCGACGATATCGCCGCCGAGCGCCGCCGGCAGGAAATCGCGCAACTGCGGGACTATTTCGCACAGCTGCGCCGGCTCGACACTGTCGCCTTCCGCATCCGCACCGCCAATCACGCCGACTGCAGGGACTGGGTCGCCGGCCAGACCGGCCTCCTGGCAGTCACGCCGCAAAGCCTGCCGCGCAAGTACCGGTCGTTTTCCGCCGAGGCGCTGAACCTGACCTGGGTCAGGCCGACCGTCGTCTCGGTTGTCGAGGGCTCGCCGGCCGCCGCCGCCGGAATCGTGACCGGCGACGAGCTGATGACGTTCAACAACGAGCCGGTGCCGGTCACCGGCACGCCGCGTTGGATCGGCGGCTTCCTGCGCGACAACGGCGAGCGGCCGCTGCAAGTTGTCCTGAAGCGCGACGGCATCGACAAGACGCTCGAGGTGAAGCCGGTGATCGGCTGCGCGATTCCCGTCAATCTCGAGATCAACGCCGAGGCGAACGCCGCGACCGACTACAAGAAGATCGTGATCCAATCAGGCATTTTGCGATTGGCGCGCACCGACGATCAGCTCGCCGTGATCGTCGGTCATGAACTCGCCCATGTGAACATGGGCCATTACCAAAAGAAACAGCAAAACGCTGTGCTCGGAGCACTCGGCGGCGCTTTGGTCGATGGCGGCTTCGCACTCGCCACGATGAATACCGGCGGCTCGTTTACAAGGCATTTCTATCAGGCCGGCGCGATGGCTTTCAGCGTCGGGTTCGAGCGCGAAGCCGATTATGTCGGCGCCTATTATGCGACGCGCGCCGGTTATGATGTTGCCGGGGCCGAGGAGGTCTGGTCCGCGATGGGGCTGGAAAACCCGAACAGCATTCGGAACGCGACAACGCACCCGACCTCGCCGGTGCGCTTCCTGCAAATGCGCAAGGTCGTCGAGGAGATTGCCGACAAGAAACGCCGCAATCTGCCGCTGGTGCCGGAGATGAAGCTGATCGAGGTCGACGCTGGCCCGGTCACGCCTGCGGACATTCACTAGCGTTGCGCGCCACTGCTCTCAATCGCCGCGAAACGCTATTCGCATTTGGTGCCCAGGCAAAGATTCTCCAGTTCGGGGAACGGCTTGTAGGGCGCGTTGCCGCATTGCTCCTTGGTCGCTTCAACCAATTGATTGAGATGGCCTCCATAGAAATAGCCGATGCGGTCCTTGGCGCCGGTGTAGTGGCGCGAGAGGTTGCGCGCATTGGCACGCACGCAGACCGTATAACGCTCCTCTTTGCCGGCTGGGCGCAGCACCGGCTCGCTGATAAAGGCGTCGCGGACGTTGGTTGGATCGTCGAGCACGCGCGACAGCGTATCGATGACTTCCTGCTTATAGTTGGTCGGAAGAATATTGGGGTCGGGCTCTTTCGTGGACTTGTCCGACGAGCAGGCGGCAAGCACCATGACCAGCACCGAAAGCAAACATGCGCGTGCCGCAGTTCTGCCCATCGGATGTCTCCGTGCCATCGCGGCCAGCTCAATCGAGCTTGAGCTTGCGCCGCCGCTGGGCGAGCGTACGCAGCCGCAGCGCGTTGAGCTTGATGAAGCCCTCGGCGTCCTTCTGGTCGTAGGCGCCCTTGTCGTCCTCGAAGGTCACCAGCGTCGAGGAATAGAGCGAGGCCGGGCTCTCGCGCCCGGTGACGATGACGTTGCCTTTGTAGAGCTTGAGCCGCACTTCGCCCTGCACCAGTTCCTGCGATTTGTCGATCAGCGCCTGCAGCATCTCGCGCTCGGGCGAAAACCAGAAGCCGTTATAGATCAGCTCGGCGTAGCGCGGCATCAGCTCGTCCTTGAGATGGCCGGCGCCGCGGTCGAGCGTGATCGATTCGATGGCGCGATGGGCGGCGAGCAGGATGGTACCGCCGGGCGTCTCGTAGACGCCGCGCGATTTCATGCCGACAAAGCGGTTCTCGACCAGATCGATGCGGCCGATGCCGTTGTCGTGGCCGAGTCTGTTGAGCCGGGCGAGCAACGCCGCCGGCGATAGTGTCTCGCCGTCGATGCTGACCGCGTCGCCCTTGGCAAAGCCGACGCGGATGTCGGTCGGCCGGTCGGGCGCGTCCATCGGCGAGATGGTGCGCTGATAGACGATGCTAGGGGCCTCCTTGGCCGGGTCCTCCAGCACCTTGCCTTCGGAGGAGGAGTGCAACAGGTTGGCGTCGACCGAGAACGGCGCCTCGCCCTCTTTGTCCTTGGCGATGGTGATCTGGTGGTCGCGCGCGAATTTCAGCAGCTCCTCGCGGCCCTTGAAGGTCCATTCCCGCCAGGGCGCGATGATCTTGATGCCGGGCTCGAGCGCGTAATAGGTCAGCTCGAAGCGCACCTGGTCGTTGCCCTTGCCGGTGGCGCCGTGACAGACCGCGTCGGCTCCCACTTTGCGGGCGATCTCGATCTGCTTCTGGGCGATCAGCGGCCGCGCGATCGAGGTGCCGAGCAGGTATTGGCCCTCGTAGACGGTATTGGCGCGGAACATCGGGAACACGAAATCGCGCACGAATTCCTCGCGCAGATCCTCGATGAAGACGTTGTCCGGCTTGATGCCGGCGCGCAGCGCCTTCTCGCGCGCTGGCGCCAGCTCTTCGCCCTGGCCGAGATCGGCGGTGAAGGTCACCACCTCGCAGCCATAGGTGGTCTGCAGCCACTTCAGGATGATCGAGGTATCGAGGCCGCCGGAATAGGCGAGCACGACTTTCTTGACGCTTTTCGTCCCGGCGCTGGACATTTGAACAACCGTGCAATTGAGAAATTTCGCGGACTATAGGGCCATAGGTGAACGGCGCAAGATGCGCCGCCATAATCCTCGTCGCTGGATTGCGCTACTCGGTCTTGCGCTTTCCGAACAAGCCAACAATGAAATTGTAGCCCGGCGTGGCGATAAGTTCGAGCGCCCACTCGACATCGGCGTCGGTGAGCCGGGTGCGCGGCCAGCGGTAGATCAGGCCGTAGGCGATCCAGATGATCAGGAACGTAAATATGCCGGCAAACACGACGTCGGTGAGGAAATGTCCGCCCGCCATCACGCGTATGGCGGCCATGCCGGCGCCGAGCGACAGCGCCGCGCCAAGGCTAAGCGCGCGCCAGGCCGGCGGTGCCAGCGCGGCCGGAGCGATGGTCCAGAATGCACCGGCCACGTCGCCGGAGACGAAGCCGCAATTACTCGGGCAATCGCCGCGCGGATCCCACCAGGCGACGAAATGCTCAGTTCCGCCGAACTGCGCGACGTCGATCGGCCGCGAACGGCCCCAGTACTCCTTCAGCACGCCATTGACCAGTAGGCCGGGCCCGAGCGCCAGCGTCACGATCAGGAACAGGATGGCGCGTCCCGACAGCAGCAGCTTGCGGCGCGGCAGGATCAGCTTGATCAGCAGCGCAACGACCGCCGGCGCGACCAGCACGGTGCTGACCCAGAGCCCGGTGTCGCGCGCCAGCATCAGCGGCGGGTAAAGCCGCCAGGCGAACATGTTGTGGGCGTTGTCGGCGAAACCGTAAAAGTAGCGCGACACCAGCAGATCGAGCTCTGGATAGAACCCGAACGCCAAGCCGACGACGGCGGCGAGGCTGAGCGCGACGATCAGTTCGGTGCGGTTCATGTCTTACCTTTAGGGAAGCGCGCGCCTCGTCTAGCCGAGGCCCGTGAAAATGGGAAGGCAGCGGCGCGTCCGTCCCGCTATATTGTCGATATGCCGACTCTCGATTTCTGGTTCGATTTCGCCTCGACCTATTCCTATCCGGCGGCGATGCGGATCGGTCCGCTGGCCAAGGCCTCCGGCGTCAGCCTGCGCTGGCGGCCATTTCTGCTCGGGCCGATTTTCAAGGACCATGGCTGGGAAACCTCGCCGTTCAATCTCTATCCCGCCAAAGGCCGCTACATGTGGCGCGACCTCGAGCGGACTTGCGGCGCGCTCAAGCAGCCATTCGCGCAGCCGGCGCTGTTTCCGCAAAACAGCTTGCTGGCGGCGCGCGTCGCGCTGGTTGCCCTGGCGCAGGAATGGGGCGAGGACTTCTGCCGCGCGGTCTACGGCGCCGAATTCGGCGCCGGGCGCAATATCGGCGAGCCGGCGGTAATCGTCGATGTTCTCAAGGGTCTCGGGCAGGACGCCAACGCGGTGCTCGAGCAAGCGCAGTCGGATGCGACAAAACCGCTGCTGCGCGCGCAAACCGAGCAAGCCCGCAAGCTCGGCATTTTCGGGGCGCCGAGTTTCGTCACGGCCGACGGTGAATTGTTCTGGGGCAACGATCGGCTGGAAGCCGCGCTGGATTGGGCGAAGAAATAACATCCGTCATGGCCGGGCTTGTCCCGGCCATCCACGCCTTGCTTGTTGCACCACTTGAAAGACGTGGATGCCCGGCACAAGGCCGGGCATGACGAATTTTCTTACGCCATCGGTGCGCCGCGCTCGCGCCAGCGGCCGGCCTTGCGGCCGGCGATCGCCCAATAGACCAGGCCGAACACCACGCCGCCGGCGGCGGCGATCTCGGCCTCGCGCGAGAGCGGCGGCGGCGGACGGTCGATCGATTCCTCGTAACGGTTCGACATGCCGCTGGCGTAATAGCCGAGCGTCAGCAGCGCGGCGCCGGCCGCCGCATGCACGAGCAGCGAACGGATTTTGAAGCTCTCGGCAATGGCGATCAGAATCACCAGCGGCAGCAGGCCGGCCGCGCCGGCGAAGGTCGCGCCGAAGAACGCCGTTCCCCAGAAGACGAAGCGCTCGCCGAAATCGCCACTGAAAGCGTGCCATTGCGGCCCGAGCAGGGCCATGGCGATGGCCATGCCGGTCGCAACGCTCGCGACCATGACGGCGAAAGCGATGACGATGATGCGGCCGATCAGCGCCATGCGCTAGTCCGTCATCGCCATGGCGCGCAGCGCCATGCGCTCGCGCGCGGACAGCTTTTCGGTTGCGCTCTTGAGCTGGCCGCAGGCGGCCAGAATGTCGCGCCCGCGCGGCGTGCGCACCGGCGAGGCATAGCCGGCGTCGAACACCACTTGCGAGAATTTCTCGATCTGCTCCCAATCGGAGCATTCGTATTTGCTGCCCGGCCAGGGATTGAACGGGATCAGATTGATCTTGGCCGGGATGCCCTTGAGCAGCCGCACAAGTGATTTCGCGTCTTCGATCGAATCGTTGATCCCCTTGAGCATGACGTATTCGAAGGTGATGCGCTTGGCGTTGGAGACGCCGGGATAGTTGCGGCAGGCCTCCAGCAATTGCGCAATCGGATATTTGCGGTTGAGCGGCACCAGCTCGTTGCGCAACTCGTCGCGCACCGCATGCAGCGACACCGCCAGCATGCAGCCGATCTCGGCGCCGGCGCGTTCGATATTGGGCACCACGCCGGAGGTGGAGAGCGTGATGCGGCGCTTGGAAATGGTAAGCCCCTCGCCGTCGGCGACGATCAGCAGTGCGTCGCGCACCGCGTCGAGATTGTAGAGCGGCTCGCCCATGCCCATCATCACCACGTTGGTGACGCAGCGATCGCCGGTCGGGATGACGCCGTCGCTCGGGCGCGTGCCGCCCGGCCAGTCGCCCAGCCGATCGCGTGCCACCATCACCTGGCCGACGATCTCGTCGGCGGTCAGGTTGCGCACGAAGCGCTGCGTGCCGGTGTGGCAGAACGAGCAGGTGAGCGTGCAGCCGACCTGACTGGAGACGCACAACGTGCCGCGCTCGGTGTCGGGGATGTAGACGCATTCGACTTCGTGCGGACGCTCGCCAATCCCCTTATCTTGCACCTCGCCCGGCAGCCGCAGCAGCCACTTGCGGGTGCCGTCGACCGAGATCTGCTCGGCCACCACTTCGGGACGCGCCAAAGTGAAATTCTCGGCCAGTGTCGCGCGCAGCTCCTTCGACAGGCTGGTCATCTGATCGAATTCGGTGAAACCGCGGAAATAGATCCAGTGCCAGAGCTGCTGCACGCGCATCTTGCGCTGCGCTTCCGGCACGCCGACGGCGCCCAGGAGCGCGGCCAGCTGCGCGCGCGTGACGCCGACCAGCGACGGCTTCTCGGGCGCGACATAGCGCTCGAGCGGCGTCTTCTCGACGAAAGGCGCCGCCGATGCCGCGTCGGTATGAGGAGCCATGGTTGTCATCAGAACTCAAACTAACATAGGTGGTGCCACAAGCGCGCTTCCCCTTGTGGGAGAGGGGAAGAAGCGCCGAGGCCGCCGTTTAGCATGTAGGCAGCGAAGGCCCTATTTGCACTCTTCCGCCACCTTATCGAGCGCCTGCGCCATGCCCTTGAGCGAATAGGTGTCGGTGGTTTTGGTGCCGAGCGCGGATTCGCTCTTGATCACCAGATCGGAACCCTTGCGCATGGCATCGACCATCTGCGCTTCCTCGGCAGCGTTCTTCACCCAGGCGCCGTCGTTCAGCGTGTACATCACGTAATGGGCCGAACCGACGGTGGCGGCGGCATCGAATCCAGGCTTCTGCGGATAGCCGACGATCACCGAGACCTCGTTCTTCACCTTCTCCGCCGGACGCGTCGAGACGAAGGCATAGGAGGGGTCGCGTTTACGGCCGGCCGGCTCGGTGGCCCCCGAGGTCGGCTTGGAGAGCGCGAAGCAGACCTTCTTGCCGCCCGGCGTCGCCTTATAGGCGCCCCAGTCGCCGAATTGCCCGAGCAGCACGGCCTGCTCGGTGGGGTCGGGCTTCTTGGTCTGCGCCGATGCGGCGGTGGCGAATGCACAGGCGAACGCGGCCAACACGGCCAGCCGGCTGTGGAGCAATAAGGTCTTCTTCATCGGGCGCTACCGGTCAGGTTGACGGTCCTGGAACGTCTCGCAGGAATCGTTGGATATTAGCCTATTATGGGCGAAAATCGGCAATGTGAAGACGGTATTACGCCGCCGGCTGCGAGAATAGCCGCGGAACGGTTAACGGCGCCATTTGGCCGGCTTGGCCACGGCAAAACCATCGTCCATATAGGCGACCGCCATGAAAGCCCTGCTCTGCACCCATTACGGCCCGCCCGACGAGCTCTCACTTGCCGATATCGCCGAACCCAGCGCCGGCGCCGGCCAGGCGGTGGTGCACGTCAAAGCCGCCGCGCTGAATTTCTTCGACATGCTGATCATCGCCGGCAAATACCAGCATAAGCCGCCCTTTCCGTTCTCGCCCGCCGCCGAATTCGCCGGCGTGGTCGAAAGCGTCGGCGCCGGCGTCACCGGCGTCAACGTCGGCGACAACGTCATCGGCAATATCGGCTGGGGCGCCGCGCGCGAGAAGGTCGCGGTCGAGGCCTCCCAGCTCGTGGCCATGCCGGCCGGCCTGGATTTCGACCATGCCGCCGGCGTGACCATCACCTATGGCACGACGCTGCACGCCCTGAAGGATCGCGCCAAGCTCAAGCCGGGCGAAGCATTGGCGGTGTTGGGTGCCGCCGGCGGCACCGGCCTGTCGGCGGTCGAGATCGGCAAGCTGATGGGCGCGCGCGTGATCGCCTGCGCCTCATCCGACGACAAGGTCGCCTTCACGCGCGAGCATGGCGCCGACGATGGCGTGAACTATGCCACCAGCGATCTCAAGGACGCGCTGCGCCAGCTCACCGGCGGCAAGGGCGTCGACGTGGTCTACGATCCAATCGGCGGGGCGCAAAGCGAAGCAGCACTTCGCGGCATGGATTGGGGCGGGCGCTTCCTGATCATCGGCTTTGCCGCCGGCGACATGCCGAAACTGCCGCTCAACCTGATCCTGCTGCGCAGCTATGACGTGCTCGGCGTCTACTGGGGCGCCTGGATCGAACGTGACCGCGAAGGCCAGCGCGCCAATATGAGGCAAATTCTGAATTGGTGCGCGGAGGGGAAATTGTCGCCGCATGTGCAGGCGGTCTATCCGCTCGAGCAAGCAGCGGCCGCGCTCAAGGCGATCGCCGCGCGGCAAGTGATGGGTAAGGTCATTCTAAGGCCTTAGCAGGACCGCTACTCGTTCCGTTCATCCCCGCGACGCGGGAATGAGCGGGCTACAAATTCGTCAGCTTCTCGCGCGCGGCATTTTGGTCGCTAACGGCGCATAGCGGGCAATGGCCGGAATTGATGTTGAATCGGTCGGTCGCAAATGACTCAACTACGACATTGGCAGTGCCAAACGGGGCTTCTTGGCGAAGGTATACTGCTCAGTTCTCAGGCGCGACCGCGTCCAAAACCAGCATGGCGAAACGATCTGTGACAAAGGGCTTTCGAATAAACCCCGCTGGGTTGATCTTTTCGGCCGCAGCAAGCGTGCTCGGATCAGAATTTCCGGAGATAAAAATGACGTGCGTTTTAAATTTCTTCTGAATTTCTTTGGCGGCCGAGATTCCGTCGCCTTCGCGAAGCGTAATGTCCATAAGAACAATATCCGGACGTATGCGTTCCGCCTCGGCCACTGCATCGGCCTCCGTGTCTACAGTGCCCACAATTTCGAATCCCGCCTCGGCTAAGGCGCTTTCCATATTGATAGCGACAAGAGCCTCGTCCTCCACGATAAGGACTCGCAAGCCTAGGCCTGTGTGGGACCCGCGATTCTTCTCGTCGGAAGCTTTGTTTCCATTCTCATCATCGGTACCCATGGTCATGAAATTGACCTCTGGAAGTAATGAGGGTTCAATTTGGATCATTTGGATTCCTTTCGGAGGGGAACTTTAATTACGAATGACTTGCCTGTTGGATTTTGCACCACTTCCAGACTGGCACGGAGCTGCTTGGCCAAAGCCGTTATCATTCTCATGCCGAGCCCCTTGCTTGAGGCAGGGTCGAAGTCCTCTGATAGTCGAATGCCATCATCCGCGACCGAAATAATAAGGATATCGCGTTCTGGCCGGCATCCGACGCGAATCGTCCCATCCCGTTCGCCAGGATAACTGTACTTGAATGCGTTGGTAATCAGCTCGTTGATCATCAAAGCTGCGGGGATAACTTGATCCGTCGGCAAGTGACACGGCGCGGTCTCGCAAACAATTGAAATCTTTCCAGCCCCGCCCATCGCGCTATTTAGTTCGCGACAAAATTCTTCCAAGTAGCGATCGAAGGAAACCTGATCGACGTTTTCGTCCTGATAGAGACGCTGGTGAATCTGCGCGACGGTGTTGATACGGCGGCCGGCCTCGTCGAATTGAAGACGGGCTTCTGGGTCTTTGATGTTAGCGCGCTGCAACCCAAAAAGGCTGGCAACGAGCTGCAGACTGTTTTTTACGCGGTGATTGACTTCCTTGATCAAGAGTTCCTTGTGTTTCACGGCTTCTACTAGCTGAGATTGGCGCTGTTCAAGCGTCTTCGCCATATCCTTGAAGTGTACAGCCAGGAAATTTAGTTCCTTGCTTCCCCGCACCGAGACTGATTGGCCGGATCTGAAATCGCCTTGAGCCAAGGCGTCGACCGATGCGCTGAGCTGTCGAATGGGCCGTCCCACCATGAGGTGTGCGCCAATCATCGCAAGCGCGGCAGCCAACGAAAAAATTAGAGTTGTCCAAGCTACCTCCCGCCAGAAAATCGACTCAACTTCCTGCAATGTGGCGGTGAGCGGCAAGCCCAACACCACGGTGAGATTGGTCGGGGGATTCACTGGGGCAAACGCGAAGGCGTATTCGCCGGGGCCAGCCCAGTCGGCGACGCCCCGCTGTTTACCGCGCCGATCGTTGATCGCCCGGACGATCACATCGGACGATGAAAGGTTTTTACCGACCCAGTTGGCAGGGTCTGGCCATCTGGCGGCCACTACTCCATCCCGTCCCAGAAGGGCAACAACGGCACCGGCTGGAAGAGTAGGTTCATTAAGCATCCGCGAAAGCACACTCGTTCTGTACGCCAAAAAAACCACGGACTCGATGTCGCCCGTTGGTCCGCGAATAGGGTAAGTAAAGACAATGCTGCCTTCACCCGTTTGCCGGCCGACGATGAAGTTGCTGGTCTGCATCGTGCCGGAGCGGATGGTGGCCTGAAAATATTCTCGATCGGCGAGGTTAAGCCCGCCCGTTCCAGCAAGGCTGACGCACCACCTTTCTCCGGTCGGAGATAGAACAGCCATGGCGGTCAATTCAGGGACTTGTTCGGTAATCTCACGCAAGCGCACGTTGCACTGTTCCGCGTTCTTATCGCGTATCGATTGGAGATAGGACGCTGCAATAAGCAGGAGACGAGAACCTTCGACGATTCGATCATTTCGAGCGGCCACTAGGCTAGCCAAGGTCTCCGCCGTGCTAAGAATTGCGTCCTCGCGATTTTTGCGAAGTTCAATGTCGTGGACGAGTTGAATCAGGAATACCGGCAACGAAGCCAGCAAAATGAGAAGAGAAAGCCGCAATCCCAGCGCCACTGTTCCCGTCCGTATTATACTGCAAGTGTATGGAAACGTTCGCCGATCGACGGCCTTCTTAGGGCCAAAATTATACGAGTCATCATGAATTATCAAATGGCGGCTACATACGCCTCTTGGGACAGTAAACCCGAATTATTCGCGCCATTTTGACTTTTTCGCTACGCGATCATATTCGAACCGGTTCTGGCCCTGCTCGCCGATACCGACGAGGTGCACGAATAAAAAGGATTGCTGCAGTGCATGAGCCGCTTATGGCACGTCGCCGCGTTCGCGGCGCCGCACTATTTTGGTCGCTAACGGCGCATCGCGGACATCGGCCAACCGTTGCTCACCATCCTCGATTAATGAGTATGCGGTCTAGTTCATGCGCAATCTCTAAAGCCTGGCCAAAGCATCGCGCGCCGCTTTCTTGTGCTCGGGCCGGATGCTGCTCGCTACCAGCTTGATGGCGATGGCCAGCACCGCGGCATCGTCGGTAAAGCCGAGCACCGGCAACACGTCCGGGATGGCATCGAGCGGCAGCACGAAATAGGCGATGGCGCCGACCAGCGTCGCCTTCACCTGCAGCGGCGTGTCGCGATCGAAGGCGCAGTAATAGGCGGCGAGCAGATCTTCGGCAAACGGCAGCCGCGCGGCGACGCGCCGCGTCTTGCGCCGGAAGCTGCGCCTGAGCGCGCTGTCTTTGTCATCGTCGCGTCGCCAGAATGCCGCCGTTCCGAATGCCATGAGGCTTATTTGGTGGGCGATTTAGGCCCGCGCAAGGCATCCCGCCGGGTGAAAAGCGCGGGCGAAAAAACTTATCCCCGCTCGCCAAATCGCATTGGCTTTTCTCTTTGCTCGCCGGAATTAATGACGCCTGCCGAGACTTGGATTGACCAGTCCGCGCGAGCGCCCATGCGTGAGCAAGATGCTTCGCAAGCGTATCGGGAAGCTACCCTCTTGCCCGCGCTGCCCTAATAGGTTGCAATGCGCGGGACCAGAGAGGCAGCCACTATGTCTGGCATTCCTACAGTCAAGTTTGATGCTTCGAGGGTCACTGAGACAGTGAAGGCCGATCTCAGGAAAAATATAATGCTTCTTGGGGAGATAGATAAAAATAATTTCGAGCAGGTCTATGACGCGGCGCTGCGCTCAATATCCGCAGGTGGGGATTTGCAAGTGCTTTATAATGTTCTCATGCAAATGAACATCAACGGCATGACGAAACAAAGAGCAGCGGAGATCGCGCGCCTTTTGAATAATAAAGCCACGGCAATCATGCAGAGGACGCGCCAAGAGTCACTTGGTATAATGCAAGCGAAGTGGCTTTACTCCGGCGCACCTTGTAAAATAAATCGAAAGAACCCCACTGACCAAGAGAACCGGCAAGATGCGGCCCACAGGGCAGCAAACGGCAAGCCATTCGATGTCAGCAAGGGAATGTTTGTTGATGGCAAATGGACATGGCCCGGAGTAGAGCCGGGATGTCGATGCGTGTCGAAATCAATCGTCCCCGGCTTTTCATAAACCTCCGCGCACCATTTAGGTGGCAGGGCCATCTTATGTATCTGTATCAACCGATTGCCACTACCTTCGCTGCCATCGTTGTCGTTTGCGTCACTGGTTACTTCGCATGGCACCAAAGGGAGATAGCTAAAGAGCAAGCGCGTATAGCGAAAGAAAAGCTCCGCCTCGATCTCTATGACCGGCGATTTGAAATCTTCAGCAGCATCTTCGACTTCTACGAGGCCATGATTTCATGGGAGGGGACGCTGGAACAGAAAGCGGCGCGCACGCGATTTTTTAGGGCCTATCAGGAGTCTGACTTCCTGTTTACGAAGGAGTCCGGCATTCCGGACACGCTGAAAATGCTACTCGACGCGGGTGCAGCGGTCATTGGCTTCAAAGAAAATAGCGAGAAATACAAGTCCGACCCTAAATTTCTAATGGAGCAATTCAATAAGACGACTGACATTCAGCTTAGGGTATTCGAGGAAGGCTTATCGAAGTTGAGAGCCGCGATGCACCAATATTTGGACTTCTCAAAAATCTAGCTGCTATAGCGGCGCGTCTTGGGTTTAACGGAAAGCCAATCTCCTAATCAAGGGTTGGTCGTCTCACAAAATCCAGCATTAGCGGCTTGTGGCATAACAGTTCATCTGGCAGGCGTCGGCTTATACATCTGCAATGGTGTGCTGACGCCTTGGTAGATGACAGACACAGGGCCACCAATGAACGACCCGTCAGGCATTCGTTTGTACCATTGCACGCCGCCTACCGCAAAGTTTCGTCCCTTCAGACGCACGATGACGCTTCCAGTGGGACTCGCAGCGAGAACCTCCACAGGTATTCTGGCTTTCATGCACGGCTCAGCGTCGGGCCTGCTCTGACAACCCTGTATGCCTCCGACAGCCGTTCCACCAATTGTGAACCCAACAATATCGTTTCCAACATACTGACACTTACCCAATTCCGTGCAGTATTGCGCTCCGACTGATAATGTCCCTGGCAAGCCAATCTTTATGCTCCATCCTTTTGGTATGGGGTCATAGTCACCAGCGATTACCGAAGACGACATGCCCACGACTAAAACGACGACGAACAGTCGTTGTACGGTTCGCATAATTGGACTCCCTTTCACGCATTCACCTGTCGGGTGGTATCTGAATCAGTGCGAGGCAGGCGGCGGCGCGAGCAGCTTCGGTGTCAACCCAAAACTGATGTGTCTTTGCGTTGGCAGGGTCAGCGGTAATCATCAGCATTTCGTATTGAACGTTTACCCCGTGCCCTACTGCGGCCCTGAAGGTAGCCTCCACGGTCCCACGCCGCGCCTTCGCTGCCCAATCAGCGACAAGGGCCTGCAACTCAAGCGCGGCAGCTACCGCAGGAGTGGCCGCCTTGGCACGCTCCCCGTGCCAGTTTGCGGCGGTCAGGCCGAGTTGGTTTTCAACCTTGGTCACCCAAGCAAGAATCCTTGGAGCGAGAGTGGGGTCTACGGGATTTGGACTTGGACCAGTCGGAGCGCACGTCACTTGCGCAAATGCCGCAGAACCAAGACCAATCCACAAAGCCGCCGCCAAGGTCACCCGTTTCAGGAACCGAAGGCCGCTAACTTCCTTTGGCGTCCGCATAGGATGGCTCCGCGCTGGCGTCGGTTGCGGAGCTTAAGAGCGGCGGTGTGGGTGCGCCAGAGGTCGCCCAGTGCCATAGGCGGGTTGTTTCCCCCAACTGCTCCTTCGTTCCTGTGCCGTACCTAAGCGGATGCAAAGGCGGTCTGACGAATGCGAGCTAAGCCTTATGGCTATTGCGTTTTCCGCACTTTGAAGCGCGAAACTTAAGGGTGACATCTAGAGACGTTCCAGACGACGGAACGGGGAGCGGTTCACCCGACAATGGCGGATCGCGGTGAAGCGCCTGGAGGCGCCGCGTCTTGCGCCGGAAGCTGCGCCTGAGCGCGCTGTCGTCATTGTCGTCGCGTCGCCAGAACGCGCTGCGTGCGAAGGCCATGCGGATAATGTGGTTGACGATTTGGGCGCGCGCAAGGTCGTTAAATCACCCCGCCAACTTATCCATCGCCTCGGCGAGCTTGACGTCGAGCTCGGTGACACCGCCGGCGTCGTGGGTCGACAGCGTCACCTCCACCGTCTTGTAGACGTTGAACCATTCCGGATGGTGATCCATTTTCTCCGCCACCAGCGCCACCCGCGTCATGAAGCCGAAGGCCTGGTTGAAATCCTTGAATACGAATTTCCTGGCGATGGCGTCGCGGCCGGCCACTTCGGACCAGCCGGCGAGCTTGGTCAAAGCGGACTTACGGGCGTCTGCGGTCAATTTCTGTGCCATGGGTTTATCCTCTGGAAGCGAACGCTAAGACCCTCGCAATAGGTTCGCCGCGATATTACCTCTTGAGGGTTGAACCAGACCATACGAGGCACCCATGTCCTGGTCATTGAATATCGGCAGGGTGGCCGGCACCGTGGTGCGCGTCCACCTCACCTTCCTGCTGTTTCTCGCCTGGATTTTCTTCGCCAGCTACGCCTCCGGCGGCGCCGCCACCGCCGTTGACAGCCTCGTCTTCATGCTGCTGTTGTTCCTGTGTGTGCTGCTGCACGAGTTCGGCCACATCTTCACGGCGCGCGCCTTCGGCGTGCCGACGTCCTATGTGACGCTGCTGCCGATCGGCGGGGTGGCGCAGCTCGAGCGTATCCCGGAGGAACCGGGGCAGGAATTTCTCATCGCCATCGCCGGACCCTTGGTGAACGTGTTCATCACCATCCTGCTAGTGGTTATCGGCGGCGCGACGTTGCAATCAAGCGCCGCGGCCGGTCTCGACAATATGCAGTTTTCGCTGATCGACCGGCTGGCGGCGGTGAACCTGTTCCTGGCGCTGTTCAACATGATCCCGGCCTTCCCGATGGACGGCGGGCGGGTTCTGCGTGCGTTGCTGGCCAGCCGCCTCGGCTATGTACGCGCGACCGAGATCGCCGCCGCGATCGGCCAGTTCGTGGCCTTCGCGCTCGGCTTCATCGGGCTGCTGGTCAATCCGATCCTGATCTTCATCGCGATCTTCGTCTACCTCGCCGCCTCGTCGGAAGCCCACATGGTGGCGCTGCGCGCCGCCTCGCGCGGCGTGCCGGTGAGCTACGCCATGATGAAGCAGTTCGTGACGCTTGCGCCGCAAGCACATCTCGACGAGGCGGTACAGGCGCTGCTGCAGACCGGCCAGGGCGAATTCCCCGTCGTGGACGATGTGCACAATCCGCTCGGTGTGCTCGGTCGCGGCGATCTCATCCGCGCCATTAAGACGCTCGGGCCCGACGCCCGCGTCGCCGACGCCATGAGCGCGGAACTGCCGACCATCGGCCATCGCCAATGCCTGGACGAGGCCTTCAAGCTGCTGCAGCAGAAGCAGGCGCCGGCGGTCGGCGTCACCGATGCCGCCGGCAGACTGGTCGGGCTGATCACCACCGAAACCATCGCCGGGATGATGATGGTGCAGCAGGCCCTGCCCAAAGGCGTGCAAATTGGCCCCTGGAGCCGCCCGGCCTCTACTGTGCCGGAAGTCGGGAACACCCGACTTCCGATGGCTTAACCTCATTCGGCCGGACGGCCAGCTGGCGGTTGCTTCCGCCATTTTCGTGACTATATTGCGCCGCAATAGAGTGGCGTGCCCCGCAGGATTGCCGTCCGGCAATCCTGTCACTTTTTGGGAATGGATTTCGTTCGGAAATCCTATGGTGGCCCGCGCTTCATCTCAGGAATTCTGATGGATCTTCGCAACGTCGCCATCATCGCGCACGTCGACCACGGCAAAACCACCCTGGTCGACCGGCTGCTGCAGCAATCGGGCGCCTACCGCGAGAACCAGCGCGTGGTCGAGCGCGCCATGGATTCCAACGATCTCGAGCGCGAACGCGGCATCACCATCCTGGCCAAAGCGGCTTCGGTGGTCTGGAAGGACACCCGCATCAATATCGTCGACACGCCCGGCCACGCCGATTTCGGCGGCGAAGTCGAGCGCATCCTCAACATGGTGGACGGCGCGCTGGTGCTGGTGGACGCCGCCGAAGGCCCGCTGCCGCAGACCAAGTTCGTAGTGTCGAAAGCGCTGAAGATGGGGCTCAAGCCCATCGTGGTCATCAACAAGGTCGATCGCTCCGACGCGCGGCCGGTTGAAGTCATCAACGAAGTCTTCGACCTGTTCGCGGCGCTCGACGCCAGCGACGAACAACTCGATTTCCCGATCCTCTACGGCTCGGCCAAGCAGGGCTGGATGGCGACCGGCCTGGACGGGTCGCATGACGATGGCATGCAACCGCTGTTCGATCTCATCCTCAGCCACGTCAAGCCGCCGGTGGTGGAACAAGGCCCCTTTCGCCTGCTCGGCACCATTCTGGAAGCCAACCCTTATCTCGGTCGCCTCGTCACCGGGCGCATCACCTCCGGTTCGGTGAAGCCCAATCAGCCGGTAAAGGTGCTCGATCACGACGGCAAGCTGATCGAGACCGGGCGCATCACCAAGTTGCTGGCGTTCCGCGGTCTTGAGCGCGTGCCGGTGGACGAGGTGGAAGCCGGCGATATTGTCGCCATCGCCGGACTGCCGAACGCCACCGTGGCGATGACGATCTGCGATCCGGCGGTGGAAACGCCGATCCCGGCGCAGCCGATCGATCCGCCGACGCTGGCGATGATTTTCCGCGTCAACGATTCACCGCTTGCCGGCACCGAAGGCAGCAAGGTCACCGGCCGCATGATCCGCGACCGACTGTTGCGCGAAGCGGAAGGCAATGTGGCGTTGCGCGTGCGCGAATCCGACGAGAAGGACTCGATGGAAGTCGCCGGCCGCGGCGAATTGCAGCTCGGCATCCTGATCGAGACCATGCGGCGCGAGGGTTTCGAGCTGTCGGTGTCGCGGCCGAAAGTGCTGATGCGCGAGGATCCCAAGACTGGCGAAATGCTTGAGCCGATCGAGGAGGTCGTCATCGACGTCGACGAAGTTCATTCCGGCATCGTCGTGCAGAAAATGGCCGAACGCAAAGCCGAGATGCTGGAGATGAGGCCCTCCGGCGGCCACCGTCTGCGGCTGGTGTTCCACGCGCCGACGCGCGGTTTGATCGGCTATCAGGGCGAACTACTCACCGACACGCGCGGCACCGCCATCATGAACCGGCTGTTCCACGCCTACGGGCCGCACAGGGGTTCGATCCAGGGCCGCCGCAACGGCGTGTTGATCGCCAACGAACAGGGCGAGGCGGTGGCCTACGCGCTGTGGAATCTGGAAGACCGCGGCCCGATGATGATCGAGCCGGGCTGGAAGGTTTACCGGGGCATGATCGTCGGCGAGCACACGCGCGACAATGATCTCGTGATCAATGTGCTCAAGGGCAAGCAACTCACCAATATCCGCACCACCTCGAAGGACGAGGCGGTCCGCCTCACCCCGCCGATCCGCATGACGCTGGAAAAGGCGCTTGCCTATATCCAGGACGACGAGCTGGTTGAGGTGACACCGAAATCGATCCGTCTGCGCAAGCGGCTGCTCGACGAGACCGACCGCAAGCGCGAAGACCGGTCGCGCGCTGCCACCGCCGAGGCGGTGTAAGGCTTGGCCGCGTCGCCTGATTCGAATCGGAATTAAACCGAATCACTTGGCCGTCGGCCTGCCGCCGTGATCCTCCGCAAGACAACGGATATCCTGGCCTGCGGCTGGATCACCTGTACGTTGAGTGAAAGACTTCGGCGCGGGGGTGTTAAAGGGCATATAATGCGACGATGGACAGCCCAAAATTTACCCATGACGTTGACTTTAGCTGTCCGCATTGCGGAGCACAGTACGTTGTGAGTTATACCGAATTGCCAATTGCTGACAGTGGTAGCGCCTATTGTAAGTGTTGCCGACAGAGGATGATCCAATGGAATTCAGCCCTGCGACCGTTCTATAGGCTCGTGCAACCACCCGACCGAGAATAACCGAACGGCTGTCGGCCACGATCAGGGGCCTATTTGAATTGTTGGGTGGTCCAATTTGGTTGGGCCAAACCGAACATTTCCGATTGTTCATTGTTATCTACTTCGGATGGGAGTAGCCTTTTAAAAAAGTGGAGGATTTAGCAGCACTAAAGCCCGGTGCCGGTGCCGGGCTTTACTTCTCCGCGCCGTTCCAGAGTTCATCCGGGGAATGTCGAGTGATATTCCTTCGCGGTATGAGGCCGCCCATGCCTCGTTATTTTTTTCATTTCAGCGATGGGAAGCACACTTTCACCGATGCTGCGGGTTTCGAGTTGAATGGCATTGCAGCCGCGAGAGAGTACGCCACTGCACAAATTCGCGAAATGAGAGGTGCGCAATCTGAGCGAGGCCTTCAAAATTGGGTGGCTTGGAAGATGATCGTCGTCGATGCAAAGGGGGAAGCAATTTTTGAGGCTGGCTTTGACCTGAACACTAGATCGATGGATTAAGACAGGGCCTCATGTCATGGTCCCAAATGTCTCAGGATTACAATCCGCTTCCTTCACCACCATGCCTGACTTGCGGGAAGCTGATGACGCTTGCCCATATTGTGCCTAAGGTTGCATCCTTTCCTGAGTTGCACACCTTTCGGTGTCATGCCTGCGGCGATGTTCGAACAATTGAGCGGACAATAGGCGAGGTGCCGCACACCTAGCGGCCTGCATTTTGGCCGCTACCTGCCTTCTAGCCCGCAATCTCTTCAACAAGGTTCACGATGCTACGCCGTAGCTTAGCGTCCTTGATTTGCATGAATGCTTTCGTGAGCGCGAGCCCGTCCGACGTTGCGAGAAAATCGGACACATAGGCGGGCGACGGGGCCTTGCCGTCCAATTTGGGTTGGCCGGGCACATCTTCAAAGAAAAATGTAACAGGCACTTTCAGAATATTCGAGATTTGTTGCAAGCGGCTCGATCCCATTCGATTGGTGCCCTTTTCATATTTCTGCACTTGCTGGAATGTTAGATCGAGCGCGTCGCCAAGTTTTTCTTGGCTCATGCCGAGCATCAGCCGCCGCATTTTCACGCGGCTGCCAACGTGCTTGTCGATTGGATTGGGGATTTTCTTTGCCATATTCTGATGCCCCCGGCTCGATCTTTCAGGCTTCGATAATTTGCACGTCAGGATGCACGTCCCCCAACGTTCCGCTCACAAGGTGGGCGAGGAACGTGACGCCGATTTCATTGCCTGACTTCCAAACCCCTCGGCATTTGCGAGCAACCCGTCCGTCCATCGAGAGCCGCAGGACGAACTGGTCGGG
This sequence comes from Hyphomicrobiales bacterium, assembly GCA_016185205.1. Lineage (GTDB taxonomy): Bacteria > Pseudomonadota > Alphaproteobacteria > Rhizobiales > Xanthobacteraceae > Pseudolabrys. The sequence goes on along the minus strand of JACPOA010000028.1, from coordinate 36,000 downwards.
CAATTCTTTGGGTGCGGTGAAGAGCAGCTTGCCGCCGGTATTGGATATGTCTCTGAGCACGCACTCGACCACTGGCGACCCGTCACCAAGGTCAATCCACACACGGCGTTCAAGCGATCTTCGACGAGCTTTGCGTTTTTCAGGGAGCACGATGCCTATTTCCTTCGTCCTCGCCACGCCATTACCAGCATCCCAGCAACGAGGCAGGCGATGATGATAAGCAGGGTTATGGGCATGATGCCGTGTTACTCTCGCCCTCGCCCCAGCCCGCTGGCCTATGGGTATGGGTGAGCGCGCTGCCCCGCTGACGTAAACGCGCACGGGCCCCGTTGGTGCGCTTGTCGGCCACGATGCATTTCTTGACAGCCGCTTTAGCTTCGCGTTGCGCAGCATGTACGCTGAGGATCAGGTAATCGTTTTTCCACACATAAAATACCCAGCCCTTAGAGGCCGAATTGTAGCTTTCGGTAATTTTATAGCGGTTCGTTACCACGCTCATACCCACAAGCCAGCTTAACCGCTCACATGCTTACACGCTTTTAGTTAATTAATCTTGACTGCTTTCATTAAGTACTTATCGGGGAGTCATGACCAAGCGTGAACACGAGACGGTCAAGCCGCAGCCTTCGCGCATCGGCAAGAAGTCGGTCACGGTATATCTGCCAGAGGACACGTGGCGCGATTTGAAAATCTTGGCCGCCACGACGGACACGACCATAGACGCGCTCATGCGCCGTGGCGTCGATCTCGTCTTAGCCGAGCGCAAGCTTCCTAAGCGGTAGTCGCGCCCTTGGGCAGGGGTGGCAGATTGAGGAACATCGTTGCGAAGGTCGCCACGGCTAAACCATTTCCACAACTCGCCCGCTGCGCAGCTTACGGGGACGCCACAAATCAGGCGGTATCTACGGGCGCGTTTTTCCGCGTAAGCAATGGGATTTTGCGCCGCCTGTGACCAGTAATCCACACCATTAACCGATCATTAACGATAGGGCTTGAAGGGCGCAGGGTTCGTTGCTTGTATTCGAAAATGAGCACGACCCTCATAGAGATTCGCCGCGCCAAGGCATCCGATGCGGTGGACGTCGCCGGGACACATGACGAGGCATGGCGCGTGGCCTATCAGGGCATCATCCCGGGCAACGAGCTCGACAAGCTGATCAACCGGCGCGGCCCGGACTGGTGGGACTCAGCCATCCGCAAGGGCAGCCGCATCACCGTCCTGCAGTTCGGCGACAGCATCGCCGGCTATGCCAATTACGGGCGCAACCGCGCGCGCAGCCTGTTCTACGATGGCGAAGTCTATGAGCTCTATCTGCGTCCGGAATTCCAGGGGCTGGGCTTCGGCCGACGCCTGTTCACCGCCGCGCGCAAAGACCTCATCCAGAGCGGCTTGAAGAGCCTGGTGGTGTGGGCGCTCTCCGACAACGACCCGGCGATGGAATTCTATCGCGCGCTCGGCGGCCGCGCGGTCGCCCGCTCATCGGAGAAATTCGGCGCCAAGACACTCGATAAGGTCGCCTACGCCTGGCAGTGAGGCGGTTTCCGCTTTTTCAATGACCGCTTAAATCTTCGGCTCCGGCAGCCCGTGCTGCGCGCAGGCCGCGCGCAGGGTGTTGAGCAACAGGCAGGCGATCGTCATCGGCCCGACGCCACCCGGCACCGGCGTGAGCGCGCCGGCGACCGCCGCCGCCTCGGCATAGGCGACATCGCCGACGATGCGCGATTTTCCGCCCTCAGCCGGAACGCGATTGATACCGACATCGATCGCGGTCGCGCCCGGCTTGATCCAGTCGCCGCGCACCATTTCAGCCCGGCCTATCGCGGCAATAAGCAAATCTGCGCGGCGGCACAGGGCCGGCAGGTCGCGCGTCTTGGAATGGGCGATGGTCACCGTCGCGTTCTCGGCCAGCAGCAATTGCGCCACCGGCTTGCCGACGATGTTGGAGCGCCCGATCACCACCGCATCCATGCCGGCGAGCGAGCCGTGCACGCTCTTGGCCAGCATGACGCAGCCGAGCGGCGTGCAGGGCACCAGCGCCGGCAGTCCGCTGGCGAGCCGGCCGACATTGAGCGGATGGAAGCCGTCCACGTCCTTGGCCGGATCGATGGCCGCGATGATTTTGTGCGAATCGATCTGCGGCGGCAGCGGCAATTGCACCAGGATGCCGTTGACGACGGGATCGGCATTGAGCTCACCGACCAGAGCGAGCAGCTCGGCTTCGGTGGTCGTCACGGGCAGCTTGCGGTCGATGGCGTGCATGCCGGCGGCCGCCACCATCTTCGACTTGGTGCGGACATAGACCTCGCTCGCCGGATTTTCGCCGACCAGCACTACGGCGATGCCAGGCACCAGACCGCGGTCGCGCAGCAGGCGGTGCACGGAATCCGTCACCTTGCCGCGCAAGTCGGCCGCGATCGTTTTGCCGTCGATGATACGCGCGGTCATGGATTACCTGATGCTTCGCCCCGTCGGCGAAGCCTTAGCGCGAAGCCACGACTTTCTCCAGCGCCGCGATCAAAGTTGGGCCGTCGCCCGCAATGGTAAGCCGCTTGATACGCGCGGTGGCGCCGGCGACCAGCACGACGTCGCGCGGTGGGACGCCCGCCGCCTTGGCGATCAGCCGGCGCAACGCATCGTTGGCCTCGCCCTCGCTCGGCGCGGCACGCACGCGCGTTTTGAGCACCGGTCGCCCATCGGCCAGGATTTCGATGCCGTCAATGCCGTCGCGCCCGCCCTTGGGCGTCAGTCGCACGGTTACGATCACGCCGGCGCCGGCGAGCGTCCACGGCTTTCTGCCCCGCGCAGCCACTTAAATGAAGAGCTTGGCAATGTTGGGGATTATCACTAGCTGAATGAAAATGATGATTAGGATCAAAATGACAGGCGAAACGTCTATCCCACCGAGGTTCGGGAGCAAATTCCGAATTGGTCGTAGTAGTGGTTCGGTTATTCGGTACAAAAACTCTCCAATCGCATGAACGATGGGGCTGCGTGGATTGACGACATTGAAGGCGATCAACCAACTCATCACCGCCATGGCGATCAGCAGATAGATATAGATCGTCAATAAATACGAAATGAAGGCCAGAAGTTCGAGCATGACTCCCTCGGACGCAGTGAATGCCTGAACGTGTACCCTTCCCATTTCATACCCGCAAGGTCGCTAGCTTGGGCGATACGGTTTTCGCACCGCTGCCTGGCGCTATCCTTGACAGGCCATACCCCTGGTCCTAAATGGCGCCCACTCGCCTGAAATTGCGTGCAACAGCGCTATTGTTGTGCCTTGGCGGGGCCGTAGCTCAGTTGGGAGAGCGCCTCGTTCGCAATGAGGAGGTCAGGGGTTCAAATCCCCTCGGCTCCACCAGCCTTCGCTCCTTCGGAGCTTCGGCTGGCAAGCCAGCCGAGCGCGAAGGCTGCCCGCCGAAGCTTTAGCGAAGGCGGGCCTCTCAATCGCCGCTCCGCCGCTTCGGTTGGCAAGCCAGCCTAAAATCCGCGAAGGTTGCCCGTCGTAGCCCATAAAGCGCGTTCACGCGCGTCTTCGACGCGCTATGGGGCGAAGACGGGCTTTTCATTTCTCAAATCGACCAATCCACCCCCGCGGGCTCGTGCTCGATTTCGAGCGTCGCAGCCTCCAGCGGGATCACGATTTCGCAGCGCAAGCCGGACGGCTCGTAAGTGAGGCGGGCGCTGCCGCCGAGCTCGGCGACGATGCTGCCTTCGATCAGCTTGGAGCCGAAGCCGCGTTGCTGCGGCTCGGCGACTGTCGGCCCGCCTTGCTCGATCCAATCGACGCGCAACTGCCGACGGCCGTCATTGTCGCCGCGCACCGGCTGCCAGCGGATTTCGATGCGCCCGCCGGCCGCCGAAAGCGCGCCGTATTTCGCGGCATTGGTGGTGAGCTCGTGGAACGCCATCGCCAGCGTGAGCACTGCGCGCGGCCGCAACTCGATGTCCTCGCCGCGCAGCACGATCCGCTCCGATCCGGCGCCGACATAGGGCGCCAGGCTGCCCGAGAGCAGATCACGCAGGTCGGCGCTTTCCCAGTGATGCAGCGTGAGCTGGTCGTGCGCTTTCGACAGCGCGATCAGCCGGCCTTCGAAGCGTTCGCGGAAGGCGACCGGGGTTGGCGCGGCGCGCGCGGTCTGCGAGGCCAGCGATTGCACGGTGGCGAGCGTGTTCTTCACGCGATGATTCAATTCGTCGATCAGCAGCTTCTGCCGACGTTCCGCCGCCTTGCGTTCGGTGATGTCCTGCACCACGCGCACCACGTAGAGCATATGCCTATTGTCGGCGCGCACCGGCGACGAGCGCACCGAAAGCCAGATCACACGGCCATCCTTGCGGATGAACCGTTTTTCGATCGAATAGAAGTCGAGATCGCCGGCGACCTGCTTGCGAAAAGCTTCGCGGTCCGGATCGACGTCGTCCGGATGCGTATGGCGGAAAAGCTTGCTCGCCAGCAGCTCGTCGCGGCTAAAGCCGGTGATCGCGCAAATCGCCTCGTTGACCCTCAGGAAGCTGCCGTCGGGCGCGATCTCGGAAATGCCGATGGCGGCATGCTCATAGGTTGCCGCCACCCGCTGCTCCTGCTCGAGCGCCAATCGGCGTGAATGTTCGAGCGCGTCGTCCATGCGCTTGCGCTCGGTGATGTCGAGAAAGCAGTTCACCGCGCCGACCAGGTTGCCCTTGGCGTCGCGCAGCGGATCGATGTTGATCGATACGATCAGGCGCGAACCGTCGTTGCGCTCGACGATGCGTTCGGCGTCGCGCACCGGCGTTCCGGTCGTCAGCACCTCGGCCATCATGGAGCGCGCGATCGGCGTGCCGTCGAGTTCGAACGAGCGCAGATTTTCGCGGAATTTATCGTGGGTCTGGCCGGGCGCCGGAGCGCTGCCCCAGATTTCGACGGCGCGCCGGTTGTACTGCAGGATGGTGCCACGCGCGTCGCAGATGAAGGTCGCGATCGGCAGCAGGTCGAGGATGCCGTCGGATGCCCGTAGCATCGCGCCCAGGGCCGGGGGGATCGGCCGCGCGGCGGAGCGTCCATCGTCATTCGAATCAAGCATCCGCACGCCTCCGCGTGGGCCGGCGACCCCCTTACCCGGGCGCAACGATGATGCCGGAGGGGGATTTGTCAATGGTTTCAACCGGCGGGGTTGGGTTCCAAGAGCGGCGCTCAGGCGACCGGCGGCGTCGGCTGATGGGCCGGCAAATCACCGGACTTGCGGCCGATCCAATGATCGATGAAAGCCGACAGCCAGTTGCGCGAGGCCAGATCGTGCACCGCGCGGTCGGCGACATGCTCGTGGCGCTGCTTGGCGCCCGGCAGTTCCATCCGATGCGCGCCGCGCGTGAGCCAGCGGTACATCATGGCGTGGGTGACTTCCGGATGAAACTGCAACGCATAGCCTGAGCCGTAGCGCACCGCCTGCACCGAGAAGGCATCGCCCTCGGCCAGCAGCTCGCCGCCGGCCGGCAGGTCGAAGCCTTCGCGATGCCACTGATAGACGTGGTCGGGCCATTGCGCGCAGACCGTCAACCCCGCCGCGGTCGGGCGGATCGGATAATAGCCGACCTCGGCATGGCCTTGCGGATGCGGGAATACGCGGCTGCCGAGATGGCGCGCCATCATTTGCGCACCCAGGCAAATGCCGAGATAAGGCTTGTTGTCGCGCAGCGGCACGCCGATCCAGTCGATCTCGCGGTGGACGAAATCTTCGTTGTCGTTGGCACTTTGCGGCCCGCCGAAAATCACCGCGCCGGCGTGCTCGTCCATGGTGTCCGGCAGAGAATCGCCGAAACGCGGGCGCCTTATGTCGAGCGGATAGCCGAGCCGCGCCAGCGTCTGGCCGACGCGGCCGGGCGAGGAATGTTCCTGGTGCAGGATGAGAAGGACCGGCTTCAGCATGGCGATCTGCGCATGATTTTGCGAGTACTAACCGCTTTACAGAGGTTTGCAACATAAGCGGTGGGAAGCCGCTATGTCCCCCGTGCGGACCTGCGCCGGCGCTGCCGGGAACCCATGAGTCGCAACAGCAGGCCGCGCGGGAACAGGCGAATCAGCGCGATAATCAGTCTGTTGAGCAAGCCGGGTATGACCATGCACTTCCCGCGCATCAAGCCATCATAGCCCTGCTGCGCGACAGACTCGGCGGAATGCGTGAGAATATCGGGCGCCAAGCCGCTTTTAACGCCGGCGCGCGCCGCGAATTCGGTCGGCACCGGCCCTGGGCAGAGCACGCTGACGCGCACGCCGCGGCTTTTGAGCTCGCTGTGCAGCGACTCGGTGAACGACAGCACATAGGCCTTGCTGGCGTAGTACACCGCCATGCCCGGACCGGGCAGGAAGCCGGCCATCGAGCCGACATTGAGCAGGCCGCCGCGGTGACGCGCGAGACTGTCGACAAAGGCGAGCGACAGCGAAGTCAACGCGCGCACATTGAGGTCGATCATCGCCAGCTGCTCGTCGCGATCGCGCAATGAGGCCGCGCCCACCAGACCGAAGCCGGCATTGTTGACCATGAATTGCGGCTCGGCGCCTTGTGCGGAGAGCGCCTCGACGATTTGCCGGGCGGCGTCGCCTTGCGTCAGGTCGGCTACGATCACGATCGGCTTGCGCGCGCCGGTCGCGGCGATTTCGTCCGCAAGCGCACGCAAGCGATCCTCGCGCCGCGCCACCAGCGCCAATTCATAACCGTTGCGCGCAAACACGCGCGCCAACGCGACGCCGATACCGGCCGACGCGCCGGTGATCACAGTGACAGGTCGCAAGCCGCTCATCGACTTTTCTTAGCGTCTGCCTGAGCGGCAAGCAAACTGATCAGGCTTTGGCGGTGGCGAGATCCTCCAGCCCGCGGTTGCGCGGTTCCACGCCCCAGGCCCACCCCATCATGGCCGGTCTTGTCACCACAAGTCGGGTATACCCGACTTACGGCACCCAAATAATGCGGAAGTCGGGCTTGCCTGACTCCCAGTGCAATCCAAGACTAACATTGATGGATGAAAAACGTGGATGCCCGCGACCAGCGCGGGCGTGACGGCAATTATTTCGGCCGAGGAATAAAAGGCCTACTCGATCGCCTTGCCCTTGCGCGCGCTGTCTTCCAGCAGCTGCAAATTGTTCGCCACGAATTTGTTGCGCGGGTCCTGGCGCTGGGCCGTGATCAGTTTCTCGCGCGCGCGCCTGTAGTCGCCGCGCAGCATGTAGGAATAGCCCTGGTTGTTGAGGATCTCGACGGTCGGGCCGACGATGCCGATGGCCTGGCCGTAGGCGCGGTCGGCCAGATCGAAACGGCGCAAGCGGTCATACGATGCCGCCAGCCCGAGCCAGGCTTCCGCGTCGCGCGGATGGTTCTCGACCGCGCGGCGGAAATACTTTTCCGCCAGGCCGTAATTCGTGGCGCGATAGTGCTTCTTGCCGAGGTTGAGGTCGTCGTTCGGATCGCCGCCGAGCAGGCCGGGTTCGGCCGGGGCCGGCACGCCGAGCGAGGCGGTGTCGAGATCGCCGGCCGGCGGCGCCGAGGCGAACGCATCGGTGCCCGACGTCTTCGAGTCGAACAGGTTGGAATAGCTGCCGTCGGTGTTGCAACCCGCCAGCCATGCGGCGGCGATCGCAACAAGCAGCGCTCGGGCTAATCCACTACGCATTACAAAGCCTGTCGGAAACGCCCGGGTGCGGGACCTCCGTCAGGCTAGACGATGGTGGTTAACGAATTCTTCACCCGGCGCCGCGCCGGAAGGCGGCAATGGGTTGTCGCGCTCAGAAAGTCGTATAATGCAGGCGCACAAACACCGGCAGTAGAATGACCACGAATATCACCGGGAAGATGCAGAGCATCATCGGCAGCGCCAGCTTGGCCGGCAGCGCATAGGCCTTTTCCTCGGCGCGCGAGAGCCGTTTATGGCGCATGTCGTCGCTATAGACCCGCAGCGCATCGGTGATGCTGGAGCCGAGGTCGATCGACTGGTTGATCAAAGTGGCGAAGGCGCGCGCCTCTTCCAGCGCCAGCCGTTCGGCGAAGCGTTCCAGCGCATCCTTGAGGTTCTTGCCGGCGCGGATTTCCAGATTGGTCATGTGGATATTGGCGGTCAGCGACGGATAGCTGTCGCCGAGCTCGCGCCCGACCCGCTCGAACGAGGCCTCCATCGACAAGCCGGAATCCGCGCACACCACCAGCAGGTCCATGAAATCCGGAAAGCCGCTGCGGTGCTCGTCCTTGCGGGCCGCAATGCGCCGGTCGACATAGATGCTGGGCGCGACATAGCCGGCGATGCCGCCGACGATCACCATCAGCCAGAAGAACGAACCGCCTTTCGAGATCGCCAGCGGCCCGAACACGAACAGGGCGAAGGCCAGGCCGATCGCCAGCGCGGTGCGCGCGAGGAAGAAGTAGGCCACGCCGCGCTGATCGTAGATGCCGGCCTGCACCAGCCGCCGGCGCAATACCTTCATGTTGTCGTCATTGGTCGCGGCGTAATGCTTGGTGGTGTATTCGAGCAGCTGGGTCACCGCCTTCACGCTGGAATAGCGCAGCGAGCGCGTCGACTGGGACGCGTGCTCGTCGTCCAGGATGCGCGAGGTGCGCTTCTTGACCGCGCCGCGCACGCGCACGAAGGCCATCACCGCGAACGCCGTGGTGCCGGTGGCGAGGAACACCAGCAACGCCATCAGCATGCTGGCATTGTCGCGGAACATATTGCTGAGCATGGAGGAAATGATGTCCATCGTTCAAATCTTGAAATTGACCAGGCGGTACATGACGAAATTGCCGATGCCCATCCAGCAGGCCGCCAGCACCAGGCCGATCTTGGTCAGATCGTACTGCCAGACGCTGGTGTAGAAATCCGGCGTCACGAAATTGATCACCGCGAACATGCCGATCGGCAGCGAGGACAGGATCAGCGCCGAGGCGCGGCCTTCGGCGGCCAGCGCGCGGATCTTGCGGCGCATCTTGAAGCGCATGCGGATCACCGCCGACAGGTTCTCGAGGATCTCGCCGAGGTTGCCGCCGGTGGAGCCCTGAATTGCCACCGCCGTCACGAACAGCGGCAGGTCGTCGCTGCCGACGCGGAAAAACAGACTACGCATCGCGGTTTCCAGGTCGGCGCCGTAGGTGATCTCGTCGGTGACGATACCGAACTCGGTACCGATCGGATCGGGCATCTCGCGCGCCACCATGTTGATGGCGACCGGCACCGGGTGACCGGCACGCAACGAGCGCACGATGATGTCGATGGCGTCGGGGAACTGGGCGCCGAACTTCTTCTGCCGCCGCCCGCGCAGAAACCGCAGCACCATGAACGGCAGTACGAATCCGCAGAACGCGGCGACGCCAAGGGCATGCGACAGTTTTCCGTCGAACACCATGGTGCCGACGAAGGACGCGATCATGCCGATCGCGATCAACAGCATCAGCCGCGTGAAGCCGACGGAGAGCCCGGACTGCAGCAGCAACTGATTGAGATTGATCAGCGGCAGCCGGTAGTCGCCGCCGCTGGTCAGGCCGCGTTCGCGCCGCAGCTGCACCAGCACGCTTTCGCGATCCGGCTTGTCTTCCATCACCTTGAGGCGGCGGTTGATGTTCTTGCGATAGGACGCCTGGTTGTAGAACAGCAGATAGCCGCCCTCGGCGAACATCGCGGCCGAGATGCCGATCAGCAGATAGAGCAGATAAACGGAATTGAAATCGGACATAATGATTAGAGCGGGTGCGAGGGATCGAAGTAGCTGCCGGGGATCTTGATGCCCTGGGTGGCGAGATGGGCGAGAAAGCGCGGGCGCACGCCGGTCGCCATGAAATGCCCTTCCACCGTGCCGTCCGGCTTGGTGCCGGTGCGCACGTATTTGAAGATTTCCTGCATCTGGATGATGTCGCCCTCGAGCCCGGTGACTTCCGCGATCGAGGTGATCTTGCGCTTGCCGTCCGACTGGCGCGACAGCTGCACGATCAGCTGGATGGCGCCGGCGATCTGGCCGCGGATCGAGGCCACCGTCATGGGCAGACCGGCCATGCCGATCATCTGCTCCAGGCGCGTGATGGCGTCGCGCGGCGTATTGGCGTGGATGGTGGCCATCGAGCCTTCGTGGCCGGTGTTCATCGCCTGCAACATGTCGAAGGCTTCCTCGCCGCGGCACTCGCCGAGGATGATGCGGTCGGGCCGCATGCGCAGCGCGTTCTTGACCAGATCGCGCTGGCGTATTTCGCCCTTGCCCTCGACGTTGGGTGGCCGCGTCTCCATGCGGCCGACATGCGGCTGCTGCAGCTGCAGCTCGGCGGCGTCTTCGATGGTGAGCAGACGCTCCTTCTCCGAGATGAAGGCGGAGAGCGCGTTGAGCATGGTGGTCTTGCCGGAGCCGGTACCGCCGGAAATGATGGTAGTGACGCGCGCCTTCACCGCCGCCGCCAGCACCTCGGCCATCGGCTGGCGCAGCGCGCCGACTTCGACCAGCTTGGAAAGGTTGAGCGGCTTCTTGGAGAATTTGCGGATCGATACCAGCGGGCCGTCGACGCCGATCGGCCGCACCGCCACGTTGACGCGCGAGCCGTCCTGCAGGCGCGCGTCGCAGAGCGGATGCGATTCGTCGACCCGGCGGCCGACCGCGGACACGATCTTGTTGATGATGCGCAGCAGATGCTGCTCGTCCTTGAAGCGCACCGCCAGCGGCTCGAGCATGCCGCCGCGCTCGACATAGACGCATTCATGACCGTTGATCAGGATGTCGCTGATGCTCGGGTCCTTAAGCAGCGGCTCGAGCGGACCCAGCCCGGTCATTTCGTCGAGGATTTCCGAGACGAATTCGGCGAGTTCCTGCGCGTTGAGCGCCAACCGCTCGACCAGCACGTATTGCGAGACCAGCTGCTGGACGTGGCGACGGATTTCGTCCTCCGGCAGCTTTTCCAGCGCCGAGAGGTTGATTTCCTCGATCAACCGGCGATGCAGGCGCACCTTGGCGTCGAGCAGCTTGTCGCTCATCAGCGGATTGGCGGCCTGGGTCACCGGCGGCGGTGGCTCCGGCGCGGCATCTGGAAACACCGTCCATGCCACGCCCTCGAGCGTCGACGGCGACGTCTCCTCGACCGCGGGCAGGTCCGGCGCGGCAACCCGTCGAGCTGTGAATCGGCCGGCCATCGTCATTCCTATTTCACGACGGACAGCTTGAGCTTCTGCAACAGCGGCGCGGACTTCGATTCCCCGGCCTTGTCGGCCGTGTTGCCCAGCACCAGCTTGCGGATCTGCGCGGTGATCTTGTTGCCCGGCTTGACCTCGTCGAGCGGCACGCCGCGGTCGATCGCCTCGCGCACCAGATTGTAGTCGTTGGGGATCGCGCAGGCGAAGGCGTCGCCCAGCGTCTGTTCGAGATCGCTGCGGCGCAGGCCGGCCGAGAACAGGCGATGATGGAAGCGATTGACGATGACCTGCGGCTTCGGACCCTCGCCCAGCCGCTCCTTGATCGCCGCCACCAATTGCTTGGCGTGACGCAAGCCCGGCACCGTGGTTTCGCTGACGATGAACAGTTTGTTCGAGCCGAGCAGCACGCTGTCGGTCCAGGAGAACCAGGTGCGCGGCATGTCGAATACGACATACTCGAAATTGGTGGACACCAGATCGAGCAGCCGGGTTACCACGTCAGGATCGAACGAGCGCATCTCCGCCGGCCGGTTCGGCGCGGCGATCACCGCCAAGCCGGAGGCGTGATACGAGAGCATGACTTCCAGCAATTGCCGGTCGAGGCGATCCGGCCGCGGCTCGATTTCCGCCAGATTGAGGCGCGGCTCGAGATCGAGATAGTCGGCGACCGCGCCATGCTGGAAATCCAGATCGACCAGACACGTCGATGGCTTGACGCGCGGGCCACCGCTGTTGAGCAGCAGCATGGCGGTCTGTACCGCCAGCGTGGTGACGCCGGCGCCGCCGACCGCGGGCAGGAACGTGTAGATCTGCGCTTCGGTTGGCTCGGCGCCGCCGGCTTTACCCTTGGCGACGCGGGCGCAGGCGCGCACCAAATCGATCGGCGCCACCGGCTTTACCAGGAAGTCGGCGACCCGCATCTGCATCAGCGTGCGGGCGACGTTCTCGTCGAAGGTCTGGGTGACCGCGATCATCGGCGGCCAAACGCCGACGCGGACCATCAGCCGGGACAGCGCCTGCATCTCGTCGTCGCGGCCGGCATCGAGATCGACCACCACGACGGTAGCGCCTTCGACATCGAGCGCGTCGCCCTGCTCCGCGATACGGCCCGACACCATGCTGAGGTCAATCGCGCTCGAGGCGCCGAACGTGGCGCGCGCGGAGCGATTAAACTCCTCGTCGGCGGTGAGAACCACCACCCGAGTGCGGTTTGAGCTGGCGCTACGGCCGATACGCATGACGTTAATGATCCCGCTATTTCACCGGCGCCGCCGGCTGGGTCACGGTCGGGCCGACCGGCGCCATGTTGTTCTGCGCGGCGGGCGTCGCCTCGTAGGTGGCGGAGGTGCCGGTGCCGCGCGGCGGGATCACTTTATTGGTGCGATAGCGCTCGATCGCGGTTTCCATCTTGGCGCCGTTGAAGGCGATGTCGCGATTGGCGCTGTCGCGCGGCCAGGGATCGACCATATGGGTGACCCTGTCGGACGCGACCGCGTTGCCGCTGCCGAGCGCAATCGTGTCGCGACGGTCGAGATATTCCGAGCAGCCGGCAAGTGTGGCGAGCACGGCGGCGAGCACGAGGCTGCGCATGGCGTTACTGGATGGCCGCATTGGAAATCCCCCACTTCGGCATGTCGAGCATGTGCCCGGTGAAAGGCTGCGCTCCGGCGGTGGCGATACGCGCGGTCGCGGGCGTCAGCGCGCGCGCCTCTTCCCGCGTGACCTCGGTCTTGCCGAGCAGGAAGAAGTCCGCATCGTTCGGCGGCAGCGAGTCATCGGCCGGCGTCTTCATCACGTCGCCCGGGCGGGCGGGACGCACGAGACGCGGTGTGACGATGATGGCGAGATCGGTCTCGTTCTTCTGATAGGACTTGCTGGAGAACAGCGCGCCCAGCACCGGCACGCTGCCGAGCCACGGCAGTTGCTCGGCCAGGTTCTTGTTGTCGCTCTGCAACAGGCCGCCGATCATGAAGCTCTGGCCGTCGCGCAGCTCGACCGTGGTCGAGGCGCGGCGCACGATCAGCGCCGGGATCGAGATGCCGCCTGGGATTCCGACCGAGCGCGTGGTGTCGATCTGGCTCACCTCCGGCTCGATCTTCAGGTTGATCAGGCTGTTGCCGAGCACAGTCGGGGTGAAGGCGAGGCCGACACCGTATTTCTTGTAGTCGACGGTCACCTGCCCAAGGCTACCCGCCACCGGAATGGGATATTCGCCGCCGGCCAGGAAGCTCGCGGTATCGCCGGAAAGCGCGACCAGGTTGGGCTCGGCCAGGCTGCGGGCAATGCCCTTCTGCTCGAGCGCGTTGATCATAACGTCGGTGGATACGCCGCCCGCCACCATGCGGGCAATCAGGAAGCCGAACGGGGAAGCGCCGGAGATCACACCCGCCGCCGTTTCCGCGGCGCTCGACGTGATAGGCAGGTTTGAGGCCGCGGTGCGGTTTCCGATATTAGTGATGCTGTTGCCGCCAAAGCGGTTCCACTGCACGCCCAGCTCGCGGCCGGCGGTGCGCGAAATCTCAATGAAGCGCACTTCCAGCATGACCTGCTGCGGCGCCATGACCGAGACCGAATTGATGATCTCCGGCCCGAACTGGCGCGCGATGGTCACCGCCTTGTCGAGCGTGGCGGCATCGCTGACCTCGCCGGACAGCATGATGCGGCCGTTGACGGTCGAGGCCTGCAGGCTGGAGCGCGGAAAGCGGCGCTTGAGCTCGTTGGTCAGGCGCGTGATGTCGTAGGACACCTCGACGTCGAAGATACCGATCAGCTTCTTGCCTTCGGAATAGACCGACACGCGGGTGGTGCCGATCTTCTTGGCCAGAATCGACAGCGTGTGATCGGTGAGCGGATTGACGTCGGCCACCTCCGGATCGCCGACCATGACGTCGACGAAGCTGGTTTCGGTGCGCACGTCCTGCGACTTGCCGATCGTCACCGTCACCATGGCGGTGCGGTTGGCGCCGCTGATCTGGATGGTGCGCTGCTGCGCATAGGCATCGCCGGCCATGCACAGAAGCGTCGCCGCCATGGCGATGCCAAGCGCAATGACCACGTCGCGCAGCCAATTGCCGCTCTTCGCGGTCCTGTCCGTGCGCCGCCAGCCGAAGCCGACGACAAAGTCGCTATTGTTGTTCACGACACTCTCCCCACCCCGTCACTCACTGCACGCCCGGACTTACCAGGCCTCTTGCCTCCGTCCCGCATCGGTCGAGGCCCCATGACGTCCCTCGACCGGTACGGTGTATTCCTGTTTCGCCGATGCGCGTGTCACCACCACCGTCGCAGTCACGGCGGCTTTTTGCTCGCCGACCGGCTCATGGGTGCCCAGATCCTTGAGCGTGATCTTGCGCGTCTTCACTTCGGCGGTTTCGCCGGCCTTGCGCAGCAGCAGCGACAGGCTGCCGACCGAGGAGGCCAACCAAACTTTCTGGGCTTCGACCGTGTCGACTTCCAGCGTCACCGACTTGGCCACCGCCGCTTTCGACGTGCGCTCGTCGGCGCTCTGGTCGACTGCCAGCACGCGCGTGTTCTGCAGCACGACGTCGGTGGTGGCCGAGCCCTTGTCGATCTGGCGCGTGAGCACGACATCGACGTGGTCGCCCGGCAGCACGAAGCCGCCGACGCCTTCGACGTCGTTGACGCGGATGGTCACCGCCTTCATGCCGGGCTTCACCAAAGCCGACAGCGTCGCGCGCTGGCCGGCGCCGGTGATCTTGAGCGCGAGCACCGGCTCGTTCGCCTCGATCGCCGACAGCACCACGCGGCGGCCGCCGGACAGAATGTCTTTGATCGCGGTGAAGGCGCCGGCCGGCAGCGATTCGGCCGGCCACGGCACTTCCTGCAACATCGCGGCGCTGAGTTCGGTGCCGAAGCGCAACGGCTCCTTGGCGACGACGATGGTGCGGGTCGACTGCGGTTTCTTGTTCGCCTCGTAATTCTGCGCCTGCATGTTGGCCTGGTTGTTGAGCCAGACCTGGGCGATGAACACGGCGAGCAAGCCGAAGACGACGGCGAACCCGATCATGACGATGGTGCTGGCACGCACGGCGGTTTGTCCCGTTTGACGCGACCGGAAACTGCTCTGGTCTATTCGGGACGAGACTAAAGGTCAGGAAGTATTCAATTGCTAAAATCGCGGGCGCATCTGGGACTATGCTGAAGAGCCTCTGAATTACTATTGTTTACGATCGGTATCCGAAATAGGATGAACTTTAGAGTAACCTTGCCGGCCATTAACAATACTGGATCGTATCGCCGCCCACACTGTAACGATCGGTTTAGCTTAAGCATCCCTACGCTCTCGCAAAACGCCGCAAATACGGGCCCTCGCCCACGCCAGCAAGCGCAAGCACAGCCGCGGGACGACATGATCAAGACTAAGGCAAGGTTAGCGAAGCAAGCCGCCGGCGTTGCTCACTCGATGCGGTTGCGGCAACATGCGGCAACGACTGCCGTTGCGCCCGCGACCGGCGCACGGCCAAGAATTTTTCTGGGAGAACTCGCCGATGTCTAAACCGCGCATTAGCTATGTCGATCCTTCGACGGTCAAAGACCCTGCCATGATCGCCGAGTTCGAGCGTTGCGCGCGGGAGGGAACGCCGCGGCCGGAAAGTCAGGCGATCCGCGCCCATGTGCCGGCGACGTTCTGGTCGTTCGCCAATACCTGGCGCGACGTGTTCAAGAACGGCGTCGCCGATCACAAGATCAAGGAGCTGTGCCGCATCTACGTGTCGCGCTCGGTGCTGTGCGAATTCTGCGGCAATCAGCGCTCGATCAAGGCGGCCAAGTCCGGTCTCAAGGAGGACGACTATTCCGACCTGATCAATTTCGAAAGTTCAAAACTTTACGACGAAAAGCAGAAGGCGGCGCTGTCCTATGCCGAGGCGATCACCTGGGATCTGCCGTGCGACGACGCATTCTGGGCGCGTCTGCACAAGCATTTCAGCGAGCCCGAGCTGGTCGAGATCGGCTATTTCGTCGCCATAACCATGGGTCAGCAGCGCTGGCTGCGCACGCTCAACATCGAGCACCACCAGATTCTCGCAGGCACAGACGGCTCGATGGCGCCGGGCTTCGAGACCGAGGACGCGCTCAAGCGGTCCAAGCAGGCCGCCGACTACTGGGCCAAAACCAACGCTAAACCAACGACACAGGCCGCCGAGTGACACATCAACAGACGGCGGTCTCCGCCATTTCTTCCGCCAACACCGCCCGCGCGGCCGGTGCCGAGCCGCGCATCCGCGTGCGCGGCCTCGGCAAGTATTACGGCACGCTCGAAGTGTTCCGTAACATCGACTTCGATGTCGGCGAGCGCGAGATCGTCGCCATTGTCGGCCCGTCCGGCTGCGGCAAGACCACGCTGCTGCGCTGCATCGACGGGCTGCTGCCGTTCGATAGCGGCGACGTCATGGTCGGCGATCAACACGTCACCGAGCCGATCGCCGGCGTCGCCATGGTGTTCCAGCATTTCGGCCTGTTTCCGTGGAAGACCGTGTACGAGAACGTCGCTTATGGCTTGCGCATGGCGGGCGCGTCGAAGATCGACGTCGAGCGCAAGGTGCCGGAATTCATCAAGCTGGTCGGTCTCTCCGGCTTCGAGAAGGCGTTCCCCTACCAGATGTCCGGCGGCATGCAGCAGCGCTGCGGGCTTGCCCGCGCGCTCGCCGTGGAGCCCAATGTGCTGCTGATGGACGAGCCGTTCGCGGCGGTCGACGCGCAGACCCGCGAGATTCTGCAATTTGAGCTGCTGCGCATCTGGGACGAACGGCCGACCGCCATGATCTTCGTCACCCATTCGATCGAGGAAGCCGTGCTGCTCGGCCACCGGGTGATCGTGCTCAAGGGCAGGCCCTCAAGCATCCACGAGACCATCACCATCGATCTGCCGCAACCGCGCACGCGCGAAACACTGCGCCTGCCGCGCTTCGCCGAACTGCGCGAGCAGGTGTGGGGCACACTGATGCGGGAAGCCCGCGAAGCCGAATTCGTTCTCGAACGCTGACAGCGCATGATCCCGAAAAGGCTGTCCCCGACTTGATCGGGGATGGGTAGCTAGTCCGTTCCGACATTTCGATCACAAGGAAATCTCCGCATGTCATCCGACCCCTTGCTCAAGGCCGCGATTTCGCATTGGGGCCCGCGCTTCGTCGCCAATGGCGTCGCGCTCACCGATTTCGAGGAGGTGACCGGCTCGATCTCGTCCTACAGCGAGTGGTGCCGCGCCTGGTCGGCGCGCGCCGCGCATCACGAGCAGCTCGGCCGCGAGGCGCTGGCGAAAAAGCATTTTCTCACCGCCGGCGAATGTCTGCAGCGCGCCACCGTCTACTATCATTTCGCCGCGTTCCTGTTCGTCAACGACGTGCCGCAGATGAAAGTCGCGCACATGAAAGCGATCGCGTGCCGACAAGCGGCGTTGCCGCACCTGCGCCCGCCCGGCGAACGGGTGGAGATTCCCTACCAGGGCAAGACGCTGGCCGGCATCCTGCGCAAGCCGGCCGGCGTCGAAAAGCCGCCGGTGGTGGCGATGGCGGTCGGGCTCGATTCCACCAAGGAAGAGGGCGAGGCCTATGAAAATCCGTTCCTGGCGCGCGGGCTGGCCACGCTGATTTTCGACGGGCCCGGCCAGGGCGAGGCGCAATACGACTTTGCCATCCGCGGCGACTACGAAGTGCCGGTCAAGGCCGTGCTCGATTTCGCGGCGAGCCGCCGCGATCTCGATGCCGCGCGCATCGGCATGTGGGGCGTGAGCCTGGGCGGCTATTACGCGCCGCGCGCGGCCGCCTTCGACAAGCGCATCAAGGCCTGCATCGCGCTCGGCGGCCCGTTCAACTTCGGCGCGGCCTGGGACGGGCTACCGGAACTGACGCGCGAGGCATTCCGCGTGCGCAGCCATTGCAAGACGCAGGACGAGGCGCGCAAGAACGCGTTGACGCTGTCGCTCGAAGGCATCGCGCACAACATCACTTGCCCCATTTTCATCGTGAACGGACGGCTCGACCGCATCGTGCCGGCCAAGGACGCCGAGCGCCTGGCGCGCGAGGTGAAGGGCCCGGTCGAACTGATGATGATCGAGGACGGCAACCACATCGCCACCAACCGCGCCTACCGCTGGCGCTCGCAGAGCGCGGATTGGATGAAAGAGCAGCTCAAATAATGTGGAAGCCGCGCGGCATCGCGTGCATCCGCTCGATGCCGGTCTCGGTAATCACCACCATCTCACCGGTCTGCACGCCGGCCGTGCCATCACGCGTCACCACATTGGGCTGAATCACCACTGTCTGCCCGGCGCGGAATGGCTCTTGCGGCACCGGCCCGGCCGGACGGCTCTTGCTCCCCAGGATCGGCGGCAGGTAGCCGCCGCCATAGCCGTGCAAGAGATCGTCGATGATGGTGAAGCCTGCGTCCTCGATCACACCGGAGGCTTCGATCACGTGCGCCGGCGTGGCGCCGGCTTTGAGCACCGCGGCAATGGCGTCGAACGCGGCATCGGCAGCGGCGTGCAGATCGCGATAGAGCTGGCTCGGCGCGCCGAGCGTGAAGCTGCGCAGTACCTGTCCCGGATGCTCCCAGAATGCCGCGCTGATTTCGGCCACCACCGCGTCGCCGGCCTGCACGCGCCGCGTGGTCGGGAATTGCCGCGGCACTGCCAGATCGGGCGCTTTCATGGATGTCACGCCGATGTAGTGAATGACATTGACCGCGCCTTGCGACACGTAGGCGCGCTCGACCACATCGCCGAGCTGGCGCTCGTTCAATCCGGGCCGGACGCCGTCGCGCAGCGCCGCCATGCCGAGATCGCTGAAATGCGCGCCGATGCGCAGCCAGTCGAGTTCCTCGGCCGATTTCACTTGGCGCAGGCGGATGTAATCGCGATTGAGGTTTTTCAGTTTGCCGAAGCGCACCGACAGGGCCGCGTGTTGCTCGGCGTTCACCGGGCCCAGCGTTGCCACGCGACGTTCGCGCGCGCCACGCTTGGCCAGCACCTCGATGGCGGCGCCGATTGACGACTCGCCGCCCCAGGCCACCTCGGCCTTGTCGGCCAGCAGCCGCGCCTGCGGCGCATGGTTGACGTATTGCACGAACAGCGCGTCGCGCTCGCGCGGCGACATGACGCCGACCGCCTCGGCGGTCACCGGCCATTGTGTCAGCCACTGCACCGCCGAGCCGAAGCGGTTGGCGCCGCAAAATACGAGATGCTCGCACTCCGCCCGCGCCAGCAGCTCTTCGACCGCCGCGCGCCGACGCGCCATCTCCGGCTCGGAAAAGCGCGGGTATGGCGCGTCGACGATGCGGGCGAGGTGGGGAAGTAGGCTCACGAGGCTTTCTTCGGCAGCGCCACGATCATGTCGAGCTCGATGCGCGCGCCAGGCGACGACAGCTGATTGATGCACACCGTGGTGCTGGCCGGTCGCCAGTCGCCGAAATATTTCGCCATGGTGGCGTGCATGGCGTCGGCCTCGCGGAAGTCGGTGAGATATTTCGTCACCTTCACCACGTCGCGCCAGCTGGCGCCGGTCTTGTCGAGGATCGACTTGATCGCCTCCATGGCGCGCTTGGTCTGCTCCTCGATCGAGTGCGGATGCACGTGCTCGGCCTCGACATGCGGATGCTTGTGGTAGAGCGGCGAGGGCGTTGCCCCCGACAGGAACATCAGGTCGCAGGCCCCGACGATATGCACGGCCGGGGCATAGGGCATGGTGTGCGCCTCCTCCGGCTTCGGGTGCACGGGCTCAAGCTTGAAGCTGCGCTCTGGCTTGGTCATCACGGTCATGCGGCTCTCCTGGCAGGACAATTCCCGGCAATTTGGGACAGAAACAAGGCTGGGCGCAACCGGGCCATTTGCCGCGTCCCGTGAGTTGATCGCTGGCCAAGAAACGCTAACGTGTAGCCACCAAGCGCCAGGAGACCCGAATGCCCTCGACGATCCTCGATTCCGCTGTGTTCCGCGACATTTTCACCACCGAAAAAATGCGGGTCGTGTTCTCGGACGAGAATCGCGTGCAGAAATACCTCGACTTCGAGGCCGCTCTTGCGCGTGCGCAGGCGAAGCTGAAGATTATCCCGCAAGAGGCCTGCGAGGAGATCGTCAAGCATTGCGACGCCAAGCTGATCGACATGGCCAAGCTGAAGGAGGCGACCGAGCGCATCGGCTATCCGGTGCTGCCCGTCGTCCAGCAGCTCGTGAAGCTGTGCAAGGACGGCTTGGGCGAATGGAGCCACTGGGGCGCCACCACTCAGGACATCACCGACAGCGCCACCGTCATGCAGATGCGCGAGGCGCTCGCCATCCTGGAACAGGAGATCGACGCCATCTCGGATGCGCTGGCCGCGCTCGCGAAAAAACACCGCGACACGCCGATGGCCGGTCGCAGCAACCTGCAGCAGGCGGTGCCGATCACCTTCGGCTACAAGATGGCGACCCTGCTGGGCGCCTTCGAGCGCCACAAGCAGCGCCTGAAAGAACTGCGCCCGCGCGTGCTGGTCGGTGAATTCGGCGGCGCCGCCGGCACGCTGTCCTCGCTCGGTAAGGACGGGCTCAAGGTGCAGGAAGAACTGTGCAAGGAGCTCAAACTCGGCCAGCCCGACATTGCCTGGCACACGGTGCGCGACCGCATCGCCGAGGTCGGCTGCTTCCTCGGCCTGGTCACCGGCACCTGCGGCAAGATCGCCTTCGACGTGAAGCTCTTGATGCAGACCGAAGTGGAAGAGGTGTACGAGCCGTTCCACGCCGGCCGTGGCTCGTCCTCGACCATGCCGCAGAAGCGCAATCCGATTTCGTCGGTCTACATCACCGCGCAGACCGCCATGGTGAAGCAGCTGGTCGCAGCACTTCTGGAAGCGATGGTCGAGGACCACGAGCGCTCGACCGGCCCGTGGGAGATCGAATGGATCGCGCTGCCGGAAATCTTCATGCTGTCGGCCGGCGCGCTGGCGCAGACCCGCTTCCTGCTGGAGGGCCTGCAGGTCAACGAAAAGAAGATGCGCGAGAACCTCGACATCACCAAGGGCCTGATCATGTCGGAGGCGGTGATGATGGGGCTGGGCGCCGCGATGGGACGCAACCGCGCGCATGACGTGGTCTACGACATCTGCCGCGAGGTGGTGAAGACCGGCCGCCCGCTGATTGATCTGCTATCCGAGGACAAGGAGATCGGCAAGCACGCCACCCGCAAGCAGCTGGAGCAGATGGTCGATCCGGCCAACTATCTGGGCGTCGCCGGCGAGATGGTGGATCGCGTGCTGAAGATGCGGAAGAAAAGCTAGTCCGCCTTCGGCATCGTGCGCCAGATCGCGAGCGCCACGAGCAGCGTCGCCGCGCCGATCATCGAGAACAGCGCCGGCACGGTGACGCCGAATTTCTGCATGATCGCCACCAGCACGGTCGCGCCGGTCATGAACGCGGCATTGAGCACGTTGACGGCGGCGACCGTGCGGGCGCGGTAATCGGCGCCGGACCAGGCCTGCACCGCGGCGAAGGCCGGCACGATGAACAACCCGCCGGCAATGGCGAGACCCACAAGGTCGACCGCGACACGAATTCCCAGCAGCGACGAAAACACGATGCCGGGCGCCTGCGGCGCCGATGCTGCGCCCGAGCCGAGCGTCGCCAAAGCGAGATCGAGCGCGAACAGGCCGAGCAGCACCGCACCGGCGAGCGTCGTCTTGAGCACGATGCGCCCGCGCGCGATCGCCGCCGCCAGGCCGGAGCCCAGGCCGACCGCGATCGAGAATAGCGCCAGATAGATCGTGACGGTGTCCTCGTTGCCGCCGATCAGCGTCTTGATCAGCGGCGGCAGCAGCGACAGCACCACGATGCCAACGAGCCAGAACCAGCTCGTCACCATGGCGCCCCACCACAGCCGCGGGTCGGCGCGCAAGTGGCGGATCATCGCCGCGGTGGAGGCGGCGATGTTGAGCGCTATTTTCAGCTGCGGCGCGCCTTCGCCGCTCGGCGGAATCAGCAAGGCCGCCAGCCAGCAGGCCAACGCAAAGGCCATCACCAGCACGGCGAAAGCCGCGGCGTCGCCGCCGCCGCGCGCAGCCACGCCGCCGACGATGGTGCCGGTGAGGATGGCGATGAAGGTGGCGCCTTCCACCAGCGCATTGCCGGCCGGCAGCTCGCTGCGCGCCAGATGATCCGGCAGGATGCCGTATTTGATCGGCCCGAACAGCGCCGCGATCACGCCGAAGCCGGCCAGCGCCACGAACAAGACCTGGATCGAATGCAGCGCGTAGCCGAGCACCGCCAGCGCGGCGACGAAGATCTCGGAGAATTTCAGCCACTGCGCCACCCGCGCCTTGTCGTAGCGGTCGGCCAGTTCGCCGCCGAGCGCCGACAGGAAGAAATACGGCGCGATGAAAATGGCGCTGGCCAGCGTGATCAGCGCCTCCGCGTCGGAGGCAGCCGTATGGAACAAAATGAGGAAGACCAGCGCGGTCTTGAGAAAATTGTCGTTGAATGCCGCGAAGAACTGGCACCAGAACAACGGCGCGAAACGCCTCGACAGCATCAAGGGCGGCGGCATGCTTTCGGGATTATCGCAGAGTTCCCGCGTAGGCGAACGGGTATTTTTCGCGCAAAAGATTTGGGCGGCCTCCCCGCCGCCCAAAGTGGGTCGCTACCGAAAACGCAACAGACTAATTACGCATACGCATAGGCCTGAAACTACGGACGGGCCCGCGTCCACGATGGGACTCCTCCTCGTAGGATTCGAGCATCACCGCTCCCACGCCGAGACCGAGGGCGACGGCGAGAACGATGGTGAACAGCGAGATCCACATGGCTAGCCTCCTCGTTGGCGCAATATCGCGCGCGGGAAGTCTGGCCGGAGCAACGCGCCAAGGCGCATCTGGTTCCTGGGTTCCATCACCCGGTGATGAGTTCCTGGTGATTTTTTTGCCGCCGCGGACGGTAAAAATCGACGCAATGGGAACTGTGGGAACTTATGACTATAGCCGGATCGAGGATTGCAGGTCGGCAAGCAGAATACGCAGGTCGAGTTCCCGGAACTCCAGGTAAATCTTGCGCAGCCAGCGTTGCAGCTCGATATGCACGTCGAGCGGGATGTCGCGCGCATTGGCCAGTTGCGTGTCCGAAAACGAAAACGGCGGCTTGTCGATATAGCGGCGCAGGCCCGGCGCCAGCGCCGGCAGCCGCACCAGCGCCGCGCCGCTGCCTTTGGTCGGATATTTATCGCGGTGCTGGGCGGAGCCGAGCATCTCGTTGAGCAGCGGCGCCAGCGTCGCTTGCGGCAAGCGGCTGTGCAGGCCGCGATAGGCTTCCACCGACGTGCGGTCGGGCGTGATCGTGAACAAAATGGCGGGCGCGAAGCCGCGCCGGCGTGCCTCCGTGGCAAAGTCGATCCGGCTGGCCACGGTCACAAACGATTCGAACGCCTGGTGACCGAGATCGACGATCTTGGTGGCGCCGTCATCGGCGATCAGGCGGTCGAACAGCGCCATCTGTCCTTTGATGTCGCCGATCTCCGCCATCTTGGTGTATTCGGGCAGGAATTGCGCCAGCGTGCCCTCGCCTGAATTGAGGTCGAAGGCCATCACCGCGTGGCCTTCCTGGCGATGGAAATCGGTGAGCAGCCGCGCCACCAGCGTTTTGCCCACGCGCGGACGCGGCGATGCGACGATTGTGATCGAGTGGCGGAACGACATTATTTGGCCCGTTCGTCATTCCGGCTTCGCGGGCTTTACCAACTGCTAGCTGGCGGCCTGATGAATGTCGCTCTCCACCTTCGGCGCGACCAGATCGATCAGCTTCACGCGATCGTACTCGGCCCAGACGTTACCCAGCCAATGGCGGACATAGCCGCGCAGCACGAATGAATTATTGGCCGGCTCACCCCTGGCGTTCTTGTTGGCGACGAACGACACATAGGGAACGCTGGACACTTCCACCTGCTCGCAGGCCATCTCGTTGAGCTTCGGAATCGTGATCTCCTCGGCGCCCTTGATCTGCTTGAAATAGTGATTGTAGGTCCCCGGATCCCACTCGAAGAACGAGGTCTCGTTGATGTGGTTCTTCACCAGAAAGTAGCTGGCGTCGCCGACGAAGCGCGCGGTCTCGGCGATTTCCTGCAGCGAGGCGATCGAGGGGCCGAGGATATGGAACACCGCGAAGGTGATCTGGCCCTTCTTGGCCGAATCGAGGAACCCGATATCGCTCAGCGCCTGCAGCGTCGACGACAGCAGCCCGGCGCGCACGTCGATCACCGTCACCTTGGCTTGCGCGCTGCCGAGCGTGTCGAAGATCTTCATCTGGTCGGGGATCAAGGTCACATCGACGACTTCGGTCACGTCCGGATGGAAGCGCTTGAGCGTGCCGCGCGGGGATTCGGTATCGAAGGCGCGGGTCGGCGTCTGATGGGCGCCGAAGTAATCGAGCAGCGTGCGGGCGACGGTGGTCTTGCCAACGCCTCCTTTGTCGGCACCGACGATAATGACAGCTGGTTTGGCCATGGGACTTTTCTACCAAGCGACAGGGGAAGATGAGGCGTTATGCCTTTCGACGCTAGCTTACACGGTTATAGGCATTGGAGAATGACAGGCTTATTCTCGCTGGCGCCGCTCTGCTGGGAACCGGGCATGAGGTCGCATCATCAACTTATGCCTGTTATTTCAATATATTGGAGGAGGCATTCATGGCAACCATTTTCAACCAAAGCACGGTCGCACTGACGCCTGCCGGCAACGGCGCCGCCCGCCAGCCGTTGTTGACCGAAGCCCGCGTCCCCGACAGCGGTATTCTGCTCGACCGCCTGACGCTTGATCGCGGCGGCGAGGCGCGTCTGGCGGTGCCGGCGACCAGCGTGGCCTGGATTCAACCGCTCGACGGGCAAGCGCTGCTGACTCATGACGACAGCCACCAGACGCTGACGGATGCTCATGTCGCATTTCTGCCGCCCGGCTTTGCGGCGACGATAAGCTCGGCCGGCGGCGCCGCGTTTCTATACGGGGAAATTCCCGACGCCGGGCGTTTCGATGCGGGGTTCAAGCAAAGCCCGCCGCCGTTCCGGCTGGCCGACTGGACGCGCGAGCCGGTGCTCGATTCCGAACATGACGCGCGCAAGCGCATCTATCTGGTGACGCCGAAATTGTTCGGCACCAAGGCGGTGAAGGGCGAGATGATCATCTACCCGCCCGGCACCGCCGCCGCCAATCATCATCACGAAGGCGCCGAACACTTCATGTATGTGCTGCGCGGACGCGGCACCGTCTATGCCAATGAAAAGCCGTTTCCGGTGCGCCAGGGCGACGTGATCTATTATCCCGACCGCGAGCGGCATTATCTCGAAGCGGCCGCCGACGAGGAGCTGGTGTTCGCCGAATTCTTCGCGCCGGCCGAATTCAAGACCATCTGGGTCGACGAGAGCCAGATCTGCGCCTGGCTGCCGACCGGGCGCGACATCCGCGGCCGCCTGCCTGCGCGCGAGATCAAGGCGCACAGTTCGGCGGAGGTGTTGAGCCCGGGGGATGTGTAGTTAAACGCCCGCCTTCGCTAAAGCTTCGGCCCAAGGTTGTCACCCATGTCTTAGGTACGATCTGTTACCCATGTCTCCGGGCTGGACAAAGCGAAGGTTGGTGCCGGCGGAGGGATTTGAACCCCCGACCACCCGCTTACGAAGCGGATGCTCTACCGCTGAGCTACGCCGGCGAGCGCATGATCCCGAAAAGTGGGAACCGGTTTTCGGAATAGATCATGCGCAGATACTAAAGCCGCGCCACTGATATCGGCGTGGGGCGGTCTTGGCAAGCAAGCAAAATCAGCGAAACAGCTGCATAAACCGCTGCCAGGCGTCGCGCGGCGGCGGCGTTGACGGTTCCGGCACCGGTTCGCCGTCGAGGCCGGAATCGGGGCCGGGATCGTCCGGCGCATGCACCAGCGGGATCACCGGCTCGACCGGCTTGGCTTTGGCGGCCGATTTGGCCGGCTTGCGCCCTGGTCGTTCTGGCCGCACTGGGGGCGCCGCCAATTCGGACGCTGGCTGAGCTTTCGGTTCGGGCTCCGCGACCGGCGGCAATTCGACCTCGATCACCGGACGGCTGACGCCGATCTCGGCCAGCGGCAGCTTCCATTGGAAGCCGTCGAGCCGGCCATTGGGCGAGACTGGCATCCAGCGGTCGGACACCACGCCGTCGGCGGTCCACACCGGATCGCCGGAAGCGCGCATGGCGCGGCCCATCCATTGGCGCACGCGGCCTTCGTCGCCGTGCTCGGCCTCCTCGATCTCCGCCATCGCGGTGGCGACGCGCCGCGTCGGCGCCGACAGATAAGGCGACAGCGCCGTGCGCGCGGCGGCGAATTCGCGCGCATCGAGCGCGGCGCGCGCCACGGCAATCGCGCCTTCAAGCTGGCCCGGCAGCTTGGCGGCCAGCTTCTGCATGCGCGCGAGACGCTCGCGCGCGCTGTCGCCGAAGCGCAAATTCGCATAGGCCTCGGCGATATCGGGATGCGGATTGATCGTCCACGCCGCTTCCAGGATTTTGCGCGCCTTGCGATGCTCGCTCGATTCGGCGAGCCGCCTTCCGGCCAGCGCCGCCGCCGGCACCAGATCGGGCGCCAGCTTGACCGCTTCCAGCACCGCCACGCGTGCGGCGTCGCGATCGATGTCTTGCAGCGCCAGCGCGCGGGCGGTGAGCAGCACCGCGCGCTTGCGGCGGTAATCGGGCTTCTCGAGCGCGCCCTTCATATGATCGAGCGCGGCGAGCGCGCCGGCCCAGTCGGCGGCGGCGCAGTGATAATCGAGCATCGCCTGCCCGGCCCAGGCCAGCGTCGGCTCCGCCTTGGCGGCCAGCTCCGCCACCTGGCGCGCCGAACGGCTGTCGTCGCGGCGCTGGGCTTCGATATAGAGCCCGCGCAGGCCGAGCAGCTTGGTGTCGTCGCGCTCGGCCATGGCGCGGAAGGCGCGCTCGGCGGCGGCGCGGTCGCCGGCCATCTGCGCCGATTGCGCGTTGAGCAGCAGCGTCAGCGGATCGCCGGCCGACAACCGCGCCGCCTCATGGGCGGATTTGCGCGCGAGCGCCAAGTCGCCGGCGCCGACCGCGATCAGCCCACGCGTGATGGCGAGATAGCCCTTCATGGCGCGGCGATGGCGGAAGAACAGCGACACCTGCTCGGGCGAACGCAGGATGCCGCGCAAAATCGACCACAGCAGGATGCCGAAGAGGATGAGCGCCGCCGCCGCGAGCGCCGCCACCATCAGCGAGGTCTCGATCCGGTAGCCCATCCAGGTGATGGCGACGTCGCCCGGGCGGTCGGCGACCCAGACAAAGCCCGCCGCGATGACCGCGACCGAGAGCAGGAACAGGATGAGGCGGATCATCTCAGCCCTCACCGTGCCCCAAGCGAACGCGCCGTGTCGGCGGCGAACTGCCGCGCGGCGGCGAGCGCGGCCTGGCTCGCCCGCGCCTGCTTGATCCAGTCTTGCGCCGGCGCGCGCGTGGCGTCATTGAGCTTGCCGAGATCGGCGAGCGCGGCGGCGATGTCAGCATTGGCGGCCGCGATCTCGATGCGAGCCAGCAGCGCGGAGGCATCGTCGCCGGCCGGCGCGTCCACCGGACGGATGCGCACCAGCTTGCCGGCATTGGCCTGCAAGCGTTCGAGGAAGCCACCGGCCGGCGCCTGCGCACCCGACGCCTTCAGCATGGCGGGAACGAGCGCGCGCAGTGCCTCGGCCAGCGCGGCGCGCGTCGGCACGCCGGTGGCCGCGAATGGCGTGAGCGGCGCCAGCGCCTTGTCGTCGCCGCCGAGCGCTTGCGCTTGTGCGAGCTCGGCCGCAAACGGCGCGCCACTCGCCGCCGCATCGCGCAGCGCCGCCGCGCTCAGAGCCAGCCGCACCGCCATATCGGTGGCGGTGGTCTTGGCGATGTCGTCACGCGCGCTCTTGGCGGATTGCTCGAGCGCGGCCATGCGCTTTTGCAGCGCTTCGAGTTCGACCGGAGACATTCCGCTGGCGGCGCTCTTGGCGGCGTCTTTGTTGAGTTCCTGCACGCTGGCGCGCAAATCCGTCACCGCCTTTTCCGCGGCTTCCGCGCGCTCGCGCGCCTGGGCAGTGGTAGCGGCAATGTCGTCGCTGCGTTTGTTGAGCGCGGCGAGCGCGATACCCAGCGCCTTCATGGCGTTGTCGGCGGCGGCAAGACGCTCGCTCACATTGGCCTCGCCGGCCGGCAGCCTGGCGAGCGCCTCTTCGATCTTGCCAATGCGCTGGCCGAGCGCGTCGATCGACTTGCCGTCGACCGCGTCCGCCGGCCGGTTCTTCAGATCGTGCAATTCCATTTCCAGCGCCGTCACGCGGGCGCGCGTGGCGGTCGAGCCGGCATAGCGGATCGGCACCAGGCCGGTGAGCCAGAGCGCAAACAGGACCAGTGTCACAATCGCTGCGCCGGCGACGCCGGCGGCCAGCGTCGGCCCGCTGAAAAATCCGCCCGGCGGGCTTGCGGAATTGCCGCCTATTGTCGTGTTGCCCGCCGCCGGCGGGACATCGGAAGCGGCAGGCGGCGGTTCTGGCGCGGGTGGCGGTGGCGGCTCGGCCGCGGGTTTACCCGCCGCGGCGGCCGGCTTCACTTCGGTGGCGGTGAGATCGATGGTCGGCGCCGCGCGCTTGCCGCGGCGGGCACCTTCGTGCGCTCCCGGCCCTGTGCGCTTGTCTGCCATCGGCAGGTCCTCGATTCGCCCCACTTGCCCGCAGGGAATAACGCAAACTGCGCGAGCGCGCCAATTCTAGCTTACTAGATCAATCAATGCGGCTTCATCGGGGCGCGCGGCGATGGCGATGCGGCGGGCGCCGGCCCGCGCCAGCGGTTCGGCGATCTGCGGCGATAGACAGAGATGGCGCGGCGCCAGCGCTTGCGCCAGCAGGCCGGCGGCGCGTGCGCCAGCGAGGTAGTTGTCGGCGCTGCGCTTGGAAAAATGCAGCACCGCGTCGATCTCGCCGGCCTTCAGCGCGGCGACCAGCGGCGGCGGATAAGGCGCGGTGACGGCGCGGTAGACGACGCGCATTTCGGCGGCGATGCCGCGCGCGCCGAGTTCGCCGGTGAGGTCGGCGGCGCGGTCTTCGCCGGCCAGATAGAGCAGCGGTTCCCTGGCGTCGGCGTGGCGCTCGGCGATCAGCCGCACCAGATCGCGCACGTCGCCGCCGGCCGTGGTGACCTCGCTAAATCCCGCCTGCCGCGCGGCCTCGGCGCTGCGCCGTCCGACCGCGTAGGCCGGCAGCTTGCTCAGCGCCGCGCGCGCAGTGTGCGCTGCGATGGCGCCGGGCGCATTGGCGCTGGTGATGATGATACCCGCCCAACCGCCGGTGAGATCGGCCGCCACCGGCTCGACTTTCATCAAGGGCGCCACCAGCACCTGATGGCCGCGCGCGCGCAGTGCCGTCGCGGTGCGTTCGCCATCGGCCTGTGGGCGGGTGACGGCGAGACGCATGGCTCAACCGAATAGTCCGGGAGGGCCCTCGCGCTTGATATGGCGCCCGGCCTCGGTGCCGATCTCGATCGCGTCGGCGCGCGGCCCGCGCGTCTGGTGTTCGCACGACGGATTGCCATCCGGATGCGCGAGCAGACCACGAAAGTGAATCATGTCGCCCGACAGCGTGGCGTGGCCGGCGATCGGCGTCTTGCAGGAGCCGTCAAGCTCGGCCAGGAACGCGCGTTCGCAGGCAATCGCGGTGAAGGTGTCGGCGTGATTGATGCGCGCAAGAATCTCGCGCGTGCGCTCGTCGCTGGCGCGCGCTTCCAGGCCGATGGCGCCCTGCGCCACCGCCGGCAGAAATTCATGCTCGCTCATGATCGCGGTCGCGTGCTGCACGAGGCCTAGCCGCTTCAACCCCGCGAGCGCCAGAATGGTGGCGTCGACTTCGCCGTCGGCGAGCTTGCGTAGCCGCGTCTCGACATTGCCGCGCAGCGAAACTGCCCGCAGGTCGGGCCGCAACCGCTTGGCGATGGCCTGCCGCCGCAGCGAGGCGGTGCCCAGGGTCGCCCCCTTCGGCAGCTCGGCGAACGAACGGGCTTTGTGGCTGATAAACACGTCGCGCGGATCTTCGCGCTCCAGACAGGCCGCCAGCATCAGTCCTGCTTGCGAAAAGGTCGGCATGTCCTTGGCCGAATGCACGGCCAAGTCGACGCGGCCGTCCAGCAGGGCCTCCTCGATCTCCTTGGTGAACAGGCCCTTGCCGCCGACCTCAGCCAGCGGGCGGTCCTGGATGGCGTCGCCGGTGGTGCGGATGATGGTAAGGCCGATTTCGTCTTCGGGCACGCCGAGCGCCACGGCCAGCCGCGCACGCACGGTCCGCGCCTGCACCAACGCGAGCGGGCTGCCGCGCGTGCCGATGCGCAAAATGGTGGTAGCGGATTGCGTCATATTACCTCACGATGCTAGGGCGTCTTGTAGTCCACCCTTTCTGGAAAAGGGAGGGCCGGCCCATAGGCCCAGGATCGAAAAGCCCATGATCGTCCTCGGTATCGAGACGACCTGCGACGAGACCGCGGCGGCGGTGGTCGAGCGTTCCGTACAGGGCCGCGGCCGTATCCTGTCCAATATCATTCTGTCGCAGGTGAGCGAGCATGCCGCTTTCGGCGGGGTGGTTCCCGAGATTGCCGCGCGCGCCCATGTCGAGGCGCTCGACCTCATCATCGCCAAGGCCATGGCGCAGGCCGGCTGCTCCTTTGACCATGTTGACGGCGTTGCCGCCGCCGCCGGGCCCGGCCTGATCGGCGGCGTCATCGTCGGCCTGACCACGGCCAAGGCGATCGCGCTGGTCAAGCAGAAGCCGCTGATCGCGATCAACCATCTGGAAGCGCATGCGCTCACCGCCCGGCTGACCGACGGCACGCCATTCCCCTATTGCCTGTTTCTCGCCTCCGGCGGCCACACCCAGGTGGTGGCTGTGCGCGCGGTCGGCGATTACGTGCGGATCGGCACCACCGTGGACGACGCCATCGGCGAGGCCTTCGACAAGACTGCCAAATTGCTCGGCCTGGGTTATCCGGGCGGCCCACAGGTCGAGAAGGAAGCGGCGGCCGGCAATGCCGCCCGCTTCGCGCTGCCGCGCCCGATGCACGGCCGCAAGGACGCCGATTTCTCGCTGTCGGGCCTGAAGACCGCGCTGCGGCTGGAAGCCGAAAAGATCGCGCCGCTCACCGACCAGGACGTCGCCGATCTGTGCGCCTCGTTCCAGCAGGCGGTGGTCGATGTCGTACTCGACCGGCTGCGCGCGGGCCTGCGCATGTTCCGCGCCCAATACGGCGCGCCGAGCGCGCTGGTCGCCGCCGGCGGCGTCGCCGCCAACCAGGCGATCCGCAAGGTGCTGCAACGCCTGGCGCTCGAAGTCGGCAGCACGCTGGTGGCGCCGCCGCTCGAACTGTGCACCGACAACGGCGCCATGATCGCCTGGGCAGGCTGCGAGCGGCTGGCGCTCGGTCTCATCGATTCGCTCGATGTGGCGCCGCGCGCGCGCTGGCCGCTCGACGAGATCGCCGCGGCCAAGGGCAAGCTGCAACGCACGGCGGCGTACAAATGACCATCGACCGCATTTCCGTGCTTGGCGGCGGCGCCTGGGGAACGGCGCTGGCGCAGACCTGCGCGCGCGCTGGCCGCAGCGTTACGCTGTGGGAATACGACGCGGGCAATGCCGAGCATCTTGCGGGCAAACGCGAGAGCCGCTTCCTGCCCGGCGTACGCCTGGAAGACGCCATCAAGGTCACGCGCGATCTCACCGAAGCAGCGCGCGCCGACGCCATCCTGCTGGTGGTGCCGGCGCAGGCGCTGCGCTCGGTCGTCACATCGCTGGGTCAAGCAATATCCGACAAGACGCCGCTGATCGCCTGCGCCAAGGGCATTGAGCACGGCACGCACAAATTCATGACCGAGATCATCGCCGAATGCGCAGCCCGCGCGACGCCGGCGATCCTGTCGGGCCCGAGCTTTGCCGCCGACGTGGCGCGCGGGCTGCCGACGGCGGTGACGATCGCGGCGCCGGACGCTGATGTCGCGCAGGCGCTGGCGCAGGCGATCAACTCCGGCACCTTCCGGCCCTATCATTCGACCGATGTGCGCGGGGTCGAGCTCGGCGGCGCCACCAAGAACGTGCTCGCCATCGCAGCCGGCATCGTGACCGGACGCGGGCTCGGCGCCAGCGCGCTCGCGGCCATGACCACGCGCGGCTTCGCCGAGCTGGTGCGTTTCGGCAAGGCCTGCGGCGCCAAGACCGAGACCATGATGGGGCTGTCCGGCCTCGGCGATCTCATCCTCACCTGCTCGAGCCCGCAGTCGCGCAACTTCTCCTGCGGCGTCGCGCTCGGCAAGGGCGAGAAGCCGGACAGCGCCGCGCACGGCAAGCTGGCCGAGGGCGTGTTCACCGCGCCGGTGCTGCTCGAAATGGCGCGCGAGAAAAATGTCGAGATGCCGATCTCGGCGGCGGTCGCCGCTGTGCTGGCGGGCAAGCTGAGCGTCGACGCGGCGATCGAGTCGCTGCTGACGCGGCCGATCAAGTCGGAATAACGAAATGCCCTACTGGCTGATGAAATCGGAACCCGGTGCCTGGTCGTGGGACGAGCAGGTGAAGGCCGGCAGTAAAGGCACCGCCTGGACCGGCGTGCGAAATTTTCAAGCCAAAGCCAATCTCATGAAAATGAAGAAAGGCGATCGCGCCTTCTTCTATCACTCCGGCGAGGACAAGGCGGTCGTCGGGATTGTCGAAGTGATGCGCGAACATTATCCGGACCCAACAACCAAGAAGGACGAACCCTGGGTGGTCGTGGACGTCAAAGCCGTGACGCCGGCGGCTAGTCCGGTGACGCTGCAAGCCATCAAGGCCGAGCCAAAGCTCAAGGATATGGTGCTGGTCAGGAATTCGCGACTGTCGGTGCAGCCGGTAACCGACGCCGAATGGAAGATTGTGTGCAAGATGGGCGGGCTCACATAGCGGGAGGACAGCCATGACCTTCGCGGGCATCAACTACATCGCCGTGCTGGTGGCCGGCGCGCTCGGTTTCGGCCTCGGCGGCGTCTGGTATCGCCTGCTGGCTAACCCATGGAAGGCGGCGCACGGCTTCACCACCGAGCAGATCCGCGCCCATCACGGCAGCGGCGCAGCGCCCTGGCCGCTGATCGTCGCGCTGGTGGCCGACCTGGTGATGGCCTGGATACTGGCCGGCGTGATCGGCCATCTCGGCGCGGTGAGCGTGAAGAACGGCGTGATCGCGGCGTTCTTCCTGTGGTTCGGCTTCGTCATCACCACGCTCGCGGTCAACAACACCTTCGGCATGCGCAGCCCCAAGCTGATCCTGCTCGACGGCGGGCACTGGCTGGCGGCACTGCTGCTGATGGGCGCGGTGATCGGCGCCTGGGGGGTGTAATCTCTTCATCCCTCCCCCGAAAGGGGAGGGTCCGGCGCCAACGGGTCCGCGCGAAGCGCGGCCCGATGACAGGCTCCGCGCCGGGGTGGGGTTTCGTCAGAGACAATTGAGAGTGCCCCCACCCGGCTCGCTTTGCTCGCCACCCTCTCCCGCAAGCGGGGGAGGGATAAGCAAAGCAACGCCTTGATATTTCTCAAATAGGTGCCCCGACCAAAGTGTCATGCCCGCGACTTGTCGCTCGTCGGGCCGCCAGCGCATAATGGGTCAAACTGCTCGGCAATAAACGCCCACGGGGCAACCGGATGGGGCGGGGAGGAATTTGCGATGTCCGACAAGATCTATGACGTGCCGGCCGACTGGAAGAAGCGCGCCTATATCGATGACGCCAAGTACCAGGAGATGTACGCGCGCTCGATCAAGGACCCGAACGGCTTCTGGGCCGAGCAGGCCAAGCGCGTCGACTGGATCAAGCCGTTCAGCAAGGTCAAGAACACCAGCTACGACCCGCACAATGTCTCGATCAAATGGTTCGAGGACGGCACGCTCAACGTCGCCTACAACTGCGTCGACCGCCATCTCGCCAAACGCGGCGAGCAGACCGCCATCCTGTGGGAAGGCGACGACCCCAAGGACGACAAGAAGCTCACCTATAAAGAGCTGCACGCCGAAGTCTGCCGCTTCGCCAATGTGCTGAAAGCGCGCGGCGTCAAGAAGGGCGACCGCGTCACCATCTACATGCCGATGATTCCGGAAGCGGCGATCTCCATGCTGGCCTGCGCGCGCATCGGCGCGGTGCATTCGGTGGTGTTCGGCGGCTTCTCGCCGGATTCGCTGGCTGGCCGCATCGAGGACTGCAAGTCGACTGTCATCGTCACCGCCGACGAAGGCGTGCGCGGCGGCCGCAAGATTCCGCTTAAGGCGAACGCCGATGCCGCGGCCGACAAGGCCGGCCATGTCGCCAGCATCATCGTGGTGCGCCACACCGGCGAAAAAGTGAACATGAAAGCCGGGCGCGACGTCTACTACGACGATATGGCCAAAATCGTATCGGCCGACTGCCCGTGCGAGGAGATGAGCGCGGAAGACCCGCTGTTCATTCTTTATACCTCGGGCTCTACCGGCAAGCCGAAGGGCGTGCTGCATACCACCGGCGGCTATCTGGTCTATACCGCGATCACGCATCAATACGTGTTCGACTACCACGACGGCGACATCTACTGGTGCACCGCCGACGTCGGCTGGGTCACCGGCCACAGCTATATCGTCTACGGCCCGCTCTGCAACGGCGCCATCACCATGATGTTCGAGGGTGTGCCGAACTATCCGACCACCTCGCGCTTCTGGGAAGTGTGCGACAAGCACAAGGTCAACATCATTTACACCGCGCCGACCGCGATCCGTGCGTTGATGCAAGGCGGCGACGGGCCGGTGAAAAAGACCTCGCGCAAATCCCTGCGCCTGCTCGGCACCGTCGGCGAGCCGATCAATCCGGAAGCCTGGGAATGGTACTACCATGTGGTCGGTGAGGATCGCTCGCCGATCGTCGACACTTGGTGGCAGACCGAGACCGGCGGCATTCTCATTACGCCGCTGCCGGGCGCCACCAGGCTCAAACCCGGCTCGGCGACGCGGCCGTTCTTCGGCGTCATCCCGCAGATCGTCGACGCCGAAGGCAAGGAGCTGAAAGGCGCCGGCTCGGGCAATCTGTGCATCGCCGATGCCTGGCCGGGCCAGATGCGCACGGTCTATGGCGACCACCAGCGTTTCGTCGACACCTACTTCAAGACCTATCCGGGCAAGTACTTCACCGGCGACGGCTGCCGCCGCGACGAGGACGGCTACTACTGGATCACCGGCCGCGTCGACGACGTGATCAATGTCGCCGGCCATCGCCTCGGCACCGCCGAAGTGGAAAGCGCGCTGGTGGCGCATCCGAAAGTGTCGGAAGCCGCCGTGGTCGGCTATCCGCACGACATCAAGGGCCAGGGCATCTACGCCTATGTCACGCTGATGGCGGGCGAGCAGCCGAGCGAAGAGCTGCGCAAGGAGCTGGTCGCCTGGGTGCGCAAGGAGATCGGCCCGATCGCACAGCCCGATCTGATCCAGTTCGCGCCCGGCCTGCCGAAGACGCGCTCCGGCAAGATCATGCGCCGCATCCTGCGCAAGATCGCCGAGGACGAGTTCGGCAATCTCGGCGACACCTCGACGCTGGCCGACCCGGCCGTGGTCGACGATCTGGTGCACAACCGGCAGAACAAGAAGGCCGGAGCCAAGGCGGGGGCGTGACGCCCTTCTTTCTTACCTCCCCCTAAAAGGGGGAGGTCGCTCACAATCGCGAAGCGATAGTGAGCGGGTGGGGGTCGCTGCGGACTCCGCACCGATGCATCGATGAATCTAAGTAGACCCCCTCCCTGACCCTCCCCCTTTCGGCAGGGCTATCGCATGTTCAGGAGCATATCGACGAGGAAGCTGTCGTCCCAGGCAGCCCGTTTGAGTTTGCCTCG
>JACPOA010000092.1 GCA_016185205.1 Hyphomicrobiales bacterium | reverse complement strand
GCGCACCAAGCGCATCCGCCTCGGCCACGGCGTCGTCCAGCTCACCACCAACCAGCCGCATCGTGTCGCCGAGCGCATCGCCACGCTCGACCTGCTGTCGGGCGGCCGCGTCGATCTCGGCATGGGCGAGGCGGCGGGGCCAGCCGAGCTTCATCCCTTCAACATCCGCGTGCGCGACAAGCGCGAGCGCTGGGAGGAGGCGGTCAAGGCGATCGTGCCGATGTTCACCAAGGAAAGCTGGGAGTTTCACGGCCAGTACTACGACTTCGAGGCGCGCAACGTCATTCCGAAACCCTTCCAGAAGCCGCATCCGCCGCTGTGGGTCGCCTGCTCCAACATCCAGACCATCGGCAAGGCCGGCGAATGGGGCATGGGCGCGCTCGGCTTCACCTTCGTCACGCCCGAGGCGGCGCGCGCCTGGGTGCACAAGTACTACAACAACCTTCTGAACAACGCGCAGAAGCTCACGGATTATCCGAGCAATCCCAACGTCGCCATGGTGTCGGGCTTCATGTGCGCGGCCACCGACGAGGAGGCCGAGGCCAAGGCCGCCGGCTGGACCTTCTTCATCTTCGCGCTCTCCTACTACGGCCGCAAAGGCGTCGACGCGCCGGGCACGTCGGATCTGTGGAAGGAGTACCAGAGCTGGAAGGGCGGGCCCGAGGAGCGCAAGGCGCTCGACTCCGGCCTGATCGGCTCGCCCGAGACCATCCGCAAGAAGCTGCGCCAGTTCCAGCAGAGCCGCGTCGACCAGGTGATCCTCTTGAACCAGGCCGGCAAGACCAGCCACCAGGACATCTGCGATTCCCTGGAGCTGTTCGCCAAGGAGGTCATGCCCGAGTTCCACGCCGCCGAGGCCGAGCATGCCGAGTGGAAGCGCAAGGTGATGGCGCGCGAGATCGTGCTGGAGGACCTCGACGTCCAGAAGTACGACATCTACAGCCACCAGAACGAACACATCGTCCGCCTTACGCCCGAGCAGCTGAAACAGAAGATGGCCGAGAAGGAAGCGGCGGCGAAGGAGAAGAAGACGGCGTGACGCGTCCGTCGTCTCGACCGGAGCCGCGCGCAGCGCGGCGTAGCGGAGAGACCTTGTTCGAAGCGGGCAAGGTCCCTCGACTTCGCTTCGCTACGCTCGGGACGACGGGGGCATGATCCACGTTCCCGTCCTGATCGCCGGCGGCGGGCCGGTCGGCATGACCTTGGCCCGCACCTTGGCGGCGTTCGGCATCCGCTGCCTGCTGGTCGAGCGCAACGCCTCGACCACGCGGCATCCCAAGATGGACATCACCAACGGCCGCTCGATGGAGCTGTTCCGACGCCTCGGCCTGGTCGACCAACTGCGCGCTGTCGCCGTGCCGGAGGAGAACAACTTCGACGTCTCGTGGATTACGTCCCTCATGGGCCGCGAGCTGCACCGCTTCCGCTATCCCAGTGTCGTCGAGAAGCGTGCCGAAATCCTGGCCAGGAACGACGGCACCCAGCCGCGCGAGCCTGCCATGCGCGTCAGCCAGGTCATGATCGAGCCCGTGCTGCAGACCGCCGTCCTGAACCATCCGCTGGTCGACGCGCGCTGGGGCGTGGCCTTCGAGGATTTCCAGCAGGATGCCGACGGCGTGACGGCCACGCTGCGCACCGTCGAGACCGGCGCAACGGAGCAAGTGCGCTGCGACTTCCTTGCCGGCTGCGACGGCGGCTCGAGCATCGTGCGCGACCAGCTCGGCATCGGCCTGGAAGGCCGCGCTGCCGTGGCCCACCGCTACATGATTCATTTCCGCTCCGACGCACGCGACATCCTGCAGGCCTTCGGCATCGCCTGGCACTACCAGACGGCGCGCGGCACCCTGATCGCGCAGGACGACGAGGACACCTGGACCCTGCAGACGCGGCCGCCGCCCGGCGTCGACGTTGCCGACCTCGATCCCGACGCCGTGCTGGAAGCCTGGGTCGGCCGGCCGTTTGCACGCGAGATCCTGGTCGCCAATCCCTGGTTCACCCATCTGTTGCTGGCCGAGCGCTACCAGGGCGGCCGCGTCTTCCTGGCGGGCGACTCCGCGCACCAATACATCCCGACCGGCGGCTACGGCATGAACACCGGCATCGGCGATGCGATCGACCTCGGCTGGAAGTTCGCCGCTGCGCTCAAGGGCTTCGCCGGTCCTGGGCTGCTCGCCTCCTACGAAGCGGAGCGCCGGCCGGTCGGCTATCGCAATCGGCTGGCCTCCGAGCGCCATACCGGCGTGCGCATCAAGATCGGCGAGCTCTATGAGCGCATCACCGACCCGGACGTGCTGGCGCGGGAGATCGCAGCCCTCGGCAACGCCGAGAACGAAAGCTGGGGCGTCGAGTTCGGCTATCGCTACGACGGCGTCGAACCCGATCCCCTGAAGTATGAGCCGACCACCGCACCGGGCGCGCGTCTGCCCAGCACCTTCCTGCGCGACGGCAGCG
This sequence comes from Hyphomicrobiales bacterium, assembly GCA_016185205.1. Lineage (GTDB taxonomy): Bacteria > Pseudomonadota > Alphaproteobacteria > Rhizobiales > Xanthobacteraceae > Pseudolabrys. Next base: position 7,566 of record JACPOA010000092.1, on the reverse strand, counting down.
CGCTCTACGACCGCCTCGGCCCGTGGTTCACGCTGCTGGTCTTCGGCAACGCCGATCCGTCGCCGTTGATCGATGCGGCGCCGGCGCCGCTCGACACCGTGCTGGTCGACGATCCCGTGGCGCCGATCTACGAGGCCAGGCTGGTGCTGGTGCGGCCCGACACCCATGTCGCCTGGCGCGGCAATGCCTGCGCCGATGGCCGCGCCGTCTGGCGTCAGGTGCTGGCCTGAAATTCAAATTGCAATTTGAGGAGTGTAGCGCTCGCCAACCAGGCGATAAAGCGCTGCCATCGCGGACCGGTTATGCCGCCCGCTCGATTGACGATCCACCGCTCTCGGCAACAGCATGACGGGGCAAACGGGCGGAGCGTTAAGCGAATGACCAAGCCGTGGCGTGTCGATGTGCTGGAATGCCGGGGAAGCTCTTACGATGTCGGCAAGCAGCTGGCCGCTGCCTTCCTGAAGACGACGCGCGGCCGCGCCTATGCGCGCCGCAAGGAACGTCGGCCCTTCGCCTTCAGCCTCCGCAACGCCGAGGCTGCCCTCGAGACCTGGGCGCCCAATGTCTGGGAGGAGCTGCACGGCCTTGCCGACGGCCTGAAGATCCCGATCGAGCGCGCGGTGGCGGAATATTCCAATGGCCGCCTGCGCTATCCACCGCGCGGCTGCTCGGCGGTGATGAGCGCGGGTCTCTACGGACGCAACTACGACTACGACGTCCGCCACTACGACCGGATCCTGGTCGCCATCGAGCCCAAGGGCGTCCATGCCAGCGTCGGCTTTTCCGATCGCTTCACCGGCCGCCTCGACGGCATGAACGAGCACGGGCTCTGCGTCGGCCTGCACCAGGTGAGCCAGGCGGCATCGCGGCCGGGCCTCGTCTGCATCCTGATCGTGCGCATCGTGCTCGATCAATGCGCAACGAAGCGCGAAGCCGTGGCGCTGTTGCGACGGATACCCCATGGCCAATCCTTCAACTATTCGCTGATGGATGCGGTTGGCAGCGCCGCCGTGGTCGAGGCCTCGCCCGCCGCGGTCGTCGTGCGCGAGGGCGAGCAGCTCGGCTGCAGCAATCACTTCCCGTCGCCGTCGCAACAGGCCTTCAACCGGCGCAATCCCGGCTCGTATCGGCACCTGCCGGCGCTCGAGAAATTCGCCCGTGAGCGGCTGTCGGCCGACCGCCTGTTCAAGGCGCTCAACGACTCGCTGTCGCCGGTCTTCGATCACCGCTACACCACCGGTTCCGGCACGATGCACACCATCGTCTGCACGCCGGCCGAACGGCGACTGCAGATCGGGGTCGGCGGCGACGCCATGCCCAGCACCATCGACTTCGGCAGCTGGGTGAGGGGACGGCCGCTCGGGCTGGAAGCGTTGACCGGACAGCTCGGCGGGACCGCCAAGCCGTTCGATCCCGGCCGCCGCGTGATCGTGAAGTCCGAAGGCCCAGCCAAGGTGTTCATCGGCACGCGGCTCGACAACGCCCTGTTCAGGGACGTGACGCTCGCCAACGCGTCATTCGCGAATGTCAGCCTGGCTGGTGCAAAGTTTGACGACATCGACTTCAGCAACACCGTCATCACCTCGAACTGCAACTTCAACGGCATGCAGATCGCCGGTGTCGGCGTGAAGGAGCTTCTGGCAGCCTACGCCCAACGCCGACCGGAGGAGCAGGCATGAGGATCGCGGTCATCGGCGGCGGCATTGGCGGACTGTCCGCGGCGCTGCATCTCCTGAAGGCGGGGCTCAACGTCCACGTCTACGAGCAGTCGCCGCGCGTCGGCGAGATCGGCGCCGGCATCCAGATCAGCCCCAACGCCTCGCGGCTGCTGGTGCGGCTCGGCCTGAAGCCGGCGATGGATCGCGTCGGCGTGCGGCCGGCCGCGGTGAACCAGCGGCGCTGGGATGATGGCCGCACCCTGCAGAGGGCGCCGCTGGGACCGGAGGTCGAGGCGGCCTTCGGTGCGCCCTACTATCACTTCCATCGCGGCGATCTCGCCGAGTTCCTGGGCGCCGCCGTGCCGGCCGAACGCCTGCATGTCGGCCACAGGCTGGTCGGCCTGGAGCAGAAGGGCCAGCGGGCGATCGCGCGCTTCGAGAACGGCGCCGCGGTCGAGGCCGACCTTGTGATCGGCGCCGACGGCATCCACAGCCGCGTCCGCCATCTCACCTTCGGGCCGGAGAAGCCGCGCTTCACCGGCTGCGTCGCCTGGCGCGGCCTGGTGCCGGCCGAACGCATTGCCCATCTCGGCATCGAGGTCGCGTCGCACAACTGGATGGGGCCCGACGGGCATGTCGTGCATTACTGGGTCGGCGCGGGGCGATTCATGAATGTCGTCTGCGTCACCGAGCACGGCACCTGGGCGGACGAATCGTGGACCACCAAGGGCGACGTCGCGGAAGCACTGGCGCGCTACGAGGGCTGGCATCCCACCGTGCGCGGCCTGATCCAGGCCTTTCCCGAGACTTTCGTCTGGGCGCTGCACGATCGCCTGCCTCTGCCGCGCTGGACCGACGGCCGGGTCACGCTGCTGGGCGATGCCTGCCATCCCATGCTGCCGTTCATGGCGCAGGGCGCGGCGCAATCGATCGAGGATGGCGCAGCCTTGGCGTCACTGCTGGTGACGATGCCTGGCGATGTGTCGGGCGCGCTCAAGCGCTACGAGGACCTGCGCAAACCGCGCGCGACGCGTCTGCAGGAGGCAAGTGCCGCCAACCGCACGCGCTTTCATCTCCCTGACGGACCCGAACAGCAGAAACGCGACGAGGCGATGGCGGCCTCAGGCGACCGGTCGATCGCCAACATCGGTTGGCTCTACCTGCACGATGCGGCGGCGGTCGCCTGAGGCCTGTGACTTAGTAGTTATACTGACGCGGAGTGGTGGCTGCACCGATCGCCGCGCCGCCAACGGCGCCGACCGCTGCACCAGCCCACGGATTGCCCGCCGCCGCGCCGATCAGTGCGCCGCCGCCGGCGCCGATCGCGCCGCCGGTGAGCGCACGGTCGACCGGCCGGTCGCCGCAAGCCGCGGTGGCCATCGCCAGCACGCCGACGAGGGCAAGGGATTTGAGACGCAACATGAAAGGCCTCCTCTTGATCTGCTCGACGAAGAACGGATGAAGGAGGCAGTGGTTGCGCATGGGCACCCCACGCCACGATGTGGCCACCAATGGGTCAGCACGAGGGCGTGATAGGCCTTATGCCGTCTGCCATTGCACAGAGGGGGATCGGTTAAGCGCCGGCTTTCTGCTGCTCAGGCTGCTTCAGCCGGTCTCTCTCATTGACCGCCGCATGAACTTAAGGTCGGGTTGTTTTGATCCTGGCGATGACGTCGACACATGAATATCGACCATTATGGAGAATGTTAGAGTTCCACCGCAGCGTCGAGGGGAGCGAGTTACATGGCAGCGATTAGTTCGAGGCGCCGCAAGACGATGACGCCAGATCAGCGAAGTAGAATCATGTCCGCAATCAAAAAGAAGGACACAAAGCCCGAACTAAGAGTCCGCAGGTTTTTGCACGAACGCGGTCTTCGATACCGGCTGCATGCAAACGACTTGCCCGGCTGTCCTGATATCGTTTTTCGGTCGCGTCGCTCCGTCGTTTTAGTACATGGATGCTTCTGGCATCAATGTCCCAACTGCGGCGTCAGCAAGAAACGTATTCGATCAAACACCGCTTACTGGCTCCCAAAACTTAAGCGAAACAAGCTACGAGATGCGCGTGTCATCGCGGCTCTTCAAACGCTAGGATGGAAAGTCAGTATTGTATGGGAGTGCCAGATTCGAAATGTGAATGTGCTGTCAAAGATTGCCTCTAGTATTAAGGCGCGGCGACCTCACAAGTCGACGTTGAGCTTCAGAACTTGAGGCAGCCTTGTTTTGGAGCACCATTCAGTCATGCTTCGTCGATCGGCTTGAGGAAGCGCACCCGGGGGGACAAGCCTAGCGATACGCAACCTGTCGAAAATAATGCCCGCGCGAATCGCAGTTTCTCGCCATGGCTTACCTGATTGATGATGAAACGGTATGGCGAAACCTTTGAGTGGCGGAGAGTGCCAGTTGATATGTTGTCTCCACATGTCGAGGTTGACCCCGTCTCGCTTGTCGCGCCAATCAGTGCCGATAGCGCATTGGGCAAAGATGATCGCCTGACTTGCCCTGAGATCGCCAAATGGCCGCCACCCGATGAGATCTACGCCGTCATCTCCGCTGGCGTGATCTTCAAGATCGCGGTGGCCTATAATCTCGCCAAGCCGATCTACTGTGTAGTCAAGCGCGCTCGGAAACTGAGTCGGTACCGGGTGACGACGCGGTGCCCCGATGCGAACGACCTCACAGACAAGATATTTCTCGATTGCATATGATGCGAGATGCTCAAATAGCTCCGCCGGACGATTAGCGCGACCCTTTGCATATGTTAGCTCTACATAACTTTGGTTGAGTGACGCAAAAAGCATGAAGCTGTAAGGCAGAGAATCTGGCCATGAACAGGCTCGCAGAAATCCCGATCCATCCCGCGTGAAAGGGTAGGCTTCTCCAACCGTGCGGCTTCGAAAACGAAAAGTCTGCTGCATTGACGCCAACAGTGATTCAGGATCGTCGAGGTCGGCTTCAGAAAGCACGTCGATGATAGCTTCATCGGAAATTCGGGGTGCCTTCTGAGTCAGGAGACTCGCCTCTAGCCAATCTACTAGCGCAACGACGTCCTGTGTCTCGGGAAGAGTGATCATTGTGACTTCGACACGGCAGGAAAGTTTTTGAGTATCTCCGCCAATGTGTCGCGACATCTCGTCAGCGCGATTATGACATCCTTGCTTTTTTTGTGGCGTATCGAAAGCGGTAGGGCCTGGTCCAGGTTGTAGCTAGCGGCGTTTAGATTCTCTAGGAGCCTCCTTTCCTCGCCGCCAGATATTTCAAATGCGTAGTCGAGATCTTCGCTTGAGCGCAGCACTTCGACCGCGCGCTCGCTCGCCATCACGGCGCCAAGCTTCTTAAGCTCTCGCGAGTCGGCAAGTACCGGATCACGCTCAGCCGTTCCAAAAGCCCACTCGAAGAACTCTTTGACGTTGTCTGCGCGACCGCGAGGGAGGGGCTTCTCCAGCTCCTTCTCCGATTTGTCTAACTCTAGGCCAATGTACGTACGGATCCTCGGATCGGATAGCGAGCGCCGAAGAACGCCAAAGGCCTGCTCGGCGAGTGATGTATCGATAGCCATTTGCTGGCGGGCCTGCCTTACCATTGTGTAAGCAATGTAGTGCTCGCGCACAGTGGGAAAGCGACTGCCGATAATCCGAGCAATCTGCGGAAACGTGTAGTGATTCTTCTCAACGAGTTGGGCGATGTACCTCGCCTTTTGATAGGGTCGCCACTGCATCACACCGGTGATGTGGCGGAAGCCCAGATATGGCGTGACCTCTTTGCGATCGTCGTATTCAAGAATAGGAATTTGCGTAACAAGCTTTTTTCGATCGCCGGCCAACTGGCGCCATTGCTCCCGTTGTTCTTTCGGTGCTGCATCCGGATTGTTAAGCAGCATTAGGGCGGCTAGACGTCGATTACCTTCGACGACTGTCCATTTGCCACGTTCCTTCACGGTTACCAGCGGCTCTTCGGAAAAGTAGCCATTGTCCGCTAGTGAACGCCCTAGATCTTGGAGTTCATATTCTTTTGCCAGCTCAGCCAGAAGTTCCGACTGAGTCGCATCCGCCATACCTTCCTCTAGCCGCGGGTTCTCGTCGTCGAGACGAAGCTCATCCAGTTTTTTCCACTGGACCTCTCTCTTTTCGGCTTCTGTGGGTTGGTTTCTAGCGGTGCTGAGTTTAGCCATTAGAGCGTCCAGTCATTGGTTGCTTATCGGGACGCAGGCCCCAGCCCGGGTCCGGGGTGGTCCTCGTGTCGTCCGATCATATGTAGATATTCCTGCTTTGGGGAGGTTGCCCGTTCTCGTTTGGGCAAGGACCGCTTGGTAAGAATGGCCAGTTTATATGGCCCCCGACTAGCGGCTTTGCCACGCAACTCGGCGAGTATGGCGCGCCCGATCACTTCTGCTAGCAACGCAGGTACGGCGTTGCCGATTTGCCGTTGACGATCTGCACGCGTGCCCGCGACGAAAATGTGCTTGGGGAATGTCTGCAACCTAAGCATTTCAGCGGTTCTCAGCTGTCGATTCCGCCAATGAAACGGGCCGGCGTTCTGCGCGGGCTGTGCTGGGATGGTCCATGCAGGCTTGCATTTCGCAAGCTTAAGCAAAAATGACCAATATTTTGTGCGCCATCCGAATAGTCGCTTACCGCCCCCACGATTGGTATGCCAGAGATAGTTATGGCCTTCTGGTATCGAGGGGAGGAGATTTGCCCAACGTCCCTTAGGGGCGAGGTCAATGCGGTTCTTTCTGGCCAAATGACCGATAGCATCCCAGCACGTCACGTGGCGATTTTCGTGGGTGGCTATGGGAAATTCGAAGGTTGTTCCATCACGGAAGGCTACCAGGAAGAATCGGCGCCTCTGCTGCGGTACACCAAAGTCAGCAGCATTCAAGATTCGCCAACGCGGCAAGTAACGAGTGCCACTAGCTCGATTGATCCGTCGAAACGCTTCGAGAAGAAAACGCAATCCGCTTCGTCGAAATCCTTCGACGTTCTCTACTAATACGCACTTCGGCAAGGCCACTTCAATTATCTCAACGAGATTGTGCATTGGCGCTGCTCGAGGATCTCGCAAGCGGCGCAGGCCGTTGGGCGACCAATTAGCTGATTTTGAAAACGGCTGACATGGCGGCCCAGCAGAGATCATATCGACGTCGCCACGGTGAAGCTTGGCGGTTGGGAGGATCTTGAGTGTGGCGTCAGCTAAATCCTCTTCTAGGATGGGCCATCGGTGATTTGTCCGTAAGGTCTCGCAGCAAATCGGATCACGCTCGACCGCTAGAGCGATGCGAAACCCTGCAGCTTCCAATCCGATGTCCATCCCTCCTGCACCTGAGAAGAGGCTGATGACTGACGGTTTTGTTCTTTTGCTCAATGGCGCTTGTTCTCGATTCTAGCGTGGGCGGAGCTCAATCCTAATCTGTCTAAACGTCAAGCGGAATGCACGCAGCTCGTTCCACTGGAAAACTTCCTTTACGCCGTCGTGCCGCCGATGACGATCGGCAGCTCCGCCCTGGCGATGAACAACACTGCTTCGTCGGGGATTGGGAACGCGGCGGCGGTGACGATGCCGATCTTGTCCGGAAGCCGTATGGCGTTCCTCCTAGTCTTCTTCCTTCCAGCGAAGCCAAGTAAATGGCCGCATCTTACGCCCGCCGGAGGGCATGATCCCCGGGCCGACCCTCCGTTCCCTTGACCGACACCTCCATCGTAAGTCGATGGGCAGTTACTTGTTCGGATTGATCAGGAACTTCTCGCCTGTTGCGCGTTTGCCATAGACGGCGATGTTCTTGAGGTCGAGCACCTCGGGCAGCGACACCACCCTGGTGTAGTGGCTGGCGAAGGTGGTCTTCAGGCTGTTGACGACGCGCTCGCGCAGCGGCGCCTGGCCGGGCCGGCCGATCTTCTGCAAGAACGGC
>JACPOA010000093.1 GCA_016185205.1 Hyphomicrobiales bacterium | reverse complement strand
GTTGCGCCGGTCTACGATCGAAGCGACGCGCCAGTCGCAAGATAAGGGGCCATCAGTCGCATGATTAAGGGCCACAGTCTCATCTTTGAGGGCCAGTCTACTCATCTAGGCCCCCGTTCTCGGCTTCTGGGGCCAACGACAACAACGCTCCGCGCCTGCAGTCTGTCACTGACAGCCTGATCGGTAAATCCCGTTCTGCCGACCACGAGCATCGCGCCCGGCCGCCAGCATCGGGTCACTGTCTGCATTGCCGTTCGTCCGCCGCCGCTGCGGCCGTTCCCCTAAAACTCCATCACGCCAGGTGCGGCCTGTCTCTCCGTGGAGAACTCGCTAACGTCCGTGGTCGGCATCGAAGCTGCCACATTCCGGGATCTGGAGACCGGGCGGTCAGGCTAACTAGCGCCGTGCGGCTGGGCCGTAAGGCTGCCGGCAAGAGAAGTTGCGATCTCGCCCCTGTCCCCGTCTCCGCGGGAGACGCCGCTCCGCCTGAGCGGAACCTGCTGATCGGAGGTCGGGAAGCGTCCGTCGCGCTTGGCGCCTCAGGCGGCGCGCGCGATCCGGCCGCCTTTCATTCCCGTGCCTTGACGGAACGTCGAACCGTCCACCCAGATGCGATGCAGCAACACGGCGAGCGCCCGCGCCACGGCGGTCGCGGCCCGCTTCAGCCCCTTCTTCTTGGCCAGCCGCAGGCCCCACAGCCGCAGCTTGAAGCTTCTCGGGATGCGCGTGAGGATGGCGATCGCCGCCTCATAGAGCATCGATCGGGTCATGTCGTCGCCGCACTTGGAGATGCGTCCCGAGCGGTCGGTCTCGCCGGACTGATAGCGTCGCGGCGTCAGCCCGAAGTGCGCCCCCACGGCGGTGGATTTGCGGAAGCGTGCCGGATCGTCGACCGTGGCGCGGAAGGTCAGCGCCACGATCGCCCCGACTCCGGGCACCGTCATCATGCGCCGCACCGCGTTGTCGTCACGTGCCGCTGCCAGCGCCATCCGGTGCAGCCGCGCGAACTGCAGCCGCATCGCCGCCCGGGCCTCCAGCAGTGGCACCACGATCGCCTCCAGCGCCGCCAAGCCAACGACCAGCTCCTTCACGCGGGCCTCGAACCTGCCGATCGAGACCTGTCCAACCTTCAGGCCAAACGGGCGGATCAGGCCACGAATCATGTTTTCCATGTCGAGCACCTTGCCGAGCAGAGCCTTGCGGCCGCCGAGCAGGACCCGCAGCGTCTGCGCTTGGAGGGATTTGACATGGACCGGCCGGAACCAGCCGGTGCGCATCAGCTGGGCGATGCCGCGGGCATCGTTCTTGTCGGTCTTGTTGATCATGGCGTTCAGCGCCGCCTTGGTGTGGCGGGTCTCGATGCACACGACCGGCAGGCCTTTGCCGTCCAACGCGGCAAACAGCCAGGCGCTGAACGAGAAGGCTTCCAACCCGACCCGCTTCAGCCGGATGCCCCATTCGGCCAAGAACAGCTCGATGGCATCGGCGTCGCTCGGCACCTTTCCTTCCCGGACAACTTTCCCGCCATCATCGACGACGCAGATGCTCGTGCTCTCGAGCGACACATCCAGTCCCGCATAAAAGTCCATGTCATGTCTCCATCGCTGATCCGCGGAGCGCACCAAGCGCCCCGTTCGGGGATCGTTTGGCGGAGACATCATGGTCACAACCCTGCCAGCCACACGGCAGCAAAAGTCAGTACCCCGGCTAACTCAGATTCCTTCGGAATCTGTCTAACGGACCGCACTCATCCACCGCCGAGGATAACAGGGTGCCCGGTAAGGGAACTATTCAGGCGCGTGCCACCGACACGGGACGGAGGTGCCGCTTGAGCGACCTCACACACGTCGAGCTCCTGTGGCTCGAGAAGCAGACCGAGCATTGGATCCGCTTCGGACGGCCTGCTGAGGAGAAGATTCTCGACCGGCGGCGGCGTGTCCTGTCCTTCCCTCCGGGTAGCATTTTCGCTTTCGTGCGCTGGGCGGCCAACGACTACGGCACGGTCGCGTCCCGTATCGACATCCTGCGCGCCGTCCGGTCCAGCGAAGCATCCGCAACGGTTCCTTATGTGCGTCCCGGTGGCGACATCCTGCTGCGGGCTTCCGGCTGGCCGAAGGTCAAGCACGTGCTGCAGATGATCGACATCGTCGAATCGCTGGGCATCGATGCAGCTGATGCGGCACCGGACTATTGGCGTCACATTCATAATCGTTTGTCGGTTGGCGAAGCGCTGAGGCCTTACACTTTGGCACGTCACAAAGCCTGGCTTCTACGGCAACGGATTGACCCATGACGGGCCGGGCGCAGATCCTCGTGACAGCGCTGGCCGGTGTCGGCGTCCTGACGCTAAACCTCGCCCCGAGCTGGCTTCCGCACTACTTGTGGAATGCCTCGGCAAGTGTCCCCCTGGGTCTTTACCGGCTGCAGGTCACCCGCGAGCGGTATGTCACAGAGCTGGTCGCCGTGATGCCGCCGGAGCCGCTCGCGACCTTCCTCGTAGAAGGCAACTATCTGCCGCGCGGCGTTCCCATGTTGAAGCGTGTCGTGGCGCTTCCCGGGCAGACCGTCTGTAGGGAAGGACTCACGGTTCTGGTCGATGAGATCGCGATGGGAGCGGCGCGCGAGCACGACGGACGAGGTCGGCCACTTCCCGTCTGGCAGGGCTGCCGTGTCATCGCGGCGGGCGAGCTCTTCCTGATGAACTGGGAGGCGGCGGACTCTTTGGACGGCCGGTACTTCGGCCCGATCCCCGTGTCCGCCGTCATCAGTCGCGCGCACCCAGTCTGGATCGAGCAGGAGGATTGACCATGCAGCGCGCTCACACCCAAGCAGCGGCTCCTTTGTTCGCACGGCGTCGCGACCCTTCCTCCTTCCCGGCCAAGCTTCGGCGAGTTGTCGCCCGATCGGCGGTGTCGGTGGTTGTAGTCCTGCTGGTGTCGGGCGCGGCTGACTCTGCTGGGAGGGCACATGCCGAACCCGCTGTCGCCGCACAGACCCAAAACGCATCTGTCGCCGACCCTTATGCAAGCTTTGTCCACGAAGCTGCACAGCGATTCGGCATGCCGGCTTCCTGGATCGGCGCCGTGATGGCGATGGAGAGTGGTGGCGACGTGCTGGCGGTGTCGCCGCAAGGCGCCATGGGATTGATGCAGATCATGCCCGATACCTGGGCCGGTTTGCGTGCCCGTCATAGGCTCGGTGCTGACCCATATGAGCCGCGCGACAACATTCTCGCCGGCGCGGCCTACTTGCGCGAGATGCACGATCGCTACGGATCGCCAGGCTTTCTGGCTGCCTACAATGCAGGTCCTGCGCGCTATGACGAATACCTGGCGACGGGTCGCGAGCTGCCGACCGAGACCCAGCTCTACGTCGCGATGCTCGCACCGCTGGTCGAAGAAGGGCAGGCCAATGGCATGGTCACCGTCAGCCGCCGCGTCATATCATGGAAGGACTCGCCGCTGTTTGCGGCGCGTTATCAGGGCAGTTCCTCGGTTATGCCGCCTTCACCCCGAATACCGTCGGCCCGGTCGTCCGCCAGCGATCCCATTGCTGGCGTGAATGCACTGGCGCCTCAAGCTGACGGACTGTTTGTGCACCGTGGAAACGCCAAGCGGCTGCAGTGATGCGAAGCGCAGGCGATCGTATGCTTTTGATCATTCCGGCTGAGGTGCTTATGAGGCTTGTCTGTTGGAAGTCCCGAAGTCTTGGACGGCAAGATAAAGCGGGTTGCCCCGCTGCCGTCGCTGCGCTCCTAAGGGCTTGTCTGCACGTTGTTTCTTGAGGGCGCCGCGCCGGCTCTTCGAGAGGTGCGTATGGCTCTTGAGGCGCTTCTCCCTTTGTTTTCAATGCTCCGAGCGCCGTCGGTTGAGGGCAAGCCACCCGCGGCTACGCTGGAACCACCTTTTCTACGCCACACGGCGACGCGTGCGTTCTGGCGCTTGCAGGTCTTCGTGTCGCTGCCAATCGTCATGCCATGGCCCGCGATGACGACGACTTTCGACTCAGGCCCGGCAAGATCCGGGATCGGGGTGGCGCGCGCATCGGCGGGCGCCGCGCCGATGGCATGCGCGGCCACGCGTCCAGCTTCACCAAGCAGATCCAGCAGGCTATCCGGCGCGCTGGCGGTAGTCCTTCGCGGTTGAACGGGACCGGGAAGGGAAGCAGCCGGTTCAACGCGCGGGGTCGCGGTGCGGCGGTGGCTGCGGCCCTGAAGAATCGCAATGCCTGGAGCCGGGACGGTGGCGTCCGCACGCGCTCGCGGCGGGTCGCGGTCAAGGCTCGTGTCGTGAAGCTCAATCCGCAGCGCGGCGCCGCCCGGGGACGGCAGTTCGTCAGCGGCAAAGCCGTCGACGCGCATCTTCGCTATCTGCAGCGCGACGGCGTGACGAAGGACGGGGAGAAGGGCCAAATCTATTCGGCCAACCTGGATGTCGAGGATGGTCGTGCGTTCGTCGAACGCGGCCGAGAGGACCGTCACCAGTTCCGCTTCATCGTGTCGGCCGAGGAGGGTGTCGAGCTCTCGGACCCTCGCGCGACCACCCGCGATCTCATGAAGCAGATGGAGACCGACCTCGGCACCCGGCTCGACTGGATCGCGGTCGATCACCACAACACCGGCCATCCTCATACCCATATCATCGTCCGGGGTGTGACCGACGATGGCAAAACCCTCAACATCGCGGGTGACTACATCGCCTATGGTGTCCGGGAGCGCGCGAGCGAGGTGGTGACCCGGGAACTCGGCCGCCAGACCGAGCAGGAGGTCTCCCGCAGCTTGGCGCGGGAGATCAATGCCGACCGCTTCACACGGCTCGACCGCATGCTGCTCGCCGAGCAGAGGAGCCGCACCGAGTTCGCCGACCTCAGGCCAGACCGGGACATGCTCGACAGCCTGCGGCAGAATCGGGCGCTGCTGATACAGCGGGCGCGCAAGCTGGAGCGCATGGGCTTGGCCACCGAGATTGAGCCAGGACGGTGGACGGTATCGCCCAGGGCCGAACCCGTCCTGCGAGAGCTGGGCGAGCGCGGCGACATCATCAAGACCATGCATCGGGCACTGGACCGGGAAGGGTTGGCCGGCGCCCGCTCTATCGCAGGGTATGTCCTTCATCGAGAGAAGATGACCGAGCCGATGGTCGGTCGGGTGCTCGACAAGGGGCTGGGTGGCGACGAGATGGGCGAGCGGGTGCGGCTGGTCATCGACGGCGTCGATGGGCGCGTCCATCACCTCGAGATGGACCCGGTCCGTGCGGAGGATATCCAGCGCGGCATGATGGTGGCGGCGGGTCCAGGCCACGCCGGGCCGCGCGTCTCGGACCGCAACATCCTGGCGATTGCCGGCAAGGAGGGCATCTATCGGCCGGCCAGGCACCTGGAGCAGGCTGTCGGCACCGTCGAGCGTCTCGGTGGCGATGCCGCGGCGTACGTCCGATCCCATGTGCGGCGCCTCGAGGCGTTGCGCCGGGCGGGTCATGTCGAGCGGATCGATGCCGACCAGTGGCGCATCCCGGCCGATTTGCCCGAGCGCGGCCAAGCCTACGACCTCGCGCGGGACGGGACGGCCAGTCGGGTCACTGTGCTCTCGCCGACAGGTCTCGAGCAGCAGATCGGCCATGAAGGAGCCACGTGGCTCGACCGCGAACTGGCGTCCCGCCAGTGCATCATTCTTGCCGACGACGGATTCGGTCGCGACGTGACGGTGGCACTGGCCAGGCGCCAGCGGTGGTTGGCCGATCAGGGCTTTGCGACTGATCTCGGGGACGGTCGGATCCGGGCTTCCAGAGAAATGGTGAACAGGCTGGAGGCTCGCGACGTCGAGCGCACCGGCCGGGCGCTCGCGGCGGAGCGGGGTCGGCAATGGCAGCCCGCTATTCCCGGCAACCACGTCGCCGGGACGCTGGTCGGTTCCACGCAGCTTTTGAGTGGACGGTTCGCCATGATCGACGACGGGCTCGGCTTTAGCTTGGTCCCTTGGCGGCCCGCGCTCGAGCAGTATGTGGGTCGTGGCGTGTCGGGCGTTGCTTTGCCCGGCGGGGATGTGAATTGGTCGCTCGGGCGAAGTCGAGGGTTGGGATTGTAACCAGTCGCTGCCAGACGGCGTGAATGACATCTAAGATCATTCGTGTTCAACCTCACTGTCCTGAAGCCCACGAGACGGAACAATTGCTTCGATTCGTTAGCATGCCGCCGAGCGAAGGGCTTTCTACGCCGATCTTGGGGCTGCTCGAGGGATCATCTGGCCGAGCTATCTCCACTCGATGAGAATTGCCTCAAAGACTAGGTGAACTGCTTTACAATAGCGTCCTGCTATTGATACGACCGCTCACTTGCAAGCAGAAAGCGCAGAAGAACCTCGATCACCGAGCCCGGTGCTTCCACGAGAATGGAGTGTTTTAGGGCCGGCAGGATCACAAGTTCCGAATGCGGCAAAGCTGCCGCCATCTTTTCGTTGAGGGCAGGGCCGCACCCGGGATCCAGTTCGCCGGTCATCACCAGTGTGGGCGCATCGATTCCGCTGAGCCAGGGTCCTGTCTCGGTGGTCGCGAACACGTTATAGGTTTCCCGATAGACTCGCGGGTCGAGGTTGAGCACGTACTTCTTCCGCGCCTCGACGACGTCAGGCCGGTCACGGCGAAACTGGTCCGTGAACCATCGATCAAGAAGCGTATCGACCACGCCAGCCGTACCTTCGGCGTCGATCTTCCTGACGAAGCCGGCGAGGCTCGCCCTTGCCTCGGCGTTGCGAAAGGCAGCCGTGGAAATCAACCCCAGAGACTCGACCCGCTCCGGATGCGCCCGTGCATAGGCGGGAACGATCATGCCGCCCAACGAATGGCCGACAAAATGCGCGTGCTCGATGCCAAGCTGCATGCGCAAGGCTTCCAGATCGGCGACAAATTCCTCGATGCCGAAGGGCTGGTCCGCTCCTGCCGATCCGCCGTGACCTCGGAGGTCGTAGGTGATGCAGCGAAAATGCGGTGCGAGCTTCTCGACAATGGCATCCCATACCTGGCGGCGTGCGCCGACGCCGTGGGTGAGGAACACCGCCGGTCCATTGCCGGCGATCGAATACTCGGAGCGAATCGGCAGAGCCATTCAACGAACCCTTTTTGAGAAAGTCGCAGGAATGCAGGCGGACTCCCGTCAGCTCAATGCCACCAGAATGTCGCTTCCCTCGACCTTGACGGGAAACGTCTTCAGCGGTGCTTCAGGGGGACCTTCCTTGACGGCGCCGGTGCGGATGTCGAAGAATGCCTGATGAAGCGGGCATTCCACGCAGCCGTCGTTGACGTAGCCCTCGGACAAAAACGCAAACTGGTGGGTGCAGATGTTGGAGGTGGCGAAGTACCCGTCATCGAGACGGTAGATGGCGATTTCAACGCCGCCCACCTCGACGCCGATGACCTCCTTCTCCGCCAGTGCACTCGTTTCGGCTGCCTTGTGCCAGGTCGTCATCCTCTCCTCATATCAACCATAGTGATGAGATCATTATTAATATCGAATTTCTCAATGAAAGCGGCCTGCAGATAGACCATTTGGCATGTGTCGAAGTCAAATTCCTCCCGGAGAAAGGGGCGAGAGATCGCTCGATCATCGTCTCCATCGATATTGCCATAGATCATATCGATTTGAGATGAGTGGATGCCCGCGTCATTCTCCCGCGAAGAATAGAGAAGGGTCGTGAGATGGACAATTCAGGCAATACGTTCAATCGCCCCAGCGCTTCCATCGCAAGAGCATCTCTTCCCATCACCCAGGCCAATCATCCGACGGGCGAGATGTATTACGATCCCGCGGTGCTGGAGCGCGAGAAGCAGGTGATCTTCGGCCAGGATTGGCTTTGCATCGGCCGCGCCGAGGAAATCCCGAATGCAGGGGACTACAAGGCCTTGAGGATCGTCGAGCAGCCGGTCCTGCTGTGCCGGCAGGCCGATGGCAGGATAGCCGCCTTCTCCAACACCTGCCTGCATCGCGGCGTGGAGATCGCGAACGGCTCCGGCAATGCGAAGGAGTTTTCCTGCCCCTATCACGGCTGGCTTTACGGTCTGGACGGCCAGTTGATCGGCGCGCCGTACATGCGCGACGCGGAAGGCTTCGATCGCAAGGCCTGCAAGCTGCCGGAACTGCCGTGCGAGAGCTTCCAGGGTTGGGTATTCGTCTCGCTGAGCAAGACCCCGCCGCAGTTCGAGGCGTTCGTTGCGGAGTTCGCCGAGAAGTTCGGCTACATCGACATGGAGCCGATGCGCCTGGGCATTCAGCGCGACATTCCGCTGAACTGCAACTGGAAGCTGATGGTCGAGAACTTCATCGACTTCTACCACATCGGCGTGCTGCACAAGGACACGATCGGCCGCTACATGAAGACGACCGACGTTCCCTATGAGACGCGCACCCGTGGCCAGGTCTTCATCAATGAGTACGACGCGGGTTCGCACACCAAGTCGGGAGAGGTCTTCGTCGAGCCGATCCCGGCACTCAAGGGCAAGCCGCCGCGCTTCTCTCAGGCTGGCGTGATCACGCCCAATGTGAACTTCTTCGTCCGACCCGATTACGTGATGCTCTATTCGTCGTGGCCCGTCGATGCCAAGACGATGGTGATGAAGCAGTTCATCGTCTTTCCGAGACACGTCGTGGAAAGCCCGACGTTTCCCGAGGTGAAGCGGCAATTCCTGGAGATGAGCGACAAGATCCTCGGCGAGGATTTCGAAATGGTCGAGTCGCTGCAGAATGCCACGAAGGCCAGGCATTTCGTGCCGGGCCGGATGAGTCGCCTCGAAAAGGGTGTGCAGCACTTCATCCTGCACAACCTCGACAGGATCTATGGCAACCCGGAAATGGCTGCCGCGGCCGATTAGAGGCTTCCGCCCGAATGTTCTACGACTGCAGCCGCAATGACCATGGCCTGCCGCACAACCCACTCAAGCAGTGTGTCGTACCGAGGCCCATCGGCTGGGTGTCGACCATCGATGCCGGAGGAACGGTCAATCTTGCGCCGTTCAGCTTCTACAATCTCGTGAGCGAGAATCCGCCGTTGGTGATCTATTGTCCCGTCGGCGCGCATGTCGAAGGCGGCGAAAAGGATTCGCTGCGAAATGTCCGCGAAGTGGGCGAGTTCGTGGTCAACGTGGCGACCTTCAGCCTGCGCGAAGCGCTGAACGTCTCCTCGGCGCCGGCTGGCAGCAAGGTCGATGAATTCGAGCTGGCGGGGCTCACCAAGGAGCCGTCACAGCTGGTTCGTCCGCCGCGCGTCAAGGAATCGCCGCTGCACCTCGAGTGTCGCCTGGTGGATGTGATCGCCATGCCGGGCACTTTCGGCGGCGTCGCCAATTGCATGGTGATGGGCGCGGTGCTGGGCGTGCACATACGCGACGATCTCCTGCAGGACGGGCTTCTCAAGATCGACCGCCTCGAGCCAATCGCGCGGCTCGGCTACCAGGAATACGCGGTGGTACGCGAGACTTTCACGATGCCGCGGCCCACTCGCGTAACCGTCGATGGCGCCTGACCGGCGCAAGGCAAGGGGACACGATGGCAATGTTCACGTCCAGGCGGCTGATGCGGGCCGCCGACAATCTGGTTAACAAGCACTTCGCGGTCGGCAACGGCGAGACCGTGCTCATCACGGCCGATACCGGCACAGAGAGCGTCCTCATTCAGGCCGTGACCGACGCGGTGATCGGGGCCGGCGGCAAACCCTTGGTCGCCGTGGCGCCGCAGCTCCCGTTCCAGGGCGGACTGTCGGATCCCTTTGTCTCGGACGCGTTGAAGGCCGCGGTCGTAGCCAGCGACGTCTGGTTCGATTTCTGTTTCCCATACCACGCTGGCTCGGGTGCCCATTCGGCCGCGATGGACGCCAATCGCTGCCGGTATGCGCTGCTTGCGCTGGCCGAGGCGGAGAGCTTCGAGCGGCTGTACGGATGCGTCGATTTCGCCGCGATGATGGATTTCAACGTGGCCTTGGCGGAGTTCTTTGCTGAGGCGGCAGGCCAGCAGGTACGCTTCACCTGTCCGAAGGGCACCGACGTCAAGTTGACTCTCGACAAGCTGAAGATGATCCGCCAGCGCGTGTGCCAGAGCCCCGGTATGAACACGGTGCCGGGAACGCAGAGCTTCTATCCGCTGATGGATAGCGTGAAGGGCAGGATCGTCATCCAGGCGCTGTTTGACGAATATTATCGTGCCCTTCGCGAGCCGATCACGATCGAGGTCGACGGCAGGATCCAGGGGTTCACGGGAGGCGCCACCGAGGACCGGCCAAGCTTCGGGCGGGCGTTGCGCCGCGCCAGCGGCAAGGGCGACCTGGGCTACTTCGTGCACTTCACCTTGGGTTTCCATCCCGGCACGAAGCTGACCGAGCGGCAATTCATCGAAGATATCCGCATTCCCGGCTCGAATGCGATCGGCATGGGCCTGCCCTGGTGGGAACCCGGCGGCGGCGAGAACCATCCCGATGGGATCGTGTTCGACCAGTCTCTTTGGGTGGGCGACGTCCAGCTCGTGAAGGACGGCGATTTCGTCGGCCCCGGCCGGCTGGCCAAGTTGCATGACGCCATGTCGCGGCGGCTGGACTAGCCGCTCCGTGCGGTACCGCATTCGTGAGGAACGGCTCGGCGCCGACTTCGACTGCGCCGCCGACGATGTGCTGCTGCGCGCGGGACTGCGCGCCGGCGTGCCGCTCGCCTATGAGTGCAATGTCGGAGGCTGCGGCAGTTGCAAGTTCGAACTGCTCGAGGGCGAGGTGGCCGATGCCTGGCCTCTGGCTCCGGGGCTTTCGGAGCGCGATCGCAATCGCAACCGACGCCTTGCCTGCCAGTCGCGGCCGGTCTCGGACTGTCGCATCAAGATGATTGGCCGAGGCGACGCGGCCGCCGCGCCGCTGCCGGAACGGGTGAGCGCCACTCTTATCGCCGCTCAGGATCTGACCCGTGACATGCGGGAGTTTCGCTTCCGCGGCGATGCCCCGGCGGCGTTTCGCCCGGGCCAGTATGCCCTGCTGTCTCCCGGCGGCATCCCGGCCGCTCGCGCCTATTCGATGTCGAACGTCGAGAATGACGAGGGCGAGTGGCATTTCATCATTCGGCGCGTTCCCGGGGGTGCGGCTACCTCGGCGCTCTTCGACCTCCGGCCGGGCGACTGCGTGACCCTCGACGGGCCCTACGGCCGGGCCTACTTGAGGGCCGATACCGGGCGAAATGTCGTGTGCATCGCCGGCGGCTCGGGATTGTCGCCGATGATCGGCATCGCTCGTGGGCTCGACCGGGCGGAAATGGCGGTCGGTTGCGCCTTCGACTTTTTCTACGGCGGACGCTCAGCCGACGATATCTGCGGTGAAGCGCTTCTGCGCGGGCTCCCGCGGCTTGGCAGCCATGTACGCTTTCATTCGATCGTCTCCAGCGGCGATGACCGCTGGTCCGGCAGGACCGGAATGGTCCACGAACTCGTCGCGGATTTGCCGATGGAGGCTTTCGCGCGGACAGACTTCTACTTGGCGGGGCCGCCTCCGATGGCCGAAGCCGTCGTTGCCCTGTTGACGCGCGACCGTGGGGTGCCGGCCGAACGCATTCACTTCGACCGATTCTTCTGAGAACGACTCGACCTGGATGCGGGAATTGGCGTGAAGGGCAGATCGAGGGCCTGCGGATAGGTCCGTTCCCTGAGGGGCTTGGCCTCGACCAGCTCCTTCACGACGTCGATCAGAGACTCCTCAACGCGACTTGGCCGAACGCGCGGGTTGGTGATCATGAAGATGTCGACGGGCATCATCGGCTTATAGGGCGGCAACCGCCACAAGAGGCCGTCCTGCTCGTCGCGCGCGGCGATATGGATGGGGATGCTTCCGATGCCGACGCCCGCAATTATCATGCGCCGCACTTCCTCCATGTGATTGGAAACCGCGGCCGCCGGCTCGGCCAGTTGCACTTCTGCATGGGCAACGGCAATCGTCTGAAGCGTGTAGGAGATCGTCGTCGGCCGGTAGTAACTCACCGACGGTTCATTGCGCAGGTCGGCGGCCGTCAGGTTGTGCCGACCGAACAGCCGATGCGTCGGCCCGCAATAGAAAGCGCAGTGCTCGCGGAACAGGTGGAAACATTCGAACTGATCGGGCTTCTGATGGAGGGGCGTGATGGCGAAGTGGATGGTGCTGGCTGCCATCGCTTTCATGATATCCGGACTGGACATGACCGTTGTCAGGAAGGTCGCCTTCGGGTGGCGGCGGTGAAACTCGGCGAAGGCGTCGTTGAGCAACGGGCTCGTCATGTGGCTTGCCATGGCGAGATGCACCGTACCCGTCAGGTCTCCGCTGAGATCGGCGATCAGGAGGGACATGCGGTCGATGCCGTTGGCGATCTCACGCGCCTCGCGATAAAGAACCTCACCTGCCGCAGTGAGGGCAAAATTCGTGGGCCCGCGCAGCGCCAGCTTGCAGTCCAGGCGGTCCTCGAGCTTCTTGAGCGCCGCACTGATCGCCGGCTGGCCGCGGCCCAGGACATGGGCGGCGCGCGACAGGCTTTGCTGCTCTGCAACCACCACGAACATGTGCAGCAGGTTCCAGTTGATCTTCTTCGCCAGACCCTCGATCGGGCGGGCGTGGTGGGCGGGTTGTTTGGCCATTCGATCCTCGGACCCTTATTACGTCCCAATATCAATATTATTGCTTTCGCCATTGAAAATATCAATTTGCATCATGCTACCCGGGCATACGCTAATGACGGTGGGCTCTCATGGGGCAGGGCCCGTAGGGCCGGTGTGGGCCTAAAAAATGCATCGCAACTACGGGGAATGCGATGAAAGGACCGAGGATGACAATTCACAGAAGCATCGATGTCTGAGCAGGCGGAGGTGGAGCCCAGAAGCCCGACCGATAGCTTGCGGCGTCTCTCCGCCTTCGGCCGCAGATTTTTCCTGGCCGGAGGAATACTGCCGCTCGTCCTCGTCATCGCCATTGTAGGCTTCGCGCTGGCCGAGCCTAGGTTTCTGACCTACGGCAATCTCTTCAACGTGGCGCGTGCCGCGAGCTTCTTGGTCATCGTGAGCATCGGCCAGATGATCACCCTGCTGGTGCGCGGCATCGACATGTCGATCGGGTCGACCGAGGCGCTGGTGAGCGTGTGCGTCGCGTTGGTCATGGCGACCGTGCTCGGGTTCGATCCGGATGCGCCGTGGCTCGCCATCGCCGCAGGCATCGCGGCGGGGCTTGCCGTCGGTGCCGTGGTTGGAGCGGTCAACGGCATTGGCATCGCCGTCTTCAACGTCAACCCCTTCATCATGACGGTCGGGATGCTGTCGATCCTGTCCGGTGTCGCCCTCACGGTGAGCGGCGGCATGCCGATGTACGGCATGCCCAAGCAGTTCGGCGAGATCTTCGCCTATGCGGCACCATTGGGCATTCCAGCGCCCGTCCTATTCGCGGCGGGTGTTTTCGTGATCATGTTCTACATCCTCAACTGGACGGCACTTGGCCGGCGCATCTACGCGCTCGGCGGCAATATCGTCGCCAGCCGGCTCGCGGGCATCAGCACGCGCCTACACATGGTGCTGGCCTATGTCATGTGCTCGACGATCGTCGCCTTCGGCGGGATTCTGCTCACGGCCCGTGTCGGTACCGGTGAGGCTACGCTCGCGTCCACCCATGTCCTCGAATCGATTACCGCCGTCGTCATCGCCGGTGTGTCGTTCTTCGGCGGCATCGGCCGGGTGGGCAATGTCGTGCTGGGCGCCTTCTTCGTCACCCTGGTGACCAATGGGATGAACCTGCTGCGCGTGCCGAGCTATCAGCAGCTGATCGTCCTCGGTTGCCTGCTCATTCTTGCCGTGGTGATCGATCAGGTCCGGATCAGGATGATGCAGCAGGTACGGGACGAATAGAGATGAGCCCTGTCCTCGCACCCTCCCGGCCGGCTTCTACCCATACGTCGCTTCTCAGGGCCGCCGGGATCGTAAAGGCGTTCGGCGGCAACCGGGCCCTGAACGGCGTCTCGATCGATGTGCGCGAGAACGAGATCATGGCCTTGGTCGGCGACAACGGGGCCGGCAAATCAACCCTGGTGAAGATCCTTTCAGGCGCCGAGGTGCCGGACGAAGGGACCATCCATGTGAGCGGCCGGCTGGCCGCCATCCAGAATCCGCACGATGCACACGATCTGGGAATCGCCACGCTGCATCAGCATCTGGGGCTGGTCGACTGCTTCGATGTTCCGCAGAACGTCTTTCTCGGGCGCGAGCTTTCCACGAGATTGCTTGGCGTGTTGCCCGTGCTGCGGCGGACGGAGATGCTCGAACGCACCAAGGAACTGCTGCGCGAGCTCGATATCCGCCTACCATATCTCGACCGCCCCGTGAGCACGATGTCCGGCGGCCAACGCCAGGCCGTCGCCATCAGTCGTCTGCTCCTCGGGGACATCAAGCTGATCATCATGGACGAGCCCATGGCAGCGCTCGGTGTGCATGAGGGCCAGAAGGTGCTCGACCTCATCTCGCGCCTTTCCCGGCGCGGCATCTCTTTCCTAATTGTCAGCCACAACATGGAGCATGTCATGAGCATCTCCAATCGCGTGGCCGTGCTGAAGAACGGAAATCTCGTCGGCGTCGTGCCGACGGAGGGGGCGACCCGCCAGGACATCACATCGATGATCATCCATGGGCGGGTCTAAGGAACTGTGGTCTCACGGTGAA
The DNA here is from genome assembly GCA_016185205.1 of Hyphomicrobiales bacterium. Classification (GTDB taxonomy): domain Bacteria; phylum Pseudomonadota; class Alphaproteobacteria; order Rhizobiales; family Xanthobacteraceae; genus Pseudolabrys. The sequence continues at coordinate 1,680 of JACPOA010000093.1, read as the reverse complement.
CCTGGATTGGGAGCTGGATCATGAGAAAAGTCTCTGGCATTGCGCTATCGGTGCTGCTTGCGACACAGGCAGGCATGGTATTTGCGGCGGACGACTGGACCGCCAATCTGATGGTCGACGAGAAGAATCCGACGGCGGTGTACAAGCCGCTGCCAAAGGGCGCCGTCACGAAGCCCTGGCATCTCTGTGTTGCCTTCCCGCACATGAAGGACGCCTACTACGTGGCCAAGGACTACGGCGTGTTGATCGAGGCACGGCGGCAGGGCGTATCGGCTACCGTGATGGCGGCGAACGGTTACGACGATATCGCCGGGCAGATCCAGCAGATCGAAGACTGCGTCGCGGCCGGCGGCAACGCCGTGCTCGTCAACGCGGTCTCCAAGTCGGGCCTGAACGGCCTGATCGACGAGCTTGCAAAGAAGAAGGTGCCCGTGCTCGATCTCGGCAACGGAGTGACTTCCGACAAGATCGCTGCCGCAGCACTTGCCCAGTACTATTACGCTGGCGCGACGGCCGGCAAGTATCTGGCCGAAACCTTCCCGGCAGGGTCCGGCAAGAAGAAGATGGTGTGGCTGGCAGGTCCCGCCGGCTCGCAATGGGTGGAAGACGCCGTGAAGGGCATGAAGGAGTCGATCGCCGGCTCCGATGTCGAGCTGATCAAAGTCATCTATGGCGATACCGGCAAAGCCACTCAGATGAAGCTCATCGAGGACGCACTGCAGACCTACCCGGATCTCACCATCATTGGTGGCGTCGCTCCGGCGATCGAAGGAGCGATGGAGATCGTCAAGGAGAAGAACATCAAGGACAAGAAACTGATCGCGTTCTATTCGACGCCGCCGATCGAGCAGGCGGTACGCGACGGCATCGTCATGGCCACCGTGAACGACAACAACCTTCTAGGCTCGCGCATCAGCGTGGATCAGGCGATCCGCCTCCTGGAGGGCAAGCTCGAAGTGAAGGTTGCAAGCCGCAAGTTCAGCATCATCGATGGCAAGAACGTGAATACCTACGACCGGACGACTTTGCTCGCTCCGAACGACTTTAAGCCAGTTTTCAAGATTGACGCGCCAAAGAAGTAGGCGTGGTGGGTGCCGGCCTTGGGCGGGAATGCCTAAGGTCGGCCTCAGCTTCAGGTGACGCTTCCTCGGCGGCGTTCCAGCATGAAGAACTGAAAGCTATAGCCCTTCCGTCTTCGCACGTTCGGTGTCCATTCCGCATTGCTTGGCCCAAAGATGCTGGCCGGTGAGCCAGCGGCGGTAGCAAATACTGGGAACGGACGAATCGAATAAAGACTAGTGAGAGGGTTCGTCGTCGCACCGTTCGGCTAGGTGAACGAGCGGCCTATCGAGTTTCCGAATTGCACGCCAGAGCCGCCGCTTGGCCGCTCCATGGGGACGGTCTCTTGTACTGAAGGCGAGCGACTGCCTGATCTTGCCTCGCCATGTCCGCGACTAAGATCCTCTGGGGTCAGGTGACCCTCGTTTTCGCCATCGTGCTCATCACCCTATGGGGAGCAACCCAATGGACAGCCTGGAGGCTGGGCTATCAGATCCAGCTCGGGCCACCCTGGTTCGACCTCGTCGGCGTTCCGGTCTACCTACCGCCCGCCTTCTTCTGGTGGTGGTACGCGTATGACGCCTACGCGCCTTCGATCTTCGTCGAAGGTGCTTTCATCGC